>CANHGW010000010.1 GCA_947460175.1 Bacteroidota bacterium | reverse complement strand
TAGATGCTAAATAATTAAGTATACTTAATAAATAATTTTCATCAATTATTTGAATATAGGAGATGTTCTTTTCTGTTTTATTCTCCTTCGTATTGAAAATAATGGTTGGTTGTTCTCCATTCAATAGCAATAAATCAGAGGATAAGCTTAAGTCACGATCATAAACAATTCGAAGTGGATTTCTACCGTTCCAATTTCTTACATTTAAGATTGGATTGTCTATAACAGCTGTATTATAACCAACCCAAATTGCATCTTCTTCACTTCTCCATTTATGCACAAGAATATCACTGTATAGATTCGATATTTTTGTTTTTCCTGAAGTAGAAGCTAGGAAACCATCGGCCGACTCAGCCCATTTTAGTATTATATATGGTCTTGATTTTAACTGTGCAGTAAAGAATCGATGATTTAATATTATAGCTTCGTTTTCAAGTATACCTTCAATTACTTGAATACCACTCTCTATTAATTTTTGAATTCCTTTGCCATTTACTTTTTCGGATCGATCTCTACATGCAATTACAACATGTTGTATTTTATGTTTCAAAATTAAATCTACACATGGTGGTGTTTTGCCAAAATGAGAACAAGGTTCTAATGATACATAAAGGGTGGAATGCGGAATCAAATCTTGATCTTGTAGCAAAACAGACTGAAAGCAATTCACTTCTGCATGCGCCTCGCCATATTGTCTATGATATCCCTCACCAATTATACGATTTTCAAATACAAGTACTGAACCAACCATGGGATTAGGACTTGTATTTCCTTTGCCTAGTTCTGCTAGTTCAAGGCATCGTTTCATGAAATGTTCGTGAGGAATCATTTTTTATATTAATCTCCAAAAGTAAATTAAGTTTTAGAAGAAACCATGAAAGAGTCTCTGCATTCGTATTGAAATATAAATTCATCTTCTTAAATTGTGCAATATGTTGAAATACTTTCAGAATGGGTTCGCGTTTTTTATACTTATCGCAGGAGTATTCGCATTGCTTTTTATTCATAGTCCATTATTGAATGGATTCAACGGGGCTTTTCATATTGATTCTCAAGTTTATTTATATTCAGGATTACAATTGCTAAATGGTAAAATCCTTTATAAAGAGGTATTTGATCATAAAGGTCCTATTATGCATTTAATTGAAATGGTTGGATTATTGATATCTCCTAACAAAACTACGTATGGTGTATGGATTGTGCAGTATATATTATTAGTAGGTTCTTTCGCCCCATTGTTTTTTTATTGGACAAAAAAATTAAGCCATTTTGTTGCTCTATCATCAGGACTAATTTTAATTTCTTGGATTTATCGATTTATGACAATAGGCGATAATATCCCAGAACTATATTCAGTTGCATTTGTATCACTTTCAATTTATTTTTCTTTTCAAATTTTATTCGAACAGAATAATATACGAAGGAATGCCATTTACTTTGGTATTACTTCAACGATGTTGATTATGATAAAATTAAATTTTGGAATCATTGTTTTCCCGATGCTTATATGGATACTAATAGACTCTCATAAGAATAAAAAACACTTGAGTACTATCTTGAACTTTACGATTGGGAGCATGATTGTATTGCTACCCATCATTATCTATTTTTATTTGAATAATGCACTTGCGTATGTATTTGAAGCAATTTGGACGTTTAATTTTTCCTATATCAAGAGTAATGCACTGACTTGGTGGCAAAGTATACATGAGGTTTTCTTCAAGCAAAAGAATTATTTTCTATGGATTTGTTTATTAATAATTCTTCTCAAATTATTGTTTTCAATAAAGAATAAAACTGAAGGATTAGTTCTATTCTCGACTGTTTGTTTTTCAATTCTCATTTTGGTAGCCATGCCTGGAAGGGGGAATGAATCTAGGCATTATTTGATTTCTTTGGCTCCAATCTTTGCTTGGATGGTTGTATGGTTGGTGCAAGATGTAAAGCCATTTTTTGAGTATGTATTGCTTATTTCTTGTTTGTATTTTATTAAACCAATGATAATAGATTCGATCAATCAACATAATAAATTTGCTCCGTTTGATAGCTGTTCTGATTTTATATTAAAACACAAAAAGGATCAAGAATCGTTACTTGTAATAGGAAATCATTCGTCTACTTATTGGCAATTGCAAATGAATTCTCCTTTTCGGTTTTTTTATACATATCCTATATTACAGCATTGCGAAAACAAGTTAACTCAATCGTTTGTGTCTGCTTTTCAAGCAAATCGACCTACATGGCTATATATTGAAAAACAGTATTCACATCCATCTTGTATTCTCAAATTAGTAGATCATTATCAACTTAAATTTCAAAATGAAAGATGTAAAGTTTACTATTTACAATCTCATTGATTCATCTTAATTTTACTATATGAAACAGAATCTAATTTATATCTCATTTATTATAATCATTGTTTTTTATTCATCTTGTAAAAATGAAAATCCATCTTCAATCACTACTTCTACACTCATTGATTCGATCGAACGATTGCATATACAAGTAGATTCTATTTCTAAAACAAATCTTGATGGTGGCGGTGAGATGGATTATTGGAAATTATCAGGGGATAATTATATAGCTTTAAAACAACGAGGGGTTGAAGATCCTACAGTATTTGTAAGTGATCAATTGTCGAATAAACCTGAGTTAATACCTTTTAAACCAACATTAGGAGGTCGCATGGCTTTTACCAGAATTACCATCGTAGGGAATAACTGGGCTATGGCCCGATTTGAAGATGGTCATATTGGTGGTGAGATGTTGCTTTCCTATCAATTGGTAGGTGACTCAATCCGATGGAAAATATTAGATGCTCATCTTAGTGATTAATCGAAGGTGTATTGATGAATATAGGATATTGTGGTTTGCAAGTATGAATACAATCTATTTCTAATCCTTTGGATTTTTGTTTGTTAACTAATTTAAATTGACCATTACTTCGAGCCTTCTCTTCATCATAAGTTTTAAGTATCCATTTGTAAATCAACGAAGGATCGTATAATTTTAAATGTGTGTGGGGTGTTTTTTCTTTTGCCCATCTGAATGTAAAAAATACTTTTAATATACTTACAGTAGAATGGCTCATATCACCACCAATTAATTTATTTTGAATTGCTATTTCTGATGTCCATTCATTTTTATAGGTTGGTTCTAATGCATTGATTAATTCTAAAAAACTCATGCCAAATGCAGAACATCCACTACCAGTTCCGTGTCGAGGATCGTTCATACCATTGTATAACTTATCATAACCCAACATTTGAAATGAATCTATGTATTGTTTTAAATGCATGTAAGATGAATCATTGAGTTGATAGGTTATAAAGGCAATTTCCCCTGTTTGTATTCTGCTTTTAATCTCAGGCATTAAATTTTCAGTACGTTCTAGTCGGCCTTGTATGAGTTTGAATAATACACCCATTCCATATTTTTCAATAAAAACAGATGAAAACAAATCGCGGCGTTCATTTGATACCATTCCTGTTAAAATTGTATCTCGATTATTTTGAAGTTCAACCACTACATGTCCTAGTGGTCTCAATGCATATCCTTTATGTTTTTTACTCACAAAGTTTCTTGCTAGTGTAATAATTAATTGATGCGGTGTATGCCAATTTAAGGGATGAGGAGTAGGAATTGCATACAAAGTCAATGTTTGAGAATGGATTTTTTTTGCATGGCAAATAACAAATAAACCTAGTAGGTATACAATTAAGTATCGAGGATGTAACTTGTTTTTCAAGACCTCAAAAATAAGAAATTAAACTTCCTTTTTCAAGGCATGTTTGTAAACTTCTAAACAACGTTCACGAGCCAACGCATGATCCACTATCGGGCTAGGGTAGGAGTTGGATTCGAATTCTGGAACCCACTTTCTTATATAGATTTTTTGGCCATCAAATTTTTCAGTTTGTAAATAGGGATTGAATATTCTGAAATAGGGCGCTGCATCTACGCCACACCCTGCAGCCCATTGCCATCCTCCATTATTAGAGGCCAAATCAAAGTCAATGAGTTTTTTAGCAAAATAAGCTTCTCCCCATCGCCAGTCGATCAATAAATGTTTTGTAAGAAATGAAGCTGTAATCATTCTTACACGATTATGCATCCATCCAGTTTGGTTCAATTCGCGCATACCTGCATCTACGATAGGATAGCCGGTTTGTCCCTCGCACCAGGCTTTAAATTCAAGTTCATTATTTCGCCATTTTATTTCATCGTACTGCGGTTTGAACGATGAATGAATGATATGTGGAAAGTGCCATAAGATGCTTTGGTAAAACTCCCGCCATATCAGTTCGTTTAAATATTTTTCATTGTGCTTCAATGCAAATCGAGTTAATTTACGAATGCTAATGGTGCCAAAGCGAAGGTGAATGCCAAGACGAGATGTGCCTACCAATGAGGGAATATCTCGTGTTTCATGATAATGATCAATAATGGAACTTACAGTGTCAGATAGTGGAAATGTCTGTTGACTTTTTTTAAATCCTATTTCACCCAAAGTGGGCATACTATATGACGATTTTTCAAAATGATCGAAATAGGATTCATTAGAAAAGGACGCAAGGTTTTCATCCTTTAATGCAGCCTTCCATCGTTTGCTATACGGGGTATAAACTGTATAAGGTGTTTGATCATCTTTGACGATTTCATTTTTTTCAAAAATCACTTGATCTTTGTATGTTTTGAATTGAATGTGTTTTGATTGAAGATATGCTTCTATTTCCTTATCTCTTTTTTGTGCATAAGGTTCATAATCATGATTTGTAATAACATTTTTGATTGTATAGCGTTCTGTTAGTGTATGAAAAGCCTCCAATGGATGATTATGCAATACCAATAAACTACATCCAATTTCCTTTAATTCAGATTGTATTTTTTCGAGTGACTGGTATATAAAGTCAACTCTAGCATCATTTTCAGGCAGTTCTTCCAATATAGATTTGTCGAAAATGAAAATAGGCTGTACTCGCTCATTTTCTTTCAAAGCATGAAAAAGACCTGCATTATCATGCAATCTGAGGTCTCTTCTAAACCAAAAAATACTAATAGGTTCCATACCACAATGATAGAAAAACAATATGTAGCATAGTGTATTTTTGCCTTATAGCCTATAAATCGAGGCCAAAGCTCAACTTTTCAAAATAAATCTAGTTTTTCGACGAATTTTACCTACTTTTGCGCCCTTAAATTCAATACATGAAGTTATCACAATTCGTTTATGATTTACCTTTAAATCTGATAGCTCAATATCCCGCTAAAAATAGAGATGAAAGTAAATTGATGGTTGTTCATAAAGACACCGGCAAAATCGAACATAAAATGTTCAAAGACGTTCAAGACTATTTTGATGACAAAGACGTGATGATAGCCAACAATACAAAGGTATTCAATGCACGCTTATATGGAAGAAAAGAAAAAACCGGAGCTAAAATCGAGGTTTTTCTTTTAAGAGAGTTAAATAAACAAAACAGACTTTGGGATGTAGTCGTAGAGCCGGCTCGTAAAATACGTGTTGGTAATAAACTATATTTTGGAGCTGACAATTCATTAGTAGCTGAAGTGGTAGACAATACAACTTCAAGAGGTCGTACAATTCGTTTTTTGTTTGAAGGGTCAAACGATGAGTTGAAAACGATCTTAGACAATATGGGTGAAACACCTTTGCCAAGATATATCAAGCGTAAGCCTGAGGATTTGGACAAGGAGCGATATCAAACAGTCTATGCAAAGCATGAAGGTGCTGTTGCAGCTCCTACAGCTGGTTTTCACTTTAGCCGCGAATTAATCAAGCGTCTTGAGATCAAAGGAATCCGATTTGCAGAAGTTACACTTCACACTGGTTTAGGTACTTTCCGACCAATCGAAGTAGAAGATATTTCAAAACATAAAATGGATGCTGAGTTTTACGCAGTAGACGAGTATGCTTGTAAAACTGTCAATAAAGCCAAAGAAGAAGGTCGTAAGATATGTGCCATTGGTACTACATCTATACGTGCAGTTGAGTCCTCTATTACGACTCAAGGTATGTTGAAACCATCCGAAGGTTGGACCAATGTATTTATATCACCACCATATGATTTCGCATTGACAAATTCATTGATTACTAATTTTCATTTGCCTAAAACAAGTTTGTTGATAATGGTAACTGCATTTATGGGTTATGATTTAACAATGGAAGCATACAAAGTAGCTATTAAAAATAAATACAGATTTTTCTCTTATGGCGATGCCATGTTGATTATCTAATTTATTTTAAAATAATAAACATAAAGCCACCTTAATTGGTGGCTTTTTTGTTTAGCTTATGTATACAATCTCATTACACATTTTGTAGATTTGTATAAATGAAATTATCCTTTCAGCAATTATTGAAGCAATTGAAAGAAATCATTTATTTGATGGATGGTACACAAGTACCATTCAAAATTCAATTACTTAAATCTATTGCAATCGCACAATGGAAAGCACCTACTCAGTTGGTCGAGTATCATGAAGTGTTGTTGTTTTTAGCTTCTCATCCTGAAAATAAACAAATACTCCAATTAGTTGAAAAAGAATTTAAACGAATCACTCTCTATTTGAAAAATTGTTCGAAAAAGGATCGGCAGAAATACAATGACACAGGGTTGCCTTATACTAATTTACTTACACGATTTTCGCATGATTTATTTTATCAACTTCAACAAGATCAATCGATTCAATTATCCATTGATTCGTATGAAGAAGAAGGCGTCGATTTAAATACGCTTTTGAAAATGACCTTGCCTGCTTTGGAAAAAGATGAAACAACAGCAGGACTAGGGAATAATGAATTATTGAATGCCTTGGGAATCCCTCCTAACCAGCAGTTAAATTTTCTATTGAATGAATTTTCGACCTTGAACGCTCAGCCATCTATTAAAGATTATTTATGGGAATCCATGAAACTATTTGTTGAAGTAGCACCTAGTAACCCGTTGTTTTCAAGAAGCTATAATCGAATGGCTGTTCAAAATGTATTTTTTCAGAATCAATTGCTGAAAAAATTTGATTCTCAACAATTGATTGAATTGCCATTACCAAAACCAGTTCAGCTTTCACTTGGACAAAAAGAAGAGATAGCTAAAGTCGTTCAACATTCACTTACGTTGACATTACGCGAAACCGATCCATCTACTTACATGGATTTGTCTACACTTCGTTTATATGAATTGGATCGAGGAATTTCAATTGCAATATATGGTATGAATGAATACAGACAATTGCCATTGCAATCATATATTGGATATACGTTATTTAAAAATGGATTTCCGGCTGCTTATGGAGGAAGTTGGATTTTTGGTCAACGAGCCATGTTCGGATTAAATATTTTTGAAGCCTTTCGTGGTGGTGAATCCGGTTATATGATGTGTCAATTATTACGGGTATATAAACAAGTTTTTAAGTTGACCTATATTGACGTAGAGCCTTATCAGTATGGTCTTGATAATCCTGATGGTATTCGAACGGGTGCATTTTGGTTTTATTATCGATATGGTTTTAGACCCGTAAATTCAAGCTTGTTTCAGTTGGCAGAACATGAACATGAAAAAATCAAAAACAACATTGGGTATAGAAGCAGTGAAAAAATATTATTACAATTTACAAAAAGCAATATTGCATTGCAATATGCGAATAGTATTCCAACCGATTTAGGTGATATAAAATCTACTATAACTAAGTTGATTTCAAGCAAGTACAATGGTAATCGAACGGAGGCGATAGAGCACACTAAACATGAATTATTATCACATTTCAATTCGAAATTCCATTTTACTAAAAGTGAAACAATAGTATTAGAGGATATGGCATTTTTAGTAAAGGTTTTAAAAAAGAAACCTACACTGAATATCCAATTGATTAAAAAGTTAATAAAGACAAAGCCTGTATGTCCATATCAATACAATGAATTATTAATCAAGTTTTTAACCCAAATTACGCAATAGGCTTTGACGTAGGAAAAGAATAGTGCGTTAGTTGGGGTTACCCCGATTTAGTATTTGTTGTCAGATTTTGCAAAAAGCTGATTTACAAATAATTAATCGTTTCAGTATTTCTAATGCTGATTTTGGGTTTAACCAAGTGAGCTTTGATTCATTTGATGTGAAGTCCAATCTACGCCGATTCTGAATGTTTGATAAATGCGACCATTTTTTAAATCACCCCCAAAGTGATTGGTAGCTGAGTGTAATGCACCCGAAGGGTAGGCCACCATACGATTGAAAATGTTTCCAACCCTGTCTATTTCTATCCATTTTGATCGGTCTTTCGAATCTGTTTCCAATTGGTTGCGTACATCGGTTAATTTCATTTTTAGTCTTCGTGCATCTTGTGCTGTTGCTGGATTGATAAGCCCTGTTTGCTTATGTTGCCATAGAGAGGTGCCACATTCGTAGGGTAAGCCAGGAGTGAGATAAATTAATACTGTTATATCATAGTACGGTTCGTCGGAATGGACACCAGGCACTTCTTTTCGTTTTCCTTTCGAAAATCCCTGATAAAAAACGCCATTTTCTTCCAAGGGGTCGGTGTCCCAACGAGTAATTTTAATGCCTAATATTTTTCGAGTTTTTGTTTTACCCCTTTTTCATGATAGACAAGTTTGCTTCTAAAGCCTGTTACATGCTCGGGTTCATAATATTCGGTATTCAGTGCTACATCTAATACGTTAGAAGGATTTAAATAAAAATTGTCTTTGACTAACAAAAATCGATTGTATTGTATTTTTCCCATATCACTGAAATTGTGTGATATAAAAATACAAATTAGATACAAAAACAAACAATGATTTAAATCACGTTTTTAGAAATTAGACTATTTAGATTCTACGTATTTTTTAAAATTATCTAAAATAGCTTGCCATCCCATACGTTGAAGTTCATGTGAATTGATACTTTCTGGTTCAAATGATTGAATGAGATACACTTTGCCATCTACTGTATCAAACGATACTTTTACTTTTCGATTATCTTCCAATGTAGATTCAATCAGAATGGATGGGATCACATTGGTATAGTTTCCTTTTAAATCAAATCCGAAACTACCATCTTTGGCCTCCATTCGAAAATTGAAATTGCCAAATACAACTAGATTGTTTTCAGCTTTTGTAGTGTGCCAATCATCTGAAGCATGATTCCATTTAAGAATATCTGCAGGTGTTGTCCATTTTTTCCATACATCATCAATCGTTGAATTGATACTTATGAATACGGTTATTTTGTTTGCTTTTTCCATTTTTCATTTTTTAAAATATTCCAACATCCAACGTTTGCAAGAATAATTGGGATACGCTCTTGTTAGATTTTTTATACCGATGTGATATTTATAATAGACCAATAAATTGGTCTAAACAACTATCCTATCGGTATTTACCACTGTAAGAATTGGTCTGACAACCAATTCACATTGGTATTATTTAAAAAACGAATGTAAATAATTTTTTAATAAAAAAAATGCTAATAATAATATTAGCATTCTTTTGATATTTTTTTTAGTCTTTAAATTTCTTTCATAAACTCAGTTATACTATCCATCATATGATTGATTTGGATATCGTTGAGTCCATGATGGCAAGCCATCAACATACCGCCACGCATTACTTTGTCGGCTTCCGTATAACCATCTTTACTTGCTTTGTGAGCGCAGTTTTTAAATCCAGGTTGACGTAATATATTGCCAGTAAATACCGTGCGTGTTTGTATATTTCTTTTTTCTAAAAATATTTGCAAGTCTCGGCGTATAAACGGTGCTGTCTCTCGTATGGTGACAGCAAACGCTAACCAACCAGTGCGTGAATTTGGTAATTGATTTGGAAGGATAAAATATTCTTCATATTGTTCGAAAAATTTTCGAATACGTGTATAATGTGCTGTACGTAAGTCAATGTTATTAGGCAATTTGCTAAATTGTACGAGTCCAAAAGCAGCACCCATTTCAGATGGTTCTATATTGTAACCCGGCTCTTCAAATACAAATTTTGCATCATAAGGAATTCCATCAATTTCTACATTGAAACGGTTTTCGATTTTTTCACTTTCTACAAAAAGAGAGGATGAACGACCCCAACTGCGAAGTAATTTGCCTCGGTTGTAATAAGCTTCAGAATTTACACAAAGCATACCACCATTACCACCACAGTTCATGATATGTGAGCCATAAAAACTTGTTGTACTCATATCGGTATATCGACCGCTACTTGCACCTTCTATTTCAGCGCCAATGGTATCGGCACTATCTTCTAGTACAAATAAATTATGCTTGTCTGCAATTTCACGCAATTGTTTCCAATTGGGTAAATTACCAATGAGATTAGGTATAATCATAGCCTTGGTTTTAGGCGTAATCATTTCTTCTACTTTATTGGCATCTAAGTTATATGTACCTTCTTCTACATCTACAAACGATGGAATCCAGTTACGCTTTACGATAGGGGCTACAGTAGTCGAAAACGTAAGGGCAGGAGTGATGATCTCGGTCCCTTCTTCATAATTCAACAAATCGGCAGCAAGGTATAATGCACTCGAACCTGAATTGACTCCGATGCCATATTTTTTATTATACAAACCCGCCACTTTTTCTTCCAATTCACGCACATGCTTACTCATTTGAGTAGTCGTTTTTAATACATGCACTACGGCATCGATTTCTTCTTGTCCGTGTACGGTAGTGCCATAGGGCACATAAGGATATTGACTCATATTCATTATTTAATGCATGCAAATTTATTCTTTCAAGTTGATACTTACAGCATTTATTTGCCAATAAAAGCATAAATAATAGCAATACCAAATACAATAATAAATAAGGATTACTCATATTAAGCGATTAAACCCGGTATGCCTAAAATACATGAACACTCATTGGGCAGATTCGTGCGATTCTCACATAGATTTTAAGACAGATTTCCGTCTTTGGTAGTTGTTAATGAACTCAAAATCCTTTGTATAATGGTTGAAATTTATTCGAATTTTTCCAGTCAGTTAGATCTGTCATGCCAAATGAATCAATTATGTTCTATCTCAATTATTAAATAAGTACATTTGTTTGGTAGGATACTAAGAGTTAGAATACTTAATTAAAATTATTAAATAATATGAAGTGGATTTTCTTATTTTCAATATCCCTATTGATTTCATCTTGTCAAAACAAAACAAATCATACATATTTAAATTTTAAAGTTATAAACGATGATGAAATTATTGAACTAAATAATAATAAAAAGATAAAAGGATACTTAGTTAAAACTGACATTAAGAATGATACAGATACTTCTTTAAAGTTTTGGATAATGTCAGATAGTTGGTATGATAATTTTGGTTATAATGTTCACTTTCAGTTTTTTGATAAAAATTCGACTAAGAGTGTACCAGAATTAATAGTCATTAAACCTAATGAGTCTATGACATTTGTTGCAAAGCTTGGGGTTTCAGATTCAATTAAAAAATCAAGAATAAAAGAAATTAATGCTGGATTTGTCTTGATTTATGAACATGAATATAATATATGGCAACATACGCAAAGTATTAATGAAATTATATTGCAAAAGCAAAAAATGAATCAAGATTTGATTTGGGGAAATATAAAATTTGAATAAACATTGTTATTTTTTTCTTTCTGTTGTGGCCACATTAAACGAATCAATCAAAGCCATGCAAATAATGCATTTTTCTGTCAGTTACTATTCATTCAAATGACTCAATTATTTTTATCCAACTATTTAAAATGATTAATTTATGGTTGATCATTAATCATTTGAAAGAAAGTATTTTATTCTATAATAATGATTTTACAATAGAACTTTCACCTTTACTTTGTAAATCTAATTCGTTCATTTTTTACGTTTATGATGTAAATCCCTGTGGGTAATTCGGATACATCGAATGCTATTCGACTTGCATCTATTTTAATAGATTTTACTACATGACCAACTAAATTATAGACTTTTAAAGTTTCATTTTGAAAATCATTGTTTGCAAAATCTATATTTAATACAGATTCTGTAGGGTTAGGATACACTTTGATCACATTCATTGGTTGGTCAGATACTGAGGTAGGGGATCCATATATGGATGAATAAGTATTTGCAAAGGCATAACTACTACTACATGTAGATACAGCATCCCAGTTAATACTCCATGTCATTAATCCTCTGAATGAAGGATAACCAGCAGGATTTGCCATTACATATGATCCAGGTGCAGGTCCGGCGCCTCTTAAATAATTGATGGCAGCCTTCACTGTATCAGGATGTACATATCCACCTCCTGCGGCCGAACTACATGCAGGTAAGCCTGCGGCTATTTTACTTGCAGACAAACCTACGAAAGAACCACCTGCTGTACTGAATCCTTGAATAACAGCCTCACACATAGCTACTATAAAATCAGCTGTGCCTTGAACATAGATATTATTATCAATTCCATACATGGAACCACTATTATATAATTGTACATGAAGAATATCCAATGAATCTCTCAGTCCATGTATTACAGGAAGATACGCGCCCCAAATACCAGCATAAGCCGATTGACCACCTTGCACAAACGCTGTTTCGGGAGCCATGGTTAGTATCATTTTTTGATTATTTGTAGCTTGATAGTTTGCCATGATTTGCTTGATAGCATAAATCATATAAATAATAGGCTGATCGGTAGGATTGCTAATAGTGCCACCACTGACTGAAAGTGAACTGCCTTCTAAATCAATATCTATACCATCAAAACCAAATGTGTTTAGAATGCCTGTCATCGTTGTTATAAATGTATCACGTTCGAAAATTGAATTAAGCGTGATTGGTGCTGTAGCACCACCAATGCTTATCAATACTTTTCGGCCTTGATTTTGCAAGGTTTGTATCTGTGAAATAAAAGTTGCTTGTGAAACCTGGTCGGGTACAAATTGCATTTTATAATCTGTTCCTGCCTGTGGAACGGCAAAAGAAACGTCAATTACTTTGTATCGATTGTCTACTTGATCTAACTGTATATATGGTGCATTGGCATCCTGCCAATTGTGAAAATAGCCTATTAAAGTTGGATTGGGAATTTGAGCTTGAAGGCTATTGAATGTAGTAGCCAATACCAAAAATAGAATGATACTTGACAAGTTGAATTTTAAAGTTTTCATTTGAGTAATTGTTATTATTCTTCTAAAAAAAGTGAAATTAGAATCTAAAGATAAATAACTTTTTTAATCTCTATAATTTTACAAGGTAAATTTTACTGATGAAATAAAAATCGAATTCAATTTTCTTTCGGTTGGTAACCCTTCAAGTATATCAATTATTTTCTATTCCAATTTTTGAAATAGTATATTTGTTAGGGAATATTTAAACTTAAGAAAACAGTACAATACCCAACAAAACAATTAAATTATTTTCCTGAATGATATTGAACTTGGATGTACGAGGAAATCTTTACAAGAGGAATGTCTCACGCTAGCGTAAATTTTAGGAATTAAAAATTTAGTATTGTATGATTTTCGTTAGTTGATGAATCGTCTTATTGTTTATCTTTATTAAATAAATACCATTTGTAGTATTTAGTAATTTAAGTTGGTTTTTATAATATACAAAAGGAATTGATTGTCCTTGTAGATTAAAGACCTTTATGGATTTTTCTGAGATTTCATCGCTTTCAATATTGATCCATTGATACTGAGAAATGATAGTGGGATAAATAGGAATTAAATTTTCTTCTTTTTTAATATGTGTTATCAATGAAGTAGAAATTTGACCGCCATTGTATCTTGCAATACCTGAAGAAAGCGGACCACATGTACCGCCGGTACAAGTTCTAGTATAGCCTCCTAAATATAGTTTACCATCATTGCTTAATGCAAGGGCTGCCGAACTATTATTGTTATTTACACCAAAAATATGTTTGTATACACCATTCGTAGCAAAGTTATTATCTGGACTTCCATCGGGTTTTACCATCAGCATACAAAAATATACTGTATCGCCTGAGCCTTGATTTCCTGTCAGTAATAAATTTTCATTTTGCATCATTTCCCCATTCAGTAAATATTCTTCGGGGCTACTACCTCCTATATTGTATAATTTCCAACCATCCATATCGAATGAATTATCTAACAAGGAATTGTTTTTTACCTTCATGAGAGCGTAATCATAATCTTGATTTGATTTCCAAGTTGAACCTATTACATAATAATCATTTGCCATATTGGCAAATATTCTTCTTCCTTCATCAAAATTTCCTACGGCACTGTTGTAATATGCTATTGCATCTGCATCAAACGAATTGTCTTTTTGACCATCTGCATTTAATCTTACAATAAATGTTTTTGAAAAATTTGTAGCTGCTTGTGTGGTATAGTACTTACCAGTCAATATGATTTTGTTGGTTCTGTCTAAATTGATATGTCGGGTTTCATAGTATTCACCAGTTGCAGCAGTTTTAAAAGTTGTTTCGCCCAAATTACCAAAACTACCATCAATAAAACCACTTGTATGAACTCTAGTGACGATTATTTCATCTACATCTTTCATCCCTCCAATTAATATTTTGCCTGAGTTAGGTTCAATGATTAATGAGTTATAGGTATATTGTTGAGGATTCGTATTGTAACCACCATTTCCAAATGTATTGTCAAGAACCCCATCAATTGTAAAACGGGCAAAAAATGGATAAGTATTTGTGCCCGTACTTGTAGAACCGCAACAATATAGTTGATTGTTATAAACAAGCATGTCTTTTATATTCGTACTAATGCTTGCAATTTGCAATGTAGCTTTTCCTGCAACACCAAATGTATTATCGACCGAACCGTTACTGTTTAGTCTACGTAAATAGACATGTCCGTTCCCAAAGGGATTATACGCGACAATTGATTTTCCGTTAGGCAACGCAACAATGTTTTCAATTAATTTAGATCCGTCGCTTATTATTTTTCCATCGCTATCAAAAGTATTGTCTAAGCTACAGGGTGCTTGTGCAAACATGACTGTTGGAAATAAAAGAAGTAAGAAAAGTAGTTGTAATTTCATCTGTAAATTGATTGTGTTTCTTTAAGTAAGACGTATATTCTAATCCATAGGTTAGCATATTTCATTGAAAAAGTAAGGGTTAATTGAAATATTTTAACTACTTGATACAAATTCTCCACTAGCGCAAGAATAAGCAAGAACATTGGCGCTGGAATGAGGCGTAGGAAAGAGCGTTGGCTTCATATGCCCATGTTGAAAAATATAATTAACTTGCACTTTGATGAGCACAAAATATAAATATAGAAACAAGATGGGCACAGGAAACCCGACCACAATGGGAACGCCTTATTACTGCGCCAGTGGAGTAACTCAACTTGAAAAATAGAATTTTATGAAATATCTTTTTGCTTTCTTGTTTCTAAGTATACTTTTAATGAATAAAGGTTTCTGTCAAGACAATAATTCGATGTTTTTGAATTATTCAATTACAAAAAAAATAGAATCAATAATACAAGATTTAGAAGTTTACACAGGTTCAATGAAAGATAGCATAAGTGGGAAGAACATTGATACAATGTATAGAGAGTTTAAGTTCTATAAAGATTTAAAATTACCCTCTACAAAATATTATGATAGCTTAAAAAACACGCCACGAAAATTAATGAGTATATTTTCATTTTGCTACTTTATTCATATAGCATCTATAGATACAAATAAAGGGAAAATTCAATTTGTAATAACATACAGGGCGGGTTATTTTTTGAGTTCTACTAAACAGATTCAATATTATATCAACGTTAATAATCGCCATGTTTTTGTCACTTTGGATAAAAAAATAAATCCAGCAATTTTTAATTCATTTGAGAATTTTAAAAAAATAGATTCTAATTCTCAGAAGTTAATAGAGCGATTTGAAGAAACGACTCTCTTATTTCATGGAAATTTTCCATTTTATATTTGTGATATTAATAAGCGGTTTTCATCAATAAAAAAATATTATGATATAAGTGTCTTGCCTAAGAAATTACGAAAAAAAACAAGTTACAAATCTAATGCTTTTAAATAGCGATTTTCCGAAATATCTATTTTGAATACTAATTATATTGGTGTTTAAATAATAATTACTATCAATGCCAACTAGTTTATTGTTACTAATTTTTAAACTATTTCCTTCGCTTGAAATTAAAATTCATATTACATTTACAAAATGCATTCTTTCTCCGAATTATTAACAGAATTTGAATTATTCTTTGGACGCCATTCGTTTCCCAAAAATCCAGCATCACTGTATGAGCCATGTAGCTATTTACTCAATATGGGTGGTAAGCGTGTGCGACCTGTATTGTGCCTTATGAGTCACGAATTATTTGCAACCTTGAATGAAAATGCTTGGAATACAGCTACGGCTATTGAGCTATTTCACAATTTTACATTAATGCACGACGATTTGATGGATGATGCACCTTTGCGACGTGGATTTCAAACTATTCATGAAAAATACGGCCATTCTACCGCAATTTTATCGGGTGATGTAATGAGTATCTTTGCCTACGAACATTTGAATAAAATCAATACAACGTATATACATACTGTAATTGAATTGTTCAATGCAACAGCTATTCAAATATGCGAAGGACAACAGTTGGATATGGACTTTGAAAAACGTCCATTTGTGACTATGGATGAATATATGGAAATGATTACCTTAAAAACATCTGTACTATTGGCAACCTCATTGCGCTTAGGTGCTGTGTTGGGCGGTGCTACAAGTGGATGTTGTGAGGTGCTATATAATTTTGGTAAAACCCTAGGGATTGCGTTCCAATTGAAAGATGATTATCTCGATGCTTTTGGTATAAGTGCCGAAACTGGTAAGCAACTAGGAGGTGATATATTATCCAATAAGAAAACATATCTATCGGCAAAGGCCTACGAGGTAGCCAATAATCAAGAACGGATTGAATTAAATGATTTGCTCAATCGAACGGATGAGGGGAAATTAAAAGATACGTTGGCCTTCTTTCAAAAATTAAATATTCAGTCCTTACTTCAACAAGAAATAGAAAAATATACATTACAAGCTTATGAACTTCTTGAAAAAGTACCTGTGGTCTCTCGCAATAAAGTCCATCTACATGCAGTAGCAGATATGCTATTGAAACGCGATAAGTAAGTATTATTTTATCTCAAAATTCAACAATTCTTCATCGAATAAGCATGCTTGTAATCGATCGCCAATAGCAACAGGTCCTACGCCTTTGGGTGTGCCAGTATAAATCAAATCACCCATGTTCAAAGAGAAAAATTGTGATACATAACTGATGATGTGATCAAACGAAAATAATAAATCGGACGTATTACCTTCTTGCACTTTTTGTTCATTTTTCTTCAATGAAAACTGCAAAGGTGATTTTATATCTATACTATCAATCGATTTCCATTTACCCAATACAGCTGAGTTATCAAAAGCTTTAGCTATTTCCCAAGGCAAGCCTTTTTGCTTTTGTTTGTCTTGTAAGTCACGAGCCGTAAAGTCAATCCCGACAGTAACGGCATCATAATACGATGAAGCAAATTTGGGTAAAACAGCTTTGCCGTTTTTACATATTCTCAATACGATTTCGCATTCGTAATGAAGGTCGGTTGTAAAGTTTGGATAGTAAAATGGCTTGTTGTCGGTCAGCAATGAGGTATGTGGTTTCATGAAAATAACGGGGGCATCCGGAATTTCGTTTTTTAATTCCGTAGCATGCTCACTATAGTTTCTACCTACACAAAATATTTTCATAATGTAAATTTTATATTGTTGAATAAATTCATTGTTCTATCAAGTCCTATCGATACAAAGCTTTCAATGATATCGGCACATTTACTTACTTTCAAGTTGACCATTGGTATTTCACTGTCTTTCCATTTGCCGAGTACAAAATCGACTTGCTTTCCTTGTGCAAAATGATTGCCTATACCAAATCGAAGTCGTGGGTAATCGGTCGTGCCCAACGATTCATGAATGCTTTTTAGTCCATTGTGTCCGGCATCACTGCCGCCTTTTTTTAGTTTGAGTACATCCAATGGAAATGCTAAATCATCGACAATAACCAATAAGTTTTCGACAGGGATTTTTTCTTTGTCGAGCCAGTATTTTACTGCTCGTCCGCTCAGATTCATGTAGGTAGTAGGCTTGATTAATACAATGGTTCTGCCTTTGTATTTTATTTCACATACATCGGCCAGTCGGTCGCTTCTAAAAGATGCATTGTATTTGTTGGCAAATACATCCACCACATCAAATCCTATATTGTGTCGTGTTTCAACATATTCAAAACCAATATTGCCTAATCCAGCGATTAAATACTTCATGTAAACTATTCTTGTAAAAATAATGGGACAAATCTAATCAAATCTTGAAAAGAAATTCAGATAGATCGAGGGATTATTTCATTTTATCCAATTCGGCTTTCGATACTATTTTATAATCCGTAGGAATTGTGAATAATTGAGAATCTATCACTTTCACTTCGATCATAGTCGCGATAAATTTCATATTCATACTATTGCCAGTTTTCACTTCATATTCAAGCGGAATCCCATTTAATCCAGGGAACATCGAATTGAACGATTCATGTTGCGGTACTAATTCTTTGGTAAAATAAATCGTTACTGTTTCGCCATCTTTGTAAGTAACGTCATTGGCTTCACAATTATAACCTGACAATTTCTTTGATTTATTCAATGGTTTAAATTGTGCATTTGCAAATTGACTATTTTTTTCTTTCAATTCTTCCGGTTTCAATTCAAGTGCATATTTATTTTCTTTATCAAGGTTCAAGGAGTAGGTGTTCCCACTTTTGAAATTGAAAATAGTCACATTGCTATAGCCATTGTTCATGGCTAGTTCTCGTCGAATATTACCACTTTTGATTGAGATTAAATAAATGCCAGATGGCTTGGTTTCATTGTTGACATATACATCATATTTTATAAGTCCCTCTGAAAAAATCTTTTGAGCATATGATGTCATCGAAAACAACATCGCAATTGCTAGGGTAAGTAAGTATATTGATTTTTTCATTGAGTATTGTATTATATAAGTATACAAATTTAAGTCTAATTGGGTTATCTAGAGGTTAAGCATTTTGATTAATTCATCTTTTTTTCGGCGACTTACTTCTAATTCTGTACCGTCAATTAATTCGATTGATGGGATATCACCTTTTATGAATTTTTTTATAAAATTTATATTGACTAAATTGGAATTATGTATTCTGCAAAAAATAGTTGGAGTCAACACGTTTTCAATTTCCTTGAGTGTTTTGCTAACAAGTAGTTTTGTGTTGTTTGATAAAAAAATAGTGGTATAATTACTAGATGAAGTACAATGTACTATTTCGGATGTATTGACAAATTTTAGCCCATCAGAAGAAGGAAATGCAATACGATTGAAAGGATTATTGTTGCTATACAAATGAATGTTTTCCAATAATATTTTGATTTGCTCCAATGGGTTGGTATGCTTTTTATGAATTTTAACCCTGTTTACTGCTTCAATCAGTTCTTCTGAATTGATTGGTTTTAATAAATAATCAATAGCAGAAAATTGAATTGCTTTAATTCCAAATTGACTATGAGCGGTTGTAAAAATGATATCAAATTGAATGGAGGTGATTTTTTCTAAAATATCAAAACCAGTCATGCCTGGCAATTCGATATCCATAAAAACTAAATCGGGGTTAAGAGAATTTAATTTTTCAATAGCATCATACGCTGAATTACACACTGCCATGATTTCAATTTCTGGCAAGTTGTTCTCAATCAAATTTTCCAATACTTGTGAGCTTGTTACTTCATCATCCACTATGATTACTCTCATAAGGTAAATATATATTTTTAATGAATAAAAAAAGAACATTTAACTACAAATTTTATAGCCATTTACTTTGAATTTTATATCTTGCACGTACATATTGTTAACAAAGAGAATTAGATTATTTGCTTTGTTCAAGAATTCAATATGTTATACATTTAATATTTAAATAATTTATGAAAGTTGTATTGTTTGCAGGAGGATTGGGTACAAGAATTTCAGAAGAAAGTCATCTAAAGCCTAAGCCTATGATTGAGATAGGTGGTAAACCTATGTTGTGGCATATTATGAATATATATGCAGCGCAAGGTCACAATGAATTTATCATTTGTTGTGGTTATAAAGGATGGGTGATTAAAGAGTATTTTTCCAATTATTTTCAATACAATGCCGATGTAACTGTGAATCTTACCGATAATAAAATTGAAATTCACAATTCAAATGCAGAGCCATTTAAGGTTACTATGATTGATACGGGCGTCGATACCATGACTGCTGGTCGATTAAAACGGGTACTGCAATATACCAACAATGAACCTTTTCTATTGACTTATGGTGATGGGGTTGCAGATGTTGATATCAATGCAACGATTGATTTTCATAAGCAACATAAAAAGGTATGTACGATGACAGTTATACAACCTAGTAGTCGATTTGGGGTAGTCAATATGGATGAAGATGGAACTGTACTGCAATTTGAAGAAAAACCCGAGGATAGTGGCACATGGATCAATGGTGGCTTTTTTGTGATAGAACCTACTATAAAAAATTATCTTACCGACCCAATGATTGATCAAGTAATGTGGGAACGGCAACCAATGTATGACCTTGCTCAGGAAAAACAAATTGTTGGATACCGACATCGTGGATTTTGGAAGTGCATGGATACCATGCGTGATAAAGAAGAACTCGAAAAATTATGGCTCACAAATCCACTTTGGAAAAAATGGTAACCTTAGCTGAACTTAAAAAAGCATATGCTGGTAAGCGTGTTTTTTTGACAGGCCATACTGGATTCAAAGGTACTTGGATGTTGCAAATACTTGCAAGATTAGGTGCTATAGTAAAAGGCTATTCATTAGCGCCCGAGCATAGCTATGATTTATATAATTTGATTGATGGCGAAAGCTTGTGTCATTCAAGTGTAATCAATGATATACGAGATGCTGAACGACTTCGCAAAGAGATTTTGTATTTTGAGCCCGATTATATTTTTCATTTAGCAGCTCAACCCTTGGTGTTGAAAGGTTACGAACAACCCCTTTATACGTTTGAAGTAAATACACAAGGTACAGCTAATCTACTCGAGGCAATTCGAATGCTTGATAAGAATTGTGTGAACGTTCTAATTACAACTGATAAAGTTTATGAGAATAAAGATAACGGGACTGCATTTAATGAAAACGATAAACTAGGTGGATACGATCCATATTCAGCAAGTAAAGCAGCCTGCGAAATTATTATATCTTCCTATCGTTCATCTTTTTTTAATTCAGAGAAAAAAAACTCATTTATAAAACCAATTGCTTCGGTAAGAGCTGGGAATGTAATAGGAGGGGGCGATTTTGCTGATAATAGAATCATACCTGATATTATTCGTGCAATACAACGTGATGAAGTGATCGAACTACGTAACCCATCTGCTACAAGACCTTGGCAACATGTGCTTGAACCTTTGGGTGTCTATTTAATGCTAGGTGCGCAACTAGCAACTTCACCCTATAGCTATGATACATCCTACAACATTGGTCCAGAAGATGGTGATGTATTAACCGTAGAAGATTTAACTAAAATGGCTATTCAATTGGCAGGAAAAGGTTCTTATACAGTCATAGATAATCCTTCTAAATTACATGAAGCAGCTTCATTGAGTCTTGATATTCAAAAAATTAAACATGAACTCGGATGGAGTCCTGTATATAATTCGAGGGAAGCAGTTGCGAAAACAATTACTTGGTATCTTGATACTGCGCATGCTGATATTAAATGCCAAACTCAAATCAATGAATACTTCAAAGGAAGTATTGACAATGCAGATGATGAATGATAATATAAATTTATGAATTTTACATTTGAAGATACAGCTATTCCGTCGGTGAAACTGATTCATCAATTCAGAGCCGAAGACAACAGAGGAACCTTTGTAAAAACGTTTCACAATGCTTCTATGCAAGAAGCTGGAATTGATTTTATTTTAAAAGAAAGTTTTTATTCTATTTCCAATAAAGATGTAATACGTGGGATGCATTTTCATCACCCTCCATTTGATCATGCTAAATTAGTATTTTGCACCTCAGGTAAAATCATGGACATAGCCTTGGATTTACGTAAAAATTCAAAAACCTATGGTCAGTACGTATCAGCAATATTATCATTCGAAAATAATCAAGCATTGTATATCCCCAAAGGATTTGCACATGGTTTTGTCTCCTTGGAAGATAATACTACAACGTTTTATTTCGTAGATGGTGTTTATCATAAAGCGAGTGATGATGGAGTTCGTTATGATAGTTTTGGACTAGACTGGCCAATATCAAATCCAATATTATCCGAAAGAGATTATTCATTTGTATCCTTGGCCGATTTTAAATCCCCTTTTTAAAACTCAACTATGAAAATATTTATTTCAGGTGCTTCAGGATTAGTAGGAGGTAATTGTCTCAAACACTTTTCGTCTATGGGGTGTAATGTAGTGGGATCTTATTTTTCATTTCCTACCGATAACACTGTTTTTTTTGATACATTGAATCCTATAAATCCACTTAATTTTGATATAGATGCCTTTCGTCCTGATGTAATCATACATTGTGGTGCATTGACTCATGTAGATTATTGTGAAGATCATATTGAAGAAAGTTATCAAAAAACGGTACAATCCACTTTGAATTTAATAGAGATATCAAAAAGGTTCAATGCAAAGCTTGTATATATTTCAACAGATTATGTTTTTGACGGGAAGAATGGACCCTATCATGAAGATGCTCCATTGAATCCGTTGAGTGTGTATGCACGGCATAAATTAGAAGCTGAGCAAGCAGTGCTTACCGAAATGGGATCAGCTTGTTTGGTATTACGTATTACAAATGTCTATGGACATGAAGTGAGAAATAAAAATTTTGTATCACGTATCATTGAGCAATGCTTGAACAATCAACAGTTGAGTTTGAAGTTGCCATCCGATCAATATGCCACACCAGTTAATGCGATGGATATTGCCAAGGCAATGTATTTATTATTAAATGATCAACATAATGGAATATTTCATATAGCAAGTACCGATTGGATGAATAGGGTGGAGTTAGCATTGACTGTATTGAAATATTTTCCAGAAGCAGTATATGAATTAACACCAATTCTCACATTAGACTTGAAGCAACCTGCTGCTCGGCCATTGAATGGTGGTTTGTTGAAATCAAAATTTTCAACGTTGTATCCTACTTTTTTATTTAGTAATGTAGATGATTTTGTAAAACAGCATTTGAAATAATGTTTAGGAAAACTTCATTTTCCACACACCTGTAATCGCTTCTTTTACGATTCCTTTCGTCATTTTTGAAATACCTTCTTTTCGATCTACGAAGGTGATTGGAATTTCTTTGATTTTAAATCCTTTTTTCCACGCTCTGTATTTCATTTCAATTTGAAATGCATAACCAATAAATTGGATTGAATCGAGGTCGATTGTCTCTAACACTTTACGAGAATAACAAACAAATCCTGCTGTGCAATCCTTTACAGGCATCCATGTTATTAATCTAACATAGACTGATGCGCCATATGATATGAGGATTCTATTCATGGGCCAGTTTTCGACCTTGCCTCCATTTACATATCGTGAGCCTACGGCGATGTCAAAGCCATCGTTTGCACAGGCGTCATGGAGTCTTTCAAGGTCGTTCGGATTATGAGAAAAATCGGCATCCATTTCAAATATATATTCATATCCCTTGGCAAGACACCACTTGAAGCCAGCAATGTATGCTGTTCCTAGTCCTTGTTTGCCTTTTCGTTCAAGTATGAAAAGCTTATCCGAATATTCAAGTTGTAATTGTTTTACTTTATCGGCCGTTCCATCTGGAGAGCCATCATCAACTATCAATAAATGAAAAACCTTCGACAACGAAAATACCTTACGAATTATCTGTTCGATATTTTCGATTTCATTGTACGTTGGTATTATAACGATATTGCTCAAAAAAGGGAATGTTGAATTGTAAATTTAGTAGGCGAAGTTAATAAAAAACCTCATTCTTCTAAGAATAGTATAGACTTATAATTTTTTTAACATGGTATCATGAAATATTTTTCCGACTACATTTTTTGTGTCTAACGCAAAATCACCTTTCATCATCCAGTCATAATATTGAGGTTCCTTCTTTAGAACTTCAGCCACTGGTTTGTCTTTATATTTTCCAAAATTGAATACAGGAATGTTATTAACAACTCTTATGCGACGAGAATAGTCGAGAAAGTCGTCCCCTTTTGAATAATTCCCAAGAAATTCAACATTATTCTCAAGATCAGCATAGCGTTCTACTTGTGAAAATAAAATTTCAATCGTTGCTAAAGCATCTGCCTCGGCACTATGTGCATTTACAATCTCCTTGTCACAGTAGTATTTGTAAGCTGCAGAAAGACTTCTTGGTTCTTTTTTGAAAAAAATCTGTTGTACATCCACTAAATGCCGATCTCTAAAATTTACTTCTAATCCTATTCGTAAAAATTCTTCAGTAAGGATGGGGAAATCAAATTTATTAGAGTTAAAACCACATAAGTCACAACTATCAAGAAATTGTTTAATGCCGTTTGCCAATTCCTTGAAACTAGGTTCGTTTTCTACATCTTTATCATAGATGCCATGCACAGCGCTAGCTTCAGCCGGTATTGGAATACCCGGATTGATTCGTCGTGTTTTGATTTCTTGTTTCCCATCGGGGTGTATTTTTATAATGGATATTTCCACTATTCTATCTTGTGTAATGCTTACACCAGTAGTTTCAAGATCTACACAAGCAATGGGGCGTTTTAAATTCAAATTCATGGTGCAAAGGTGTTGATAAAGTTCGGTACTTACAAATATTAGTATCTAAGTTAGTTCAGCGAAATAATTTGAAGGCTATTTTTCATTGAGCCATTGTATAATTTCATTTTCATCCAATGTAAGATAATTAGATTCACGTATGAGTGTTGTATCCTTAACCCATTTAATGGTTGGTAAGGAATTACCTCCATTCATAGTAGCAAATCGATCAGCACCATTGAAAATTGACCAATCAATATTGTTCATTCGAGTATCTTTAAAGAAATCATCCATATTGGTTGAATCTCCATTTAATACTGCATAAAAGGGGAGTTCAGGATGTTTTTCTTTCATAATTCTAATTCGCTTCGCTGCTTTGCGACAATATTCACACGTAAGACTCATGAAGGTGATGATGTGTT
This sequence comes from Bacteroidota bacterium, assembly GCA_947460175.1. Taxonomy (GTDB): domain Bacteria; phylum Bacteroidota; class Bacteroidia; order Chitinophagales; family Chitinophagaceae; genus OLB11. The sequence goes on along the minus strand of CANHGW010000010.1, from coordinate 43,159 downwards.
TCCCTTTTCGCAACTCTATCTTAGGTGGTGGATTATCATTCGCATTATACAATAAACTCAAAGGGATAGGTTGCATGATATCTGGCTCTTTGTCATATATATAAATACTCTCTGGCGGATTGATTGCTATCGGAACTGCAACTGAAAGTATGCCTAAAAGCGTCAGTATCCAATTGCTATATTTAAAAGTCCATTCTAGTGAAAAAAAGTAAAGCAGTCCGATAAGAAATAATAAAATGACATTCTTATAAATAGATTCTAGAGGTGTCATTGCTATTACTTCTCCAAAGCAACCACAATTCCCCGTGCCACCGTGTTGCTTTATTACAAGAAATAAATAGATAGTAAATATTACTAAAATGAATATAGATATTGGGATAGCTATTTTTTTAATTCTAAGATGGGCAATGAATAAGATACCTAAAAATAATTCAAGACCAATCATTAATCTTGCGGCCCATTCTGCCATTGTCCAATTCAAAAAGGTGGTTTCTACAATTGTCCATCCAAATTGCTCTATAGTAGGTATTTTGGAAAGGGCAGAGAATATAAATACTGCACCAATAAAAACACTGAGGATAGATACAAGGACTTTTTTAAAAATTGATGGATTGTTCATATTGTAACTACAGTCACAAATGTAATTCAACTCAAGATATTAACTATGGAATTATCCATTTAAGTCAAAAAAGTCGGCAAGAATTTTTAATGATACATTTTGATCATTCGTTTCCAACTGTTTGTTGATATAAGAATAAAATTGTTCGTTATTGAAATTATCCAAATCTTTCAATTCTTTGTTATAGCTTTTAAAAGCCATACTCCAATTGCCAAACTTTCGCTCATCTACATATCCTTCTTGGATTTTAATAACATTGTCATGCCTGCAATCAATTGCTATTCTTTCAAATAATTCTTTGATTTCTTCTTTGTCACCTTCTAAAATTTGAAAGAAATGTTTATTACAATAAATGAGAATGCCTGTGATATTAATGTCTTTATTATTTTCTTTAGAACAATTTAATATATTATGAATATCATCTAGCTTTAAACAATCACATGCTGTGCTTATATAGGCCAATTGGTATATCTTTTCATTCTCCATGTTGTAAAAGTAGTTTTATTCTTGAATGTTACATATCGTAAAAAACAATAAGACATAAAGGGAGCAAATAATTAAAATGAAAATAAGAGGTAAGTAATATTTGTCCCTTGATAAAATATATTCTTTTCTAAAAAATGAATTGTTTAAAACAAGTTTTTATTTGATTGAATTAAGCTTATCAATTACTGAATTTAAAAATGCCACGTTATGAACGTGGCATTTTTAATATAATTAGGCAATTGATTATGCCATTTTTTTCAACTCTTCGATTCGTTTTTCTTTATCTTCTTCTTGTGTAAGTTTATCGTTTTTGTCCAAATCAACTAAGATAGGAGCAGCTACAAATATAGAAGAATATGTACCTGTAAATACACCTATCATCATAGCAAATGCAAAACCTTTCGTAACCTCACCACCAAAGATAAATAAGATTAATAAAGTTAAAAATACAGTCAATGAAGTCATGATAGTACGACTCATAGTATCATTAATAGCTGAATTGATAATATTTACTTTTGAATCAGATGGACGTTTGCGGAAGTATTCACGTATACGATCAAATACAATAACTGTATCATTCATAGAGAATCCAATAACGGTTAAGACCGCAGCAATAAAGTGCTGATCGATTTCCAATGCAAATGGTACTATACGTCGTAAGAACGAGAATACAGCCATTGTAACAAACACGTCATGCAATAAAGCGACCAATGTTCCAACTGAATATTGCCATTTGCGGAAACGTATAAAGATATAAACTGAAATAAGTAACAATGACCAGAATGTAGCCCATAATGCACCTTTTTTCAAATCATCAGATATGGTAGGTAGTACTGTTTGAGAACTCATAATATTGTTAGCTTTGAATTCACTTTCAGATAAGTTAGAATTAATAAAGCCTCCTGTTTTTAATCCTTCATATAATTTTGTAACTACTTCAGCTTCTACACTTTTTGATGGGTCTTTGATTTTATAAGCCGTAGTAATGTTAACTTGATTGGCAGTTCCAATTGTTTTTACAATTGGGAATTCTTCAAAGTTAGTTTTCAAAGCCGAACGAATATCCGCTGTTTTAACAGCTTTATCCATACGTACAGTATAGCTTCTACCTCCAGCAAATTCGACACCATAATCAAATCCATTGAATAAAGATGCAATACCTAAAGCCAACACGATTAGAGAAATGATATATGCCTTTTTTCTCCACTCAATGAAATGGAAATTGAATTTTTGGAATACACTTTCAGAAATTTTTGTAAAATAATTAAAGTGGTTTCCTTTGCTCATTCTCATATCTGTAATCAAACGAGAAACCAAAATTCCACAGAATAAAGATAATAGGATACCAAGTATTTGGGTAGTTGCAAATCCTAATACAGGACCTAGACCAAAAATAAATAATATGATAGCAGTCATTAATACAGTGATGTGACCATCTAATACAGGACTCAATGATCGACGATAGCCTTCATTGACAGCATCTTCATGACTTTTGCCTAATTTTAATTCTTCCTTGATACGCTCAAATATAATTACGTTGGTATCTACAGCCATACCGATGGTTAAGACTAAACCTGCGATACCTGCTGCAGTTAATGTAGCATGAATAGCGGCTAATACTCCAACAGTAAATAACAAGTTTAATATCAATGCAATGTTAGCAACCCAACCTGCAGTGTTGTAATACACCAACATCAATACAAAGATTACGAGAAATGCAATTACAAATGAAAGTAAACCACCACTTACGGCTTCTTTACCTAATGTAGGACCAACAACTTGTTCTTGTACGATATTAGCAGGCGCAGGTAATTTACCAGTTTTTAGGATATTAGCTAAATCTTGTGCTTCTTCTACTGTAAAACTTCCAGAGATATTTGAATTTCCACCAGCGATTTTTTCACTAGGAGCAGGAGCGCTGTAAACGATATCATCCAAAACAATTGCAATTGGTTTGCCTACATTCTCACCAGTCATTTTTTCCCACAAACGAGCACCTACAGGATCCATGCTCATTTGTACATCAGGTTGACCAGATACATTGTCATAATCTTGTTTTGTGTCTGTTACGTGTTCGCCACCCAAACGAGGTTCATCAGTACCTTGACGTTTTTTGATCGCATATAGGATACATACCTTTTCTTTTTCTCTGATTTCTTTATCTGCAATTCCGTAGTAGAATTTCAAATCTTTAGGAAATTGATTTTTTACAACGTCCATTGCTAAGTATTGATTCAAACGAGCAGTATCACGTATGAATACATAAGATACTTGAGGCGTATTAATAATTTCACCAGTTTTAGGATTTTGACGAACTTCAAAACCGCCTAGTAAGAAACTACGCAATGGATTATCTTTTCTTGCTTTAGCAATTTTTTGATCATCAGTCATACCAGCAGTGCTAGTATCAGATTTACCTAGGCTGTCATTTGAACTAGCTAATAAAGAACCTAATGCTGATGTGTCTTTTGTTTTTGCGGTAGAATTGCTATCCTTGATTGTATTTGTAACAGCCATGCTAGAAGTGTCTTTTACGCCAGCTAAAAAGTTTTTTAATTCTTCATCAGCTTTGATAATTGATTGACTAATCTCGTGTTGAGAATAAGTTTCCCAGAATTCTAATTTAGCTGTAGCTTGTAAAAAACGTCTTACACGTTCAGGATTGCTAACACCAGCTAATTCCACACTAATAATACCTCTATTTTCATCTAAGTTTACATTAGGTTGAGCAACACCAAATTTGTCAATACGAGTTAAAAGAACATTGTAAGTACGATTGATTGCAGCTTTTGATTCTTTACGCATTTTAGCTATCACCTGCTCATTTGTAGAGTTGAAGTTCAATTCTTTTGTAGTAGGTGTTACAAATAAAGTTGATAATTTTGCTTGCGGGTTTTTAGCTAAATATGCTTTCGAAAACAATGATATAAAGTCATCTTGACTATTTGCTTTCATGTTATTTGCTTCAGTAAGCGCAGCATTCAAAGCAGGATCTTTTGGATTGTTGCTCATATTACGAACGAGATCATCAAGACTTACTTCCAATACTACATTCATACCTCCTTGAAGATCAAGTCCAAGATTCAATTCTTGTTCTTTTGATTCTTGGTAAGTGAATTTTGCCAATCCAAGGTTTAAAATATTTTTTCCTGATAAGCTATCCAATGCAAATCGGAGTTTATCAGCTTTCGTGATTTCTAATTCCTCACCTTTCAAGGTTGGGTTTTCTTGTTTGATTTTAGCTTCTACTAATGAAGCTTGTTTTTTCTCGAAATTGTTCACCACAAATGTGAATGACAATTGAAACAACGAAATCAATATTAACGCAATAGTGAATATCTTGATTAAACCTTTTAACTGCATGTCTTTTAACTTAGTTTTATATATATTTTTGAACGTGCGAAGATACAATTAATTTGGAATTAATGAAGGGTATTTTCAACATTTCGAAAAATGAGTCTAACCTATTGTAAATCAATGATTTTAGCGTAAAAAAACATCCATTTTAACGAATTTAAAATGGATGTTGACAATGATTAAATTTATATGGACTTATCTTCTGCAAGCCATTCTGCGAGGCATTAAAGGCATATGTCTGCAAAATGAAGCTCTTGCATGTCTGCGAACTCTACAATGCATACATGCTGGAGGGGGAGGTGCTATAAAGCGTCTATGACCATAATGTCTTCTTGGGTAATTTCTATAATTTCTGTTGAAATTACCATTTCTGTTTTGGTATGCATCATCTCTACCATCATTTTGGTAAAGATTTGAATGTTGTCGGTTACCTCTTGGTTGTGCATTCGCGTCGGAAGGTGCAAAGTACATGCTTACTATCAGTAGCATGAAGCTGATTAATTTGAGTGTTTTCATACTAGTACGTTTTTTATTGTTTGTACTATGACTTGTAGTTTAGTATTTAGTTAAAACCTATCATTTAATTAACTAAATTTTTAAATAAAAAAAACACAGCTTAAAGCTGTGTTAGAAAACGTCATATCAATACGATAAGATTTAGTAATCTCTGTTGTTGCTATAGCCGCCGCCTCGGTTTCTGTTATTATTGAAGCCACCGCCTCCAGTGTTGCCACCTTCAGTTTTAGGACGAGCTTCGTTTACACGAAGAGCTAAGCCCATCACTTCACGACCGTTTAAACCATCGATCGCAGCTTGAGCTACTTCGTCAGGCATCTCTACGAAGCCGAATCCACGACTACGTTGAGTAAACTTGTCCATAATAATTTTTGAAGAAATAACCTCGCCGAATTCTGCGAAAAGTTCTCTTAATTGTTCATCCTGCATTTTGAATGGGATGTTTGCTACATAAATGTTCATTGTAAAAAAATATAAGAATGTAAAAATAAACTAAAAAAACGATAAAAAATCAATGCTATACCTTTTTCTTTGTTTTAGAAGCAAAAATAGCATGCATTCTCTTACCTTCAAGTTTTGGCATACCTTCTAATGCACCAAAATCGGCCAATCGTTCTGCAAATTTCAACAAAATCAATTCACCTCTATCTTTAAACATGATAGCACGTCCTTTAAATTGTACGTAAGCTTTTACTTTGTGGCCTTCCAATAAAAATTTTTCAGCATGTTTTGCTTTGAAGTCAAAATCATGGTCATCTGTATTGGGTGTAAAGCGAATTTCTTTTACTTCACTTTTTTGTGATTTCGATTTAAGCTCTTTTTCCTTACGTTTTTTCTCATAAAGAAACTTGTTGTAATCAACAGCTCTACATACTGGAGGATTTCCTTGTGGAGATATTTCTACTAAATCTACTTCAAGTTCGGCACACAATTGAAGTGCTTTACTCAGTGGGTATACGCCTGGCTCGATATTTTCACCGACCATTCGTACTTCTGCCACATCTATTTCTTCGTTAAGGCGGTGTTCTCTTTGTTTTTTAAAAGGACGTCTGTTGTTGTTTTTAGGATACATTCAATAATTTAAGGTTCTACAAAAGTAATGTTTAATTCTAAATAATCAATTCTTTGCTATTATTTGAATTAAATTATTTAAAATCAACTCTGAAAATTTTATACGTACATGATTTTCAAATTAGATGATATGGATAGTTTTCCAGTAGTTTTTTGTTTGATTTCTTCAATAGTTACATCGGGCGCATGTTCGATACACTCAAAGCCATCGGAGGTTACATTGAATACTCCTAAATCAGTTACTATTTTTTTGACACATTGTAATCCTGTAATTGGAAGTGAGCATGCTGGCAGCAATTTAGAGTTGCCAGCTTTATCAGTATGTTGCATCGCTACGATGATGTTTTTGGCACTAGCTACCAAATCCATCGCGCCTCCCATACCTTTCACCATTTTACCAGGAACTTTCCAATTGGCAATATCGCCATTCTGTGCTACTTCCATAGCACCCAATACAGTTAAATCCACTCTGCCGGCACGTATCATTCCAAAACTAACTGCACTATCAAAAAAAGCAGAACCAGGTACTGTTGTAATCGTTTGCTTACCAGCATTGATCAAATCGGCATCTTCTTCACCTTCAAACGGAAAAGGGCCCATGCCTAGCAATCCATTTTCACTTTGTAAAACTACTTCCACACCTTCAGGAATATAATTAGCAACTAGGGTAGGGATACCAATACCGAGGTTTACATAAAATCCATCTTGAAGTTCTTGAGCAATGCGTTTCGCAATTTGATTTTTATCTAAGGGCATACTATGATTTTGAAGTTGTAAATGTAAAAAAGAAAATGGATAACAGAATCATGAATTAATGTGAAATTCCCATTTTAAATTAAATGATTAATTTTTTATTTAAGTTTTATATTTCTAGTGAATTTTATTAAGTCTAATAATTCATTATGTCAAGCATGTAGATTTTTATTAATAAAAAAAACCTTCAGAATAATCTGAAGGTTTTCTAATTTTATAAATCTGTTGGATTAGATGATTTCTACATCAGCACCAGCATCTTTCAACTTAGCTGCGATTTCATCAGCTTCAGCTTTAGATACGTTTTCTTTGATATTACCAGGAGCGCTATCAACTAAATCTTTAGCTTCTTTCAATCCAAGACCTGTAAGATCTTTAACTGCTTTAACTACGTTTAATTTACCAGCACCTGCTGATTTCAAAACAACTGTAAATGCTGTTTTCTCTTCAACTGCTGCTGCTGCTGCTGGACCTGCTGCTACTGCTACTGCAGCTGGTTCAATACCGTAATCAGCTTTCAATACGTCTGCTAATTCTTGTACTTGTTTTACTGTTAAGCTTACTAATGTTTCAGCTAAATTTTTAATGTCTGCCATGTTATAATTTTTTTAATTTTTTGAATAATGAATTTATGATGAAGCTTGGAAGCAATGTTTATTCGGCTGCAGCAACATCTGCTGTTTCCGGTCTGTTTTGAAGTCCAGATATAACTCGAGAAAGAGGGGATTTCAATAATCCAATTACTTCTCCAATTAATTCGTTCTTCGTTTTGATACTCTTCAGCGCAGCTAAACTTTCGTTACCCATGAATACGTCCTCACCAATAAGGGCTGCTTTCAAGATAGGTTTGTCGGTTTTGAATTCTTCGCGAATTGAGCTAATCAATAAAGCTGGTTCTTTTGGACTTTCGCTAAACATAAGAGCAGTTACACCATGGAATGCATCCATAATACCGCTATATTTTTCAGCATCCAATTGTTGAAGTGCTTTTACGATTAATGTATTTTTTGCAACTTTCATTTCAACATCTTTGTCAAAACATAAACGACGTAATTTGCTTACTTGCGCTACTGTTAATGATTCAGTGTTAGTGATATAAAAATTATTGTATTGAGAAAATTTTTCTTTCAATACTTCTATTGCTTGATTTTTTTGTTCAGTTGTCATTTTAATAAATGTTTTAAAGGTGATTAATTCAATGCAGATTTAGTGTCTACATAAACGCCTGGACTCATTGAAGTTGCCATGCTAATACCACGTACATAAGTACCTTTAGCAGAAGATGGTTTCAATTTTACAATTGCATTGATCAACTCTTGACTGTTTTCTTGTAATTTTTTTGGTTCGAATGATACACGTCCGATAGATGCATGGATAATACCAGTTTTATCTACTTTAAATGCGATTTTACCACCTTTTACTTCATTGACAGCTTCACCTACGTTGTTAGTAACTGTACCTGTTTTAGGATTCGGCATCAAATTACGAGGTCCGAGTACTTTACCCAAACGTCCGATTTTAGGCATCACAGAAGGAGTAGCGATGATTACATCTACATCTGTCCATCCACCATCAATTTTTGCTACAAACTCATCCAATCCAACATAATCAGCTCCAGCAGCAGTTGCTTCAGCTTCTTTATCTGGCGTACAAAGTACTAATACACGTTTTGTTTTACCAGTACCATGAGGAAGAGTTACTGTACCACGGATTGCTTGGTCTGCTTTCTTAGGATCTACTCCAAGACGCACGTGAATATCTACTGAACTATCAAATTTAGTACAATTGATATCTTTCATTATTTTAGAAGCATCTTCTAAACTATATATTTTGGCAAGATCTACTTTAGATTCTGCTACTTTTCTTTTTTTACTTAGTTTCATTTCTGTTTACGATTTTTTAAGACTTAAAAATTAGTTTTCCCAAGGAGCTTTACCATCAACGGTTAAGCCCATGCTACGAGCTGTACCAGCTACCATGCTCATTGCACTTTCAAGTGTAAAGCAGTTTAAATCTGGCATTTTGTCTTTAGCAATTTCTTCTACCTGAGCCCATGTTACTTTACCTACTTTGTTACGATTTGGTTCTTTTGAACCACTTTTAACATTCGCAAATTCCATAAGTTGAACTGGAGCAGGTGGGGTTTTGATTACAAATTCAAAACTTTTGTCTGCGTAAACAGTAATTAATACCGGTAATACTTTACCTGGTTTGTCTTGCGTGCGAGCATTGAACTGCTTGCAAAATTCCATGATGTTAACACCTTTGGAACCCAATGCTGGACCGATTGGGGGAGCGGGATTAGCTTGTCCGCCTTTACATTGTAGCTTTACATAGCCACTGATTTCTTTAGCCATTTTATAAAATTTTTTTGGTTCAAACGTACTTACTTTTGCAAGTGAATACTCCCAATTCCTTCAAAATTGTATTGAAAAGAACTTCTAAGGGACCGCAAAGGTATTAAAAAAGTTGATGTGGAGAAGTTTTTTTTTCGAAGGAACCCTCTTTTTTGTTAAAGAGTTGTTTTGCAGCAATAGAATAAATAACTTTAATGCCAAATATATCATCAAAATTATGAAAAAACTATTGACCGTTGCTTTGTTTTTTATGGGAAGTTGGACTGCAAGTGCCCAACTAAGCTTAACACCTAATCAAACTGCTACTCAACTAGCGAATCAAATTGTAGCTACATCAGGTACGTTGGGTGTGGTCGTAAGCAATACTGTACTTACTTGTGATACCAATTCAAATGGTCTACTAACTGGTACGTCTAATATAGGAATTAATAATGGAATTGTACTAGGCACAGGAGAAATTATGACTTCAGGGGTGAGTCCAAATATAACCTATGGCTTGGACGGCCATCCTGGTGATTTTGCTTCACATTCTGTTAATATGCCTGGTGATACTGTGCTGGGTAATATAGTAACTGTCAATACCTATGATGCTTGTATCTTAGAATTTGATTTAGTTCCGGTAGGTAATTTTATTGAATTCGAATATGTATTTGGTTCTGAAGAATATCCTGAATTTAATTGCTCATCATTCAATGATGTTTTCGCATTTCATATTACTGGACCTGGTTATCCTTCTCCAACTAATATTGCATTAATACCAACTACAACTATACCTGTGTCAATCAACTCTATCAATGATGGTACCAACAATTGCAGTATTTATCAAAATTACTATGTAAACAATATTGATACTACCAATACGATGGATGGATTCACTACACCATTGATTGCACATGCCAATGTAACATCTAATCAAACCTATCATTTAAGAATGGCCATTGCAGATGCAGGTGATATGGTGTTGAATAGTTATGTAATCCTTAAGGCTAATAGTCTTAAAAGTGGAAATACTACACCAAGTAGTTTAAATGAATCAACTCTTTTAAATGGGCTTTCAATTTATCCTACCCAAGTGGATCAAACAATGCATATGGATAATAAATCGGGCAAGGCATGGAATGTTGAAATAATTTCGATTCAAGGTAAATTGGTTTATCGTACTGAAATTTCAACAGTGAGTGAAAAATCTGTTTTGAATTTAGGTTCACTTTCGAAAGGACTTTATATTCTAAAAATGAATGAAAAAGGAACTTCAACTGTAGCTACACAAAAATTCATTAAAGAATAATATTGAAATGATTTGCAATAAATTGCAAATAGTTTAGTTTTTTTGTAGTGTAAAAATGAAAAGAACTAAAGACTACTTACTATTGTTCATATTGCTGTTTGTAGCAATATGTTCAAAATCTCAAACATATCCTTATTGTATTTCAGGGCGATTTGCAGAGAATGATTTATTTAATAGCTTAGCAATTATCTCTCATTCCAATGTAGTCTATGGTCAAAATTTAAATTATCAAGTAGGGATGGATACTTTGAAAATGGATATTTTTCATGTAAATCCATTGATTGATAATTTATCAAAAAAGCCTGTGGTTATATTTTTTCATGGGGGCGATTTTTCATCAGGTTCAAAAACTGATATGAATACCTATTGCGAGCAATTAGCCCGTCGAGGATTTGTAGCAGCATCAGTTGAATACAGATTAGGATGGAATAATAATCCAGGTGGAAGTAGTTGCGATGGTGATTTTTCAACTTATCGATATGCATCTTACCGTGCTTTACAAGATGCCAATGCGGCTATTCGTTTTCTTACTTTCAATGCTAGTATGTATTCAATAGATACATCATTTATTTTTATTGCTGGTCAAGATGCAGGAGCTATAACTGCTATGTATGCAGGTTTTGTAGATCAAAACGAAGCGAATGTACTTTATCCAGGTGCACTAGCCGATTTAGGTGGAATCAATAATTCAAGTAACAATCTCATTGCAGCTTATTCTATCAAAGGAATATTGAATTGGTGCGGTGGTATTGCAGATACCAACATCATTGATGCTAATGAAAATATACCTGTATTGTCTATTCATGGATTGAAAGATAGCATCATGCCTGTGAGTATAGGAACATATAAATATTGTAATAGTACATTAAATCCTGCACCAATATTTTATGGTCCAAAACAACTATTTCAACGCATGAAAAATATTGGATTATGTACAGAAACTAATTATGATGCCAACGGTGAACATTGTATTTTTCCTACATTAGAACCGGTTAATTATGTGCCATTTAAGTACACTTGTTTTTTCAAGAATATTTTATGTGGAAATTGTAATACTACAGAAAAAGTAAGTTACAATATACAATCATGTATGGATGCAGCACCTTTAACTTCACCATCAATATTAAGTGGTAATCAATTGACAATTTCACCTATACCTGTGCATTCACAAATTACAATTGATGGTTTTATCAATGAAGAGGCTACTATTCAAATTCGATTAATATCATTACTTGGTCAGCAATGGATAGTAGGAGATAAATTAAAAAATAAATCTGGACAATTGCATCAAACATTTTCTTTACCGCAGGGTATCGCAAGTGGTGTTTATTTATTACAATTACAGATGAATGATGAAGTCATCAATCGTAAAATAATCATCGAATAATATTATTTTAAAACCATAGCAATGTGTGGGATGTCGTCTTCTAGATATGGTTCAGAAACAACATTGAATCCTAAGTCGGTATAAAATTTTTCTAAGTAAGCCTGAGCGCTAATTTTTATAGATTCGTTGAATGTCGTTTCGCAAAACTCGATGGCCTTGAGCATTAGATTCAAACCATGTTTCTGATGTCGATATAAAGGATGAGTTACAACTCGTCCAATAGAACAATACTCAGTATAGGAAAGGCCTTTGTCTAATAATCTACAATATGCTACAAGTTGATTGTTGTCATGTACTAATAGGTGGTAGGATTGCTTGTCTTTATTGTCACAATCTTGATAAATACAATTTTGTTCAATCACAAATACATCAGCTCTAAGTTGAAGCATATCATAAACTTCATGATTCGTTAATTCATCAAAGTGTATTATTTTATAGGTAATCATATTATTGTAATAGGAGTGAATAGGTTGATTTAATTCCTGAAAGTGAATACATTTTTTCAATAGCTTTAATGCCATTTTTATTAAGTTGAATTGTGTTTTCATTTACATACAAATCAATATGCTTTCTCATAACATCTTCTTTCATTTCTTGTGCATGGCATTTTACAAAATCACTTATCAATGGCAGATTCAACTTTGAATGAAGAATACTCATTTGGATTAATTCGTTTATTTGATGTTGAACTTCTTTTGCACTACTTCGTTTAATAGCAATGCCTCCTAATGCTATTGGTAATTTCGTTTTTGTTTCCCAAAATTCACCTAAATCAATTAATTTTAGTAAGCCTTTTTCTTCATAAGTGAATCGATTCTCATGAATAATTACACCTGCATCAACTTCTTTATTTAAAACGGCTTGTTCGATATCGGCAAAATTATAAACAGCAATGTTGGTTATGTTTTTTAAAGCAAATTTTAATAAAAAATAAGCTGTAGTATGTAGGCCAGGAATTGCAATAGAATAATCTTCTATATTGGAAATGTCTATTGGTTTTTTTGATATCAACAAAGGCCCAACACCAAAACCAAGTGCACTACCACTCTGTAACATTACATATTGATCCATTACATTGAAGTAATGCGCATAACTTAGTTTGATGATATCTAGTTCGCCTTTGGTGGCAAGTTGATTCAATGTTTCTACATCTTCAAAAATAAATTCAAATTCGTAAGGTGATATATCAATCAATTGATTTGCAATGGCATCAAATATAAATGTATCGTTAGGGCAGGGTGAAATACCTATCTTCAATTTCATGTTTAAAGTGTTTGTATAAATTGAATGACTTCTTCTTTGCAATTGGAAAGGGCAAGTGGAATATTCCAATTTGATTTGTTTCTAGGTTCTACATAATTGGAAATGCCACGTAATTGTATAAATGGGATGCCATATTGTAAACAAACATAATGCAAGCAAGCTCCTTCCATTGACTCAATGTCAGCATTGAATTTGTTTTTACGTAATCGAATCGTGTCTGCATTTCCTGCAGTTAAGTTAACAGTTAGGCCGTAGACTTTTTTTAAATGTGAAGGATGGTTTTTTAAAAAAGGATTCTGTAATACATTATTTTCAAAAGGGTATTCATTTTTATTTTGTAACCCGAGGTCATTTAACGTAAGAAGTTGTTCATGATCTTCTGCACCGCAATCTCCTAGTTGTTCGTTTACTACAATCACAGTTTCACCAATAGAAAGAGTTTGATTATAACTTCCAGCAATGCCAAATTGAATAATGAAGTCAGGCTTCTGTATTGCTAGTTTTTGAAGTTGAAAACAGGATTGAAGTATGCCAATCCCATGTGTGTGATAACTAATTTCATGATTGGACTCAAAAGTATATTTAGAAATAGAATCCAACTCCATCGATGTAGCAGCAACCACAAATAGTTTCATAAATGCAAAGTTGATCTAAAAATTTCGATTTCCAAATACATTCATCTTTATTCTAAGGCTCTATAGAATATAAGAAATTGATTAAGGTTTGTTCCAAGGTGTAGATTATTTTTGCAATTAAATAAAGAGTAAAGAATCAATAGTTTGTTTTACTTTTATTGTAAAGAATTTGATTATGGTTTATGTAACAAGAGTTGAACATTTTAATGCAGCCCACAAATTGTGGAATCCTGCATGGAGTGAGGAGAAAAATAAAGAGGTGTTTGGTAAATGTGCGAATGCGAATTTTCATGGCCACAATTATGAATTGCATGTAACTGTGAAAGGTGAAGTACATCCTGATACAGGGTTTGTATTCAATGCAAAAACATTAGGAGATATCATGAAGTCGAAAGTAGTAGATATTGTGGATCATTGTAATCTAAATATTGATGTTCCTTTCATGGAAGGTAAATTCACTTCTGCCGAAAATTTTGCCATTGGCATTTGGAATGAATTAGTCAATGAGGTAGAAAAAAACGGAGCAAAAATGCATTGTGTAAAATTGATAGAAACACAACGTATCTATGTAGAATATTTTGGGAATTAAAAAAATAAGAAGAATGTCATATAAAAAAACTGAAGACTTTGATGAATCAATATTGAATTCATTATCAGACCATTACAAATCTATACTTACAGATATAGGAGAGGACATTACTCGAGAAGGTATTGAGAAAACCCCAATGAGAGTAGCGAAATCAAACCTGTTTTTAACACAAGGATATAAGATGGATGCAGTTGAAATTATTAATTCTGCAAAATTTAAAGAGAGTTACAGCGAAATGGTTATAGTTAAAGACATTGAATTGTATTCTATGTGTGAGCATCATATGTTACCATTTTTTGGCAAAGCTCATATTGCATATATTCCCAATGGCTACATTACAGGATTAAGTAAATTGGCTCGAGTTGTAGACTGTTTCTCTCGCCGTTTACAGGTACAAGAACGTATGACTCATCAAATTCTAGATGCTGTTCAAGAAGCTTTGAATCCGTTGGGAGTTGCAGTCGTGATTGAGGCAAAGCATCTTTGTATGATGATGAGAGGCGTTCAAAAACAAAACTCATCCACTACTACTTCAGCCTTTTGTGGAGAGTTTGAAAAAGATAAAACTCGCTCAGAATTCCTTCGCTTGATTTCGGCCGATTTGCATTAATAAGTGGTTGTTTACCTATATAAATTAGTTATTCACAGAAATATCTTGATAAAATAATTTTTTATTTTTGTTCATTTCTACTTATTTTTAACCAAAATATAGAAAAAAATGAAAAGATTATTACATTCTTTATTAGTTTGTTTTACATTGATGTTGACTACTGGATTTATTTCCAAAGCTCAAGTAATTAGCTTTAATACAGTAACTCAAGGTATTGGTACTGTTTACGGAAATAATGGTCAAAATGGTATAACATTTGTAATTCAAAATACAAATGGATTTCCAGCGGTTTTAACTGAAGTGGGTAATTATTTTACTACTGTTGGTACCACAAATGCTGAGTTATGGTATTCAAGTACTTCTCTATCAAATCTTCCAGGAGTGATTTCAGTTCCAAATGGTTGGACTCAAATCGCTTCGTCGACAGTTTTAATCAACAATGCGGCACCTTTTAATGCTGCTGTTGGAACTTACAATTCTTTATTTACAGGTTTGACTTTTGTAATTCCTGCTAATACAACTTATAGATTTTTCTTAGGAAGTTCAGTCGGCCTAGAATACACTGGCATAACAAACCCAACTGGTGCTATACCAGTAAATTTCGTAAATACTGGTGTGAATTTACAAATTGGGGAACATTTAATTGCAGGTAATTTTGTAGGATTTGGAGGACCTGTAGCTGGTCCAACTTTTAACCCAAGAGCTTTTACTGGAGGTGTTACTTTAAATCTATTAAGTACCCCATGTGCAGGAACACCAACTGCTGGTACATCTGTTGCCGTTCCTACAAATCCATGCCCTGGTACGCCTGTTGCATTGAGTTTAACAGGTGTCACAAGTGCAGCAAATTTGACTTTTCAATGGTTGAGCTCTCCAACTGGGTTAGGAGGTTCTTGGACTCCAATCCCAGGAGCTAATGTAACTCCATATAATTACACACCAATTGCAAATAGTACAAATTATTTTAGATGCATCGTTACGTGTACGAATAGTTCATTGTTTGATACTTCATCCGTAGTAGGTCCTGTGACTACTCAACCTTGGAGCCCAACATCACCCTGTTATTGTGGTACATCAACAGCCACATCCAATCTGAATGTAGATATTTTCAATGTTACAATGGGCTCATTAAATAACACAACCGATTGTATTAATCCCTTGGTAGGTTCGCAAGGAACTGGAACTGGTACTCCTTCACAAAATGCAAATTTTACCAATCTTACTGCACCAATTTTATATATAGGACTTGCTCAGAATTTTTCAATGACATTGGGTTCATGTTCTGCTAACTCTCTTTCAGGAGCTAAAATTTACATTGACTACAATCAGAATTCTGTATTTACTGATCCAGGTGAAGAAGTTTATTTTTCAGGCTTAACTGGTATTGCAACATCTCCTTCAACAGTTTTGACTGGTTCATTTACACCGCCAGTGACTGCATTATCTGGGTTAACCAGAATGAGAATCATTGGACAAAGTGGTGGACAAGCTACAGCTACTACAATTACACCTTGTGGTTCCTACACACAAGGCGAAACAGAAGATTATTTAGTAAATATAATACCACCTACACCTTATGATCCAGGTGTAGCTTCAATGACTTCACCAAGTGGAAATTGCTTTAGTGCCAATCAAGTAGTGACCGCACAAATTCGTAACTATGGTTCTACACCTATTGATTTATCGGTGAATCCAGTTACTGTAACTTTAAATGTAAATGGACCATTGGGATTAACGCCTTATAATGTTACATTATCAACAGGACTTTTGACACCTTACGGAGCATCTGGTGTTACAGCTATTTTTACAGGTGTAAATATGTTTAATGGCGGTACTTACTCATTGAATACTTCGTTAACTATTTCGGGTGTAGTGAATGGCAATCTATTCAATGATTCATTGCAAAACCCAATTATCAAAATTAACTATCGACCAACAGCTGGGGCTCCTTACAATTTATGTCAGTATAGTCCAATTCCATTTGGTCAAGGTTTGACCGTATCTGGTTGTGCAACTCCACTCAATGATTCAGTTACGATTACGTTCAACATCACACCATGTATCGATAATGTAGGTGCAACTGGTGGAGGAACTGCATTAAATGCACCTGCCAATTGTTCTAATCAATATGCAGGAGCTTTTGCAAATGCTACCATACCCACATTGCCACCAGGAGCTTATTTTACGTCCAATGGCTCTCTAGAAATTACCAATTTATCATCCAGTTTTATGACTGAAGTTCGTTTTATTTTATACGGAACTTCGCCAATTGGTGCTCAGTTGTTTGCGGGTTGTCCTACGGGATATAACACGGGAGCTGGCAATCAACTCATAGGAGGTCAGTCTATAGGATCAAATGCGAATTTTACCAATAAACGACTTATAACCCCAGCACAATTATCAAATATATTCAATCCTGCCAATACGACCTTGAACATAGGATATTGGGAAACTTGGAACGATTTATTTGCAGTTGCAGACGCTAATCCCAACGCAGGATCGCCAACCACTGCTACCTTGAAAGTATATTACTCTTACATACCAGCTAATGTGGAGTGGTATAGTGCCCCATCGGGTGGTGTGAATTTGTATAATTTATCACCTTTTAATCCATTGATTACAACTGGTTCTGGTTTGTCCAATTCAAATACTACAGGTACTTATACTTGGTTTGCAGCTTGTGCAGGTAGTTCGAACTGCCGTGTACCGGTCAACTTAGTCATTAATCCAACACCTGCTGCATTCCAAGATACATTGTCTCAATGTGAATATGCAGTGAGTTCGAATAGTGGAATTTTTGATTTAACAACAATGAATAGTGCGGTATCGGGTAATAACCTTGCTGCAAGTGTAGAGTATTTCTTAGACGAGCCTTTATTCTCTCAAGTTCCTTTACCTTCTAATGATACTTCATCAACTAACTTTGTCTATTCTAAAGTATTTTATCCTTCTACAGGTTGTTTCTCAAAAGATAGCTTACTGCTTCAAGTAAATAGCTTACCTGAGTTACCAAGTGCTGTAATTACAGGATTTGCATGTGCTCCATTGTCTATCGATGTGGCAGATTTAATTGATCCATTCAGTACTTCACCAGTAGGAACAGATACGTTATATTATGATGATAATACTTATACCACATTACATCCCAATCCGCATGCAATCAATACAGCGGACACAGTTTATATGGTATTTGCGACCAATACTTCGCCAGTATGTTCCGATACAGCAACTGTATTTATAGACATCACACCTGTAAGTAATTATATTTCAGGACAGGATGTAATAGGAGGTTACTCAGTAGCAGGAAGTTATGGCTGTAACTCGGTGACTATTCTGGATGGCTTATCCGATACGCTTCGATCCCCATCTGATTGTCGTCGTGTAAGTGCAGTAACTGATGTGTCGAATTCAATTAGTTTAGGTTCAACTGCTACTTGCCTTGAAATTGCAGCAAGTACACCATTTCATAATGGACAACCGTATGTAAATCGTACGTATCAGATTACTCCAACTACAAATGACACTGCACAAGTATGTTTGTATTACTTAGATCAAGATTTGCAGGATTACAATGCTGATGCTGGTTTTCTAGGATGGCCATTTCTACCAACAGCTGCAAGTATGCCTGCTAACATGAGTAATATTGCTATTACGAAAGTAGATAATGGTGATTTGAATACACCAGGTCATATTCCAACTGCAATATCGAATGCATCTATTTCTGCTACTTATGATCCAAGTTCAACTGTTTGGACCATATGTTTCCCAGTGAATGGGTTCTCTTATTTCTATCTTCATACGCAAAACCCAGGCAATGTACCATTACCAGTTAGTATGCTTAACTTCAGAGGAACGCGCGTAGATGCAACTTCGCAATTGAATTGGAGTACTGTGACTGAAATCAACAATAGTCACTTTGTTGTAGAACGTAGTAAAGATGGTAAATCATTTGCTCGCGTGTCGGACAATATTGCAAGTAAAGCAGTGAATGGAAATAGTAATGAACAATTAGATTATGGTTATACCGATGCAACACCATATCAAGGACATAACTACTACCGTTTACAACAACATGATATTGATGGTCATATGAGTTACAGCAAGGTTGTAGATGTGTATTTTGGCAATGAAACCATCGTTACATTGTATCCAAATCCAGTGAATACTAACTTGAATGTAGATATCAATACACCAAAAGCAACAGTAGCTAAATTGAAAATCACCGATGCCACAGGACGTACTGTGAAAGTGGTAGATATGCAATTGCAAGCCGGAAGTAATACTTCATTGGTAGATATGCAAGGCTTAGCAGATGGCATGTACATGATTTCTATTACCAACGACAAAGGATTAAATTATTCTCAGCCGGTAAGGAAGAATTAATACTAATTTTCAGTTTATAATTTGTCAGCCAATTGTCATATTTCAATTGGCTGACTTTTTTTTACATTTTTAGTTTAACTTTGTGCAATATTTCTCTACAAAATCTCAGACTACAAAAACAACAATCATGAAAAAAATTTTTACCTTATTTTTATTATTAGCAAGTATAGAATCGTTTGCACAAACAGCTGCGAATTATATTTATTCTACGAATGGTAGTACTGCCTTGGAACCATTAGTTTCTCCTACAACATTAATTGGATCTGGTGTAGATGATCAAGCTTCTACTTTGACAAATATTGGATTTAGTTTTAGTTTTGCAGGTACCTCTTATACTCAATTTAGTGCATCTACCAATGGAGTTGTATGTTTAGGTGCAACAGCATTTACTGCCTTTACAAATACATTTCCGGCAAATGCTAGTGTATATCCTGTATTAATGCCTTTTTGGGATGATTTATTTACAGAAGGAAATGGAATACGTTACCAATTATTAGGAATAGCTCCTAATAGAAAATTAGTGGTTGATTGGGAAGTAAGAAGTTTTTCAGGTTCACCTGTTGGAATCGTTGATAAACACTTTCAAGTATGGTTGTATGAAACTAGTAATATAGTTCAGTTTGTGTACGATTATGGTGCAGTTGTCAATTCATCTACAGTTGGTATTGCTTCATCAGGTACTCAATTTCATAGTATTACCACTACCACACATACATCAAGTACAGCTGTATCTAATGATTTAAATAATACATGGCCAGGTTTAGGTAGATCTTACTTATTTTATATTGCTGCATACGATCCTGCTTTGACAGTTATTACATCACCTGCAGGTAACTGTTATTCTGCCAATCAAGTATTGAGTGTTCAGTTATGTAATCTTGGTTCCTCGGCAATTGATTTATCAGTAAATCCTGCCACATATACACTTTATGTGAATGGACCAAATGGTATCAATACCTATACCCAAACTATCAATACAGGACTATTAAATCCATTAGGAGCCTCTTGTGTGAGTGCAATTTTTCCAGGGATAAATATGTATGCAGGAGGTACTTATACAATCAATGGAACCATATCTGTAGCAGGTGTTACAAACGCCAATTTGCTAAATGATTCATTACCTACTCCAATCACAAAAATAAACTTTAGACCCACTGCTGGTCCTAACTATCCATTGTGTCAATTCAGTAGTATCCCTTTTGGTCAAGGATTGACTGTGTCGGGTTGTGCAACTCCAATAAGTGATTCAGCTACTATCAACTTTACTGTATTAGGCCCATGCAATGATGGAAATAATGATGCCGCTTCGTGCCAGTTCGCATCTGCCATATTACCTCTCCTGCCAGCAGGTGCTACTTTTCAAAGTGGATTATTAGAGGTTACAAATTTATCTACAAATCCAGGTTCATGGAGAAGTGAAGTGCGTATGAACATATATGGAACAACGCCTATTGGAGGAAATTTATTTTCACCAGGAGTTACTATGCCAGGTTCGCCCACATCTGGAAGTACTAGCTTCACACATGCCCGTACAATCAATTCTACTCAATTAGGAAATATGTATTCTGCAGTTGGAGTAGGTGGCCCTGTGAATGTAGGCTATTGGGAAAGTTTCAATGATGTAGCAGGTTCTTCTGATATAAATATCAATGCATTAGCTATACCTACAACAGTAACATTGAAAATATATTATCAATATGTGCCAGCTAGTTTCGAATGGTATAGTGCACCTGCAGGTGGTGTTAATTTATATACATTTTCACCGTTTAATCCATTGATTACTACTGGTTCTGGTTTGTCAAATTCAAATAATACAGGTACTTATACATGGTTTGCAGCTTGTTCTGGAAGTTCAAATTGTAGAGTGCCAGTAAGCTTGGTCATCAATCCATCACCAGCAGCTTTTCAAGATACCTTGTCTCAATGTGAATATGCTGTAAGTTCAAATAGTGGAATCTTTGATTTAACTACTATGAACAATTCGGTATCTGGCAACAATGCCTTGGCTAGTGTTGAATATTATTTTGATGAACCTTTGCTTGCACAAATTTTAAATGCAACCAACGATACAAGTAGTACAAACTTTATTTATTCAAAAGTATTTTATCCAGCAACAGGTTGTTTTGCAAAAGATAGCTTGTTACTTCAAGTAAATAGTTTGCCAGAGTTGCCAAGTGCTGTTATCACAGGTTTTGCTTGCGCCCCTGCTTCAATCGATGTGGCCAATTTAATAGATCCATTTAGTACATCGCCTACTGGTACAGATACCTTGTATTACAATGATAATACCTATACTACACTTCATCCAAATCCACACAATATTTTAACGGCTGATACCGTGTATATGGTTTTTGCTACCAATACTTCACCAGTATGTTCTGATACCGCTACTATATTCTTAGATATTGCAGCTGCAAATAATTATATATCTGGTCAGGATATCATAGGCGCTTACTCTGTAGCTGGTAGTTATGGTTGTAATTCAATTACAATAATGGATGGCTTATCCGATACACTTCGTTCTCCTTCGGATTGTAGAAGAATAAGTGCAATATCAGATGTGTCAAATTCTATTAGTTTGGGTTCAACTGCTACATGTTTGGATATAGCAGCAAGTACACCATTCCACAATTTACAACCGTATGTAAATCGTACGTATCAGATTACACCTACCACCAATGATACAGCGCAAGTCTGTTTGTATTATTTGGATCAGGACTTTCAAGATTACAATGCAGATGCAGGCTTTTTTGGATGGCCATTACTACCAACAGCTGCAAGTATGCCTGCTAACATGAGTAATATTGCTATTACGAAAGTAGATAATGGTGATTTGAATACACCAGGGCATATACCTACTGCCATTTCAAATGCTTCTATTTCGGCTTCATATGATCCATTATCTACTGTGTGGACTGTTTGTTTCCCAGTGAGTGGCTTCTCTTACTTTTACCTTCATACTCAAAACCCTGGTAATGTGCCATTGCCAGTCGGTATTTTGAATTTTAAAGGAACAAAAGTAGATGCTACATCTCAATTGAATTGGAGTACAGTGACAGAACAAAACAATAGTCACTTTGTAGTAGAGCGTAGCAAAGACGGTAAATCATTTAGTCGATTATCGGAAAATATTGCTAGCAAAGCTGTGAATGGCAATAGCAATGTGCGTTTAGATTATGGCTACACCGATGCAACACCATACCAAGGTCATAACTACTATCGATTACAACAACATGATGTTGATGGTCAAATGAGTTATAGTAAAGTGGTGGATGTATACTTTGGCAATGAAACCATTGTGACCTTGTATCCAAATCCAGTGAATACCAACTTGAATGTAGATATCAATACACCAAAAGCAACAGTGGCTAAATTGAAAATTACGGATGCAACAGGTCGCACAGTGAAAGTAGTAGACATGCAATTGCAAGCAGGTGGCAATACTAGCTTGGTAGATATGCAAGGCTTGGCAGATGGTATATATATGATTTCTATTACAAACGAAAAAGGATTGAATTATTCTCAGCCAGTAAGAAAGAATTAATCACATTTTCAATTATATTTTAAACGTCTCGCATCTGCGGGACGTTTTTATAATGTAATTATCTTAACTTTATAGTTGAATTAAAAACACATTCATATTATGAAATATTTATTGTTCTGCATGGTTGGGATGTTGAGTTTAGTAACCTATGCCCAACCTGACATAAAACATAGTTTTTTATTTTAATAATAAATATTGTGTCATGGAATTTCTATAATCACATAGAAACAAAACATTTTATAAAACAATAAAAATCTAAATTCCTCAATAATACTCTACAATTTTTACATCTACCTCATCAAACAAATCTTCTTCATCATTGTAAATATTCATTTCTAAATCTTGCATGATGTATTTACATTCTATGCCATTTTTTTCAAATAATCTGGAGATGTATTCGAGTCGCTTATTGCATTCATCAATACGCTGTTTGTAAAGCGTATCACCAGTGCTATCGCCACAGTAATACATTCCTTTCAGGAATACTACTACAGATGCACTATCAGCTGTCCATTGCGGCCAACGATGAACTATACTATCAAAGACTAAGATGGAATTACTATCCAATTTCAGATGAGTACTATCTGTTTTTAATTTAGTTTTTAATAGTGAATCTATATAACCAGGTTGGCGAAGTCTAATATCAAAATAAATATTTTGTTCGATGGTGTCGCTTGTTAGTTTCAATGTTTTGTAAAATGGTCTATAGCCAGGTTCATCTACTTTGATTAAATATGTTTTACCCATTTGCAATGCCTTGGCATAACTTCCATCGCCTTCGTTGCTTTGTACATTGCCTATGTTTAATCCATTGTATGTATAGATGAATTCAAGGTTACGCTCATACAATTTTGTTTTGAAATATTTATCGTACAAATACCCTTTGATACATACCGTAGGCACCGGAGCAATAGCAGGATATACATCAAATGCAAATAGGTCCATGCCTCCTTTAGAATCTTTTCTATTGGCAGCAAAATAACCCATTTCTCCTTTGGCATCTACTACTACTGAGCTTTCATAGTTTTCACTATTGATTGGAGCGCCTACATTGATAGGTCGTTTCCAAGTGCCATTTTTATTTTTTCGACTAATAAAAATATCCGTAGCTCCTAAGCCCGGATGTCCATCGCTGGTGAAGTAGAGGGTCTCATTATCGGGATGTATAAACGGCGAAGATTCATTTTTGGAGGTATTAATGGTCGGTCCAAGATTGACTGGTTTAGACCATAAATTACCTATAAACCGACTTACCCATATATCCAAGCCACCATAGCCACCTTCCCGATTACTTACAAAATATAAATCTTTATTGTCACTGCTAAGGCAAGGCTGTCCTTCATAAGCTGTAGTGTTGATTGTATAACCAAAATATTGTGGAGAACTCCAAGCACTATCCTCGCGATAGCTAAATACCAAATCGCACCCACCACCTTCGATTCCATCGGGACTACGTACATCGCAACGCGTATAAAAAATATAATACCCATCGGCACTCAACATAGCAGCGCCATCGGGCGATCCAGTGTTGGGCGGCGTTCCCATGTTCTTCGCTTTGCTCCATCGTAAATTGGTATCGCGCTGAGCTATAAAAAAATCTTCGTTGGCTCCATTTATTTTTCGTGTGAATGCCAATGTATTTCCATCCAAACTTAAAGATGGGAAATACTCATCTTCCTTGGTATTGATACTATCACCGATATTGTACAAGTTTACGCCAGGTACAGGCGTCTTATCGTACGCCGCAGCAAGCGAATAATCTTGTCTGTTTTTTTGTGCTTTCGAAAGTTTGATGGTATCCATATCGGATACAGTCAGTCGATTCAATATCAGTATAGCTATTTCATCATCCCGATTACTTTTCATTTTATTAGCAAGATAGGTCATAGGGGAGTATGCTTCGTTGGCGTTCAGGTCTATGGCTTTATTTGCATAAAACAAGGTCTTTTGTAAATCTCTTTTTTGATAATTAATTTCAGCTAATCGAACATAGCTTTTTATTTTCTTAGGATTCATTACGATCAAATCTTCATAACATTTGATGGCTTTATCTAGTTTGCCTTTTCGCAAATAATCCTCACAATCATTGTATGCATTTCTGAACGCTTTATAGGCAGAGTCCGCTTTGTTTTGAGCATTGGATTGTAAAACACAAATGAGTAGTATGAATCCAATTATATAAGTTGGAAGTCGACTGTGAATCAATATGTAGCGGATTTGCGACGCTCCGTTCATCTGCAAGAAGTTCTTTGAACGGGCTAAAATACAACAAAAAATGTTTTAGTATTGTCTTTATAAAAGGACTTCATGCGTTGCTCTTTTAATCTACGAGCAGTTTTATTACTTGCTGATTATTGATGGTTACATAATATATTCCAGTAGGCCAGTTTTTCACATTAAAATCTGTATTGCCACCTATTGAATTGTAAAATGATTGGCCAATTGAATTTACAACATGTATTTGCTCGATTTTCTTATCACTCATGATTCTAACCAGATTGCTCGAAGGGTTAGGAATAAGTGTATAATGATTGCTTGATTCGAGGTGTTGTAAACCTGTAGGACAATGATTAGAAGCGCCAGGTGTAGGAGAAGATTGTGCTATAAATGTGCCTATGCCATTCAAGCATCGACCAGTAGAAACATCGGTTACTTGTTGTCCAAAATTTACACTATCCAACATCGTATTATTGGCATAATTAAGGTAAAGCTGATCACCACCTGCACTTAATTTAAAGTTAGCATGATAGCCATTTTGTAGTGTGTCGCCATCGAGCCATACTATGATATAACTATTGGCAGCAATACTTGCTGTCACAGGAAAAGCCCATTTGGTATTTATTGATAGATTATCACTGAGGTATAATCCGCTTAAACTTAAAGGGTTGTTGGTCGTATTGAATATTTCAACCCAATCAGGATAGCTACCTGTTGGATCTTGAATGGTGGTTGAGTTACTTGCCATAAACTCGTTAATCACTAATGAGCCATTGCTTATAGGAGGGATAGAAGCTAATAATGTATAATACTCATGTTCGGCTCTTGAAGGTGAGAAAATACCTGCATTGGCATTGTCGGCATATACATAATATTCCATCATACCCGAAGTTACTTGAAATGAAACGCCATATAATCCATCATTC
The DNA here is from genome assembly GCA_947460175.1 of Bacteroidota bacterium. Lineage (GTDB taxonomy): Bacteria > Bacteroidota > Bacteroidia > Chitinophagales > Chitinophagaceae > OLB11. The sequence continues at coordinate 17,158 of CANHGW010000010.1, read as the reverse complement.
GCAGCCCCATCTTGATGCAAACCATCATCATACATTGGTAGTCGATCAAATTTTTTCCAATGTTCGTTTCTAAGTCCAAGATAAGCATAGGTAGCATTGCTTGTTTGTGCAGTAATCCATACGGTTGCATTTAATGCAGGCGTGGTATTCGATACTACGGGAATAGACAAGGTAGGAGGTACTTGCTGGAATTCAGTTGTTGATAATAAATAATTTTTTCGATTATTCAATAGTTGTTTTATTCCAATTTTAGTGCTATTGCCAGATGTAATGGCAGCTGTATCTAAGTTGGTTAAAAAGCTATTGTAACTATAAAATTTGACTGTATCAGCGTTTATTTCCGTTGAAATTAAGTTTTGTAATTGTTGACCAGTAGTATAATAATTATTAGATGTAATCATCTCGTCGAGCATCGTTCGCATATGAGCGATGTATTGTTTTTTATAGCGACTTTGTTGAATGATTTTTGAAATCAAAGGTCTCGATGTACTTGTGCTTTGTGCCATAGGCGACATCTGTTGCATTTGTGTAAATGATAGTGCAGAAGTTAATGTAGTAAAGCTTCCAAAGCACATATTCAAATCCCAAACCGTTGGGTTAAAGCGTCCATTGTTATCCTCACTCATGTAATAGTTTTGGATAAATCCACCTGTATAACTATCTAGATTGACATTCACATTGTTGAAAGCATGCATCCACAAAGCTCTATCAACATCTAGAATAGTATCGACTGTGGCAGAATCATTTTTAAGTGCATACATCATTGTAATGAAGCGAGTCCAGCCATAATCACTTTTCATTTCGTATCGTTGTGCATAGTATCCAATACTATCATATCCACTAGGTACAAGGTTGGGGTTTCCTTGAGCCTGAAAATTGGGTTTGTTACATTTGAAAAAAGGCTTGCCACTCACGAAATAATGAGAACTAACAAAATCTTTGTTGACAGTTTCAGAATTATTGTAAATGCCTCGAGATACGCCATTGATAAATACTTTCGTGAAATTAGATTGCGGACAATCCATATAATGTTGTAGTATATAAAATCCTAGGGGCTCACGTAGAAAGGATGGGTCAGACCAAGCATTGCCAAGCTTAATGTCTGTATATCCTTGATAATCTTGATTTCCTTTGATATAATCCAATTCAATATGGAACGGATTTTTTTTATAAGTTGCACTATAGGTGCTATTGCCTTTGTATTTTACACCAACACTGTCATACGAAATACCATTCACTCTAACAGAATCGGCAATGATGTAACTTTCAGTAGCTGCAGCGGAATCTAATTTTTGATCCCAGTTTGAAAAAGGAAAAAAGATTTCAATTTGTTGAATCGTATTGATATCATAAAAGGATTGTCCTTTTGAATTCAAAAAAGACAATGTCAACATCAGGCTAAAAAAACATATTTTTTTCATTAGTAAGGCTGTATTAATAATTCAATATTAATAAATTATTACCAAAATGTAAATTATTGCTATTTAAAAGCGGTCAATAAACTAAAATTAATGAAAAAAGATATAACCAATGATAATTGCCGCAATCACTCCCAAGAAATCGGCCATCAAGCCTGCCCATACCGAGTAGCGAACATTTTTGATGTTAACACTACCAAAGTAAAGTGCAATGATATAAAATGTAGTATCGGCACTTCCTTGAAATATACTAGCTAATTTTCCTACAAATGAATCGGGACCAAGTGTGGGATTTTTGGTTACATCAAATACATCGAGTAATAAACCACGGGCACCACTACCGCTGAATGGTTTCATGATTGCTACAGGCAAGGCTTCTACAAAATCGGAATTAACGCCCATCGAAATCACCATAAATTTGATGCCATCGGTAATGTAACCCAAGGCGCCACATTCACGAAAGGCAGCAATAGCTACCAACATGCCGACTAGATAAGGCAATATCTTAATCACTACATCCCAGCCTTCTTTAGCTCCATCAATAAATGAGTCAAATACATTTAGTTTTTTCCATACACCACCCAGCACAATTGATACGATGAGTGTTAGCATGATTACATTCCCGCTGTGTTTTGTGACTGCATCTTTGGTGGCTAAAGGGAGATTTTGAACTAATACCAGCATACCAATAATAATCGCTAGTAAAGAACCCAGCCAAGCCAGTAAAACGCCATCAAATTTCAATTTTTGTTTGATGCCCACTATAAGAATACTAGCTAACGTAGCTGAAAGTGTCGCTAATACACACGGTATGAAAATACTAGATGGCTCAGTGCTATTGGCAGCCACACGATAACCAATGATAGAAAGTGGAATCAATGTTAAGCCGCTCGTATGCAATACCAAAAACATAATTTGCGAATTGCTCGCCGTGCCTTTCTGAGGATTGATTTCTTCCAAACTTTTCATGGCTTTTAAGCCAAATGGGGTAGCAGCATTATCGAGCCCTAGCATATTGGCAGAGAAATTCATCACCATCTCACCCATAGCGGGATGTTTGTCGGGCAATTCGGGAAACAATCGTTTTAAAAATGGATTGAGTTTACGTGCAAGAAAATTGATAGCACCTGCTCGTTCGGCTATTTTCATTAATCCAAGAAAAAAAATCATGGTACCTGCCAATGGAATACCTACATCGACAACGGCTACTTTGGCTGTTTTGAGCATTGACTCTACAATAACCGAAAAAAGTTCAATATTACCTACTTGGATTGATTTAATAATAGCAATTACAAACGCAACAACAAAAAAAGCAATCCAGACATAATTTAATACCATATAAAAAATGATTGTAATGTAATGATAACGAAAAAAAATATCTACAAATACAATTTACTCTACTTATTTTTACAACATGGATGTAAATACACTCATCGATACACTCAAAGACTCTTCGTTATTGCTATCTACTAATGCGACCGATTGGAATCAGTTGACAGAACAATATCCTTATTTTGCTTCAGCTCAATTCTTACAATATGGCATTGATACAATTCAAGGGAATGGGGATGTTCAATTGGCTGCACTTTATAAGCAAGATCCATTGTTGTTTGCAATGATGCATACTGAATTTCAACAATTAGTTGAACAGAAAAATAAAAAGGAGGCAATTGTTGATGAACCAAAAAATGAACTTAATTTAAAAGAGAATATTATTATATCAACAGAGGTTGAAACAAAAGAACCCGAAAAAGATATTTTGGAATTAATCAATGAAATTCCTAATTCAAATCCGATTACATCATCAATTAGTAAGGAACGTGAACTAAAAACCAATCATACAACCGAAGAAGTACAAATATCCCCAATTGATATACCTAATCCTCCTTCGACCGACGATATGGATAAATCGTTGATGGTGATGATGAGTTTCACTGATTGGCTCAATTACTTTAAAACAAAGCAACAACGAGAAAAAGAGGAAGAAAGAGACAAAAAAGCATTGAAAACGAGTTGGCAGAAAGAGAAATTGGCGGCGGCTGTAGAGGAAGATGTGGATGAAATCCCTGAGCCAATCTTCAAGCAGGCTATGGATTCTATCACGATGGAGTCGAGCATGATCAGCGAATCCTTGGCCAAAATATTGGCTACACAGGGCAAGACTGATAAGGCAATTGATATGTATAAAAAATTAAGTTTGCGAAATCCCGAAAAAAGCAGTTATTTTGCGAACCTAATTGAAAATTTAAATTCAAAACGAGACTAATTTATGACTTATTTATTTATTGTATTGATCGTAATCACATGTGCTGCTTTAGCATTTTTTGTATTGATTCAAAATCCTAAGGGTGGCGGTTTATCGGGCTCTTTCGGTGGTTTTGGTAACCAAATGATGGGTGCCAAACAAAGTACCGATGTAGTAGAAAAAGGAACTTGGATTGCTGCTTCTGCATTGTTAGCATTTACATTATTATCTTTCATATTGGCTCCGAAAGTAACCAATGACGCGAATCAAAAAACTCGTTCAGAAGAAATAAACAAAGGTGTACAAGCACCTACGATGCCTCAGGCTCCTGCACCTGGACAAGCACCAGCACAAGGTGGACAACCTGCTCCTGGACAAACTGCTCCTGCTGCTGGCCAACCGGCACCTCAAACACAACCAGCACCTGTACCAGCTGATGCAACTCCAGCAACTAAATAATTTTAATAGTTAATTATAATATTATAAACCGCCTTTTGGGGCGGTTTTTTTATGCAATGGAGTTAACCCACCGCTGTCAATTTTTCTAAAATCGTAAATACAGCTGGGCATACTTCCGAATTTTTCAAGGTGAGTGCCTCTCGCTTGAGTAATACATCTTCATCGGTATAAGGATAACGTGCACAATCGCTTGGTCTTACATCATATACTTGACATGTATTGTCGGTATTTAAAAACTGGCAAGGTTGTTTTTGATTGATGTAATCACTTTCTTCATCTAATCGTAAGTAGGTTTGAATAAAATCGCCTTCTTTCATTCCAAGGTATTTGGCAATACGTTTAATATCAGGAATTTTAAATCGAGGTGAATGATTTTTGCAACAATTGGCACAGGTGAGACAATCAATCTTCGCAAACGTTTCTTCATGCAATTCGGGTAATTGCTTGATTACTTTTCGTTGATCACATCGCTTCAGAAATTGGGCGTATTTCTTTTTATTTTCTTTGGCCGTTTTTTGCCATTGATCGGGAAGCATATTAGCTGTATTGGCTTTTGAGGTTCAACAACATATCTTCTGTCATTGAGTCTAAATCATACTTAGGTTTCCATCCCCAATCTTCCTGTGCATTACTATCATCAATACTTTGTGGCCAACCATTGGCTATTTGTTGTCGGAAATCTGGTTTATACGTCAATTTAAATTCAGGAATATGCTTTTGAATGCAAGCACCGATTTCCTTAGGAGAAAAACTCATACCGCTTAGGTTATACGAACTTCGAATCTTTATTTTTTCAATAGGGGCTTCCATCAATTCAATGGTTGCTCTTATGGCATCAGACATATACATCATAGGTAGGTAAGTGTCTTCACTTAAGAAACATTCATAGTCTTGATCGCGCAAGGCTTCATGATAGATTTCTACAGCATAATCTGTAGTGCCACCACCTGGTGCAGATTTATAGGAGATCAATCCTGGGTAGCGCAAACTTCTAACATCTACACCATAATTTTTATTGTAATACTCGCACCATCGTTCGCCAGCATATTTACTGATTCCATAAATGGTGGTTGGTTCGATAACTGTATGTTGAGGTGTATTTTCTCGAGGTGAAGTTGCTCCAAATACGGCAATAGAACTTGGCCAATATATTTTATGCAATTTTTCTTCTTTCGCTATTTCCAATACATTGAGTAAGCTTTGCATATTGATATGCCAAGCCAAGCCAGGGTTTTTTTCGCCGGTTGCCGAAAGGATAGCAGCTAATAAATAGACTTGTGTAATATTATGACGAAGGATGAGTACATGCAACATTTCTTTGTTCATTACATCGCATGTTACATAAGGTCCTGTGCCTTTTAGTAAAGGATGTTCCTCACGCAAATCACTTGCCAATACATTGTCATTGCCATAAAGTTGTCGCAACGCACTTGTAAGTTCAACACCTATTTGTCCGCAAGCGCCTATCACTAATATCTTTTCTTTTGTTACTGTCATGATTGTTTTTTGAATGTAACAAATGTAGAAAAAGGATTGAATACTTTCTAGTCAATTCTATTGGATTATTTTCTTGCATCTTTCCATATCACAGTTTTTAGCAAAGTACCTTGCGTGAAATCGGGGCATTTGCCATCGCCAGTACCAGTAATTCCTCCATCAGGATGGCATATCAGTTCGCATTGGTCGTTGTATAATTCAGTCATTTGGTCACAACAATCCGAAGTGAAATAATAATATTTTTTCCCATCCAATTCCCAAAGACTTACCGATGCTGGAGGATTGTAAACTGGTTGCATTTGAATTTTTCGAATCTTGTTTTTAATACAAGAAGGCGTGTCTTTAGGGACAGAAATTTTAGCACAGGAATTGAACATACCAAAGCACAAACTAGAGATAATTATAGATAGGATGAGTTGCTTTTTCATATACCAAAATTAACGAAAAAAAAGTGAGAAAAGTATAAGGATACTTTTCTCAATTCTAAAAAAAATTAAAAGGTTTAGCTCATCAAAGTTACGCTTCGCTTGATAAATGCCGTTAAATCTTCGCCTATCAATAAGCCTTGCGAAAGCATCGCTAAATCAGCTAAGTTTTTCACTAGATTTTGTTGCTTTTCTTCATTACTCTCTTTCAATATTTGCTGATAGATTGGATGATTGCCATTAACAGTCATCATGATTTCATCGGGCATGTTGGCGTACCAACTCATGGTAGGATTCACCGAAGCCATATCTTTCATGCGACGCATCATTTCAGGTCGAGTTACAATGACGGGTTGAGCATCTGCACTTAATCCTTTACACTCAATTTTCACACCTGGGTTAGTAGCTTGGGCAGTGAATAATTCTGTCAGTTTTGTTTCCTCTTCTTTATTGATAATAAGATGATTTGTTTCTGATTTGTCGATTAAGTTATCAGCTATCTCAGAATCAACACGAGTGAAAGTTACATTCTCCCATTTAATTTCCATGTTGTTGATAAAGGCATTGTCTACAAGGGTTTCCATCTCTATGACTTTATATCCTTTTTCAGTTGCAGCATGGATGTATGCATTTTGTTTTACAGCATCTGTTGTATAGAGTATTACATGCTTTTTTTCTTGATTTACCTGGCTAGCTTCGGTTTCTTTTTTGTATTCTTCAAATGTGTAGAATGATTTAGTTACAGCATCTTGAACAATAAAAAAGTGATTGGCTTTGTCTAAAAATTTATCATCGGTCATCATGCCATATTTCACAAACAAACCAATATGTTCCCATTTAGTTTCAAATTCGGATCGATCATTTTTAAACAATTCGTCTAGCTTGTCGGCTACCTTCTTTGTGATATGTGCATTTATTTTTTTTACATTCGGATCGCCTTGCAAATAACTTCTGCTTACATTCAATGGGATATCTGGACTGTCTATCACACCATGCAATAGCATCATGAATTCTGGTACAATACCTTTTACTTCGTCCGTTACAAATACTTGATTAGAATACAAATTGATTTTGTCTTTTTGTATTTCATAATTATTTTTAATAGTAGGGAAGTAGAGGATACCCGTTAATGTAAATGGATAATCTACATTTAAGTGAATCCAAAACAAGGGTGTTTCGGCAAAAGGATATAATTCTTTGTAGAAACTTTGATAATCTTCAGTCGTTAATTCGCTTGGTTTTTTGGTCCAAGCAGGATGGGTGTTGTTGATTTGCTCCTCTTCAAATTTGATAGGGATGGGTAAAAATGCACAGAATTTTTTTAGTATTCCTTTTAATCTGCTTGCATCCAAAAAATCTTCACTTTCCTCATTGATATGCATCACAATATCAGTACCACGTTCTTCTTTTTCAGTTTCTGAAAGTGTAAATTCAGGACTTCCATCACAACTCCAAATGGATGCCGAACCACCTTTATATGATTTGGTGATTACGTCTACTTTGCTACTCACCATAAATGAGGAATAGAATCCTAATCCAAAATGACCAATAACATTAGCACTATCGGCTTGTCCTTTGTATTTCGTTAAAAATTCTTCTGCACTTGAAAATGCCACTTGGTTTAAATACTTGTCAACTTCTTCGCTCGTCATACCGATGCCTCGATCACGAATGGTGATTGTCTTTTTTTCAGTATCGAGCAATAATTCTATGTCAATATTTCCTACTTCTTCGTTGTATTCACCAATAGATGCAAGAGTTTTAAGTTTGTTAGTTGCATCTACTGCATTGCTGATTAATTCTCGAATGAATATTTCATGATCGCTGTAAAGAAATTTTTTGATAATGGGAAAGATGTTCTCTGTTTGTACTCTTATTTGTCCGCTTTGCATAGTATGTCTGTTTTGTTACTGCCTTGTTCAAACATTGTGCCATGTGGATACGGAGTGACAAATTGGCTTTAGAATAAACAAAACTAAATTTGATTTTATATCAAGTCTCTTTCCTATTTTTGGAAAAAAAATATATGAAAAAAATTATTTTAATTGCAACGTTGCTGTTTTTGAACGTATTAAAAAGTTCTGCTCAGTTTATTCCTACTTCAAATTTGACAATATTTTCTGAAGATGGGTATAAATTTTTTGTAATACTAAATGGTGAAAGACAGAATGATGAAGCACAAACCAATTTACGATTAGAAGAGCTTCCACAGCCGTATTACAATTGTAAAATTATTTTTGAAGATAAAACCCAAAAAGAAATTTCTAAAAACATGTTGATGCTTACTGATGTTGATGGTATACCGCAAGACGTGACCTACAAGATTAAAAAAGATAAAAGTGGTAAACAGATTTTACGTTTTTTTTCTTTTGTTCCTGCACAGCAGAATATGATACGACCAAGCAATTGTGCTGTTTATCGTTTTGGAAATCCAAGACAAATGATTGCGGGACCTGGTTATATTGAACAAACAACGACTATTATAGAGAATAACAATGGTCGTGGAAATGGAGTTGGTGTAAATATGAATGCAGGAGGAGTCGGCGTAAATATCAATATAAATGATCCTTATAGTAATAATCAAACTACGACTACTACCACTACCACTACTACAAGAATAAATTCAAATCAATCTTATCAAAACAACTCATTCAGTGAACCACAAGGATGTATTGATGCATTTCCTATGACAACCCGCGATTTTGATGCAGCGAGAATGACAGTTAAAAATGAAGGCTTTGATGAAACACGATTAGAACTTGCGAAGCAAATTGCAACTAGCAATTGTTTAAGTACTTCACAGATAACGACCCTTTGTCAACTATTTAGTTTTGAAGAGTCTAAATTAGATTTTGCAAAGCATGCTTACAATCATTGTATAGACCCTCGTAATTACTTTAAGGTAAGCAATATCTTTAATTTTAGTAGCTCAAAATCAGAATTAAATAACTTTATACAAGGAAGATAAAAAGATTAATTATTTATTTATTAAGCTCAGATGTAAATATGCTGAGCTTTTTTTTATAATGATATTTTTCTGAATACTAATTTTTTTTAGTATTAAAAATAATCCCCATAATATTCTCTCAAAACGTGCATAAGTATTTCTACTTGTGATTGATAAAAGTATACATTTGTAAAATTTTTTTCTCACCCCTTTTATGGCTGATTTTACACAAGATAGGAGTAATTATATACGTATTCTTTTTACGATTATTCCTGTTATTTTGGTATTAAGGCTACTTTTTTTACAGGTATTTGATATCGGCGGGTACAAGCAAGCAGCATTAGGTCAAGCAGTCTATATTAAAAAAATATATCCACCACGTGGTACGATTTATGATCGTAAAAATGTAGTGATGATGAATAATAGTATTGTATATGATTTTGTAGTTGAACCTAAAAAAATCAAAGAAGATTTTGACACTACTTTTTTATGTAAGTTACTCAATATAAACAACGAAGATTTCAGACTTCAGTTTAAAAAGATGATTAATAAATACGGGTGGGGCATTAAGAATATTGCCATGTATCGAAATTTATCGCCTAGTGCTGTTGCTCGATTGCAAGAAAATATTTATGAGTTTCAAGGGTGCGAATTAGTAGAACATTCCGAACGAAATTTTACCTACGAATGTGGTGGAAGTTTCATAGGTTATATCAATGAAATCAGTGCCAAACAATTGGAAAAAGAAAAATACAGAGATTATGAAAAAGGTGATTATTTGGGTATTACAGGCCTTGAAAATCACTATGAAGAAGTATTACGTGGAAGACCTGGTGTGCAGTATCTATTAAGAGATGTAAAACAACGCATTCAAGGGCCCTACAAAAATGGCACATTGGACTCCAATGCCATTCCAGGGAAGCCTTTGCAGCTTTATATAGATGCCAAATTGCAAAAATTAACAGAGTCGATGCTTGCCAATAAATTAGGAAGCGCAGTTGCCATTGATCCTGAAACGGGTGGTATTCTTGCGTTTGCAAGTGGACCCACTTTTGACCCTACATTACTTACAGGTGCTGATAAAGGGAGGAATTTGGGGAAATTATTGACTGACGCTACAAAGCCATTATTCAATAGAGCGATACAGGCTAATTACCCGCCAGGATCTACGTTTAAGCCTATCACTGCTTTAGTAGCCTTAGATGAGGGTGTAATAAATCCATCTTATGGATATCCTTGTGGTGGTGGGTATTATGCATGTGGTCGCCGAATAGGATGTACCCATACGGGTGGAGGTCATGCCCGAAATCTTGCGTTTGCTATTGCCAATTCATGTAACTCTTATTTTTGTCATATCTTCAGATTGTCTATAGATGCTCCTAAATACAAAAATGTACATGTTGGTCTTCAACGTTGGAATCAGTATATGACTGATTTTGGACTTGGTCACCCAACAGGTGTTGATATACCTTCAGAAAGTGGTGGTAATATACCTGATTCCAATTACTTTAATCGAATATATAATAATAATTGGAATTCATGTAATATGAGTATAATTGGAATGGGACAGGGTGAAGTATTGTTGACTCCACTTCAATTGGCCAATGCAATGTGTATAATTGCCAATAAAGGTTATTATTATGTTCCTCACTTTGTAAAGTCTATTGACAGAGATAGTAATCATACCTTATTAGCCCCTTATCTTAAGAAACATCAAGTCGCTCAAATTGCTGATTCTGCATACAATTACGTGAGTGTCGGTATGATGGAAGTAGTGAATCAAGGTACAGGTAAAATTGCACAAATACCAGGCATAGAGGTTTGTGGCAAAACGGGTACTGCTCAAAATGAACGTATGATTAACGGGAAGCGTGTAAAACTTCAAAATCACTCTTTATTTGTTGCATTTGCTCCTCGCATCAATCCAAAAATTGCAGTAGCTGTTTGTATTGAAAACTCTGGTTATGGAGCTACATGGGCTGGGCCTATCGCAAGTCTTATGATAGAACAATACCTAAAGGATACCATTTCAGCAAAAAGAATGCCTTTAGTGAAAAAAATGCAGAATGCTAAAATTATTCCTAATTATACCTATATCATTGATTCTATTGAAAAGCAACAAGCAATCGAACGAGATAGGTTAAAGCGATTGCCAAAAGATAGCTTGGCACTCATAAATTTTAAGAAAGATAGTATACGACATATAGATGATTCTATAAAAGCAGCTTATTACTATAAACGCTATTTCGGACTAAAAAGTAAATCGATAAATTAACATTATTTGTGAAGCAAACAACATTTAAACCCACTACACTCTTAGAGAGAATCGATTGGCTGATGGTATTTTTATTCATCATCTTATCGGTTATTGGTGTTTTGAGTATATATGCTGTAGAACATCGTGAGACTGATTTGTCGTTTATCATTTTAAGCAAAAGCTATTCTAAGCAATTGATTTTTTTAGGTATTTCTTTAATTGTAGGTTTTATAATATTAATGACAGATAGTAAACTGTTTACATCAATTCCATTTTTAGGATATATAATTGGAATCGTATTGCTTCTACTAGCACTTACGCCCCTTGGTAAAGGTGTAAAAGGCTCGCACTCATGGTTAAATTTAGGCTTTTTTACATTTCAACCTGGAGAATTGATGAAGTTGTTTACAGCATTGTCTATCGCTAAGTTTTTATCATTGCAAGAAGTTAATTTTTCTACCTTAAAACATCGGTTGATGTGTGCTGGTTTTGCGTTGGTACCCTCATTAATTATCATAATGCAAAATGAAACTGGCTTAGCATTGGTTTATTTTTCGTTTTTTTTAGCTATGTATCGTGAAGGCTTACCTAATATTGTATTGGTTATTGGCTTTTCAATTATTGCACTTACACTTGCTACTTTACTTATCCCTAAAAATATTTTATTTATTTTACTTACTATAATTGCCTTAGGGATACTGTATACACAACGCAAACAATTAAAACGATCAAAAGATTTGCTCATTGTTGTAGCTGCTATATGGTTAGTAGGTGTCTTGTTTTCACAAGTATTAGTTCCTTTTGCATTTAAAAATGTATTGAAAGGGTATCAAGTACAACGTATTTATACCATGATAGGGCAAGATGTACCCGATGAATATACTAGAGATGGAGTTGATAATAAAAAGCAAAATGCATCAGAGTATAACGTGAGTCAGTCCAAAATAGCGATTGCCTCTGGAGGTTTTCTTGGAAAAGGCTTTTTGAATGGTAGTCAAACTAAATATAATTGGGTACCTGAACAACGAACCGACTTTATATTTTGTAGCATAGGTGAGCAATTTGGATTTTGGGGTAGTACCTTATTAATCTTATTGTATGTCACCTTTTTACTTCGAATTGTACATATTGCCGAGCGTCAACGATCTCAATTTAGTAGGGTATATGCTTATGGTGTGGCTGGGATTTTATTTTTTCATTTAGTTATCAATATAGGAATGACTATTGGTGTTGCTCCTGTAATTGGAATACCATTGCCATTAATTAGCTATGGAGGTACTTCGCTTTTGACTTTTGCAGTTTTAATTTTTATTCTGATACGGTTGGACGCCGACCGACAAATGGTGCTTCGTTAAATTATTTTAGCTATGAATATCGAAATTTTTCCACTTTCAGAAGGTGTATTTACTATTGGACATGATAAGGTTTTTCATCCGTTTGATACAGAATTACATGAATTAAATGACCGTCCGAAGGGTTCGTTGCTTGTAGAAATTCAACCTTTTTTACTTAAAATTGATACCGAGTATATTTTATTTGATACCGGGCTGGGGTTCAACTTACCCTCTGGCGAATTGCAAATTCATCATAATTTACGAAAGATAGGAGTTGACCCACTTAAAATTAATAAGGTGATTCTTTCACATTTACATAAAGATCATGCAGGCGGCATATGTTATTATAATACATTGAATATCAAAGAATTAAGCTTTCCTAATTCAACTTATTATGTAAATAAAAAGGAATTTGATTTTGGAATAGAAAAAGGATATCCATCGTACACGATCGATGATTTTGATTTATTAAAAAATTCGTCTCAGGTTGAATGGCTGAACGACAACGGAATCATTAATGGACTTATTGAGTATTCAACCACCGGAGGTCATTGTCCTTATCATTTAAGTTTTTTGGTGAGAGGTGAGTATCAAACTGTTTTTTTTGGAGGGGATGTTGCGCCTCAATTAAAGCAACTCAAAACTCGATATGTAGCCAAGTATGATTTTGATGGAGTTAAAAGTATGGAGCTCCGACAAGAATATGCCCTAAAAGGAAAAGAGGAAAATTGGATTTTCCTCTTTTATCATGATGTACAACATGCCATTGCACATTTATAATATTATCTACCTTCCATCGGAACGCGTGATTGTTTTGAAGGTCTGTTGATCTCAGGAGATTGATTATTGTTTCTGCCACCATTTGAAGGAGCTTGCATTCTGCGTCCTGGTCCTTGATGGTTAAATTGTTCAGGATTTTGGTTCATACGTCGGTTTTCTCTTACAGGGTTATTATCCATGCGTTGTGAACGTTTGATAATCATTTGTCTAAATTCCTTCTCAGCCTGATACATTTGATTCAATTGATTATTATCAATTACTTTTAAAAATTGCGCATTGTATTTACGTTTTAAATCAATCGCTTTTTGCTCTTGATCCAAAATTTCATCAGCCGAGCGAGTATCATTTTGATTCATTCTTCTTTTTTCGAGTACAATCTGTTGCATTTCACTTTCATATTGGTTGTACAAAGGCCAAAATCGTTCCGCTGTTTTAGGGTCAAGGTTCAATTTGCCAGATAAATGAGCAATTTTAAGGCTTTCGATGCGTTCGCCTTTTTGAGCAAATGCTCCAAAAAATAGAATTAAAAATGTAGATACAAGTAATAAGTGTTTCATGATTGTTTTTATAAAATGTATGAAGAAAGTTCTTCTTTTGTAAGTGTATTTAATTGATTTTCAATGATATCCTTTTCAAGTGTTGGTATGTCTACTTGGCTATCATCCAGCGCTTCTGCCGAAACTAGGTCAGTTTCAAACTCTTGTTGATGGGCTTGAATATATAAGTTAATTTCATCATCAGATATTTTAGCCAATTGTTGTTCAACACTAGGAGAAGACTGTTGGTTGATTAGAAAAAAACCAGATACAATAAAAAAGAGGATACTTGCAGCCATCGATAAAGGTGCAAATCGACGTGATGATACTTTTAATGGTTTAAGTGCAGGCTTAGTTTGAGCAATCTTAGATAGTATTTGGGTGTCTAAGTCGTTAAAATAACCAATAGGAACTTGATAAGGCGTGTTTTTAGGTAGTTGTTCAAGTGAAAAACTTGTATTTAATTCATTGGTCAATTGATCAAAATAACCTTGAGGTACATCAAATGGCATGTTTTTGGGCAATTGGGCAATAAAATCTTCTGAATGGATTCTATCTAAGACTGACATTTCCAAATTGTCAAAATAACCTACAGGCACTGAAAATTCAGGCATAGACACAATTGGCACCTTAAGTTGCAAATCATTTAATTCTTGTTCTATGTTGATTTTTTGTTGCATTACGAATCTTTGACTCTTTTTTTAGGCTTAAGTTTAATTATTTCTAATATATTCTTCTACTTTTTTTGCTGCATGATGATAAGAGGCTTTCAGTGATCCTTCGGATGTTTCTAAAACATGCGACATTTTTTCGTAGGGCATTTCATCATAATAGCGCAAACAGAATACGGCTCGTTGTTTTTCTGGCAAGGATTGAATAGCCAATTGAAGCTTCCATTCTAATTTATTGGCATCAAATCCCTTTTCAGCTTTGATTGAATTGGCCAATCCAGACTCATGATCGGATATTGAATAGGTGCTTTTTTTCTTTTGTTGATCAAGATAGGTAAGACTTTCGTTTGTAGCAATTCGATATAACCAAGTGTATAATCCAGCATCTTGTCTGAAATTTTCAAGATTTCGCCAAACTTTTATTAGCATATTTTGAAGTACATCATTGGTATCTTCATGATGCACCACCAAACGACGAATATGCCAATAAAGCCTTTCTTGGTATTTTTTTACTAAAAGGGAAAAAGCCCTCTCGCGTGTAGAGGCTACTTGAAATAAGTCCAATATGTCCTGATCGTTGATTTCGGCCATTTCGAGTTCTGATTAAGGCAATTAGTGCTTGGACCAGAGTGTAAATATAAAGTTTAATGTGATTTAAAAAAATGTGGATATTCTAATGAAGCATAGATAAGAATAAAAATTTAGTTTTGCTAAACCTTATGAAACCTATTAAGCCTAACTTTATCAAAGAATCCCTGTTGTGTATTCTGTTAATGATACATTTTACTTCCTGCGAATTCAACAAAGAAAATAAAGAAAAGCCAGCTAAAACAAATTATCCGAAAGCTTCAGTTAATACAGATGCTGTTGCTGCTTTGATAAAAGAAAACTTAAATTCAAATGGTACAATTGAATTTAATCAACATGATACGCTTCATTCAGATACGTTGATAAGAAATCAAATGTTACGCTTTTATTCCGATCAACAATTCAGTCCAGTCTGGATTAATGAAAATGGTATTAATCTAAATGCAGATAATTTTCTTAAGGCTATTGAATCGGTTCAGTTTGATGGCTTAAATCCAGCTGATTATAATATTTTTAAAAACAATCCTGCATACGATAAGTTTAAATCTAGTCAATCGTTATCAGATGCAGACTGGGTTCAATTTGAATTAGGCATGACGAAATCGTTCTTTACAGTTTCGCATGATTTAGTAATTGGGCGCTATTATAATTTAAATAAATCGAATAAAAATTGGAAAAATATCAATGATTCAATTTTTGATGAGGTTGATGCCTTAAAGAAATCAATGGTTGCTGATAATTTTGAGGAAGTGATAAATTTTATGCGACCAAAGCATCCTTGGTATACTAAATTTAGAGAGGAGTACATTCGATTGGAAAATTTGAAAAAAGAAGATGGTCTCGAAACTATATCAGGCATCAAAGATTCCATCGCAATAGGATTTCAATCACCTGATATTGCATTGCTTCGAAAACGACTGTCAAAAGAATTGAATCATCCTATTGATTCAGCGAGCTCTATCTGTGACGAAGGATTAATAGAATTAATTAAAAAATATCAATTTAGAAATGGTTTAAAAACCAATGGCAAATTGGATACATCTACATTGAAAAAATTGAATGTGGGTATTGATAATAAACAGAAAACATTAGCTATCAATATGGAGCGTATGCGATGGCTTCGACATGATTTCAAGCAACCATACATATGGGCGGATATACCTAAAATGGAAGTTGAATATGTTGAGAATGATTCTGTACAGTTTAATATGCGAACTGTAGTAGGACGTCCTGCACGTAATACGATGACATTGGATACCAAATTGAAAGATATTGTTTTTAGTCCGCCATGGGTTGTTCCTCCTACGATTTTAAGAGAAGATGTTTTGCCTGGCCTATCGCGAAGAGGTGGTGGATATCTTGCTCGTAAAGGATTGAAAGCATATGACCGACGAGGCAGGCAAGTAAGTGGATCAGGTATCAACGCAAGTAATTATAAAAACTTTTCATTTAGCCAAGCGCCAGGATACCGCAGTTCGCTCGGAGAAGTCAAATTTAATATGCCGAATCCATGGTCAATTTATATGCATGATACGCCTCATCGAGAAGATTTTGTAAAAACTTTTAGAGCATACAGCTCTGGTTGTGTGCGTGTACATAAGCCAAAGGAATTTGCTGCATTTTTATTGCGCGATTCAGCCAATTATTCATATCAAAAAGTTGATTCTATTTGTAAACTTCGAAAAACTATTTTCGTTCCTATGACGCGCGATATCAATGTGCATTTTGTCTACTTAACAACGGCATTGGATAGTACAGGAAATATTATGTTTCTCAAAGATTTATATAATTGGGATAACAAAATTATTGGAATGAACTAATTCCATTTGATTAGTAAGCTGTTGTCTCAATAATGATACCTTCTATTAAAATATATACAGATGGGAGCTGTCATACCCAATTAGCCATTGGGGCTTGGGTTACTATCATTGTCAACGACTATACTAAACAAGTGTTGAGTGGATTGGAATCTAATACAACACATCATCGCATGGAATTGAT
>CANHGW010000009.1 GCA_947460175.1 Bacteroidota bacterium | reverse complement strand
AGAAGAGTGGAACAAAATCATGAACAACATGAAAATCTACAACTTGAAAAGAGCTGAAATGCAATACATGGTGTATCAAACAGGAACAAAAGCAATGGAAAAAATTGCTGAGACAGTTATGCACAAAATTGAAAATGGTGAAGAAGTAAACAGCATTATGAAATTGTATCAAGAGTGGTTAAACACATCTGATACAGTATATGTTGAATTATTTGAAACAGACGAATACAGCAAATTAATGGCAGAAGTAAGTGCATTGAAATTGCGTATTAAGAAAGATGTTGAAGATCAAATGGAAAAAATGTTTGTAAATGTACCAGTTGCTACACGTAGCGAAATGGATGAAGTTTATCAAACAATCTACGATTTGAAAAAAGAAGTACGTCAGTTACAAAGCATGCTTGAATTGGATACAACTCCAGTAGAAACTCCTGCTAAGAAAACTGCAACCAAAAAGAAATAATTTTTCTTATATAGTTTGTAAAGCCGTTACGAAAGTAGCGGCTTTTTTATTTTTTAATGATCATTCAAATCCAAGTAATTAATTGAACCCCAAACACTACATTTCTTTAAATCTTTTATTTACTTTTGGATTCTTGGTAATATAACATTGCTTCATCATGTTATAAATTATCAACCAAAATCAACTATTACTATGAATCAACAAGCTTCTTTAAAAACAAGAATTCAATATTATTTTGAAAATACCTTAGCCTCAGGGCCTACTAGTTTAATCAAATGGTTAGCGATTGTTTCTATTTTTTCAGTATTAATACTTGGTCTTGTGATACTTATTTTTGGTATTTCAAGTGCACCTGATAGCAATGATGGATTAGGATTTATCGAAGGTGCATGGCAAAGTTTGATGGCAACCTTAGATTCCGGCACCATGGGTGGCGATGAAGGTTGGCCTTTTCGTATGGTTCGATTTGTAGCTACATTGATTGGAATATTTTTAATTTCTATTTTAATCGGTTCAATTTCATCAGCTATCGATGAGAAAATTGATGAATTGAAAATGGGGCGCTCTAATGTATTAGAACATGGGCATACGTTAATTTTAGGTTGGTCAGAAAAAATATTTTCAATCATAAGTGAACTTGTAATCGCAAACGAAAATCAAAAAAAACCTTGTATTGTAATACTTTCAGAAAAAAACAAAGTAGAAGTAGAAGAAGAAATTAGATCTAAAGTTGCTGATTTGAAAAATACCAAAATAGTCGTAAGAAACGGAAACCCTTTAGATGCGAGTGATATTTCTATTGTAAACCCCTATGAAGCCAAATCGATTCTCGTGCTATCACCCGATCAGGAAAATGCCGATATTCATGTAATAAAAACAGTATTGGGTCTCACAAGAAGTAAAAAAAGAACAGAAAAAGAACTCAATATAGTTGCTGAGATTAAAAATGAAAGTAATATGGAAGCTGCTGAGTTAGTTGGAAACAATGAGACCTTGTTTATTCGTTCGGATGATATTATTTCTCGTATCACTGCTCAAACATGTTTGCAATCTGGATTAAGTGTAGTGTATAGTGAAATACTTCAGTTTGATGGGGATGAAATTTACTTTAAAGATGAACCAAGTTTGATAGGGAAAACTTACAAAGATGCCTTATTTGCTTACGAAACTTCCTCCGTGATGGGTATTATTTCTGCAACTGAAGAAGCGTTGATTAACCCATCAATGGATTATGTTTTAAAACAAGGAGATCAGATCATTGCTATTTCGGAAGATGATGATACGATTGTATTAAATGGTAAATCTGGTGAGAGGATAGAACCTAAAAATCAAGGTAAACTAGAAGATCATCCTACAAAGGTATCACATACATTGTTGCTCGGTTGGAATGACAATGGTGGCAAAATCATACAAGAGCTTGATAACTATGTAGCACCTGGTTCAAATGTAAAAATTGTAGCTGATTTGACAGCTGAAGACTTAGCTTCCATTGAGATTATCAAACAAGAAATTTCAAATATTTCACTGTCATTCATGAAAGGTGAAATCAGTTCTAAAAAAACACTTGAATCGCTCAATGCTGAACTTTATAGTAATATCATCGTATTAAGTTATAAATACCTTGAAGTACAAGAAAGTGATGCCAAAACATTGATTTGTTTATTACACTTGCGCAATATCTGCGAACAGTTTGATAAAAATTTCAATATTGTAACAGAAATGCTTGATCTTAAAAATAGAGAGTTAGGAGTGGTTGCAAAAGCAGATGATTTTATTGTTGGTGATAATTTAATCAGTTTATTATTAAGTCAGTTAAGTGAAAATAAAATACTTAAGAAAGTGTATGACGAATTATTTCGCTCAGAGGGTTCTGAGATTTATTTAAAACCAGCTTCACGCTATATAACTGTAGGAAAAGATGTTGATTTTTATAATATTGTAGCCAATGCAGCAGAGTTAAATGAAACAGTAATTGGTTATAGAATTTCTGCTCAAAGTGAAGATTCTGATTCTAATTTTGGTGTCCGAATTAATCCTAATAAATCAGGTCGAATAACATTGAACGAAGAAGATTTTGTAATTGTATTGAGCGAAGACTAGTTTCGATAATTACTATTGTTTTTATAATCAGTAATGTTGTAATTCAATATATTTTTCATGCTTAAAGTTGCAGTATCGTGATTAAAATAGATCATATCATCTATTTTCCATTTATTACTTTCTTTGATTAATAGTAAAGTATCAGTCCAATGATACACAGGTTTTGTGTACTTATATTCAAAATACATGACCGACCTTGCCCGTTGCCCTTCAATAGTGATTGATTTAATTTCATAGGAAGTTATTCCTTCATAATTCGATGAGAATATATCACCTTCAATCATGATTGGTTTGTCGGTTGAATGAATTGCTTCTAACTTTTTCATATCTGCTAATTCAATTTCATTATTGATTTTAATTAATCGATTCAATTCATTGGAAAGGTTGGTGCTATCAATCAAACGAAAATCTATATCTTTTAATAGTTGATTGTAGGTGTTGCCTACTACTTCTTTTATTGAGTCTTCTTCTTTGGTACAACTTAGTAAAACAATACTTATGATTAAGAAAAAAGATGCATATTTCATATGGATGAATCGGTTTGGGAGGTTACCAAAAATAGTAATAATTAAGTAAAAATATAGTACATAAGAAAAGTTTTCAATTTACTCAAAATGGATTCTAACTGTTTAAGGTTTGTACTTACAAATCAAAACATTGTGCAAAAACTAAACACCTTTGTTTTATTAATGTATTTTTTCATTGCAAATGAGCAAGTAACTGACTCTCTTTATGAATTGGCTAGAATGTCTATACAACCTTATGAAATCTATCTTGCAACTTTAAATCTATTCATTGGGACAGTTTCAACTATTAGTCCTAAATCATTGTCACTCGTAATAAATTTTACTGGTGCTTCTCTTGATTCTTACAGCAACAATTAACAACAACTCGATTTATCAAATACTAATTATCACTTGCATTCCATTCAGCAAATGAAGTAGGGGTTTCCTCCAAGCGAATAGAAATCAATTGATTATTGACTGGAAACAAGGGTTTTAATTTTTCAACAAAACTTAGCAATAAATTTTCACAAGTAGGTTGATAAGGAACTAATATGACCTTTTCAAATTCATTGGATATCACTTCAGATTTGGAATAGGGTGCGTCTTCGTTGAGTACGAGTGCATGATCGTAGGTATTTAAAATTGTATCTTTTACAATCGCTTTTAAATCGCCAAAATCGACCACCATCCCAAGTTTTACGTCACTGCTATCCATGATAGGCGTCCCCATTAAAGTTACACTCAAGTGGTAGGTATGTCCATGTATGTTTTTACATGGTCCATCATAGCCATACAATGCATGTGCCATGTCGAAGGTGAATTTTTTTGTAACGCGTACTTTCTGTGAAATCATTGTTGCAAAACTAAACAATTTCGTATTAAAATTAGTGAATGGATTGTTTAACCCAAATTACAGGATAGGATTTGAGGAACGAAAATTCTAGCGTGTTAGTTGGCGTTACCCCGATTTAGTTGTTGTTTTAAGATTTGTTTTTTAAGATTAAATTACAACAACTTAATCGTTTCAGCCCCGATTTATTTTTCGGGGCTGAATCTGGGTTTAAAAGCTTCATAAAGTAAGTACGATGAATGGTGCCATCGCCACTAAGGATGAAGATACTGATATGCTGACCCCACAAAAAAATGACACTTACAAAAGGAAGTGTCATTGTAGAATTAATAATTATACTCTTATTTCGTTGTAAGTCCAGCATTCTTCAAATAAGGTTCTATCCTCATTTCATGACCAATAAAATCCTTGAATGCTTTATTTAAATCGACGCTGTTTCCAACAGATAAAATGTATTTTCTGAATCTCTCACAATTGGCGCGCGTCATACCGCCATTGGCTTGCATCCAATCAAACGCATTGTAATCAAGGGTTTTAGACCATGTATACGCATAATAGCCTGATGAATATCCACCGCCCCAAATATGTGCAAAATAAGGTGTGTGATATCTTGTAGGAACCTCATTCACAAGTAAGCCATATTTCTCCAATGCTTCTTTTTCAAATTGTAATGCTGGTTTGATGTCTGATTCTTTTTCAATTGAATGCCATGCCATATCCAAGGTAGCTGCAGCCAATAATTCAGTGACTTCATATCCTTTATTAAAAGTCTCTGCTTTTTTAATTTTATTAATCAACGCCTGAGGAATTACTTGTTTGGTTTTGTAGTGAATGGCATAATTTTTCAAAATCATTGGATCCATAGCGGCATGTTCGTTGATTTGTGATGGAAATTCTACATAGTCGCGTGGAACAGCTGTACCTGAAAGGCTTATGTATTGCTGATTTGCAAACAAACCGTGCAATGTATGTCCAAACTCATGAAACATAGTCGTCACATCATCAAAACTGATCAATGATGGATTTCCTTCGGTTGGTTTAGCAAAATTGTAAACGTTTACAATTACCGGTTTTTGTTTTAAATAATGCGATTGACTGACGAAATTATTCATCCATGCGCCACCACTTTTGTTGTCACGAGTATAAAAATCGAGGTAATAAATAGCCAAGGATTTTTTATCCTTATCAAAAACTTCATACACTTTTACATCAGGATGATAAACGGGTAAATCGGTTCTAACTTTAAACGTGATGCCATACATTTGTTTAGCTGCAAAGAATACACCTTTTTCTAATACAGTGGTAACTTCAAAGTAGGGCTTGATTTCGCTTTCATCCAAATCGTATTTTGCTTTTCGCACTTGTTCTGAATAAAAATTCCAATCCCAAGGCTCCAATTTGAATCCACCTTGTTGGCCATCAATTAATTTTTGTATTTCCTTCGCTTCTTCCTTCGCTCTTGATACTGCAGGTTTTGCTATTTTGGCCAATAGATCCATTGCTGTAGCAGGATTTTTAGCCATTTGATCTTGCAAACGCCATTCAGCAAAACTTTTTTTACCCATGAGATTTGCTTTTTGTAATCTAAGTTTTGCCAATTGTTCTAATACAGAACGAGTGTCACCGCTATCACTTTTCTCAGCGCGAGTCCAAGAAGCCTTGAATATTTTTTCTCTTGTAGCTCTATTTTTAAGGCTAGGTAATAAAGGTTGTTGAGTCGTATTCAATAAACCAATAAGATACTTGCTTGGAAATCCAGCTTCGGTTGCTTTGGCTTTTGCTGCATCTAATTCTGCTTTGCTCAGTCCATCTAATTCACTTTCATTATCAAAAAGTACAGCACCATTTTTACGAGCAATCAATAATTTATTGCTAAATGAAGTTTGCAAACTAGCCAATTCTTCATTTATTTTTTTCATCTTCTCTTTATCTTCTGTCGATAAATTAGCCCCTGCCAATTCAAATTGTTGTAAATAGTATTCTGTCAATTTTCGATCTTCACCTTTCAAACTAGCTAAATTCAAGGATTTGATACGATTGTATAATTTGCTATTTAAGTACATTTTATCGCTATGAGCTGAGAAAATAGGAGCGTACTCTTCCTCTATTGCTTGTAAGGTTGGATTCGTATTAGAACCAGTCAAATTATAAAAAATACCTGTAGCGCGATTCAAATCGACACCACTTGTTTCTAGCGCTAACACTGTATTTTGAAAAGTAGCTTTCGCAGGATTATTGGCAATATTCTCTATTTCTTCATCATGAACTTTTAATGAAAAATCAAAAGCGGGTTTAAAATGTTCATCTTTGATTAAGTTAAACATTGGAGCCTGATACTGCAAAGGACTTTTACGTAGTAATGGATTCACCATTTTAATATTATTGTTTTGTGCAAAAACAGCATTCATTGAAAATGTGTTGACTAATAAAACACTAGCCATAAGGAGTTTAGAGGATAATTGCATATGATTTTATAATTATAATGTGTAAAAGTAAATAAAATTTACTGATAACTTTAAGAACCTTGATTTGTCTATAAAATTTGGATTCAAGTATATTTGCCTGCTAATTCCAAATGGATGAATTATAAGCAAATAGAGGCTTCAGATATTGCATATTTCCAACAATTACTTCATACATCCTATGTATTGTTGCCAACTGATGATTTGGAAAAATATGCACATGATCATACTGAAGATTTGAAGTTTTATCCAGAAGTAGTCCTATTGCCATCCAATTCGCAAGAAATTTCACTTTTACTTTCATACTGCAATGAACACAAAATTCCTGTAACACCCCGTGGTGCTGGTACAGGTCTTAGCGGTGGTGCATTGCCAATTAAAGGTGGTGTATGTTTAAGTTTGGAACGAATAAATAAGATTATTTCAATTGATTCGAAAAACTTTCAAGCTATCGTAGAACCAGGCGTTATCAATGAAGTATTGCAACAAGAAGTGATCAAAGTTGGCTTGTTTTATCCTCCAGATCCTGCAAGTAAAGGTTCATGTTTTTTGGGTGGAAATGTAGCTCATGCAAGTGGTGGGCCTCGTGCGTTGAAATATGGAACTACACGTGATTATATATTAAACCTAGAAGTGGTTTTACCTACCGGTGAAATTATTTGGACTGGTGCAAACACGCTCAAATATTCGAGTGGATACAATCTTACTCATTTAATGATTGGTAGCGAAGGTACGTTGGGCATTGTGACTAAAATAGTACTAAAACTCATTCCGTATCCAAAACAAAATGCATTGATGTTGGCATCCTTTACGTCGGCTACTGATGCATGTGAAGCAGTAGCAGGAATTTTTATGGCTGGTTGTTCGCCTTCGGTTTGCGAATTTGTTGAACCCGATGGATTTAGATTATCAGCAGCTTTTACAGGCTTGACTTTTGATATTCCTAACCATGTGAGAGCTTACCTATTAATAGAAATAGATGGCAATGACATGGATTTGATTTTAAATGATTGTGAAAAAATAAATGAGGTATTAACTACATTTCATTGCGATGATCTGTTGTTGGCAGATACAGCCGAACAAAAAGAATTCTTTTGGAAATTAAGGAGAACCATCGGAGAAGCAACTAAACGAAATAATGTATACAAAGAAGAAGATACGGTTGTGCCACGAGGTGAATTGCCATTGCTTTTTAATGGTGCAAAAGAAATAGCTGCAATATATCAACTCAGAACCATATGCTATGGTCATGCAGGGGATGGCAACTTGCATATCAACATACTGAAAGATGAGCATTCAGATGAATATTGGAATTCAGGTGTGAAAGAAGCAATTAAAGAAATATTTCAATTGTGCAAATCGTTGGGCGGAACAATAAGTGGAGAACATGGAATTGGATTAGTACAAAAAGAATATTTACCTATTGTTTTATCTGAAACTAATTTGGAATTGATGCGAAAAATAAAATTAGCATTTGATCCGAATTCAATTTTAAATCCTGGTAAAATCGTATAATGTTATTATGACTGCTCGAAAGAATATTATTATTGATTTTGATAGCACATTTACACAAGTAGAAGCCTTGGATGTATTGGCAACGTTGTGTCTAAAAGACAATGAAAAAAGCGATATAATTCAGCGTGAAATCAAGTTAATTACCGAAGATGCCATGAATGGTGTAATGCCGTTTGATGAAGCACTTCAGAAAAGAATCGAATTACTCCCATGTAATAAAAAGTATATACAAGAATTAATTGAAGTTTTGAAAAATAAGGTTTCTATTTCATTTCAGCGAAATGCTCATTTTTTAAAAACCAATTCAGATTCGATTTACATCATTTCAGGTGGATTTAAAAACTTTATTCTACCAGTTGTAACTTCTTATGGAATTAAAGCAGAACATGTATTTGCGAATGAATTTTTATATGACGAAAAGAATGATGTAATCGGATTTGATACAAATAATCCTTTAGCATTTGCTAAAGGCAAAGTAGAGGTTGTAAAAGCTTTAAACTTAAATGGAATAACTTATGTAATCGGGGATGGCTTTACAGATTATGAAATAAAAGAAGCCGGATTGGCCGATGAGTTTTTATTGTTTACGGAAAATATAAAAAGAGAAAACTTGATTCAATTTGCAGATGCTGAATTGAAAACCTTGGATGAATTTAGTATGATACAACAAGATATAAACGGAAAGCCATTCCCAAAGAGTAAAATAAAAGTGTTGCTTCTTGAAAATATTCATAGTAATGCTTTTCAATTATTTGATCAAGAGCAATTTCAAGTTGAATCATACTCTCATGCGTTGAATGAAAATGAATTAATAGAAAAAATTAAGGATATACATATTTTAGGTATTCGCTCCAAGACGCTCATAAATGAAACAATATTAAAACATGCTACAAAATTGATGTGTATTGGTGCTTATTGTATAGGTACCAATCAAATTGATACACTTCAATGTGCGCAAATGGGTATTGCAGTATTTAATGCACCTTATTCGAATACACGGTCTGTAGTTGAATTGGCATTGGGTGAAATGATTGTATTGATTAGAAATGTGATTACTAAAAATGCTAAATTGCATAAAGGTATTTGGGACAAATCAGTAGCGAACAGTGTTGAAATTAGGGGTAAAAAATTAGGTATCATAGGGTATGGAAATATTGGTTCGCAGCTTTCGGTTATTGCAGAAGCGATTGGAATGCAAGTCTATTTCTACGATATTATAGATAAACTGGCATTGGGCAATGCAACTAAATGCAATACACTTCATGAATTGATATCCATAGTAGATGTAGTAAGTCTACATGTAGATGGGAGAGACTCAAACTCTCATTTAATTGGCAAAAAGGAATTTGAATCAATGAAGCAACATGTCATTTTTATGAATTTATCTAGAGGTCATGTCGTTGATATAGAAGCGTTGGCCGAGGCTATTAAGTCTGGAAAAGTTGCAGGTGCTTCTGTGGATGTTTTTCCTGAAGAACCTAATTCCAATGACGATTTATTTCGTTCAACACTACAACATTTGCCTAATACCATATTAACTCCTCATATTGGTGGAAGCACATTAGAGGCTCAAGAAAATATTGGTCAGTTTGTTTCATTTAAGATGGCCCAATTTATCAACAAAGGAGACACACATGGTTCAGTCAATTTTCCTGAAGTTCAATTACCGAGTTTTGAGCATTCTCATCGATTGTTACATATACATGAAAATGTACCAGGAATATTAGCCAAAATAAATGCTGTCTATGCTACGCACGATATCAACATACAAGCACAGTATTTGAAAACCAATGAAGCGATTGGGTATGTGATTACTGATATTGGAAAAGATTATGAAATCGATATCGTGAAAGAAATGCGTACTATTGATCATACCATAAAATGTAGAATGCTTTATTAAACGATTTATATGAATCCTATTTATTTTACGCCAGGCCCATCTCAATTATATCCTACGTATCAACAACATTTACAATATGCAATGGATCTACAATTAGGTTCAATCAATCATCGTTCCAATGTTTTTAGAGATATTTATAAACATACCGATGAGCAATTACGTAAATTATTAAACGTACCATCTACACATTCTATTTTTTTTGCATCGTCCGCTACTGAACTATGGGAACGAATTTTGTTGAATTTAGTGGCCGAAAAATCTTATCATTTTGTAAATGGTGCTTTCTCAAAAAAGTTTTTTGACTTCGCTCAATTACTACAAAAAAATCCAATGCAAATCATTGCTAATGACGGTCAAGGTTTCGATATGAATCAAGTTGAAATCCCTAATGATATTGAGTTGATATGCACGACTCAAAATGAAACTTCTACAGGTGTTTATACATCATCCACTCAATTGAGTTTATTAAAAGACAATAATCCTCACGCATTGCTTTGCAGTGATTTAGTGTCTATTGCTCCTTATTCAAGTATAGATTATACAAAACTTGATTGCACTTTTTTCTCTGTACAAAAAGCATTCGGTATGCCACCTGGTTTGGGCGTATTGATCGTTAATCATCAATGTATAGAAAAGTCGATTGAGCTAAAAAAGAAAGGATATAATATCGGTGCTCATCATACATTTGAATCCTATCAAAAAAACTATCTTCAATTCGAAACACCTTCTACTCCGAATGTAATAGCTATTTATATAATTGGAAAAATAGCCGAGGATATGAATCAAAAAGGAATTGATAATATTCGAGAAGAAATCAAATTAAAAGCTGAGATGCTATATAATTTTGGCAATGAGAGTCAATTGTTTACCCCATTTGTAGAATCCGAAACACATCAATCTGATACAGTCATTGTATTAAATTCAAGTGTTGATTCATCCATTATTATTAATCATTTAAAAGAGAAGGGGTTTCATATTGGTAGTGGCTATGGAAGTTATAAAAAGAATCATTTACGAATAGCAAATTTTCCAGCTACTTCAGTCGATGAGATGAATCAATTAATTGAATTAATGAAAGAATTTGAATTGTCGTATTTATAGTTCTATTTAGTCGCCTAAGGCATTCAATTCCTTGGGTTTAAAATAGTTTATTTTAAATCTTGCTTTCTATTCAATCTGTTTTGGATAAAGTAATTAATGTGAATAGAAAACATGTAACTTTTGCAAGTTTATAAAGCTATACTACTAGATAGTAAGAGTTTTCCGCTTTATTAATTGTCTTTAATTTCATTATCATTCTTTTGATTTGAAATTGATTTTTTAAAAATGTCATAGTAATAGCCGATTACAAGAAAGTCTCGTCCTGTTTCGTCATTTATTTTATAGTCGAATTGATGCAAATAGCCAATCTGTAATGTAGCTGTTTTTGAAGGTTTGTAATTGAAAGCAAATAACAATCTGTTTCGTTCAAAATAAGGTTCGTTGTCGGTGAAAAATAGCTCATTACTTACATTAAATTGAAATGGTTTGTATTCATTTTTTTCTTTACCGAATGGATAAGAAGCACCAAGTCTATACCTAAACCTATTGCGATAGCCATTACTTGTAAATCTAAACTCTGCTCGATAGCGTTGTTCAATTTTTAACTTACCAATTGATTGGAAAAATATTAGTTGCGGCCAAACTCTAAATTCGTTATTGTTTTTTGGTAGAACGAAGTTCCCACCTTCTTTGAAAGTTTGGTAACTACCTGCACCCAAGGTCAACTGTACGTTTTTGTATACTTTGTAGTTAATACCGCCCTTATATTCGTAATAATGAAAGTTGCTGTAAAATTTTAACGAACGTAACTGAGATTCAGCAAAAAAACTGATTTTGTCAGTACGGCTGTATTTCAAATTTAGGATGTTCCAACTACCTAATTCAATGGTTTGTGCAACAATGTTGTTTGTAATAAGAATAAAAATAAATACAAGTAATAATATTTGTCTCATTCAGTCTTTGATTTTGATTTTTCAATTATTGAAACAGATTTTTGCAATAAAAGTGAATTTGGTATTGTAATGATTTCCCCATTTTCAGCTTTAAGATGAACAAAAAAATAAGTCAAATCAATTACCTCACCCTTAAAAGGGTAATCTTTATCTAATATTTTTATGGTATCTCCAATTTTTAAAGGATGATTAAAAAACAATAATATGCTTGATGTAACATTTGAGAGCAATGACCATTGAGCAAAAAATGCAATACCTAAGGCCGTTAAAATAGTTCCTACAAAAACAGCAATTTCATTTTGTTTAAGCCCCCATATAGCTGATATTAAAACCGTAGCAGTTAGAAAAGATAACAAGTGCACAGCTTTAATTATCATTTTTCTTCTACCAGGGTGAAGATGAGTTTGCTTCAATGAATTATTAATGAATTTCTTAGTGACGTAATGGGCTATAGTGTAACCTGCAATCACTAAAATGGTTTCAATAATTAGAGTTTTGTATTGTTCCATTAGTTATATCATTTAATAGTTTTTCTACCTATTGTTAGTTTTTTTAACTAATTCGTCTAAAAGTCGAATGATCAATATTGTAAATTTTGGAATTATTTACTTTTTATTAATATCATTGGATTTAAGTCTTAATTGGCAGTAATGGTTGTCTTAAGATACACTAGTATCTATTACAATAGAATGCATTATAAAACACCATTACAATCGAAGATATATAAATCCAATCATACAAGAAAGGATATTATAATAATTTTAAATCCAACAATAAACACATATTAGGGTTTCCACTTTTAGTTAAACTTCACTTTAAATGAAAACGAGTCTTAGATAGATAAGTAGTTTATTTGGATATAAAATTATCTCTTACCCAATTCGATGATTTCAAAATTTCGAACTCGATTATCATCAATATCAAAACGAACCAATGTACTTATTTTATGCCATCCATGTTTGCCACAAGCTCCTGGGTTGATATGCAATAAATTAAATGTAGGGTCGGGGATTACTTTTAATATATGAGAATGCCCACAAATAAATAAATGTGGTTTGTATTCTTTTATTTGTGGTTTTGATATTGCATTGTAATTGGGCGGATAGCCTCCAATATGTGTCATATAAATGGGTACATTTTCTATGGTGAAATGTAAATGCTCGGGATATCTTATTCGTAAATCTGCCCCATCTATATTGCCATACACCGCTCTGAATGGTTTGAATTTTTCCAACGCATCAGCTACTTCAATTGAACCAATATCACCTGCATGCCATATTTCATCTACATTAGCAAAGTGATTATACACTTGCTCAGGAAGATAGCTATGCGTATCAGATAGTAATCCAATTTTAGTCATCAGTTCAGTTTAAACTTACTCAATCACAACTAGGTAATAATTCTTTTTACCTTTTTGAACCAGTAAATATTTTTCATTCAATAAATCTAGCGTAGTAACCATACGATCAATATCTGCTACTTTATGTTTGTTGATACTGATTCCATTGCTTTGCACCATTTTTTTAGCTTCACTTTTTGAAGGCAAAATGGTCGTTTCAGCTAATAAATTGACAATATTTTCGCCCATTTGAATTTTTTCTTTCGCTAAGGTGAATCTTGGTACACCTTCGAGTACTTCCAGTAATTGATTCTCAGAAAGAGCTTTTAACTCTTCGGCTGTATTTTCACTAAATAAAATGGTAGATGCTTTTACCGCAAATTCATAATCATGCACAGAATGAACCATCGTCGTAATTTCTTGTGCTAATCGCTTTTGTACCAATCGAAGGTGTGGAGCTTCAGTATGTTCCTCAATCAATTGGTCAATTTCAGCAGGAGGTATAAATGTAAATACTTTTATATAGTTGACTGCATCTGTATCACTTGTATTCAACCAAAACTGATAAAATTGATATGGGGATGTTCGTTTGGAATCCAACCATACATTGCCTGTTTCTGTTTTGCCAAATTTTCCACCATCTGCTTTTTTAAGTAATGGAGCTGTAAATGCAAATGCTTCTCCTGCCTCTTTTCTACGGATAAGTTCTGTACCTGTTACTATATTTCCCCATTGATCACTACCTCCCATTTGAAGCTTTACACCATATTGTTTGTACATATGGTAAAAGTCATACCCTTGCACTAGTTGATATGTAAATTCTGTAAACGACATACCTGTTTCTAATCTTTTTTGAACAGAATCTTTGCTCATCATATAATTGACAGTGATATGCTTACCCACATCTCGAATGAAATCAAGAAAGGTGAAATCTCTGAACCAATCATAATTATTTACAATAACTGCAGCATTGTTTAACGAAGTATCAAAATCTAGAAATTGACTCAATTGTTTTTGAATGCCATTCACATTAAAATCTATTTGCTCTTTACTCAACATATTTCGTTCTTCAGATTTGCCCGATGGATCACCTACCATGCCTGTAGCTCCTCCAACCAAAGCAATAGGTTTGTGACCGGCTTTTTGCAAATGCATGAGTAAAATAATAGGGACAAGACTGCCAATATGTAATGAATCAGAGGTAGGATCAAAGCCAACATAACCTGTTGTCATTTCTTTTTGCAATTGTTCATCTGTGCCTGGCATAATATCCTGTACAAGCCCACGCCATTTAAGCTCTTCGATAAGATTCATAGTAATAGTATATTGATAACTTTAATTGATAGAAAAATCAAATGTATAAAGGTTTTTTAAGTATTTTTGTTTGTTATACAAAATAATCTAATAAATATTCCGTTAAAGGAAATGTAAAACTATTTGTAAATTATGTTAAGAAGAATTATACTGTTGAGTTTGTGTGTATTTAGCATGCTAAATACAACTGCTCAGCAACGAAAATATGTCAACGAATTTTTAAATCTTGGGGTTGGTGCCCGAGGAATGGGAATGAGTGGTGCACAGGTTGCATCTGTGAATGATGTTACATCGGCCTTTTGGAATCCTGCTGGTTTAAATAGTGTAAAATCTGATTTTCAATTAGGACTTATGCATTCTGAGTACTTCAGTAGCATTGCTAAATATGATTATCTAGGAACTGCTTTCCCTATGAAAAATAGAAAAGGCGTTTTAGGGGTTTCATTAATACGATTTGCAATTGATGATATACCTTATACATTAAATTTGATTCAACCTGATGGGACCGTTGATTATAATAAAATTAAAGCTATTTCAGCTTCTGATTATGCAGGATTAATTACATATGCTCAAAAATTGCGAATTAAGAAATACGATGATCGTGAAGATGTCAGTTTTAATGTAGGTGGAAATTTAAAAATAATTCATCGAAATATTGGCTCGTTGGCGAATGCATGGGGTGCTGGATTAGATCTAGGATTACAAGGTAGAATTGGTCGTTGGAAATTGGGAGCAGTTGTAAAAGACATCACTACGACTTATACATTATGGTCATTTAGTTTTACAGATAAAGAAAAACAAGTATTGGCTCAAACTGGCAATGAAATTGTTTCAAAAAGTACCGAGGTAAATACCCCTCGAATTATTTTAGGAGGTGGACGCACTTTTCCAATTCATTTCAGAGATTCAAGTAAAAAAGCCTATGTACTAGTTGAATCAAACTTAGATATAACCACTGATGGAAAACGATATGGCAATTTGATTAATGCAAATCCATTTAGTATAGATCCAAAATTGGGTGTAGAATTAGGATACAATAATTTATTGTATGTAAGAGCAGGTGTTGGTAATTTCCAACGAGTACTTTCTGATGATGATACAACGAATACTGCTAAACGAACAATGTTTCAACCTACTTTAGGACTTGGTGTTAAAATTAAAAATTTTGTAATTGACTATTCTTTTTCAAGTTTGAATGTTCAAAACAGTCCTTTATATTCTCATTTTATTTCATTGCGACTTGACATTAATAAAAAGGGTAGCAATTATGGTATTTCAAATACAGACATCGATTATCGCGCAAGAGATATTAATAAAAAATTAAACAAATCAACTAAATAAACAAGATGAAACTAAAATACATCTATACCTTACTTTTATTTAATTTGATTGGATTTGTATCACAAGCACAAACATTTGGCAACGAGTGGATCAACTACAATCAAACTTATTATAAATTTAAAGTTTTTAAAGATTCTGTTTATCGTATTTCGATGAGTGAATTGTTTGCATTAGGCATGCCATCAACCGTTGTAGGTGATAATTTACAATTATTTAGAGATGGCATCGAAGAGCCTATTTTTGTAAGTTCCAATAATCAATTGTCTGCAAGCGATTATATTGAATTCATTGGCAACAAGGCCAATGGGAAAATTGATACTGCTCTCCATAAAAATGTTTCCTCACAATTAAATATTCATCAAAATCTGGTTTCAGATACAGCATTTTATTTTGTAACATTCAATGGATTAGCAACTAATAAACGATTCGCACCTCGAAATAATACAATTGTGAATCCACCAATCAAAGAAACTTTTTTTTGGGATAAAATAGCTTTTAGCTACAGAGGCTCATTTGCATCTGGACCTTCATACTTTGGTGCTTCTACTACACCTGTTATCTACTTAAACTCTTCTCAATATGAAGAGGGTGAAGGCTGGTCAAAATCAGTCACCACCAACAATGATTCTGTTACATTTAATTGTTTATATCCATACACTGTACAAGGAGGGCCAACAGGTTACTTTAAATCAACAGTAGTTGGTAATTCATATTTAACACAACATCGATTGAAAATCTTTGCAAATAATATAGAAATATTAGATTCTACATATAGTTCATTTGGTATCAAACGATTTAATTCTTCAGTACCTCTTTCTTATTTAAATGCTCAAAATAGAATGGTATTTAAATATACACCATTAAATAATGGGCTCAATAATCTACCTGATCGATATGGAATTTCTTATGCAGAATTTAGATATCCTCGTTTATTTAATTTTGATAATCGTACATCCTATTATTTTGAATTAGATCCTAAAGTGTCTGATTATTATTTAGAAATTACAAATTTCAACACGGGAAATTTATCACCAAGATTATATGATCTTACCTCCAATGAATTTTTGTATGGCGATATTTCTGTTGCAGGGATTGTTCGTTTTTTAATACCTGCATCAGCTCAAGTTAAAAAATTATATATCCAATCAACTGGTGTTGCTACATTTGGAAATGTTTCTGATTTGAAGTCTATTACTTTTAAAAATTATACAAATACAGCCAACCAAGGTGATTATATTATACTATCTCACAAAGGTCTTATGGATGATGGATTAGGGAATAATCCTGTAGAAGAATACAGAGCTTATCGATCTTCACTTTCAGGTGGAGCCTACACTGCTGTAGTAGCTGATGCTCAAACAATTTATGACGAATTTGGTTATGGATATTCATATAGCGGTCAAGCATTCAAAAACTTTTTAAACTATGCTGTAAACAATGCTAATTGGACATTGAAACCCAAGCATGCATTTATTATAGGAAAGGGGATAGCATACAGTCAATATTTACAGTATTCGGTAGCTCCATATTCAACTTATCCATTTTATGCATTGCCATCATTTGGCTCGCCACCGTCAGATATATTGTTGACAGATTTTAATAAAAATAATAGACCGCAACTATCAATAGGTCGATTACCTGTGATGAATGCGAATGATATTAAAGCTTATTTAAATAAAATTAAAGACCATGAAGCTCAAATGTCTAATACTTCAATGATGTTAAGTGATTCTGTGCTTTGGCGTAAGAATGTACTTCATATTGCAGGTGCAAAAGATGCAGCAGAACAAGCACCTATTGCCGCATCATTGGACAAGCAAGCTCAAATAATTCAAAGTCCTAATTATGGTGGATTTGTAACAACCATTAAAAAAGGAACAACTTCAACGGTTGAAGATATTAACAGTAAAATCATTGATAAGTTATTTAATAGTGGATTAGGTCTTATTCAATTCTTTGGTCATTCATCCGCTTCAGGTATTGATTACAATCTTGATTTTCCTGAAAACTATACCAACTATAAACGATACCCTACTTTTATTGCCAATGGATGTGGAGCAGGAAATATCTTTATTCTTACAGGACAACGATCGTTGGGAGAGAGATTCGTGTTGGCACCTAATGCAGGTGCTATTACATTTATTGCCAGTGTTAATACAGGTTTGACAAGTAGTTTGGCAACCTATACTGATTCACTTTATGGGAATATAAGTAAAAATATGTACGGGCAATCACTCGGAGAACAAATGCAGAAAAATGTCTTTAATTTCATGAGCAATCCTTCTTTTATGAACGATAATTTATTGAGATTACATTCAGAGCAAATTGTATTAAATGGTGATCCTGCTACTAAAACGTTTACGTTTGATAAGCCTGATTATGCTGTTGAAGATAAGGGAGTTAGCTTTAAACAATTAAACCTGACAACTTCAATTGATTCATTTGATGTAGATATTATTGTACATAATCTAGGACGATATACACAAGATTCCGTAGGACTTTATATAAAACGAGTTTTACCAAATAATGTTGAAAATGTATTATTAAACAAGCGATACGCAGGTATTTCCTATAGTGATACAATTCGTCTACGTATACCTGTATTGGGTGAAAGTGCGTTAGGTGTAAATTCATTGGATGTAATTATAGATCAGGAGGGATTTATTGATGAAATAGCTGAAAACAATAATACCATCAAACGACAATTTATTGTTTATAATGATGATTTAGTACCTGTATTTCCACCTGAATTTAGTATAGTTTCGACACAAGGCATTGCACTCAAAGGTTCTACATTAAACGCTTTTGCTCCATTAAAATCATATATTTTGCAAATTGACACGACAGAATTATTTGATAGTCCATTATTAGTTTCAACATCTATAGCTAGTAAAGGAGGTGTAATCAAATGGCAACCAAGTATTACATTGCGCGACAGCACAGTTTATTATTGGAGATGTGCAATGGATACATTGTACGGCAACAAAGCTCACCGTTGGTCTAATAGTTCGTTTGTATTTTTAAATCAAAGTTCACCAGGTTGGAATCAATCGCACTATTACCAATATTTAAAAGACAATTACAATAGCATTTATTTAGATTCGGCCTCACGAAATTTCAAGTTTACAACTTTACAAAAAAAGCTACAAGTTCAAAATGTGTGTATGAATGCACCTGCTCCGTATACGTATACATGGCCCGATTATTTAGTAAAAATTAATGGTAGCACCTTGTATACATTTGGATGTGATCCGTATCCTGGATATTCAAGTTTGCAATTTATTGTAATAGATACTTTGACTGGTCAGCCTTGGAAAAATACCAAAGACCCTAATGCAAATATTGGACGTTTTGGTAGTTATGCTCCTTGTAGAATTAGTTCTGGAGGTGGTATATACGAAGATCCATTCTTTGAATTTAATTTTTTAACGACAGCTGCTAGAAAAAAAATCATGGATTTTATTGATTCAATTCCAGAAGGATATTATATGATGATGCAACCTCGACTTTGCGTAGGGGCTGGCGCAACTGGTTGTGGAACACGAAATACTATTTATGCTAACAACTGGAAAGTTGATACTGCAACTTATGGAGCTAATAATTCATTGTATCATAAAATAAAGAATTTAGGGTTTACACAAATTGATTCGTTCAATAAAAATAGACCAATGATTTTTTGGAGTCGAAAAAATAAATTGAATACGGTGCAGCAATACATGGAAGTGGATAGTACAAAAAAATTATATGCTGAGTTGGATTTTCAATCTTATTTATATCAAGGAAAAATCGTTTCGAGTAAAGTAGGCCCTGCTAAAATTTGGAGTAATTTTTATAGAAAAGGATTTAGTATGGATGCTTCTATAGGAGATACTAGTTTAGTAGAAGTTTATGGTGTTGATGCAAGTGGAATTGAAACTTATATAACCTCTGTATTGGGAGATACCTCTCTTGGCTTTATAGATGCAAAAACCTATCCTTGTATTCGATTAGCCATGGATAATAAGGATAATATATTTTCTACACCTGAGCAATTGAAATATTGGCGTGTTCATTATGAGCCTGTCCCAGAAGCAGCCTTGAATCCTAACAGACACTTTACATTTGCAGACACAGTAGGACAAGGGCAAAAACAAGTTATTTCAGTAGCTATTGAAAACTTAACAAATTATCCAATGGATAGTATGTTGGTAAAATATGATATAATTGACGCAAACAATAATCGTTCTACGTTGGCAACAAAACGATACAAACAACTACCGATCTTAGATACGATTCAAGTAGATTTAGATATGTCTTCTAATGTATACTCTGGAAAAAATACTTTAGTAATAGAAGCAAATCCTAATAATGATCAGACTGAACAATTTCATCCCAATAATATTGGATACAAAGAGTTCTATGTAGTTCCAGATAAGAAAAATCCGTTGGTGGATGTAACATTTGATGGTGTACATATTTTGGATAAGGATATTGTTTCAGCAAAGCCATTTATTAGTATCACATTGAAAGATGAGAACAAATATCTAGCTTTGGATGATACTTCGTTGGTCTCAGTTTTCATGCGTTATCCAGATGATAATTCTTCAACAGAAAATTATATTCCTTACGATGGTTCTATATTGAAGTTTATTCCAGCTACTCAAGCACAATTGCCTACTAAAAATCAGGCTAAACTAGAGTTTAAACCTACATTTTTGAAAGATGGAAAAGACTATATGCTTATAGTAAGAGCAAAAGATAAAACAGGGAACTCTTCAGGTATCAATGCTTACAAAGTAGGATTTGAAGTTGTAAATAAACCTTCTATATCTTCAGTTGTAAATTATCCTAATCCTTTTACAACCTCTACACAATTTGTATTTACGATTACTGGTTCTGAAGTTCCTTCAAATATGAAAATACAAATCATGACACCAACTGGTAAGATTGTACGTGAAATATTAAAATCTGAATTAGGTGAATTACATATTGGTAGAAATATAACAGAATACAAATGGAAAGGGGATGATCAATACGGTCAATTGCTTGGAAATGGAGTTTATCTCTATCGTGTAGTAACTAATCTTAACGGAAGCAAAATGGATTTATACGAGTCTGGTGCTGATAAGTGGATAGAAAAAGGGTTTGGCAAACTCTATATCATGCGATAGTTTATTTTTTGATACGTTTGTAGATTGAGTACAATACAGAATTAATTTTTTGATAGTTGTAGTAATGAAGTTCATGCGGTGAAAAATTTTTAAAGAAACGATCTACATTAGGTATCATACTACCTTCAAAATCGAATATTTGTTTGCCCATATCAACGCTAGCTTCTATTGCATACCACATTAAATAACTCATAGCGCCACTTCCGTAATATTGAGCATCTGTGCCTCCGGCTAAATAATATGCTTGAATATTGTCATACACTAAAAAAATAGCTGCATGGTCATTCTCAAATTCGTCTTTGATGAAAATGAGTTTACCACATTCATGTTCTTGACATACTTTCCAGCATTTTTTAAAAGCGGCTAAGGGAAATGCAGTTTCAACATTTAGTTTATCAAATGTCTTTTGATATAATTGATAAAATCGATCGATAGAGGGATTTTCATAAATAATTAAATTACGAGTAGCTTTTTTAATTTGTCGTTTTAAAGCTGGTTTCAACGCGGAATATAAATCGTCTTTATTTGTTAGGTATAAAAGGTTCGTGTGTTTTAATGTTGTAGAAGTTAGAACAGAATCCAAGGTAGTATTTGGTTGGAAATCAATATGAATGACATCAACTTTAGGTAGATTATTTATAAGTTGAAACGTAAGTTGTTGCTTAATGAGTTCATTATAATCTGGTTGAAGATATATAACACCTGTGTATGGAGTCAAAAAAGGATTACGAATAAATTGAAGGCTTTTCTTTTTTTCAATTGGATACAATAAAAATGCTACATAATGATCAATGTTAGCCTTGATGACATCCCATTCATCACAAAGTTCATCCCACCAAAAAGGTTGAAAAAACAATCCAATATTGCTTGAATGTTTACAATGCTTAATATATTCTTGTTTGGGTGTCAATTGAATTTAAGTGCTTTTACAGGTGTGATTGTTTTAATGATTATACTAGGTATGAGTAATAACAACAAACAACTAATAATAGTGATTATATCAATCCATAGTATTGTAAATAGATTGATTGAAATTGGTACAGTCTTAACATAATAGGTTGCTTCATCTAATTTAATAATTCCAGCATATTGTTGAATTAGACATATCCCAACGCCTAAAATGGTTCCAAATAAAATACCAATAGAGATGATTACGGCACTATTATATAAAAATACTTTTCTGATAGCGCCATTTTTCATTCCTAGTGATTTTAAAACTCCAATCATCTGGGTTCGTTCTAAAATAAGAATCAATAAAGCAGTTATCATATTAATGATAGCTATTACAAGCATGATAAAGATGATAATTCGTTCATTCATTTTCATCATACTTAGCCATGAAAATACACTCGAAAAACGTTTTTCTAAAGTATATGTTTGAAGGGGAGGTGTGAGATAATTGTCAAAAATTTCTTTTTCAATTATGTTTGCTTTTGATGAATTATCTAAATAAACTTCATAACCTTGAATTGTATTACTATCTTCTTGGTTAATGCTATGTATTAGGGTTACATTACATATTCCAAAAAGTTTGTCATAGTCTTCTAATCCAGTATTGAAAATACCTTTTATAATTGCTTTTCGTGCTTTTGGTTGAAATTGGTTTTTATTTAAAAAATATAGAATGATTGAATTCCCAACCTTCAAGGATAGTTTATCCGCTGTATATTTTGATATCAGAAGCTCATTTTGAGTAGTATCTGTAAAATTGATTGTATTTCCATCAATTAGATAATTTTTCATCGAACTAAGACCTTCATTATTTTTTAATCCTTTTAAAAGTAGACCTTCCATGTCAGTTTTTGTTTTTAAAATACCTGACTGAATACTATAAGGTTGTACGTTTCTTACACCATCTAACTGATGTATATTTTTTACTAATTGAGGATCATATTGAATCTTTTCATCATTTAAAATGCTACTAGCTTCAGGAAGAAAGTTGGTTACATGGATATGCCCCCAACAATTATAAAATTTATTACTAATTACATCTTGATACCCTTGAGTCACAGCCGTACCAATAATCATTACACTCACACTCAATGTAATGGCAATGATTGCAATACGAATAATAAATCTCGAAAATGAAGTGCGCTCATTGAACGCAATACGGTTGGCTATGAAAAATGGAAGATTCATTCGATGTGTCAAAGTAACACATTTTTTAACTAAAAAGAAAAAACCTTGCTAATCTATTCAAATAGCAAGGTTTTTTAAGTTGTATTCTTTAGAATTATTGTATGGCTATTTTTTTACGAGTTTGTTTTCCATTATCAATAACTTCCAACAAATAAATACCTTTTTGTAAGCTTGAAAGATTTAAAAGGCTATTAGAACCACGAATAGCTGTTTTTTGAAGTATTATTTTTCCTGTTAGGTCATATAAATTAATTGTTGCATTATTTAAACCATTTTTGCTGGATATTGTAATAGATTCACTTGCAGGATTTGGATATACATTCAATGTCTTATCTTCTGTATTAATATTTCCTATACCTTCAGGTGTAGATATGATTATCATATTCTGTGTGGTATTAGTAACTATTGCTGCATTGAAATCAAATAGGATAGAAGCTGTATTATGAATATAAGATCCTGGAGTTAATCCTGCTTTGGGTTTTACACTATAGGTTACAGAGCCATGACTTGCAGGTTCGTTCGAAAGACTATCTGGTAAATTGATATTTACAAATGTGAAAAATAAATTTCCATTTCCACTCATTGTGTAATTAACTGGATGACTGTATCCTAACAACTTAAATGTACTTACATCTATATTAGCATCGAGCGTGTCATATATAAATACATTGTTGGCAGGTGCAGTACCAAT
Organism: Bacteroidota bacterium; assembly: GCA_947460175.1. Classification (GTDB taxonomy): domain Bacteria; phylum Bacteroidota; class Bacteroidia; order Chitinophagales; family Chitinophagaceae; genus OLB11. The sequence goes on along the minus strand of CANHGW010000009.1, from coordinate 47,900 downwards.
ATTTTGAAAATGAATGGTATATTGTAATTCTTGTGTATTAGTGATGTTACCTTCAGGGCTAACTGTTTTTTCATTAGGGTCAATTGAGCTTATCACAGCTTGATGATGATCGTATTTATTATTTAAGGTATTGACATCTATTGCAAGTGGTTTAATCGTCCAGAATGAATGCAATGTATCACCTGCTACAATGGTAATACCAGCATGTAATTGCATATTAATATTTCTAAATTCATTGATTAGTAAATTAGAGTAAGTCCATACTATTGAATCGCCACTTATATATGCTGGTGCTGGAGTGCTTGATGTAAAACTATAATTGCTATCTTTTATGAAAAATATAGAATCACCTGGTTCAATGACTGTGCCTAAATTATGAAATGTAGTGAAAAAGCTGACAGTTGCATTTGGCCAAGGAACATTGGATGAAGTTGATACAATTTCAACATCATGAATATTTGGAGTGGGGTGCAAACCGAAATTTATGTTTGTTGTAGATTGAGTAAGAGGATTAACTGTTTGTGTATTTGGTGTTGATGAAATTGTCCAATATTGTAATGGTATAGAATGTATAGAATAAGTTAAGGATGAATCAATAAACAATAAATTGTAGTTACCATTTGTGTCAGTGGTGGTATAGTAATTTTGTAAATTATCATGCACAAGCACATTAGCTAATCCATTTTCACTAACATCTCTTGTTCCATTATTATTATCATCTTTAAACACATTTCCAGAAATATATGAGAAAGGATTCCCTTGTGCTGGACATGTGCCATATGAAAATAATAAGCCAGAAGGTAAGGTTGATAAGGGATTTAAAAACATACCGGTACCTGGATAATTGGCTGAAGGACTACTTAATAACCAATTAGAAGGTGTTTGACGTAAATTAAAATCTGTAGTCGAACTACCAGTCAATCCTACATAAAAATTTCGACCATTATTGCCACTTAATGCATTGTAACCATAGCAGAGTTGAATACAATTGCTATTTTCTAGTATCCTTATTTGTGCATTCATATGGCAAAATTGTAAGCCAAATATTCCATAATCTTTCCATTGACATACAAAAACTCGGTTGGGTGCTGTTCCAAGAGTCGTATATTCAATACTTCCTCCTGCATTTGTATTCATTAAGTCAGCCATCAAAACATTGATTTGATTTGTGCTATTTACATTTGGAGTCCACATGCCAGAATGGTTTAAACTATCCAATACAATGAATCCATTGGTACAAACGCCAAATTTTGAAACTACATTGCCATTGTAAACAAAACTAAAACCAATGGGTAAATTGGGATGAAAAATATCATCTTCATTCCAAAAATCAACTTGTGTACCATTGATTAATTGAAATGTATCCATTGATTGTGTAAACTGAATATTACTTACCTGAGCTTTAGATTGAAAAAAGATGATTGATAGCAAACATATTGTAAGGAAACTTTTTCTCATAATTATTAAAATTTTCTCAAAAATAATGTCTTTTTATCGAAGTATGGAAATATTAACAAACTCCGATAAATTTATTTAAAAAGGGATTTTCATTTTTTTTTAATAATCAGCTACTAAAACACTTTAAACATTTTCGCCCCAATTCTTTAGTTCTTCTTCACTCCATAATTCAGGAAAGAAAATACGACGTTGGTACTTTGGTAACATATATTTACGCCAATCGCTTCCACCGGTTGCTTCACCACCACCGATGTATTTAGCAGCTGCATGATAATGATGCATTACCCAACTAATATTAACCGTATAATCATAGTGTCTCATTGCTTTGATCAATTCAGCATCATTTCGCACCTCTTCGGGTAATTGTTTAAATCGAGTCCAGAGATTAGAAGTATTGTATCCCTCCATTTTATCTAAGAACATATTTTTATATTTCTTTTCAAAATTGACAAGTAGGGTATTTTTCTTTCCTGTTGTAAAATCTTTACCAGCTGCTTGCCAATACAAGTGTTCAAAAGCATGTGAGTAAGGTGTATTTCTGTCAATGGTGGCTCTGTACCGAAAATCAATTAGGTTTATTAATTCAGTAGAAGCAAATTCTATCATACGATACTGAGCACTTTGGAAACCAGATGCTGGTGTCAAGGTATTTCTGAATTTCATATATTGTTCTAATTCCATACCATCACCCATAATGTCGAATGATGTTGAAAGCATATCAAAATAACGACTAATACGACGCAATTTTTCAGTAAAGAAAGTTGCTTCTATTTTGGTACATTGAGCTACTTGGTCTATTTCCCATAATATCATTTTAAATAATAATTCATTGATTTGATGATACATGATGAATACCATTTCATCTGGGCAGGTCGTTCGTTGTACTTGAAGGCCCAAAAGTGCTTCTGGCAAAATATAATCCCAATAAGTAATTGGGTTGGCATGTACCAGTCCTTCAAGATGCACATCTGGATTTTGATCGATGGCTGTATATTTTTCGCTTATGCGTTCTATTAATTTTTCTTGTTCTTGAGTCATTTTAAAAGATTTAAGATTTGAAAAGACTGATTTAAGATGTATGAATCTTAAATCAAATGGTTATAAATTTATTATAATTTTAAAGGGGATTTAATTTCGCTGATAGCAAAATACTATGAAGGACGACGGATAATATTTTTCCAAATATTCATACTACAAATATGATGAAATTAATTGATATAAAAAAGCCCTCAACTAGAGGACTTTGATATAATTATTATTTTGACTTCATAAATTCATGAATCAACTTATCAATATCTTCATCTGACGTAGATGATGTAATTCCTTTTTCTTGAATGATTTGTTGAATCATGGCTTCTTGTTCTTGGCCTTTTGTCAATGCCATATGATATTCAATATTTGTGAAAGCAACCATACTATACAAAGGGAAATATTTATCTGGATACAAATAATTAATTCTCCTTTCAATTTTTTGTAATAATAGAAAATCAGCATCTGCTACTTTATCTCGCATTACTATATAATTCAACAATGATAAATCTTGTACAGCATCACCATTCGGCTTACGCAAATTTTCATATTCTTTAAAAATGACTGGCCAATTGTCCATATGTTTATTCATAAGTTCCCACATCACACTACAATCTTCGAATCCAGCATTCATACCTTGACCAAAAAATGGTACAGTAGCATGTGCTGCATCACCCATTAATGCTAATTTGCGATGTGTCCATGGGAAACAGCGAATTATTGCCAACGATGATAAAGGATGATCTTCCCAAGCATCTGCCACGGTTGGCATCATTTCATAAAAATCTGGAAATACTTCTTTGAAAAATTCTGTTACTTTTTCTTTAGAAGTGAGATTATTGAAACAATATTGATCATTTTCAAACGGCATAAATAATGTACATGTATATGATCCATCAAAATTAGGAAGAGCAATCAACATGAATCGTCCTCGAGGCCAAATGTGTAAGGTATTCAATGAGAGCTTATGAGTTCCATCTTCATTTGCAGGCAATAATATTTCACGATAACCATCAGGAATATATTGTTGAGAATAATTAAATTGATCCAACTTTTGCATACCATGATAGCGAGCGGCCGAAAAAGCTCCATCTGTAGCGAAAATCACATCAGCACTTGCTTCTGTTATTTCCCCAGTCACAGTGTCTTTAAATATTGCCTTATCTTGATTGAAATCAATATTGATACATTCGGCATTGAACTGTATGTAAACAAAAGGATTTTCTTCTGCAATACTCATTAGCTTGGCATTTATTTCACCTCTGGATACAGAATAAATTGCCTGATCGTTGTTTCCGTAGGGCTGATAATTGGTATCTCCATGTTGATGATGCAATGTCCTACCATACATTGGAATAGCTATTTTACGTATTTCATCACCAATACCAACTTCATCGAGTGCTTTCCAACCACGATATGAGGTAGCAAGATTGATGGATTTACCTGCTGACATTTTTTGTAACCGCATGTCAGGTCTTCGTTCATATACATCTACTTTATAACCTGCTTTACTTAAATAGACTGCCCATAAGGAACCAACTAATCCAGCACCAATTATAATGGCCGATTTTGAACATTTACAATTAGGGCAATTATTTAGGCAACCTGCGCTCATAAGATAAAGTTAGTTTTAATGAAATAGTAAAAATGAAATTAATAAAAGAAGATAATTGTTAAAGTGTTCCTCTGCGTTCTTGTTCAGCTTCGATGCTTTCAAATAGGGCTTGGAAATTTCCTTTACCAAATGATTTTGCACCTTTACGTTGAATGATTTCGAAGAAAAGGGTGGGGCGATCTTCTACTGGTTTTGTGAAGATTTGTAATAAATAGCCTTCTTCATCTCTGTCCACCATTATGCCCAATGATTTTAAGGTAGCCATGTCTTCTGCAATAGTTCCTACACGGTCAGAAACTGTGTCGTAATAAGTACCAGGCACATGCAAAAATTCTACTCCAGCTTTTCTCATTTCTGTTATTGTGAAAACGATATCGTCTGTTGCTACTGCAATGTGTTGACAACCTGCACCACCATAGAAATCTAGATATTCTTCTACTTGTGATTTTTTCAAACCTTTTGCCGGCTCGTTAATTGGAAATTTAATTCGACCATTTCCGTTTGTCATTACCTTACTCATTAAGGCTGTATATTGAGTAGAAATATCTTTATCGTCAAACGTTACTAAGTTTGCAAAACCCATTACGTTGGCATAGAATTCAGCCCATTTATTCATAGCACCTAACTCTACATTTCCAACCATGTGGTCGATATATTTTAATCCTTTTGTACCTGGATTATATTCGCTTTCCCATTTTTCAAATCCTGGTAAGAAAATACCCTTGTAATTTTTACGCTCTACAAATGTATGAATCGTATCGCCATAGGTTTTGATAGATGCTTTCACAACTTCACCATTTGCATCTTCAAATACTGTTGGTTCCATGACCACTTCTGCACCACGACTGGTTGTTTCTTCAAATGCTTTTCGTGCATCATCTACCCACAATGCAATTACTTTTACACCATCGCCATGACGACGAATGTGATGTGAAATTTCACTTTCTGGATTAAATGGCGTTGTTAAAACTAATTTTATTTTGTCTTGACTAACCACATACGAACAATATTCTTTGTTGCCTGTTTCTAATCCACAGTATGCAAATGATTCGAAACCAAATGCTGTTTTATAATAGTGTGCAGCTTGTTTTGCATTGCCTACATAAAGCTCAACATAATCAGTTCCATTAATTGGTAAGAAGTCTTTTGCTTCTTCAAAAATTTTTTCAATTCCGTAATTGAAATTTTCAACTTCTGTTAAATTTGTACTTGACATATTTATATTTTTTATGTTTTATTTATTTTCTTCTAACCAAGATTTATAATAGTCTTTCACATCAATTTTCATGGCTTCTTCTGTAATCATAACCGGTGCAAAAGGATCTATCATTACGGCTAATTCATGTGTTTCTTTTTTACCAATACTTCGTTCGATGGCACCTGGATGTGGTCCATGTGGAAGTCCACCTGGGTGTAATGTAATTTGTCCTTTTTGAATATTATTTCTACTCATGAAATCACCATCGACATAATATAATAATTCATCACTGTCAATATTGCTATGATGGTAAGGCGCAGGAATTGCATCTGGATGATAATCATACATACGAGGAACGAATGAACAAATTACAAAATTTGCATTCTCAAATGTTTGATGAATAGGCGGTGGCATATGGATGCGACCTGTAATCGGTTCGAAATTAAATATGGAGAAAATATATGGATAATGATAGCCATCCCAACCTGCAACATCAAACGGATGATTTGCATATTGATATGGAAACATCATTCCTTTTTTCTTAATGAAAATATCAAATTCACCTTGCTCATCATAGGTTTTTAAATTGCTTGGACGAACAATATCTCTTTCGCAAAAAGGTGAATGCTCTAACATCTGACCAAATTGGTTTCTATATCTGCTTGGTGTGAAAATAGGTGTAAAACTTTCAACATACAACAAGCGATTTTTATCGGTTTCAAATTTTATTTGATAAACAGTACCTCTTGGAATGATGATATAATCGCCATATTTGAAATTCAATTCGCCATACATGGTGTAAACAGTTCCTGTTCCTTCGTGTACAAAAATCATTTCATCAGCATCTGCATTTTTGAAAAAGTAAGGCGTACTTTCCATAGGTGCTGCCAAGCCAATATGCATACCTGCATTTACAAATAGAGTTTTTCTACTTTTTAAATAATCTTTTTCGGGCTGAATGTCAAAGCCTTGAAAACTCATGCAGTCAAGACCATTATCAATTGCCACTTTGGGTGCTACAGAATAAGCTTTATCTTTTTGCTTTACTCTTGTTGGTGGATACAAATGATAAACCAATGAAGACATTCCTGCAAAACCTTGCGTTCCTACTAGTTCTTCTTGATATAAATTACCATTTGGCTGACGGCTTACTGTATGTCTTTTATCGGGAATAGTACCGAGTTTATGATAGATGGGCATTGTATATTGATCGAGTTATGTTGATTTAAAATGAAAGGTTACCAAGTAGCATCGGGATAGGCGCGTTGTAAATATTGCATTTCTGCTAATAAATGACCTAAATGTTCAGTATGAATTCCTCTACGACTTCCTGTCTGCATATAGTCAACAGTCGGTATATCTATTGTGGCTTCCTTTAATATAGTTGCGATCATTTCTTTCCACTTCATTTTCACAATATTTAAATCTATTGCAATTCCATCTTTGACCAAAATCGCATCAGATTCATACATTTCGAATAATTCTACAGTATACATCCAAAGCGCATTAAATGCTTCTTGTAATCGTTGATGGCTTTCAACTGTACCTTTTCCTAGTCTCATGCACCAATCAGTAGCATGCAATTTGTGATATTTAATTTCTTTCAAACTTTTTGAGGCAATTCCAGTAATCGTAGAATCTTTAGATTGTGTCAATTCAGTATATTGAAAATATTCGAACACTGAAATGATAAGTTGCTTTGCAATTGTGTATGCAAAATCACCAATTGGCAATTCATAAATTAAATGATTGTAGAATTGTCTTTCGCCGCGTTTATAAGCTAAATCATCATCTGTTCTTCCAATTCCTTCTATGTCTCCAGCATATTTTAAAAAGGATTGTGCACGACCAATGTTATCTAAGGCCATATTGGTAAGAGCTAAATCCTCCTCAAGAAATGGCGCTTTGCTACACCACTCAGATAATCGATGTCCTTGAATCAAGGCATTATCTCCCAATTGAAGAAGATAATTAAATAAGGCTTCTTTCTTTGTCATGTTATTTTATTTAAATTTGTTTTGCACCCTCAGGCATTACATAAAAAGTAGGGTGTCTGTATATTTTATCATTAGCAGGGTCAAAAAACATCTCTGCATCTTCAGGATTTGAAGCAACAACATATTTTGCAGGAATGACCCAAATGCTTGTTCCTTCTTGTCTTCGTGTATATGTATCACGTGCATTCTGTAATGCCATTTGACTATCTGATGCATGTACACTGCCTGCGTGAACATAGCTTCCTGCTTTGTTTTGTATAAAAACTTCCCAAAGGTCTAATTGTGTATCCATTTTTTTAAGATTTTGAATGTTTGAATGTTTTAAGGTAGCAGGTTTTGAATGTTTGAATATTTCAGGATTTATCTCTTTTAATCAGTATTTGTATTTCTTTGGAATTAAATTTTTTCAAATTTCTTATTTGGAATTTTCTTTAGCATACGCTGCTGCTGCTTCTCTTACCCATGCGCCTTCTGCATGGTATTTTTTATGATGATCCATTCGTTGTTTATTACAAGGACCATTTCCATTAATGACCCGTTTGAACTCCTCCCAATTAATTTCACCATGATCATATCCTTGCTTTTCTTCATTCCATCTTAATTCATCATCTGGAATAGTAAGCCCTATGACTTCAGCTTGTTGTACAGTTTTATCAATAAACTTTTGACGTAATTCATCATTACTCTTACGTTTAATTTTCCATGTAAATGCATCACCCGAGTGAGGAGAATCGCTATCATGTGGTCCAAACATCATTAAGGAAGGCCACCACCAACGATTCATAGCATCTTGTGCCATTTCACGTTGAGCTTCAGTACCTTTCATCATGTTGGCCATAATTTCATAACCTTGACGTTGATGAAAACTTTCTTCTTTGCAAATACGTACCATGCCTCGTGCATATGGACCGTAGGACGTGCGTTGCAATGATACTTGATTTACGATAGCAGCACCATCTACAAGCCATCCGATTGCTCCAATATCAGCCCATGTTAATGCTGGATAATTGAATATATTGGAATATTTGGCTTTACCTGTATGAAGTTGATCAATTAATTCTTCTCGCGAAATACCCAATGTTTCACAAGCACTGTATAAATACAAACCATGTCCACCTTCATCCTGAATTTTAGCTAATAATATTTGTTTAGCACGTAAACTAGGAGCACGTGTAATCCAATTGCCTTCTGGTTGCATCCCAATCACTTCAGAATGTGCATGTTGAGATATTTGACGTATAAGATGTAAACGATATTTTTCAGGCATCTGGTCTTTTGGTTCAATATTCAAATCCAGATCTATTTTTTGCTGAAATAAATTGTCGATTGCTGTAGCATTCATAAAATATTTTTTTCTGAAACGAAAGTAATTTTACCCAAAACGAAAAAATGTGATGCAAATCACATTTTGAAATTGGATAGAATAATCAACTTGTATAAGTTACATAATTTTGATTCATTTAATATATAGTCATTTCGATGAAATGCTTATGAATACTACATAAAGTGCGCACTTTATAAATGGGATTTGTTGATTTTTGAATTTAACTAAAAAATCAATACATGATATTAATCATATTATCAAACACATGATTTAACAAAAATAATAATCAAAATTAACCCTCTTAAAATGTATGAGCCAATGATTGAAGTTCTTTAAACTTAATGATCTTAATTTTCTTTTCGTTTAATTCGATTATTTTATCTTCTTGAAGCTCGTATAAATAACGGGTGGCAGTTTCACGAGTTGTACCTGATAAATTGGCCAAATCTTCACGCTTCACAATAATATTAATAGTAGCTTGATCAGATTCAAAACCATAGTTTTCGATTAAAATCAACAAACTTTTTGCAAGACGTTCTTTAACAGGACGTAAGGCCGATTGTGAAATACGTTGTTCTGCTTCTTTTAATTCAGTAGCTAGTAAATGTGCAAATTTTAATGCTAAATGTGAACTTTCTTCTACCATTTGATAAAAGGGTGCTTTCGAAATAAAACATACATGAGAATCTTCCATGGCAATAGCAGAACACGAAAATGTATCATCTCCAAAAATAGCTCTGTGACCCATTACATCTCCACTATGAATTAAATGTACAATTTGTTCTTTGCCGTTCATTCCAAATTGAGTGACCTTTATTTTTCCTGATTGTACACAAAAAAGCCCACGAGGATAAGCCCCTTCTGTAAAGATAGATTCTCCCTTTTTATAAAATTGACATTTTTTAATACTATCTAATGTGGATACTTCATTTTTTTTCAAATCATTGAATATAGAATCTAATCTGGATTTGCACTGATCACATCCAATATGTTCTTGATTCATCTAGTTTCAATTGAGAATACAAAAGTATAAATTAAAGTTAGAATTATACTAAAATCCATGTTTGAACTTCAATGATTTAAAAGACAAACTAAGTAATAATCTATTCTCTGAACAGTTAATTAAAAATGTATCATCTTTGCAAGAATTATCAAACATTTATAGACATTGATACGTCTTATAAAAAAAACATTACTATTATGAACAAACTTACAATTAGCCTAATCTTACTATTGGGATGTATTTTATCTAAAAACTCTTTATTTGCACAAGAAATGAATCATGCAAATAAACTAGATTTATTAAAACATGTTAAAAAAGAAAAACTTAGAAATCCTATAAAAATTTCTGACGCGTTAAAAGCACAAGAATTACTTAACCAACAAGGCGTAAGAAAGAGTAGATCGACTGAAACAAAAATTTCAAACATTTCCTCTGTAGGAACTGAAGAAGGTGAAGCGCATATAGCTATGGATCCTTCAAATAATAACAAACTTGTATTGAGTTATATGGATAATAATTCTATGACAGGAATTACTTATCCAATCTATACTTCAAGTAATGCTGGTCAATCATGGACAAAATCTTCATTTAATGCGTTGACTTATTTAGCAGAAATGTATCCAAATGGTTTTGTTGCAGGAGGTGGCGATCCAATTTTTGCTTATGATAAAACTGGCAAATTATTCTTTTCATGGATTTATCTAGTTTTTGATCAAAATACACCCGATACAGCTTATGCCTGTATGTTTATGGCTTCGAGTACCAATAATGGCTCTAGTTGGACAGTACAACCAGGTAAAGATCGCTATATTGGAATTACCGCATTGGATGTAAATACATTTGAATCCTTTTCAAATTATGAAGGTATGTATGATAGACAATGGTTCGCAATGGATTTAACAAATGGTCCAAATGCAAACACATTGTATTGTTCATTTGTATATTTCCCTAATATGGCTGAAAATCCTTCTTTAACAGGTGAGTATGTTAAAAAGAAATTGCCAGCTGGTCTGAAATTTAATGCTAATAAAGTACAAGTGAATTCAAGTCAATCACAATTTGGAAATGTAGCAGTTACATCAGATGGTAATTTACATGTTACATATGCTGATGTTGGTAGTAATTTAGTAATGCACTCAGTTTCGACTGATGGAGGTAATACATTTTCTGTGCCCAACATGATTGCTACTGGAACAAATTTATTTGGTAATCAAGGTGGAGGATTCATACATGATAGAGAAAATAGTGCTGTGAATATGGTTGCAGGTGGAGGTACCAATTTACATGTGGTTTGGACAGATTTCCCATCAACACCCGGAGCTAATTACAATTCATTTTATTCACATTCGACAGATGGAGGTGCTACTTGGTCAGCTCCAATTAATATCAATACACTTTTTGGCGCAACAAATAAAGGATTCATGCCTACTGTTTGTGCCTTTAATAATCGAGTTTCTATTGGTTCGTATGTAATTAATAGTTCAAAAGTGTCAGATTATTATTTAGTTTCATCGTCTAACAATGGAGTAAATTGGGGCACTCCAATAAAAGTGTCAACCCAATCAACCAATTTCGGATCAGCTACCAATCAAGGTTTATGGTTTGGCGATTATTACAATGCAGTTCGAAATGATAGTAAAGTCTATAATATTTGGAGTGATGGTAGAGGAACTACTGGTTCTAAAATGTATGTATCCGTTACATCTGAGTGGCCAACTGGCTTTACAGAAATTACCCCTGTCAATTCGACTTTTAGTCTTGAACAATATTATCCTAATCCTGTAAATAATATCTTGAATTTAGATTTCAACGCAAGTTCAATGACTATTTTGAACATCCAACTTTGTTCTTTAGAAGGTAAAATAATTAGTGAGCAAAAAGAGCAATTAAAAATTGGATCTCAAAAAGTATCTATTCAAATGAATGGGTTAGCAAAAGGAAATTATATATTAAAAATTGTGAGTGATGATGACACACAATTAAGTCGTTTGATTATCAAACAATAAATTCAAAATTGACTTATAAAGGTGCAATGGGCTATTCGCTTATTGCACCTTTTTTTATTTAATGAAAAAAATGCATTACAAACTCACAAATTGAAAATTTATTTCCAAACTATCATCTTGACGACTAGTACGTTTACTGGAATTTGGCTTTGATTGCATTTGATGAATACTTACTACATGTATATCGGGATTTGATTCCACCATTTTTTCATTTGAGATTTTTTCAATTGTTTTTACATTGCGTGATGTAGAATTGTTTTTCTTTTTTGTAGAATTCGTTGAATGAGGGATTGATTCAATATTCTTATCATTTGTTTGTTGTATTGCAGATTGATTTTCTTTTTCAATATAGACTGTATCATGGTTTACGATAGTATGAGTATGTTCAATGATTTTTTTGTTGAAATGGGAATAAGAAAGCAATAGGGTAGAAGTCAATAGCAATATACTTGCTGCTTTCCAAACAAATGATTTTTCAAATGATAGAATACGTGTAGGTTTAAGATGTGTTTCATCGAACCGATTCAATAAGTCATTTTTAATTGTTTGTTTTCTGGATACATACTTTGTTGATTCTATCAATTGATTCGCTTGATATAATTCAGTGTATTCGTCTTCAGTAAAATATCGAAGCACCTCTTTTTTATTGTCAATACTCAATGTATCAAATGAATTGGTCATTAGCAATTCAAATAGATGACTTGGTATTTGTTCGGATTTATTTTTCATATGTATAGTGATTTAAAAGTTGAGCGTATTTTTTTAATAAATAATAAATACCTGATTTAACTGAGCCTTCGGGTAAATTCATGGTAGCTGCTATTTCTTTTATTTGCATTTTTTCGTTGAATCGCAAATGATAAATATCTTTCTCTTTCTCCGATAATGAATCAAATATTTCATTCATCCATTTTTCTGTGATTTTCAAGTCAAGCGTATGTTGCGATTGGGTACTTGGTTCTTGATGAGAATTATGATTTAAGTTGAGATATGATTTTCTTGTGTTATGTTCTCTTAATTTATTCTTTGCAAGATTTGCAGTAAGTGTATAAACCCAGGTAGAAAATCGTTTTTCTATATTGAATCGTTCAGGTGATTCTATGATTTTAATAAAAACTTCTTGTATTAAATCTTCAGATAAATGGATGTCAGATAAATATCCATTTGCATACCAAACCAATTTATCAAAGTAGCGTTCATACAACAACTCAAAGGCCAACTTATGACCTTTGAGTATCAACGACATTAATTCTTCATCGTTGGTTTCTTTATTGATATTTTTATTGAATAAAAACAAGTGAAAGCTAATCTAAGTATTTTAATATTGTTTTTTCATCATCTGCTCCTTTGCTTATAAAGATTAACTTTTCTTTGATCCATTGTAGCTTTTGTATATCACCTGCCATTTTATAATGTTCATACAATTTTAGCATAGGAACTATGTAATTCTGATTGATTTGTTTTGTACGATCGATTGATATTTCTGTATAAAAAGCTTTGTCTAAATAATCTAAAGCATATAATTGTTCTACATTTTTTTTCAAAATTGCTATATTATCTATAGAGTTTGTTTGATATATATATGCTAAACCTATAAGGTATAACTTGTCTTCAATTTCATCCAAGAGGTTATTGCAACCTGCACTTGTCAATGCTAAATAAACAGGATAATTATTTTTATTTTGCGCTAGATGTTGAACAAGTTTCTTATTAAAAAACTCAAATTCATCTTCTTTCGAAATATCTATTTGTTTAATACCTAATTCTGTAAATACTTTTTCACGATATTCTTTTATGTGTAATAGATATGCATTCAATACTGTTACATCCGTACGTATGCCTTGGGCTTGCAATGCCCACGCTGGATATGTATCATTATCACCTGCAGTAATTAAAATGGCATTCTTTTCAAGTCCTATCAAGGTATTGTAATTGTAATACATCATTCCAGTTGACATTTCGCCAACATTTATTCTTTTTAACGAATATTCATTTCGTTGTTTACTATTTCGTTGTAATTCACCAATATTAATCATGTAATCGATGTGGTCTTTTCGATTGGGTGCAATAGCAATTGCTTTTTCTAAATAAGGGTAGAATTTCATATCATTGCCACCTAATTGCCATTTGCAAAAATTAAATGTATACGTATTTGAAATTACTTTTTCCATTTCATCTAGTACTTTTATTAAGTCAGCATCTCGTTCTTCTGTTTTTCTATGGTCTGTGCTGTCATGATAGGATAAAATTCGTTGAGCTCTGAATACATTATACCAGGCATTCTCATCAAGTTTATTTTTTTCAACTTCTTTTTTCCAAAGAGATAATTGCTGTTTATACCATTGCATAGGCATTGCTTCTTTGGCAAAGGATTGTATTGGTTCGGCTTTTTGTGCTTGTACACTCATAGTCAGTAATAATCCGACTAGTAAAAGAATGATTTTGTTCATGATATTTAATTTATTTAATACTTATACACTTGAAAGTGAAAAAAGTTCAAAATATCAATGTTTTTTATAAAATAATAATTCCTTTTGAGTTCAATATTAGCATTTCAATTAATTGATGTACCTTTACATTATTGGTTGAAGCAATTTTCTATTAAATTCTCTCATCAATAATTCATTTTTTAAAATAGTATAATTTAATGGCGAAATCGCAAGAAACCTTTAGTAAAAAAGAAAAAGAAAAGAATCGTTTAAAAAAACGTCAGGATAAACAGGAAAAACTGGAAGAAAGACGTAAAAATTCTCAAGGCGGTGGCTTGGAGTTTATGATGGCTTATGTGGATGAAAATGGCCACATTATTGATACACCACCTAATCCTACAAAGAAAAAAGAAATTGATGCTGATTCAATTGAATTGGGAGTGCCTAAGCGTGAAGATATTGTAGAGACAGTACGCACAGGGAAAATTGATTTTTTCAACGATGCCAAAGGTTTTGGATTTATCAAAGAATTAAATACACAAGAAAAGTATTTTGTACACATCAATGGTTTACTCGAAGAAGTTAGAGAAGGGGATACCGTCGTATTTGAATTGGAGCGAGGTCTAAAAGGTATGAACGCTGTAAGAGTGAAGAAGCTGAAAGCTTAAATTACATTTAGTTTATTCTAAACTTACCAGTTTGAATTATTTTATCTTCAGTTATCAATTGATAGATATAAATTCCATTCGGGCAAGATCCTCTCATTAACTTTAGTTGGTTGCTATTTATTTCGTAAGGTAAATTGATTTCTGAACCAATCATTGATACAATTTTAAGTTTGTACTTTTTAGTAGATTCATTATTGAAATGAAGTATAGCAAAGTCAGTAAATGGATTAGGGTTTAACTGCACCATTTTTGTTTCTAAGGGATTATCAATAGCACTTGGTTGTGTAGATTCTTTGCAGTAATAGTCATATTCCATCAAGTTATTTAAACCCCAGCCACTATGGCTTACACCCAACGAAATTGCGCTATCGACATAGTTACAACTTAATCCAGCGCTGTCTGGGTAATTGATGATACCTAAATAATTTTTAGTTTGATTTTGTGCTACATAAATTCGTTCATCAGGTGCTAATTTTAAGCTATACAAATTTTTATTTTGAGTTGAAAAAATGGTCTTTCTTGAATTGCTGATTTGAATTGAGTCATTTGATGTAACATTATACTGTAATATTTTACAAGCCGAATCACTGCTTATCCATTGTGTAGCATATAACATCTTGCTGTTTTTAGAAAATGAAAGTCCATATAGATTACTAATAGGATTGTTCAATCCATCATAACCTGCAATTGCTGGAATGGTAATTAAATTACTCAATTGGCCAGTTGACTTATTAAAATCAAACAATTCAATATTGGGAACAGCTAGGGTAACAGCAGCTAGTTTCATTCCATTTGGTGAGGCTTTCAATTCCCCAACTGCACTTGCGGTAGATTGATCACCATGCACTTTCCCTATACTTGAAATGACAGGTGTTGTATTGATACCTTGGGGAGTGACATGAAATGCTAGATAATTGTTTGTATTGTATGAATGTCCTACAATCCAAATGTCTGTGCCATTGGAATGTTTGATAGCAGTTAATTTTTCAGTTGTTGGAGAATTATATAACATACTATCTTTAAATAGAATACCACCTAAACCACCATTCATAGTCATATCTATTGCATGATAACGGTAAAAATGCCCTGAAAATCCTTGTATTTCAGAAGTGATTATATAATAAATTGAATTAGAACCTGGTTTTTCAATAATTTGAACTTGGGTAATTGTTTTTCCATTGGGAATCAAGTTTGAATTAGGAATTGTGTCATGATTTTTATTCATGATGCATTCCGAGTTCGTATAAAACAATAAATCGCCAGTCAATTTATTTGATATGGCAGCTACTCCTTCAATGCCTATAAAATTACCATCATTCAGAACGGTTACTTTACATTCAGTGTTGAAATTTAAGCCCGCACCATCATCTCCAAAATACCAATTATAGGCTTGTTTTTGTGCCAAACTTATTTGAGATAAACTGATTAATAGCAAAAATAAGAAGCTGAGTTTTTGTAAAATGGGTGTGTTCATGATAATTTTATTAAAATTAAACAAATTTAACTGGGAAAAACTATAAATAGGAAGGTGATGGTTTTTATTTAATAATTGTAATCAATTTCATCACAATTGCTGCTTAAAAGCCTTTTGTATACCAAAATAGCAAAAAATGGTATATTGTACGGGGTATATATTTCATTTTTTAACATTCATTTGTTACTTTTGCGCCCTTTAAAAAACAAAAACTAAAAAAACAATGAATTATTTATTTTACCTCGTTCCCGTTTTTGGTATAGTGGCTTTGCTGTATACGTTTATACAAAGTGCTTGGGTATCAAAACAACCGGCCGGAAACGACCGCATGAAAGAGATAGCAGGTTATATTGCTGATGGTGCAATGGCATTTTTAAAAGCTGAGTATAAAGTAATGAGTTACTTTGTAGTCATTGCTGGTTTGTTATTAGGATTTATGGGCTTTACCGACAAAAACAGTCACTGGACGATTGCGTTGGCCTTCGTAGTAGGTGCTTTTTTTAGTGCCTTAGCCGGTTTCTTAGGAATGAGAATTGCCACAAAATCCAATGTAAGAACAGCTGAAGCAGCTCGTACTTCATTAGCAAAAGCATTGAAAGTTTCATTTACAGGTGGTTCTGTAATGGGAATGGGTGTTGCAGGGTTAGCAGTTTTAGGCTTAGGTTCTATGTTCATATTATTATACATGAGTTTTGTAGGTGATTACACAATGGGATCTCCAGAGTATACACATGCATTATCAAAGGCTATAGAAGTATTGACTGGTTTTTCATTAGGCGCTGAGTCTATTGCATTGTTTGCTCGTGTGGGTGGTGGTATTTATACTAAAGCAGCTGACGTAGGTGCTGACTTAGTAGGTAAAGTAGAAGCTGGTATCCCTGAAGATGATCCTCGTAATCCTGCTACCATTGCAGATAATGTAGGTGATAACGTAGGTGACGTAGCAGGTATGGGTGCCGATTTATTTGGTTCTTACGTAGCAACAGTATTAGCTACCATGGTATTAGGTAAAGAAACCATGAGTATGGGTGATAATTTTGGTGGATTAGCTCCAATTTTATTACCAATGTTAATTGCAGGTGTTGGTATTATATTATCTATTATAGGTACATTCTTTGTTCGTATATCTGAAAGTGCTGGTTTAAGTACTTCTAAAGTACAAAATGCCTTGAACATGGGTAACTATGGTTCAATCGTATTGACAGCAATTGTATGTTTCTTCTTGACTTCTTACATTCTTCCTGAAAATATGGAATTACGTGGATTCAAATTCACCAATACGGGTGTATTCTTCTCAATATTAGTTGGTTTAGCAGTAGGTACTTTAATGAGTATCATTACTGAGTATTATACAGCTATGGGTAAACGTCCAGTATTAAGTATAGTTCGTCAATCTGCTACTGGACATGCTACAAACATTATTGGTGGTTTGGCTATGGGTATGGAATCTACTTTCTTACCAATGATCGTTTTGGCTGCTGGTATTTATGGTTCTTACCATTTTGCTGGTTTGTATGGTGTGGCTATTGCAGCTGCAGGTATGATGGCTACAACGGCTATGCAATTAGCTATTGATGCATTTGGACCTATTGCTGATAATGCAGGTGGTATTGCTGAAATGAGTGAATTGCCAGCTGACGTTCGTGAAAAAACAGATATTTTAGATGCTGTAGGTAATACAACAGCTGCTACAGGTAAAGGTTTTGCCATTGCTTCTGCTGCATTGACTGCTTTGGCTTTATTTGCTGCTTTCGTAGGTATTTCTGGTATTGATGGTATCGATATTTATAACGCACCGGTTTTGGCTGGTTTGTTTGTTGGTGCTATGATTCCATTCATCTTCTCTTCGTTAGCCATTCGTGCAGTAGGTGAAGCAGCTATGGCTATGGTGGAAGAAGTTCGTCGTCAGTTCCGTGAAATTCCAGGAATTATGGAAGGAACTGGAAAACCACAATATGACAAATGTGTTGCTATCTCTACTGAAGCATCAATCAAAAAAATGATGTTACCTGGTGCAATCGCAATTGTATCACCATTGATTATAGGTTTCCTTCTAGGGCCAGAAGTATTGGGTGGTTTCTTAGCTGGAGCTACAGTAAGTGGTGTATTGATGGGAATGTTCCAAAACAATGCTGGTGGTGCTTGGGATAATGCCAAAAAATCATTCGAGAAAGGTGTTGAGATTAATGGTAAAATGGAGTATAAAAAATCTGAACCACATAAAGCATCTGTAACAGGTGATACAGTGGGAGATCCATTTAAAGATACTTCTGGACCTTCTATGAATATTTTAATCAAATTGATGTCTATTGTTTCGTTGGTTATAGCTCCAACATTAAGTGGAATGTTTCATGATCAAATACAAGAAAGTCGTATTCAAAAATTAGGTACAATGATGTCTGCTTGCAAAACTGCAGGTTGTACAGAAGAGCAATGCAATGCTGTAATGAACGGAACAGGAGGAACATCAATGATTAAAGGAAAATCTTGTTGTGCAGGTGATGAAAAATCTGCATCTTGTTCAGAATCAGAAGAGTGTAAAGCAACATGTGGTGGTACTTGCGACAAAGCAACATGTGACAAACCTTGTTGCAAAACAGACGGTTCTGTTGCTCCTCCTACAAATGATTCTTTGAGTATTTCTAAGCCAAGTGGAGAAGCACAAAATCCTCCTACTGGTCATTAATTATAACACATAAACTGTACAATATTAAATCCCGATTCTTCGGGATTTTTTATTGAATGAAATCGTAAAAGTGTATTTAATTATTTAACTAAAATAGTTTGGTTGAAACTATATTTAAAAATTAGCATATTTAAAATATACTTTTGAAAAAAAACAAATTATGGCAATGAGTCAAAATGCAAAAAAGACAACTAAGAAAGAACCTTTAAAAACGAATCAAGTGTTAGAAGCTGAAGGATATGGAAGCAAATTTGCAAAAGTGGCTGCTGAAGCAAACAACGAAGAGCGTGCTGCTGATAGAAAAATGAGTGTTCGATTTACCAAGTAATTAATTAAACATTATAAAATAAAATCCCAAATTCTATAGAATTTGGGATTTTATTTTAATTCAGAATATATGAATGTAATTTATTCTACATTACTATTTCTTCACACGTTTCATTGTCATCATTTCAAACTTATTGCTGTAGAAATGTGCAAACGAATCTCTAACTTCAAATCGATTTACATTTTCTAATATACCCATAAATGCATTGTCGCTCATGGTTGCACAAGCTGTTTTGGTAAGTAGTATGGGTTGTATTATTTTAATATTGTCTTTATCTACAGTCATGCGGGCGCTGAATCGATTACAACCTGCATATCCACTTATTTTGCCTTGCGATACATCAATCATTGCTTCTGGCATTTTATTAGGAAATAATTCAGTCAATTTTACATCTTTGCCAGGCATAGTTACAAAAACCCAATTTCCATCCAATATATGTTTAGTCTTATTAATTTCCTTATTGGATTTTGTTTCAGCATTTGAAGTATGTTTGGCTGTTTTGCAAGATGTAATGAAAATGAATAGCACTACTATGAAATGTAAATACTTTTTAAACATATTTTATTTTTTGTAAAAGTAAGAATGTATTGAACAATGACAATAATTAAATAAAAAAAGCTGTTCATAAATGAACAGCTTTTAATAAAATGATGAAAAATATTATTTTAATGTCACACCAGTTTGTACAGAAGGATTCAATTTGATTGAGTTGTCTGTAGACGTTTCTGAAATTACATTTCCTTTAATGAAGATTTCATAACGCTCTTTATCACCACGTGCATTTGAAGCAATGTACACTGTTTTATTAAATGTTCCTACACGACCTTGTGTATTGTATTTTACAGTAATCTTGCCTTTCTGACCTGGCATAATTGGGTCTTTAGTCCAATCAGGTGTAGTACAACCGCATGATGCAGAGCAGTTTTGAATAATCAATGGCTCTTTACCGCCATTAATAAATACAAAATCAACTTGTCCTTGAGGGCCTTCTTTTATATTTCCAAAATCATGGGTTTCCTCTCCAAATTTAAAAATAGGACCGTTTGGGTTTTTGTTTTGAGCATTCACAGCAAAACTGATTGTAGCCAAAAACAAGATCGTTAGTAGTTGTTTCATTGTCGTTTAAATTTCTATTTTTTAGTGTTTCATGATTGAACCGTTATCAGCAGGTACAGAAGCATCTGGAGCTTTTTCTACTACACCAGTAATTTTTACTACTTTAGTTCCAACATTTGAATTAACAGTAATCGTTTTTACAAAATTACCTGGACGTCCTTGTGTATTGTAAGTAGCTGTGATTTTACCAGTTTTACCAGGTAAGATTGGATCTTTAGTCCATGTTGGAGTTGTACATCCACATGAAGCTTGCACCGTTGTCAAAACGATTGGTTCTTTACCAATATTTTTAAATTCGAAATCAGTACTCACTGCAGGTCCTTCTGGAATATTTCCAAAATTATGATCTTCTGTAGAAAATTTCATTGATAAATCAGCATTCTGATTTGGGGTAGTTGCAGCAGGTTGTTGTCTTGAAGCAGCAGGAATTGGAGCTGGCGGTGGAGTAGGTGCAACTCTAACATCTTGTTTTACTTCTTGCTTTGCCGCATTTGTCTTTTTGTCTTTAGTTTGAGCAAATGAAGCTGTTGCAACGAAGGCAAGAGCTCCAAATAATAAAATTGATTTTTTCATAATTCTATGTTTTTTAAATGTTTACTCAAAATTATGTGTATTTTTAATATAACGATTATTTTCAAAGTTAAGTCGTAGTTAACCGAAGTGCCTTTAACATTGAATTTTAATATATAAATAATTCGTGAATAGAAATTTAGAATATTATTTTTGTATCCTTGTATTTGAATTAAAGCATTAAACATGAAGGGAGAGACTACCACAATTAAAGATGAGAAAATTGCATTTGAAGACTTTAAACAAGAAGTACTCAATGATTATACATTGGCCTTACAAAGCCGTGAGGCAAGTCTTCTTGGAAGAAAAGAAGTGCTAACAGGTAAGGCAAAATTTGGCATCTTTGGAGATGGAAAGGAAATCGCTCAAATAGCGATGGCTAAAGTATTTCGTGAAGGTGATTTCAGATCAGGCTATTATCGCGATCAAACATTTATGTTTGCTAGCGGTATGACAACGGTGAATCAATTTTTTGCACAGTTATATGCCAATCCTGATGTAAATGAAGAACCTAGTAGCGCAGGTCGTCAAATGAATGGGCACTACGGTACACGTTTTTTAGATGAGGATGGTCTTCAAAAAAAAATGACCAATACCAAAAATAGCAGCTCTGATATTTCACCTACTGCAGGTCAAATGGTACGAGGTTTAGGACTTGCATTTGCGTCCAAATTGTATCGCAAACAAAAGCAATTACATCAGTTCACTGAAATGTCAGACAATGGAAATGAAGTTTGTTTTACTACCATAGGAGATGCATCTACGAGTGAAGGTTTATTTTGGGAAACCATTAATGCAGCTGGTGTATTGAAAGTGCCATTGGCTGTATTTTGTTGGGATGATGGATATGGTATTTCAGTACCTCGTAAATTTCAAACATCTAAAAATTCAATTTCAGAAGCTCTTAGCGGGTTTAAATACAATGAAGAACAAGGTGGCGTAGATATCTATACTGTGAAAGGATGGGACTATGCCTCGCTTTGCGAAACATTCAGAGAGGGTATCAAACGAGTAAGAGAAAAACATATCCCTGCAATATTTCATGTACAAGAAATTACGCAACCTCAAGGACACTCTACCTCAGGTTCGCACGAACGATACAAAAGCAAAGAGCGATTGGATTGGGAAAAAGAAATGGATTGCATCAAAAAAATGCGTGAATTCATTCTAGAAAATAATATTGCAGAAGAGAGTGAACTGATAGAGATTGAAACATCTGCAAAAACATTTGTTAGCGATGCTAAAAAATTGGCTTGGGAAAATTTCTTGAATCCAATTAAACAGGAAATCGAAGAAGCTACTAAATTTTGTAACGAAGTAATCTATGAGGGTAATGCCCAATCTGAGTTTATAGCTTCTTGTGTAAGAGAATTAGCTGCTATACGTGAACCATTGCGTAGAGATATTATGAAAACAATTGCACGTATACTTCATATAGCAGGATCAGGCCATGCTGTGGATCGTCTACGCAATTATTATTTATCATTGAAATCGGATGCTTTTGAAAAATACAATTCAAATCTATATTCAAGATCTGATTTGCAAATAAGTAAAGTAGAAGAAGTAAAACCTGAATTCAATGGTGAAGACGTTTTCTTAAATGGATTTGAAATTTTAAATAAATTCTTTGATCATACCTTATCGACCAATCCAAAAGTATTTGCATTTGGAGAAGATGTAGGGAATATAGGCGACGTAAATCAAGGCTTCGCTGGCTTACAAGAAAAGCACGGTAAATGGCGTGTATTTGATGCAGGTATCCGTGAGGCCACCATTATGGGACAGGGGATAGGTATGGCTATGCGAGGTCTTCGCCCAATTGCTGAAATTCAATATTTAGATTATCTTTTATATGGTTTGCAACCGTTGAGTGACGATGTGGCTACTATGCAATATCGTACAAAAGGTGGTCAGAAATGTCCATTGATCGTTCGTACTCGTGGCCATCGACTTGAAGGTGTATGGCATAGTGGTTCGCCAATGGGTATGATTATCAATGCACTCAGAGGAATTCATGTATGTGTTCCTCGTAATATGGTACAGGCTGCAGGTATGTATAATACCTTACTGAAATCAGATGAGCCTGCAGTAGTAGTAGAATGTTTGAATGGTTACCGATTGAAAGAAAAAGTACCTTCCAATTTATTTGAATTGACGATTCCATTGGGTATACCAGAAATTATTCAAGAAGGGCAGGATATCACCATTGTTTCCTATGGTTCTACCTTGCGTATCATACAAGATGCTATAAAGGAGTATCTCGAACCAGCTGGTATAAGTTGCGAATTAGTTGATGTACAAACATTACTTCCATTTGATATCAATCATTCTATTGTAGAATCGCTTAAGAAAACCAATCGTATCATCTTCATTGATGAAGATGTACCGGGTGGAGCTTCTGCATATATGTTTCAGCAAGTAATGGAATTGCAAGGTGGGTATAAATGGCTTGATGTAGCACCAAGAACTATTGCAGCTCAGCCACATCGACCTGCATATGGTAGTGATGGTGATTATTTTTCAAAACCCAATGCAGAAGATATCGCACAAGTGATCATCGATATGATGAACGAGTAATAGTTAATGTAGATTATGAAATATATTGTATTGTGTTGCCTGATTGCCATGTTGTATTCCTGTGGTAAAAAGGATGAGGAAATAATTATAGGTAAGTGGCAAAGTGATCAGGATTGGTTTGAGTATCATCAAGATCAAACTTATTCTGCCGGAAAAATGATGATGACCATGGTTAAGAATTTTAAATACAACATCGATACGAAGGCCAAGGAACTAACGATGTATACAGATGAAGAAAATCAAACGTATTATTTGATTTATCGATTTATAGGAAATGATACCATGGCCATACGTAATAGACTTAGTACTGATACTACTATGGTGAAATTTTACAGAGTCAAAAAGAACTAAAAAAAGATAAGAGGAAGAAAGAGAATGCTTAGAAAACAAGACGATACATATAGACATAAAGGTCTTAGAAGAATTTTGATTGAAGAAATACGTGAAAAGGGTATTAAAGATGAAAAGGTGTTGACTGCAATGATGAATATCCCACGACATTTCTTTTTGGATCCTGCCTTTGATAAAATAGCCTATGAAGACCGTGCATTTCCGATAGGGGAAGGGCAAACCATCTCGCAACCATATACTGTTGCCTATCAAACAGAATTGTTGAAAGTGAAACCTTTTGAAAAAGTACTTGAAATAGGCACAGGTAGTGTGTATCAAGCATCTGTATTGGCCGAAATGGGAGCCATGGTGTATACCATTGAGCGTCAATTAGAATTGTACAAACGAAATGAATTGAGTTATCCCTTGAAAGCAACCTATTCTAAGAAAATTAAATTTTTCTATGGTGATGGATTTGAAGGATTACCTGGTTTTGCACCTTTTGATAAAATACTCATTACAGCCGCTGCACCATTTGTACCCGAAAAATTGGTAGCTCAACTCAAAGTAGGCGGGTTGATGGTGTTGCCATTGGGTGAGGATGAAAGTCGACAAACGATGACTCGCATTAAAAAACTAGAAGATGGTTCGCTCGAAACAGAACAATTCTCCGATTTTGTTTTTGTACCTATGCTAAGTGGTAAGGCAAAATAATGCCCTTATAATCCATTGATTTCATTCAATCGAGGTCGTAATCGCTGACGCGATTTATTGAAAATCATATTGCCTTTGTCGATTCCTTTACGTAACTCAATTTTCTCTTCTTCAGAAAGTTCATTAACCTGCATACATTCATCGCTGCAACAGCCTTTCAAAGCTTCTTTACATTCATTACATTGAATAAATAGGAGATGACAACCATCGTTTAAACAATTGGTATGCGTATCACACGGTTTACCACATTGATGGCAATTGGAAATGACGTCATCTGAAATACGTTCGCCCAATCGTTCATCAAAGACAAAATTTTTGCCAATGAATTTGATTGGCAAACCTTCTTTTTTAGCTGTTTGTGTATAATGGATAATCCCACCTTCTACATGATATACATTTTTGAATCCATTGTGAAGCATATAAGCACTTGCTTTTTCACATCGAATTCCTCCGGTACAATACATGATAATGGGTTGGTCTTTTTTATCCTTGAGCATATCGACTGCCATTGGTAGCTGTTCGCGAAAGGTATCAGAAGGTACTTCAATGGCATTTTCAAAATGGCCAACTTCGTATTCGTAATGGTTTCGCATATCTACAATGACTACATCTGGATTTAAAGATAATTCATTGAACTCATTGGCTTTCAAATACTTACCTGTTTTTGCTGGATCAAAACTCAAATCAGTTAATCCATCTGCAACTATTTTTTCGCGTACTTTTACCTTCAATACAAAAAAGGATTTTCCATCATCATCCACAGCGATATTAAGACGGATTCCGTTCAATGGTTCAATAGAATAGAGATAACTCTTTAAGGATTCAAAATTGGATTCGGGCACACTTAACTGAGCATTGATACCTTCATGCGCCAAATAAATACGTCCGAAAACCTTCAATTGATTCAAGGCAAGGTATAATTCATCCCTAAATTCAAGTGGGTGCTCGATTGAAAAATATTTATAAAATGAAATTGTAATCCGATGTTCTGTTTCTTCCATCAGTTTTACTCGCAACTCTTCGTGCGAAATACGATTGACTAAATGTGCCATAATTAAAATTTTAAGGACGCTTGTAAGGCGAACAAAATATTTGTTTTTAAAGATTTTTTATCCGGTCGTAAAGAACGTAATACAACTCTTGCACTGCAATTGCGTTCAACTAATAAATAATGATCTTCTTTCAACTCAGCGTTTGATTTATCCATTTTATTTTATTAAGGAGAATAAGCAATATAAAGGCAATAGAAACAAAGCGCAAATACAATAATTAAAAATATAATAGCTCCTACATCTTTCATAAATCTAGTTGTTTGTTTTTAATATAGCCATCATAATTATAAATATCTTTAACAATAACAAATTTTGGAATTAATAATAGGGCAAATATAACTTTAAATAGGGGGTTTGAAAAGATGATTTTTGTCAGGAAATTAATTTCAAACTTATTATTTAGTCAAAAAATGAATTACGGTCAACCATTTTGAGGTATCCTTTTCAGTCATTGGGTCGGTAATGTATTCCTCAATTACAAGTGAGGGATTGGGAATTCCTTTAGAATGAATCATAGAATCAAGTGATTGATAAGCCAAAGCCATTTTATCATAACCTCCATGGTATTCAATGATATATTGGCGCGAAGTGGGTACAGGTATCAATTTGTATTGATCATTCAGGATTTCAGACATACTTACAGGCATTGCTGCTGCCATATCACCTTTTTGAGAGTTCATATCCCATTTCCAATAGATACCTACAGGTGGGCCAACACATTTATTTCCAGCTAGTTTGGCAATTTCAGGAAAATGTTTAGCAAAATAAGCGCTCAAATCTTTCATTTCTAACAAGGATCGTTTGCCTAGATAAGTAGTAGCAGGAAAATCGGATTCTAAAATTGAAAATCCATTGAGATAGGTAGCAGCTTTACCAGATTTGATATATGAATCCATATTAGCAAGTCCTGCATCAAAATCCTTTTGAATAGAGCCATTCATATTCATGACCAACATCATACCACGCAAAAAGAAAGGAAAAGGTTTTTCGTCTATCATTTTCCAAGTCACATCGGTATTTGTACCATTGGGCTTGAGTTCCATTGTTACTTTATTGGTTGAATTCCAATCATCAAATACTAAATCACTTTTTACCAATTGGCCAGGAATAACCTCTGTAATTTTCATATTACCAGAACCACTTTTTTCAGATTTCCAAGAATACGAACCGCCCAAACCAGAGGAAGGATTTCCGAAGGTCAACGACATCGCCGTATCATCTTTCATCCATTTACTCCAATTGGGCCAATTACGAAACTCGATGATTTGACCATAAACTTGATTAGGAGAACCGTTGATTGTTTTAGTGGTAGTTACATCCATGTTTTTAGGTCCCACAAAACAAAGAATAATATAAACAGCCAATAGGGCTAGTAGGGTGTAAAGAATTTTTTTAAGCATACGTTGTAGTTTTATAAAACGAATTTACAATATGGCCATGTAAGATTCAAACAAACAATATTAATTAACATTGGTTAATTCACTCTGTTTCTATTTAACATAATATTAATTATGGGAATTAATTATAATAAAACAAATCTTTAAAATCAATAACATTAAATAAGTTGATGAAATGAATATTAACTTTAATTTTAGGCTCCAAAAATAAATTTCGAAATGAAAAATTTAATACTAGGTTTGCTAATTTGCTTATTCCTTATTAGCTGCGAAAAAGAAACAACTACAACAACTACTGCCGGTACTATTATTAGCTGGGTAAATAATTCGTCAAATCCCTATAAAATTGAAGTAAATAATACTTTAATAACTTCAATTAATGGTGGACAATATTACGATCAATCGATTGCTCCAGGATCATATAATTATAAAATAACTCAATTATCGGGGTATGTTTTATATCCTACCATATTATCCGGCGCAATTGGTATTAATTCTGGCGAAAAAAAAATTGTCACTTTTCCCTGATTTCGAATTGCTGTAAAGTCTTTAAATGATAAGATTATCACATCAACAATGTCGATTGGCCATTGTAGAATATTCAAATTATATTGTATTTTTAACATATGAAAAAGATATTCCTAATCGTCATACTATTAAATTCTATAGTTTATGCAAAAGGTAAAGAGTTTGCTAATGTATGTGATTCATTAAGCAAAATATGTCTTGTTCCAAATACCCAATTAAGTACAATAATTTGTAATAATATATACAAATCATTAGCAGGATATTCTGTTGCAAAAAATGAATTGTTTAGCTATAATAAAATCGATGATTCTACTATTGTAGCTACAGGATCTTATGTTATAAAAAAAACTGAAACTGGTAAACAAAGCCCTATTTATGGATATTACTTCGTACCATATCATTCAGATGGATTAATATCTTTTCGATTATTAATTCATTGTAAGAGTGGTAAATACAAATATGAAATTGACAATTTAAACCATTATGGATGTAGATTTGAATACGGACCAATTTGTAATAAGGATTCAAAGGATAAAGTTGTCAATGGATTAAAGATACTTTTCCTATACCGAGTAGCTGGATTGATAGATATAATTAACAAAGCCAACGAAAAAAATGAGTGGTAACTATTCTTTCCTTCATCAAATACTTGAACGATTAAAAGTTGGGGTTCTATTATCAATTTTGCTAATAATTATATCTGCTATTGGTTCATCATGTAAGAATGAACAACAACCTCAAAATACTAAAACCCCAACTATTTTTAAAAAGCGAAATCGGCTTATACAATTTACGAATGATTTTACGAATCAAAATAGAGGGAGTATGCAGAATAATGAGATGCTAAATCAAACTAATATTAAATTCAAAGACAGTTTATTGCATTTATATCAAGAGCAAAATGTTTTAGAAGATTTGCCTTTCATGTTCGAACATATAAATGAATACTCAAAAGGGAAATATATTGCATTGTTTGAGATGCAAAATGTCGATATCTATCATAGTAAAAAAATATTCTTGAAGTAGCTGCAATGATAACTCCCGAAATGATCCCAAAATTATTCACAGATAGTATCTATCATTTTAAAGGGAAGTTCATTAGGCCACTAATTTCTGATATTGACAAGTATACAGGAAGAATATATAATAATTCATTAATTGGTATTGCCCCTCACTCAATAATAGATACTTCAATTTTTTTTGGCACATTACTTTTCAAAGTTGACACATTTTATAGATGTAATCATTTAAAACATGAATTTTAGTTATTTTAATCAAAAGTCTCCAAGAACCAATTATAATAACTTATATCTTTCTCTTTAACTTCTCGTAATGTATACCCTTTGTACTTCCCGAAATTCAATTTTTCTTCATTATGTGTTTGATTATCTCCAAATTTTCGACCTAGGTTATAAGCTATAATTTTACACTCATCCCATTTATCAATATTACTGGTAAAGTTAGCTTCAAATAATCCAGACAACTCAATGCTATTTTCTAAGAGTTGGTAGTCTGTGCAACTTGAACCTAGTATACATGTAGTACTATCATTCTTTTTATACTTTGTTAATATTAGATCTTTTTCAAATTGCATTTTAGTCAAAGGCTTTACTTCTGCAAATATTTCAAAACGCATAGTATTAAAAACAACAAACCTTAAATCAGGGTACCAATTAAGATCATGTTTGTAATCAAGAGGATGTGAAGAAATATTATTTTTTGTAAAATCGAGTGCACTTAAGAAAAGAAACCATGTTAATTCTAATGCCGAATCAAAATTACTCCCTTGATATTTCAGATGATATGAATGACCTTTATACTCCATTTTATTATTAATATTATCATTATAAATACTATACTATATACAACAGCCCTTTTAACACCCATCAATTTCTATAATCTTGAAGTTTAAATTACATTGAAAATGTCCGTTCTTGTAATAATCATGTCAACTTGATTGTAAATGATGGTTGAGACAAAGCCAATGACATGCTAAAACAGCTCCGTAAGTAAGGCAATTCGAATTTGTAAGGAAAATACGTCGTATCACCTTCTACTACCCCTTTGTAATTTTGGCTAAAACCACTAAAACTGATAAATAGCAAAAGAAAAAATAAAATGTTTTTCATATTCAGTGGTTTTTAAGACGTTAACTATCCTACTTAAATATACTAAATCCATTGAAAAGATAGTTCAAATGCTAGGTAAATCTAAAAATTATACGATATTTACAACTACATACTAAACGTATATTGAGCTCAACGTAAGATGAAGAAAATACTAATTGCTTTTTTTATATTAATTACAGGAATATTGCAGGCACAGCCCTACTCTGCTTTTAATAATGTACGTCAGGAATTTTATGTATTCGACAATGGTGCTGTACATCGATTGGAAGGTTTGATGCCAATTAGTTATAAAGTAGGTCGTTCTTCGTTGGCCTATTTGGATAATCAACGCCGATTTAAGATTTATCGTGATGGAGCTGTGAATGTGGTGAGTGATTTATTTACCACCCAATATGAAGTATCTGATAATCTTGTTTTGTATCGAAGTGCCAATATGATAGCAGTTGTTGATCAAGGCGAAGCAGTGATATTATCGAAATTGTGTGATCGATATTTATTGGGTGATAGTATTGTGTTTTTTTATGACAATAATAAATCGACCTTCAATGCCTACTACAATGGCAAAACGACCGAAATGGAAACTTTTCTGAATATGCGAGAAAATGATTTGAAATTTGATAGTACCGTAAAGGTTTCGGACAATATAGGAGCCTATATAAGCTACAATGATCAATTCAAAGTATTTTACAATGATGTACTTGAAACCCTCGAAAATCAGGCAGTAAGACAATTTCAAGTTGGAAGAAATACATTGGCATACATTGATATCAATAATATTTTCAAAATTTATTATAAAGGGCAAACCTATACCATCGATGCGTTTGCACCAAAATCGTATGCGGTTGGTGATGATGTAGTTGCTTTTCAAAGCAGTGATGGTTATTTTAAAATATTTTACAATGGTAATTTGTATACCATCGGTTATTATGAGCCTAGCTATCAAGTCAACGATCGTGTAGTTTCGTTTGAAGATTTAAATGGATTTTTCAAAATATTTCATGATGGTGAGCAAACTATGATTGATAATTATTATCCTTCAAAAATTACAGCTGCTTACAATTCAATGGCCTATGTAAATAAAGCCAATGTACTGAGATTGTTTTCAAAAGGAAAAATATGGGATGTATCTACAATGAATATTTTAGAAATGCATTTGGATTATGATGTGTTGCAATACAAAGTTGGCTTCAATGCATTTAAGTTTTTTTACAATGGCGAGTTTTACAATTAAGTTAACACCGCACATTTTATTTCTTTTTTACATTTGATATAATATTATTAAACATGAAAAAAACACTCGCATTTCTGGTTTTAATCTTGTTTTGCTTTTCCACAACGTATGCATCCAAACTATTGATTCCCATGGATGCTGAGTCACAAAAACAACATTTGAAAGCGTATGGCATTGCTTATTTTGTATTGACTAAAAATCAAAAAATAGATTGGCTTTTGAATTATAGAGGAGGAAGTTTTGTATTTGATCATTATCTCGAACTCGAAACTGAATGTAAAATACGCGATGTAAGTTATGAAGTAGTACCAGATGCCAAGTACACAGCAATACTTGAAGAAATATCAGATCCAGATGTAAATATGGACATCGTGCGATTGGAAAAAGCGCCTAAGATAGCAGTGTATACTCCAGGCAATAAACTACCTTGGGATGATGCCGTAACCATGGCATTGACCTATGCCGAAATTCCGTTTGATAAAGTGTATGACGATGAATTGCTCGAAGATAAACTGGTAAAATACGATTGGCTTCATCTTCATCATGAAGACTTTACTGGACAATATGGTAAATTTTATACAGCTTATCATACAGCACCTTGGTATATCGAAGATGTGAATAAAAACGAGGCCATGGCTAAGAAACATGGTTTTAATAAAGTATCTCAATTGAAGTTGGCCATTGCAAAAAAAATCAAAGATTTTGTAATTGGTGGTGGTTACCTTTTTGCGATGTGTAGTGCTACTGATAGTTACGATGTAGCATTGGCATCCGAAGGTACCGATATTTGTGATGTGATGTACGATGGTGATGCTCAAGATCCATCATCACAAAGTAAGCTTGATTACAGTAAAAGTATGGCTTTCAAAGATTTTAAATTGGTGACGAATCCATATGAATATGAATATTCAGATATTGATATGACCACGGTTCGTAAAGTACCATTTACGTCTGATTATTTCACCTTATTTACATTTTCAGCCAAGTTTGATCCAGTCCCTTCTATGCTATGTCAAAATCATACGACTACCATCAAAGGATTTATGGGACAAACTACTTCATTCAGTGATCGTGTATTGAAAAGTAGTAGTTTAATCATGGGTGAAAATAAATCGGTTGGTGAAGCAAAATACATTCATGGTGATTTAGGAAAAGGTACTTGGACTTTTTATGGTGGTCATGATCCTGAGGATTTTCAACATCAAGTAGGCGACCCTCCGACCGATTTGAGTTTACATCCCAACTCACCGGGTTATCGGTTGATACTAAACAATGTATTATTTCCTGCAGCTAAAAAGAAACCTCAAAAGACTTAATCTTTCAACAAGTCATTGACTTGATTTTCTAATTCCTTTTTCTTCATGTAATTTTTTTTCTGGTAATCTCGTTTGATGAGATTTATAATAAACAATAAGATAAAAGAAAGAAAAACGAAAATAGGAATCCACATTATCATTGACATAATACTTCAATTTATAGTTTAATCAATTTTTGTAAAATCGTTTGTTGATTTGTTTTACAAACAACCTGATACGTTCCATTCGCTAGGGCATTGATAGGTAAATACGCATGAAATTTTCCTGCTACCCTATTTGCAAAGTGAAATTCACCACATAATATACCATTCAAAGCATAAATATATATATCCACATTGGAATTATTTTTTATAGAAAATTCAATTGCACATTGATCATACGCAGGATTTGGATAAATGAAAGCATTGGTATTAATAAGTTCTTCATTTAACCCAACTGGAAACCCTCCCCAATATGTAGAATTGGTGATGGTAACATTTCCTCCATTTTGATTTCCATTGATTTGTAATACAGGCACCTTCATCCCTTGTCCAAGCCATTTGTATTCAATCGGTTGCGTAGGAATGCCTATTGGGAAAAATCCTGTGATAAAAGAATCAATACGATCTATTTTAGAAACGTGTCTGAGTACATCATAGGTTCCGCCAGATGGAATAGTCAGTCTTCCCCATCCATCCACTTCATTGACTCTTTTCTGTGATCGTTTAAGTTTTATATCCCCTATTACACCACCCAATGGTAAGGTAACATCAAAACCAGACACCGAACTATCTTTATTGCCATAGACCATTGGGAATTGATAGATTATATCGGGCGATGAATACAATGCAGGCAAAGGAATTGCAACGGCCTGCCCTGGAATCAAAATATTTCCTCCAAAACCTTTCACTTGTAATCTTGAGTCAGATGATGCATAATCGTAATATTCAAAAGCATCCGTCAAGGTATTACCTGCTACATTACCGCCGTTCAGTAAAGGTTGAGCATAATCACACGAAAGAAAAAGCAATTGAAAGATGATAGGCGTAGCAGACATGGGTAAAAATTGCTGATAGGTAGGTGTACCTGTTAAGGTTGATTCATTCCATATTACATTTGTACCATTCATAGTATGTGCTGTTGGCGTACCACCATTTACATTAGAATACAACACACTGTCGGGCAAAGGACTATTGCCTGTAGGTCTTGGAAAATCGGCTCTTGTAAGCGTGATTTGAGAAAATGTATAGAGAGGTAAAAAAATGAATAAGAACAAGTAATTTTTTTTCATGTAGCTAAAAGTAATTATTAAATATGATAATCTTTAGTATGGAAATAAAAAATAGGTGAAAAAAAGGCAATGAATAGAATTCCATGTTGTCGTGAAAGAATGTTTTCTGTCAAAAAGCTAACCAAAATAATAACTAAAAAAAATAAGTACAGCTTATTCGATAATTGAATCGCTTTACGTACTTGAATGAAATAAATACTAAGAAAGTAAAGAAAACCTACTAAGCCAAACGAAAGCCATTGATTCAGATATTCATTGTGGGTATTATATGACCCTAAATAAGTTTTGGTAATAATAGAAGTGTATAAAAAAGCATTATCTAATTGATGTTGCAATTCCATAGGGCCTATTCCAAATAACCAATGATCTTTTAATAAGTTTAAATCAATTTGAAAAATAAATTGACGAAAAAGAACCGAATTGTCAATGGCATTGGTAGGATGATTTGAAAGAAATAAAAATACTTCTCCTATTCGTTGATGAAAAAACGGAACAGCGCTATACGCTAGAAGTGTCGATACTGTAACCAAACTAGTAATAATAATTTTATAAAGTGGCTTGAAGGAAGCTATAAAAAACAAATAATAACTATAGATCAACAATAAAATCAGTAATGATATTTTAGGAGATAATAAGACTAACCCAGACACCAGAATAAGTTGAAGAATAATAGAAATCAGTTTTTGTCTGATTGTATGTAATTGATTCAATAATAAAATTGAAATAGAGAAACAAGAATACATGCCCAAATAAGTAGGATGTATACCACCAATATGTTCAAATAAAATACGATAATCTACATGATTCAAATGGTATAAATTGTCGTATTGCATCGTATGGATAAACGACAATATATTCACAACAATTATAAAAAATGCATTTGCATATACAAACCATTTTAATTCTTTGTAAAAAGAATGACTGGATAATTTCAAGGTAATGGGAATGATAAAAGGCAAAACGAATAGAGCTACTTTTCGTTCAAGAAATGAATACAAGCCTATTCTAGAGTGACTTTCGGTGAGTGGAATGTAGGCGATATAAAACAAATAGCCTCCTCCAAGTAGAAGTGCGATAAGCCATTCATGTTTACTCAATGTAATTTTATTAATAATTGCATTGAATAGAATCCAACTGAAAAATGAAATAAATATTAATGTTTGTAAATGGATTGGAAGGAAAAATGAAATAAATACTATCCTAAACATCCATGGTTCAATATATTGAAATAAATTTCTCATGAATGAGTTGATTTATATTGAATATACATTGACCTTACATATTCCTTAAACGCTGAATGAAATCGATGAACAGAAAATTTGGATGCATGCTCATGAATAGCTTTAAAATCAGTTAAAGGATTTTTTTCAAAATGATGAACAGCTTGTTGAATTGATTCAACAGTTTGATCATCGAAAAAATAGCCTGATAGCCCATCTATAACAGTTTCTTTATATCCTCCATAATTCAATGCTAATACAGGCGTACCTGTAGCTTGGGCTTCAACGCACATAATTCCAAAATCTTCTTTTGCCGCAAAAACACATGCTTTGGCATTTTGCATATACAGTATCAATTCATCATCATGTTGATAGCCAAGCCATACAATATTTTCAGCACCATCTATAATGTGTTTGATATTCTTTGCATCATACCCATCCCCTATCAATACCAATTTTTTATCAGGCATGTTTTTAAACGCTTTTATGATAATATCCATTTTTTTATAGGGAACAAAACGGCCAACAGCCAAATAAAAATCCTTTCGAGGGTTTGTATTCAGTGTAAACTTTTCTACTTGCACAGGAGGATATATGACTATAGATTCACGTTGATAAATTGTTGCAATCTGATGTTGTATATGCTTAGAATTAGCAATAAAATGAGTTACTTGTTTGGAAGATTTAATATCCCAAGCTTTAATGAAAGGAAGAACGCGATTGATGAAAAAAACCTTC
Source organism: Bacteroidota bacterium (assembly GCA_947460175.1). Lineage (GTDB taxonomy): Bacteria > Bacteroidota > Bacteroidia > Chitinophagales > Chitinophagaceae > OLB11. The sequence goes on along the minus strand of CANHGW010000009.1, from coordinate 12,497 downwards.
AACCCATTTATATCCTTCATGTAATCTTCATACATATACCAAGCATATCGCATAGGTGTATGGCAATAACAGATATGCATTTTATGCTGAGGGAGTTTAAATCCTTTGGCAACAGCATGGGAGGAAGAAATATAAAAATCAGCTGGATTGATTTTCATTCGTTGTATCACCCATGGTAAAATGGGTAGAAGATATTTGTAAAGTTGATTAATAAATGGAACATACTGTAACCAAGAAGTATAACTTTTCGTTTTACCAATGATATCCTTTTGATCTTGAATTAGTAATTTATTAAACAAGGTATACAACTCAATATCATCCTCGGTATAAATTGATAATATTTCTTTTACTACCTTCTCAGATCCTGCATTGACTCGCAACCAATCATGTATGAATGCAATTTTCATGATTCAGAAATAGTTTGAAGGATCATTAATGCAGATTTATGATAATTGTATTTTTCAAGTAAGTGATTTACTTGTGTGCTAGTTCTATTTTCACTGAAAGGTAATTGATTCAACCCATTCACAACTGATTCAGTATCTTGAATTGAGGTAAATGAAACCATACCATGATATAGCTCTCTAAACACAGGAATATCAGAACAAAGTACTTTGCATCCAAAATAGAGTGATTCCAATACTGGAATGCCAAAACCTTCGTAAACTGAAAGAAAACAAGCTAATTCGGCTCGTTGATAGTAATCAATGATAAGTTCATCTGTTGCATGTTCTATAAATTCAACATTTGAGGCTTGCGTTGCTTCTTCATATGCAAATATTTTATTTCGGTTACCAATGATGATTAGTTTGTATTCCTTCGATAAATTGGAAGCAATAAATGCATTGATGAGTAATTCAGTATTTTTCCTTTTTGATAATGAACCCACTGAAAGAATCATCTTTTCTTTATGTAAACGATAGTCGGATGAAGCTAAATCAAACATCGACTCACCAATTCCATTGTATGTGACAACTATTTTATCGTTAGGTATATGATAGTGATTATGAATTTCTTGCTGGGTTGTTTCACTCACAGTAAATAGACCTTTTATTCGTTTTACTAATTTAGGAATTAGAAAATTATAAAATGAACTAAAATAACTATGATTCAATGAAGGATACAACTTGAATGAAATATCATGTAAAGTTAGATACTGATTTTTACAAAATAATGGCCCTGTATTTGAAGGTGAAAACAAAATTGCTTGTCTTGTTTTAGTTATAAACCATCCAAGTTCCAATTGTTCCCATAAATGTCCTTTGAAGAATCCCATTCTAGTGGCTCCTAATTGTTTTTCCCACTCTTGATGAATGACATTATTGGGTGTTAAAAAAACTATAGAAGGATTTAACTTTTTCATTTGCATACTTATCTCAAAAGCATACCTTTGCACTCCTGTAAGTGGTTGAGTAAGAAAGCGAGCATTGACATAAATCATGTTGATAGAGTAGTAAGCAAAAACAAACTGCAACTTACAATTTTTATAGATGTTATGCAATTTTTAAATCAACTTTATGCCCTTAGCAAACGAAACGTTATACTACGTTACAAGCATTCTGTTGTAGGCTTTTTATGGGGATTTATTAAACCCTTGATTTATTTACTCATATTTATAGTCATTTTTAGTTCGCAATTTTCGTCTGTCAACAATTATGTATTGTATGCTACCTCTGGTATTCTATTTTGGTTTTTCTTTTCCAATATTGTAAGTCAAGGCGTGCAGAGTATCATTCAATCTTCGGGTATTATAAAATCAGTGAATGTATCCCCTATCCTGTTTCCATTGGCTGAAGTCTTAACGGAATTATTCAATTTATTACTTGCTTTGATGGTATATTTCGTGGTAATGCATTGGTTTGGGATTCAGTATACATTTCAGCTTCTATGGATATTACCAATACTATTTATATTTTCAATTTTCAGTTTTAGCATCGCACTTATACTTGCTGCTCTCAATGTGTATTTTAGAGATATTGGCATATTGTGGAACACAATTCAACCTGCAATATTCTATTTGACTCCCATCGCTTATACAGAAGAATTGATACCTCCTCGATTTTCATATGTCATCAAACTTAATCCAATTTACTATTATATAAAATTATTTAGATATCCTTTGTATGAATCTAAAGCACCTGATTTTCACATTTTTGCTGTTTGTAGTATTATTAGTCTAGTTACATTGATGGTAAGTCTATTTATTTTCAATCGATTAAAAAACCAATTTATAACTGCCATATGAGTTTGCTATTGGATTTAAATAATGTCAATGTGCGTTATCGAACAAATCATGCCGGAATTCATTCCATGAAAGATTTGTTGACATCATTTGCAAATCCATTTCAAACCACACTTATCTTAAAGGATATTAGTTTTCAACTCCAAAAAGGTCAAAGTATGGGTATACTTGGACGAAATGGTAGCGGAAAAAGTACTCTTTTGAGAGCAATAGCCGGAATCATAAAACCATCGAAAGGAAGTTTAAAATCATTTGGTACAATAGCTCCTATATTGGCGTTGGGTGCCGGACTTGAACTGGAATTAACAGGATATGAAAATATTCAATTACTTCTATCTCTATATGGTCGAAAAGTAACCAAAGAAGCCATTAACGAAATAGCTTCTTTTTCAGAATTGGATGACGCAACACTCAATCAAGCTACAAAGTGTTATTCATCTGGTATGTTGGCACGATTAACATTTTCTATTTCATTTTCACATCATTGTGATATTTATATTATTGACGAAGTATTGGCCGTTGGAGATATGGGATTTCAAACAAAGTGTATTGACAAAATCAATGAACTGAAAAAGCAAGGTAAATCAATTATTTTTGTATCACATTTCCCCGATGAAGTAGTAAAAATTTGTGATCAAGCCATATTGTTAGAAAAAGGAGTATTAATACATAAAGGAACATCAGAAGAAGTATGTCAGCACTACAAGGAACTATTTTAAATACAATTCAATTGGGAGTAACGCCTATTATCATTGTATCCATGACAGAACAGGATGGAGACTATCTTTCTTTATTGTTTTCAAATCACTTAGCAACTCCTTATGGTATAAATGAACGACCATTTACAGCTTATGATAATTACTTTTCTACATCATCATTTCGAAATATAATTCAAAAAAATAATCTTGAGAACGATAAAGATTTATCACTGAAATTAAAATTAATTATTGAGGAAGGGTTTGATACAAAACGATTACTTGGTATTTCTATCCCTATTTCCATTTTACATCTATTGAATATTCCAAGAGATTTTAGTTCAACCCAATTTGTATTCATATACAATGAAGAAATAAAATCAGACCCATTCTTGGAAAAAAATATCCAATTGATTACAACCATTGAGAAACAATATTCAACGAATATGGTTGTAATCAATTCACATTTATTTTATGTACAACCACAAAAACTATTAGAAAGATTCGCCAAACTATTTAAGACCAATATTGTACGTCCTGAACAAATTTTAGCTCCATCTATGCTTACAGATGAAGAATTATTATCAACAAAGATGAATGATATCCCAGTTGAAATTAGTCAAATTTTTAGTGAACAGAATTTATTACAACCTACATTTCAAGCAGATCAATTTACATTTATTTTTTATGCATCTTCTTTTGATAGAAAAGAAGATTTGTTGAACAAAATAAAATTGCTCATATGTTTATTTTCAAAGAAAATTCAATTTCACATCATTCTAAAAACAACCGATGATTTAGAATTATATTCTCAATTTATTGATTCGTCGAATTATTCAAAAAGTTATTTTCAATTTAAAGTAATTGAATTGAACTTGATTGATTCATTGAATGACATTATAGCTAATTCATCTTCTTCAATTATTTATTATGACAATTTGAATGTTGATTATAATTTATCTTATTTCTTCGAAAATATTCAACAACAAAATACGACCTTTACATACCCAGATATCAATTTAAATGTCGATTCAAAAGTTATTAGCCTAAGTGATTTATTTTCAAATTCATTACCTACAGATGCGTTTATTATTCATCGAAACAGTTGGAATACCGTTGGCCAATTTGATTCCTCTTTAAATAACACTTATTTTATTTGGGATTATTTTATAAGAGCTGTTCATCAAACAAATCAAAAACCAATTGCTATAAAAGCATTTGCAAAAAAACATGATGAAGATTTAGAAGTGCTGCTGAAAGATGATAATAAAAATGGTTATCAACAAGTAATTCAAAAACATCAATCATTGATTGAATCTAGTTTAGCTGATATTATTAAATTGATTGGTAGTGAGCAGCAATTGAGTCTTCAAAGCAAAAAGGAACTACAAGAAAAAATATCATCGTTGCAATTGGTTCTAATTCATTCTAAAGACGAACTAAAATCATTTCAACATCTTACTGCACAATTACAACAACGAATTGGATATCTTGAAAACAACTGGTATCAAAAACTTAAAACCAAGATTAACCGAATTAAGAAGATTTTTTTCAAAAAGAAATCTCCTGGTTCAGGTACTTTGAAACGTATTCTACAATTCATTCGGTTTTCATTGAGCAAAGCAGGATTAGGAATACTTCGTAAAATCATTAAAAATATTTTTAAGAAATTATTTTTAATCACTGAAAATAGACCTGTCAAAATTGTATACTTAGATGAGGTTTCACAAGAGGGCATTTTTACTTATCATGACTGGATAAAAAAGAAGTTAGATAAAGATACGATTGAAGAATATTATAGTGAAAAACTCAATGGATTGAAACTCAATCCTAAAATAAGTATAATAATGCCTGTCTATAATGCACCTCTTAAGTATTTGAAAGAAGCTATAGAATCAGTCATTCAACAAAATTATACAAATTGGGAGCTTTGCATTGCTGATGATAATTCAAGTGAGTCCAAAGTTAAAAAAATACTCCATTCCTATTCAGTAAAAGATGAAAGAATCAACGTTAACTATCGAACTACAAATGGACATATTAGCGCAGCATCAAATTCTGCTTTAGAGTTAGTTACAGGTGATTATATTTTATTGATGGATCACGATGATCTATTAGCAGAAAATTGTATTGCAGAGGTTGTATTGGCAATCAATCAACATCCTACGGTAGACATCATTTATTCAGATGAAGATAAAATAGATGAACAAGGCAGACATCAAGTTGCGCATTTCAAACCCGACTGGGCTCCCGATCATTTACTTTCACGAAATTATATGGGTCATGTTGTTGTGTTGAAAAAAACATTGATGGATAAAATTCAAGGCTTTAGACTTGGTTTTGAAGGAAGTCAAGATTATGATTTATTGCTGCGTGCTACTGAGCAAACCCAAGAAATTATACATATACCCAAAGTTCTTTACCATTGGCGTATTCATACATTATCGGCAGCACAAAGCGAAGAAGTAAAACCATATGCCTACATAGCAGCTAAAAAGGCCTTGGGTGAAGCGCTTCTGCGAAGAGGATTACATGGTGATGTAAAATATTTGTCTGGATTGAGAGGCTATAAAATTGATTATACAATTCAACATGAAGATAAAGTAAGTATTATTATACCTACCAAAGATCAAACTGAATTATTGAAAAATACGATTGATTCTATTCTTCAAAAAACGGATTACAAGAACTATGAAATTATTATTTTAAATAATAATAGTACGACAAAACAACTCAATGATTTCTTAAACGACTATACTGACAAGTATCCTAATATCATCACTCGTATTGAAGCTCACTTCCCTTTTAATTTTTCTAAGTTGATGAATATTGGCGCAAAAGCAGCTAACGGAAAATACTTATTATTACTCAATAATGATGTCGAGATAATCCATGCCGATTGGCTTTCGACGATGGTTTCGTATGCACAACAAGAACGTATTGGAGCTGTAGGTGTGAAACTACTCTATCCGGATGACACAATACAACATGCAGGTGTCATCATTGGCTTAGGGGGCATTGCAGGTCATACATTCGTAGGTGCTTATAAAGAAGAAGCAGGATACTTCAATTATATTCAAAGTGTCAATAATTTTTCAGCTGTAACTGCTGCATGTTTAATGGTTCGAAAGGATGCTTTTGATTGTGTAAATGGTATGGATGAACAGTTTGAAGTAGAATACAATGATGTTGACTTTTGTCTTAAATTAATGGATGCTGGTTATAACAATGTTTATCTTCCACAAGTAGAATTGTTTCATTATGAATCAGCTACTCGTGGTCATCCACATCAAAGTAAACCATCGTACGAACGTCATTTGAAGGAGATGAAAAAATTCAAGGATAAATGGCAGAAATACATAGATCATGACCCTTATTATAATCCAAATTTAAACTTAGGTGTGCATGACTTTAGTATGAATTTTTCTGCTTAACTTCTAAATCCATCATTGGAGTATTCGGAATGGTCAATGCATAGGCCATAAATCGTTCCAATGATTCAAACACAACTACATCGGGTTTTTCTTGATCAATTACTTCACTCATAAATTCGTAATTCCAAATATATGTAGCCTGTTTGAAATGCAAATTGAAAAAAGGAATTAAATAATTTGAATACGAATCTCTAAACATGACTAGTTTTAAGTTACTAGAATCTACCGTTTTATTATTGGTATATCTTAATACAATTTCTGATGGCGAGGAGGGAAGTAATTTTTTATTGGTATCGATAAACGTAAATGCATATTCTTTTCGACGATAAATATTCTGTAGGGCTAACATGGATGTCAAATCTCCTTCAGAAATAAATTGTTCAGAAATGATAAAATCTTTTTCAGGAACTGGTTTTACCATAGGAAAATCTTTTATTAATTCATTCATAAAACAATGATAGCCTATGAAACCTCCGTACAAATTCCAATGAGTATCGGTACTATAATATACATCTTTGTATTTTTTAGCTTCATACAATGAATCGGTAGGATCAATGAGAATTGCATTGGTATTTGCTTTAATATATTCTTTATAAAAATCTAAACGATTATGACCATAATTATTGACCTTAAAATAGGCATCTGGCATGAACTCTGGATAAATACGTTCTTTATTAGGCGGTGTAATAATATAGTATTTAATATTTCTATTTTTCAACCATTGGATTCTACTATTCATAATACGAATCACATTATTTATTTCTGCTGTATCAATTTTGGTTAATCGTCTAAAGTCATTGATAGAATTCTCTTCATTGTGAAAAAACCAATATTTCTTTCCCAATATTACTTTATCAGCCAAGGATGATTCTCTCAATAGTTTTGCATGCAATATTGAATTTACAAAAAACAACCTATTCCTGAATGCGTAATGTTCATCCGTGTAAGTATTAAATTGTTCTGGATACACAAAAAATGTCTTAGGATTTAGTTTGGGCAATTGACTCAATGTTCTATTTTCTCGATTAGGCATATCAGGAATCAATCGAACAATAGAATTTAAAAAGAAAATAAATATAACTATTGCAAAAGCATATACCAAAAAGGATGTAGAAGACCATGATACATCAAATCGCATTTTAGCTACTCCTGCTGGGGCTTTTACTATTGTAAGAATTATGAAAAACGTAATTAAAAAGGATGCTAGGAGTAATTTTGATTGTAAGATGTAATTGTTCTTAACAGTATGTCTTTTCAAAACCTCTTCAAAATTAAGGTGAGTGCGGGCACCTTCCTTCGTAGATTGAATTTCTATATATCTCGAAGTATGACTTGCTAGAATTGCATTGTTAAACACTATAAATAAATTGCTTATTGAATCCATTGGAGACCATTGATACAAGGTATCTTTTGTACTATTGACAAAATGCACAAATGTAATTTTATCAACGAAAATAGTATTGGCTGTATCTCCCAAATAGAATACCATTTCTTTCACGTGCTCAAAATCATTGACGTAATAGGAATAATTTTTATAAAACTGCGATGCCATGATGGTGTTGCGCTCTATTTTAATATTGGATTTATCCTTCAAATCACTGTTCGAATAAATAAGCTGATTTTCAGTATTATTCAATGATTTTGTAGAGATATTCACTTGCACAAAATCTGAAATAGAAGCTTTAAAAAATAAATACAACCCTGCAAAAAGCAATATACTTAATAATGAAATCAGGACAATATGTAATTTTGTTTTAATCAAAATCGATAATAGATAAATGGGTTATACGTAGATGCTGACAATACTAACAAGCTTAAAATGAATAATCCGAAATAAACAATATCATATGGAATGCTTCGCTTTAACTGAAATGATGGGAACACAAATCGATGGATTGGGAATGCAAACAGAATTCCCACAAATATGGTAATCCATGTTTTTAGATGCATATAATAACCAATAGTATAAATACCCGTGTTGGCAGTATTGAAATAAAACATTTTTTGAATTACAAGAATACATTTATCTAAATCTTCATTTCGGAAAAATACCCATCCAATCATTACGATTAATAAAGTATATATGTGACCAATTATTTTAGGCATTCGATTTAATATTTTATCAAATCCCAATCGCTCTATCATTAAAAACAATCCATGAAATAAACCCCATATGATAAAATTCCAACTTGCACCATGCCACAAACCAGTAATAAAGAACACAATAATTAAATTTCGATAGGTCATAATAGATCCACTCCTATTGCCACCAAGTGGTTTGTATACATAATCTCTAAAAAATGTACTCAAACTGATATGCCATCTACGCCAAAAATCCTGAATCGATTTGGCAGAATATGGGAAATTAAAATTTTCTAAAAATTCAAATCCAAACATACGGGCCAATCCAATTGCCATATCTGAATAACCTGAAAAATCAAAATAGATTTGCAATGTGTAGCATATAGTCGCAATCCAAGAAAGTGAAAAAGACAAATGCTGTGGTGCAAGGTTAAAAATATCATCGGCAACTTTTCCAAGGGTATTGGCAATGAGAATTTTTTTGGCTAACCCTATGATAAATCGCCGAACACCTAACATTAATTTTTCATTAGATAAAATTCTAAATTTTAACTGCTCATCAATGTCCTTGTATCGTACTATTGGCCCAGCTATCAATTGTGGAAAAAATAAAATATACAATCCAACATTTAACGGATTTCGAGAAACCTCAGCTTCTTTTCGATAAATATCAACAATATATGTCAACCCATGAAATGTGAAAAAGGAAATTCCCAACGGGAGATGCACTTCTTGATCCTTGGAAAGTTTTGGGATGTCTGTAAATACTGAAAGTAAGTCATTGATAAAAAAATTGTAGTATTTGAAATACAATAAAAACGATAAATTAATAATGATACCAGTAAGTAAAATCCCTTTTTTAATTCTATCTGAATGTCCTCCAGCAATCCACAATCCAACATAATAATTAATCATAATGGATAAAATAACCAAAATGCTATATTCCTTTTCTCCCCAGAAATAAAAAAGTAAACTTGCTAAAAAAAGAACAATATTTTGTAAATAAATGCTTCTTTTAGCAAAATAGTATAAAATTAATATACATGGCAGAAAGTAAAATAAAAAAACGGAGGAGCTAAATACCATACAATTGTAAAGATAGCTTTTGACTACTTTCTATCCAAACTACAATTAAAGTGATATTTAATTAGTCCATATTTTATCGGTACTTATTCCATGGCAACTATTGCATTGACCAGTAGAAATACCTGAACCCATGTATTTTACATTACCTATCGTATTGGTAATACTTGGATACACTTGTGAGCTAAAGTCAATAATATCAGTCGTAAAAAAATTACCTTTTGCATCCACAGCGATAGTACCTTTCAAAATACCAGTTCCATTGGGGCCAGAATACAATTTGATAATACCATTTGCTTTTGTAGAAGATTGCAATGAATCATACACAGTGCCTGCTACATAGAAACAGCCCTTCCCTTCTCCCCCATCTTTGTGACAGTTCATACAATTCTGTCCCATATTATGGCTTTCATTTTGATTATTGGCTGAAATATTGGTTGCACCACACCCATGTTCATTCTCTTCTTTTTCACAACTTTGAAAGATCATCATTGCTATACTTGCTAATGATGTTAATAATGTAATCAATTTTAATTTTGTCATGTTTGTTATGTTTTATTATTTTTTTTAAAATTATTCTTCCGATTTATTTTTTAATGCCATTAGAAGCGTATAGGCACCTTTACTTACTATATTATCATTTAATGATAAATTAGGTGAATATACTTCTATTAACCCATTATTACTTTTACCAATGCTAACCTCCATCATTTCATATTCCAATGTTGCTTTTTGAGCGAATACATATGATTTAGCTTCAAATCTTACGACAGCTTCTTCTGGTACTACATTCGACATGCTTGAATTCACTTCTATTTCAGCATTCATATACATGCCAGGTAAAAGAGTTTTATCATAATCAAGAAAATGACAATGCACTTCAACGCTTCGATCTGTAGATAAATCTTTACCAATTAATATAATTTCACAAGGATGTTTTTTTGAAGTGTCATTATTCGTATATGCTTTTACAAGTTGACCAATGTGCATCGATTCGATGTCTTTTTCATATACGGTTAAATTCAAATGAATATCAGTTGGATTGACTAATTCAAAAAGCACTTCTGAAGGATTTATATATTTACCAATATTAACTTTTACGGATGATACAAAGCCATCAATGGGCGAATAGATATTTATAGTACGAGTAATAGATCCAGGTGTCAAATTCTTAGGATTTATATTAATCAATTTTAATTTTTCTCTATACGAGTTCACAATAATCTGTTGACTTCTATAATCTGATTCTGCTTGTTGAAATACTTTATCACTGACGGCTTTACTTTGATTTAATTCCTTCTGTCTATTGTATTCTTTTAAATATAAATCTAGTTTATTTACAGCTGTCAAATAGTCTTCTTGCATTTGTATATATTGTTGATCTTCCATTTGGGCAATTACTTGTCCTTTATTCACATGCATTCCAGGCAGTAATGAAGTTGATTTCAGATAACCACCCAAGGGCACACTGATACTTACCATGTTTTGAGGTGGTACATCTATTTTGCCATGAAGTTTCAATATCGTTGGAATGTTTTTAGTAGCTAAAGTTGTCAATGCTAACTTGCTATTTTTGAATTGAGCATCTGTCAGTTTTAATCGATTCTCATTTACTTCAATGGGCGATTCAGTCACAGTCTTATCAGTTTTCGATCCGCAAGAATTAAAAATTATGAAAAAAGAAAGTATGAATAAGTTGATATAGTTTGTTTTTATTTTTATTGTCATTTTGTTGTTGTGTGTTTTTGATTAGATAATAAATTGTCATGAGTCCATGTTACATATTGTGTAAATGGAGTTAAACGCTTTTCGCAGTTTGGAATATTACAAATACTGCATTGTTGGGATGGAATGCATCCATCAATATGAATGAAAAATTCAACTTTATCATCAAAATGTTTTCTAAACATCGTAGTTAAAGAATCTAGTATATCATGTGCTTCATTTACATTGATATAATATGGCACCGTCATATGACAATCAATGTGATAAAAACCTGCATAATCAATCACTCGTACATTATGTACATCAATCCATTGAGCTTGTCTGTTTTCATTGAGTTGAATTACAATTTGATCAATGATCTCATTGTCAGATTCATCCATAATCCCTGAGATTGCTTTGCGTATAATTTTGTATCCAGTAATAATAATAATAATGGCAAAAATCATGGCAGCGACACTATCAATCCATTTATAACCTGTAAGTATTAAAAGTCCAATGCCAAGTAACAATCCCAAGGTTGAATAGGTATCAGATTTCAAATGCGATCCACTTGCTATTAAAATGGGTGAATTTTCTTTTTTACCCTTTTGAACACAAAGATGACCTACTATATAATTAATAACTGCTGTGATACCTACCAAAATCAATCCATAATCTAGTTGCTTCAATTCATGAGGATGCCACAAATTATTGATAGCTTCATAAATAATAATTACCCCGGCTATTGAAATCAAAATGCCTTCAATAGCTGAGGATAAAAATTCAACTTTCCCATGCCCATACGGATGTTCTTTATCTTTTGGTTTGGATGAAAGTATGATACTATATAAACCAATAAATCCTGCAACTACATTCACCGTACTTTCAAGAGCATCAGTGAGAATAGATACCGAACCAGTCATGAACCAAGCAGCCATCTTGATAATAAATAATGCTACAGATACTATTACAAGTATTTTTTGCATTTGTATTGGATTCGATTTAGTTGTACTCATTAGTTGCTTGTATTTATATAATTATAATTGATTACACTTTCATTCAATTTAAGTATTGCATCTTGATAATCGTTTTCAATGGATATAGCCTGATTCATGAGTAACACCCATTCCATATAGTTGATTTCACCATTGTTGTATTGCAAATTTGCCAGAGTTGCTATTTGCTTAGCATTTTTTAATGCCTCGTCTTCAAAATATGAAATTGTTTTTTTATTATTTTCATAAATACTGAATGCTT
>CANHGW010000008.1 GCA_947460175.1 Bacteroidota bacterium | reverse complement strand
TTAAATATTCGCTCGTAGGGTTCGGAAAGAGTGTGACGGTTTCATTTAAATAAGTTGAATTTTCAATTGGTGTTGCCAAGTTGTTTAATGAATATTGGGAAAAAAATCGCCAAATTTCTTTACTAGCATTAAAGTCTAAATTGGTATTTCCATTAGTTGCAACTGGGAATGGTGTGCCCGGCCACGTATGTCCACCACCTATAACTTTATACAATTCTACTGAACTTCCATTTGTTCCACCTGTGTATACATGATGTTGAACAGTACAATTATCGGTTGTATTTATATCAGGCAAGGGGGTAATGGAAGGTGAAGTATTGCAATTATTGAAATTAACCCAGTTTTTTACCAAGGTATCTACATGGAGGCAACTAATAATACCTCCTACACCTGTATATGAAACAACAGGATCAATATCCCCATGAATTTGCATAATAGGTGTTGGATGTTTTGCATTGCAAGATGAAGAATGTAATGCGACTTGCCCTCCAGCTACAGATGCAATGGCTGTTATTTTATTACTTAATAAGCATGCTAAATCGTAACTCATAAACCCACCATTGCTCAAGCCTGTTGCATATACTTTATTTCGATTGATGTTATAATTTGCAGCCAATGAGTCAATCATATCTGATACAAATCCAATATCATCAGGGGAAGAACCGATAGTTCCAAATGTATTCCATGCTGTGGAACCACCTATTATTGTGCCTTGTGGATGCACCAAGATAAAATTAGCTGTATCAGCAATCGGTCGAAAGTCGCCATAAAATTCCTGTTGTATGTTGTTAGAGGTATAACCATGGAAATTAAAAACGATGGGTACTGGACCACTTGCTAAATAATAAACAGATGGGACATAAACCCTGTATTCTCGACTAATACCACCGCTAATCATGGTTTTAGAGATTGATGTTTGTGCCGATAATTGCATTGATATTGTAACAAATGCTATGCTAAGGATGCTCAATAGTGATTTATTCATAAAATCTATAGTTGTTATACAAATATACCTGCTTGTGTTTTATATTTTTATATTCTTTTAATCTATTTTTGCCTTATGCAAACGATTCAACACACACTTACAGAGCAATACATTGAACGAGAGGAGAAATATAATGCTCATAATTACCATCCATTACCTGTAGTTTTAGACAGAGGGAAAGGTGTGCATGTATGGGATGTTGAAGGAAAACGATATTATGATTTTTTAAGTGGTTATTCGGCCATTAATCAAGGTCATTGCCATCCAACTATTGTAAAGGCATTTGTTGAACAAGCTCAGAAATTAACCTTGACCTCTCGCGCATTTCATAATAGTTTGATGGGGGAGTTTGCAGAATATATCACTTCATATTTTGGATACGATAAGGTTTTGCCAATGAATGCAGGTGTGGAAGCAGTAGAAACTGCTATTAAACTGGTACGTAGATGGGGGTATACAGTAAAAGGAATACCTAATAATGAAGCGAAAATAATTGTATGTGATGGGAATTTTCATGGACGCACAGTGAATGTAATTTCGTTTAGCAATGATACTGAAACGCATAACGGATTTGGTCCATTCACTCCTGGATATATTATCATTCCTTATGGTGATGCAAATGCATTAGAAATAGCCCTAAAAGATCCAACTGTTTGTGGGTTTTTATTAGAACCTATTCAAGGTGAAGCAGGTGTATTAGTACCTGAAGATGGTTATTTGAAACGAAGTTTTGAGTTATGCAAAGAAGCCAATGTGCTATTTATGGCAGATGAAATTCAAACGGGTCTTGCACGCACAGGTTGTATGCTAGCATGTGATCATGAAAATGTACGTCCAGATGTATTGATACTTGGAAAGGCATTGAGTGGAGGTATGATGCCAGTAAGTGCTGTATTATGTGACGATGAAATTATGTTGACTATCAAGCCAGGCGAACATGGTTCTACTTATGGTGGGAATCCGTTGGCATGTAAAGTATCTATGACTGCATTACAAGTATTGAAAGATGAAAATATGACTGAGAATGCAGCAGTGCTAGGTGATTACTTTAGACAATCATTGAGAGCATTGAATAATAAGCATATTGGCCTTGTAAGGGGTAAAGGTTTGCTCAATGCTATAGTGATTAATCATCCAGATAAGGATGCAGCTTGGACACTTTGTTTAAAGTTGAGAGACAATGGTTTATTGGCCAAACCAACGCATGGTGACAAAATTCGTTTTGCTCCACCATTGGTTATTACCAAAGAGCAAATTGATGATTGTGTGGCTATTATTGCCAACAGTCTAGATGTATTAAACTAAAAATTACTTACTTGTTTCCAATGTGGTTTCCAGCTATATAGCCACTAGTCCATGCGTGCTGGAAATTGAAGCCACCAGTAATGCCATCAACATTTATGATTTCGCCGCCAAAATACAAACCTGGAACAAGTTTGCTTTCCATTGTGTTTGGATCTATTTCGTCAAGTTGTATTCCACCGCAAGTCACAAATTCTTCCTTAAACGTTGTCTTTCCTTTTACTTCAAAAGATTGTGTAGTAAGTATATGAATAAGTTTATTTTGATCTTTAGACGCCAATTCACTCCATTTTGTTTCTAAATTGATATATGCTGTTTCGAGCAAATAATTCCATAAGCGACTTTGTAGACCAAAAGGATTTTTTTGTACTAGTTTGTTTGAGCCTTGAAGATTTCGAATTGTATTCCAACGATCGCGAAGCTGTGTTTCAGATTCATTGAGCCAATTGACGAAAATGGTAAATTCGTAATTATTTTGCTTCAATTCCAACGCTCCCCAGGCCGAAAGACGCAATATAACTGGACCACTCATTCCCCAATGAGTTATCAATAAAGGACCTGCTTCCTGCAATTTAGTACCCATTATTTTGACTTGTGTAGAAGCTATACTCAATCCCATCAAGTCGTGTAATTTTTTGTCTGGAATATTGAATGTAAATAGGGATGGTGCAGGTTTTTCTATAGTATGTCCTAGCCGCTGTAACCATTGGTATTGCTCCTCTTTAGGAAATCCACCGGCGCCTACAAATATATAATCAGCCTGTAGAGTAGTGCCATTTTTTAATTGTAATGAAAAATGTGAAACATTTTTTTCGATCGCAAGGACTTCTGTATTTAATCGAAGGTCGATGTTATATTTAGTTACTTCATTGAGTAAACAATCAATAATGGTTTGTGACGAATCAGTGGTTGGAAACATTCTGCCATCATCTTCAGTTTTGAGATTTATACCTCGAGTTTCAAACCATGCGATTGTGTCTTTTGGTGAAAAGTGTGTAAATGCTTTTTTTAGAAATGATTTCCCTCGAGGGTATTTTTTTACCAATTCAGCAATTGAAAAACAGGCATGTGTTACATTGCATCGGCCACCACCACTCACTTTTACTTTTTGCAACACTTTGGGTTGTTTCTCAAGTATAAGAATGTTCAAATCAGGATTTTTTATTGCAGCATTGATTGCACAAAAAAAGCCTGATGCTCCTCCACCTATTATGATTAGTCGTTTTTTCAATTTGCCAAAGATAGTGCGTAAAGATATTTTTATGGTTCTTTTATATGAGCGCTTCATATTTCATATCTTTGATTTTTATGGTACTTTCACTAAACGATTTATCACTTTATCATTTCAAAAACTATCTTGAAAAGTCGTTTTCATTCGATAAGAAGTTAGTATGTATATCGGGGAAAAATGGAACAGGTAAAACAACCATATTGGATGCTATTCATTTTCTATGTTTCACTAAAAGCTATTTTTTATATAGCGATAGTATGGCAGTAAGCAATCAGCATACAGGAATGCGAATAGCAGGGCATATTACGATTGATTCTAATCACGAAGTTGTTTACATTCTGCGTGAAAATGGTAAGAAGGAATTTTATTGTGATGGTGAACAATATGTTCAGTTTTCAAAACATATAGGTAAATATCCTTGTGTGTTTATTGCACCCGATGATACTGAATTGATTACAGAAGGAAGTGAAGTGCGACGTAAATTTTTAGATGTTTTGATTTCGCAAACAGAACCAGCTTATATTACTTGTCTTATTCGGTATAATAAAGTATTGTCTCAGCGTAACTCTTTGTTGAAGCATTGGCTTGAAATTTCAGAATCGGAGAAGTCATTGATTTCAATTTATGATGAACAATTGCATGAATTTGGAACAGCAATTTATACTTATAGAAAAAACATAGCTACCCCCTTGGCTGAAAAAGCAAATGCTATTTATTTGCACTTAAGTGATGAAAAAGATTCTATTTCAATTGATTATACTAGTCGATTATCAGAAAAACCCTTGCATGCGTTATTAAAAGAGAATATACATAAAGATATAGCTAGCCAACGAACAAATTATGGGATACATAAAGATGATTTAGTTTTTTCGTTGAATGGTATGCCTTTTAAACAAGCTGCTTCGCAAGGTCAACGTAAATCGTTTTTGTTTGGTTTGAAATTGGCCGAATATGATTGGATAATGAAATCTAAACAACTCAATCCGATATTGCTATTAGATGATATTTTTGAGAAATTAGATGAACAACGAAGTCGGAAATTAATCGATTATATTGCTCAATTAAACACACAAGTGTTTGTTACAGATACACATATAGACAGGTTAAAAAGTGCCTTTGAGAGTTATGAATCTGACTGTCAATTTATAGAATTGTAATACTAATATACTTTCCAGTATACTTTCACTATTTTTCTCTTGTCATCTTCCAACTCATATTCCCGGGTATAATCAGGATATTCGATTCCTCGACCTTCCATGATTACATCTATGATTGCTTGATCGTAACGTTTTAGTTTTTCTAGATTAATGCTAAGTAGCATAGATATAATATCACCAACATCCTTTGCTCTTAAAAAAGAAAGTGTATTGTTGTATTCATTTTCTGAAAGGGATATTTTTTTAGAATAATTGACCACTTCTTGATAGTTTGTAGTGGATTCGTCAATAGGTGCCTCGTCTGTAAAACCATAAACTACAATCTCTGCATGCAATGTACGAGAAGTGCTCATTTCATTGATGATAGAATCTACAATTGGACGAAATATTTCTATAGCCATTTCTTTTTTATCTTCAGGCATCGTATAAATCCCAGTACCATAAAAAGAGGCTTTATTAAATTTGTTATAATCAACAACATTTATTCCTTTACGATAATCATGCTGTTTGAATGTTTCAGCAGCACTGTTTTTAAATCCAAAATAAAAACGATCTACATTGCGTAAATATCCTTGTCCATTTTGAGTTTTATAATTTTTAGTATAATAGGTTAATGGATTTTCATCAATTATAACAGGAGCGATTAGGGGCTTTTGTTTTATTGGTTTTCTTGATTGCGCAATACTATTGTAATGAGCTATTAAAGTAAGTATAAAAATAATTTTAATTGTCTTCATGTAGTACTATTAGTCTTCACCAAAATATACACCTTCTCCAGATGTTGTTTTCTTAGTATTCGTAGGTTGTTTAGGTTGAGATGGGGTATTAGTAGATTTGGATGTTTTATTAATTGGTGTTTTTGTTTTAACACTATTGTCATCCATTGGTTTAATGGCCTCTTTTAAAAATTCTAAATCACGTTCAGCATTATTCGATGTAGCTTTTGGCAATGGCTTGCTTTGAGCAATAATAGGTTTATTAGTTTGAATCTTAGTTTGAGGGCTTGGTTTTGCAGGGACAGGTTTTACAGTTGAAGTAGTAGGTTTATTTGCTATTACCTGTTTCGGAGTTGGTGGAATAACTGCAACTGGTTTAGGTGAAGGTGTTGGATTGCTTTTAGATATAGAAGGAGCGTTTGTCATTGATCCTGGCAATGTCTTAGCAGGAAAAGATGTTTTTGCTATATTGTTGCTAGAAGGTAATGTAGGTTTTGGAGTTGTACTCACTGGTTTTGAAATTGGTGAAGGAGTACTTTGAGGATTAGTTTCTGTATTTGTAGTTGAGTATGTAATAGGTGTAGTAGTTTTGTTTGCAGGTGTTGTGGTATTCAAAGCTGGTTGAGAATTGGCTATAGGCATAGCTTCTTCCTTAGAAGGTTGATTAGAAGTTGTTTTATTGGATAGTGACTTTGTACTATTGGATTCATTATTCGATGTAGCAATATCTTCCTTTATTATATCTATAGGTTTATTAGCTGTAACAGGAATACTCGAAATATCATTTGTAGCATTTTTTTCAATTAAAAACTTTGAAAGTAATAAAATCGACACTAATCCTAATAACGCTATATTGAGCCATGTAAGCCAAGTGGGGTAAGATTTTTGAGACTTAGTTTCAATGGGAGTATGACTTGCTTGATTAGCAATGAGTTCCTCTGTTTTTTTTATACGAGTATTAAATTGATCAATATGTGCACTAGTGAAATTTAAAAATTCCATTTTTAAATCATCCTTCGTGATTTGTTCAGTCGATGGAACAGCAGCTGCCATTCCATAGATAGGTTTTGGTTTTTCAATTTTGCTTTTATTATCTAATGCTTGAGTAGCAGTATTTTTTTCTGCTATAGCATTCTCTAATTTTGATTGTAGTTCATTGATTTGAACTTCTAATGACTGTATTTTATTGTTTGCGTTATTGAGTTCTTCTGTATGAACATTTGAAGTAGTTTCTTTCGATAATGATTGAGCAGATTGAAGTTTAGCTTCTGTCAACTTGATTTGTGATTCTAAGTCAATGATTCTATTTTTAGCAATAGTTAATTCTACAATATCTGTATTTGAAGAAGTCGTTTGTTCTTTCGATTGAAGGTTTGAGATTTGAGACTCTAATTCGTAAATTCTTGCTTTTGCAACAGTTAGTTCGTCAGCTATTGCTTTTTGTTCATTGGATATTGAAGAATTTACTTGTGCATTGTCTTCTTCATTATTAAAAGGAGAACTTGCTTTTAATTGTTGTTTAGCTTGTCGGATTCTTTCTTGAACTTCAGCCTCAAAAGAGATTTGCTCAGGTGTTTTTTCAACTGATTTTAATTGACTTTGTATGTTCGATTTTGAAGAATCCTTTTTGGAGTTCTTGGTCATAGTGTTTTCTTTTTCGCAAGTAGTAGGCAAATATACAATTTTAGGCTTATAATTGAGTAGAATCGCAAATTTTAACGATTTCATTAAAAGCAGATTCGGGCTTTAAAAAAGTATAATTTGATTGGTTTTTAAACCAAGTTAGTTGTCGCTTTGCATAATTTCGACTGTGTTGTTTTATCTTATCAATGGCGTATTCCAATGTGCATTCTTGATTCAAGTATTGAAATAATTCGCTATAGCCTACCGTATGCATGCATTTCAATTCTTGAAAGGAAATGAGATTTTTTACTTCATCAAGTAATCCATGTGAAATCATTAAGTCCACGCGTTGATTAATTCGATCATACAAACAACTTCTATCAAGATCTAACGAAAAATACAGTACATTAAATGGACGTTGTTTTTTTTCATTTTGTTGAAATGTAGAAATTGATTTTCCAGTTGATTTAAAAAAGATAAGTGCCCGCAATAATCTCATTGGATTTTGCTGATCAATAGATTCATAATAGGATGAATCAACTGATTTTAATTCTTGTTGAACCCATTCTAATCCATTAATTGCATAATCATCATTTACTTGAGTTTCTATTTTTTTATCGATTATTGGCATTTCGTCAATGCCTTCACAAAGTGCTTTGATGTAAAGTCCAGTGCCCCCAACACAAACAGCAATTTCATTCTTTTCGAAAATTGAATTCAAACAATTCAATCCAAATCGTTCGAATTCTCCGGCAGATACTTTATCATGGATGGAATGTGAATTAATAAAATAATGAGGGACAGTATTAAGTTCATCTTGGGTAGGTTTGGCAACGCCAATGGTCATTTCACGATAACATTGTCGACTATCTGCTGAAAGAATAGAAGTATTATAATGTTGAGCCAATTGAATCGCTAGACTTGTTTTGCCACTTGCTGTAGGTCCGCCGATGACGAGTAACGTTTTCAATAAAGTTGAATTTAGATTTAATTACAAATCATCTGTAAAGTTATCATCATGACTAGTATCTTCTTCCGCATCATTGCTTATTTCATCTTCACCCTCATCACCAAAGCCATCTTTATCATCAAGATCATATAACTCAAGAATATCTACAACGGCATCTTTTTCAGGTTTGGCAGAGCCAAATTGACTAGGGGAAATTCCTTCGCTAATTACGCAAATAGGATAGTCCTTTTGTAATGTTGGAATTGGACTCAGTGTAGTGAGATCGATTAAAAATACCCAAGCTTTAGGATGAACACATTCGTACACAAACTTTTGATGCGGATCGTTGATTAATGCTGCAATGGGTGTTTTTTTCATACTCAAAGCTGGAGCATCACGAAGATTTTTTTCAACTACAGAAGAAATTTCTTTTTCTTTAGTCCAACGATCATTGCTCACAAAGATAGAAGCTTCCATATCTGCAGGTAATTGAAAGGCTATTTTAATACAAGTATGCAACTCCATAAAGGTTTGAGCAGACAATATTTCGATGGATCGATAAGTTGCATCATCCTCTTCCCAACAAACTTTGAATTTTAATAAAGACATAATCAAATATAACTAGGATGCAAACATACTAATTTTGATCAATAGAGTGAACTATTTGAAATGAAACTATACGATATAATGTTTGGATGTAACATTCAATAATTTCAACTGTTTAAAGTTTAACCAAGTATTCATTTGTTTGAAAAAAAATGAATAATTAAATTTTATAAGACCAAATCGTTTCCTCTTACTATTCTCACTACTTTTGCTAAAGTATAATTATTCAAAACATGGATATTACAATCAATACACCTGCCATCTTATTTCCAGCTATTAGTTTGGTTTTGTTGGCATATACAAATCGGTTTTTAGGACTAACAAGTGTTGCACGTAAGTTACATGATCAATACAACGAAAAATCTGATAATATCAAATTGCATACACAAATTAAAAGTTTAAGATATAGAATTGTATTGGTACGTCGTATGCAATTTATGGGTGTGATTAGTTTTTTGTTATGCATTGTATCTACTTTTTTTATTTACATTGATCAGATACATATAGCAAATCTTATTTTTGGAAGCTCGTTGGTGAGTTTTTCAATCAGTTTGATATTTTCATTAATCGAAATTTCACAAAGTACCAAAGCTCTGGAGATTGAATTGAGTGATATGGAAGATATTGAACACGCTAGTATTGTAGATTATATCAAGCAAAAGATTGAGGAGTAATTGCGATTTTATTTATGGTGGTCGTAATTATCTCTAATTGAAGATAATTGTATTAAGATTTTAGCATCATTATTTTAAAAATAAAATGCATGCAGTTTAAACTCACCCTTTGTGTTGTATTCCAATGTAGGCAAAGGAAATTTAATTTTCAATCCGTTGAGTAATCGCAATACTTTAGGATGTTTACCTCGGATTGTAATTTTACTTAAATCAATATCGGGCGAAAGATAAAATTGTCGAAAGCGTTTTACATCTGTACGTGAGTGTTGAATCCCTGTTTCTTTGTCTTTCCAGGTATTGGTATAGCCACCTAGCATGCCATCTGTGCCATAGCCTACCGCTATATTTAGCCACTTCGGGAAATTACTTTTTTTTGCAAAAGACCATGGATTCACACTCAGCCAATAGGTTTGCCCATTATAATCTTTGAGCGTGCGTTCAAGAAAAGTAGTGCCATATAAGTTGTTTGCTCTTCGAAGTAATTCTACATTGTTATAGTCTACACGATGAGACGAAAATTTAAATTGAACACGTTGTTCTTGCCATGCTAGGTCTTGCGAAGCAAAAAGAAGCGAACCACTCAAATTGGCACCCATGTCAGCCAAACTAAATCCCCATTCGGAACTAAATCCATCCAATATTTCTATTACACTTTCATAAGCAATGCCCATGCCTGCACCATATATAGTTGCTCGTTTGCGATTGACACCAGACCAGCGAAATAAGCTAGTGCTGGATTGTGCCAACCAATAGGCACTAAAGGAATGCCCAACTTTGTCAATTTGTTGCCATTCACCACTGTCATTGAATAAATGAAAACTACTTCGTGGATATCCACTATACCATGCTTGATCGAGTGCTAGCAAACTGCCTGCCCATACAGTACCTTGTCCAATACAAACTAATTTGAATCTTTTTTTATCAAGGGTGTCTGCGTTTTTCAAAAAAGGGATTCGTTTAAGTTCTTGAGCCCAAGTAACAGAAGATAATAATAAGAGTAATATGAGGTGAAATTTTTTCAACGTATGAATAGCAAATATAAGAGAAGATTTAATGAAAAATTAAGTAGTAAGTGAAATAATAACTATTCTTTATTGCTTCGTAACATTTCGGCATATGTTTGTTTTAAATGCATCGATCGAAGAATCAAAGCGATACGTTTTGCCTTTGTAGTATCTGTTTTTGCGGAATCGACCCATTTACTATAATACCGTTGATGTGATTTGGGGAAACTATTGAAATATTCATTTGCAATAACATCATCTTCCAGACAAGCAATTAAATCAGCGTTCATTTCATAGACAGTATTGTCCAATTCAAGTTGAATTTGAATTGTATCACCTTTTGATTTTTTTAATTTTTTACGAATGTCAGCATTTAAAGGCATAATAAAATTACCTTCTCCCATAGGTAATATAGTTACCTGATTAATTTTTATTTTATCAAGAATGCCTTTTACTCGATATGAAACTCGAATACTAGGGTTAATTTGTTCGGCCATATCAACTGGAATTTCTATGTAGGTCCAACCAGTTTTTTCACCTTGTTTGCCAAATTTTTCGATTGTAGTACTGAAACAAATCATTCAAAGTATGTAATTGAATATAAATGGATTAAAATTTAAGTTTTAGCCCAAATTACGCGATAAGATTTGAGGAACGAACATTCTAGCGTGTTAGTTGGGTTTATCCCGAAATAGATGATGTTGTCAGTTCTTGTAAACAATTATCTTGCAGCTTCCACTACGTTTCAGCCCCGATTTTTCATCGAGGTTGAATCTGGGTTTCGTATGAATATTGATTGTTTTTTTGTGGGGATTAAATTTTTAAACACTTTTATGTAATTTTATGGCATGAAATCAAATCTATTCTTAAAAGGGTTTATAGTTACAAGTTTGTTTTTTTATTCGTGTAATGTGTTGAAACCAACAAAGTCAGTTTCGAAATTCGAAAAAGAATCAAAGCAGGAAATGCTTAGGGAGTTATTAGAATTTGAACGTGAAAAAGCAATGGATCCAGCCACTGGGCAAGTTGAAAATCAGCGAATCAAAGCTGCCTGGGATTATGCACGCACTGTTCGTCAACATGTAAAACCTTTGACACGTACTTCAATTGCCAATCTAGTTTGGGAAGAGCGTGGCCCTAACAATATTGGTGGACGAACTCGATCATTGCTTTACGATTTGAATGATGCTACTTACAAAACTGTTTGGGCAGGTAGCGTAGGAGGAGGTATTTGGAAAACTACAGATATTTCACAAGCGAATCCAAGTTGGGTGAAAATTAATGACTTCTTTGATAATATAGCAATAACCTGTATAGTTCAGCATCCTGTCAATCATGATACTATGTACTTTGCCACAGGTGAAGGCTGGGGGAATAGTGATGCATTACGCGGCTTGGGTATTTGGCGATCTACAAATGGTGGTGCTACATGGACACAATTAGCATCTACAAATAATTCGGATTTTTATTATACTCAAAAAATGTTGGTTGATAATGCAGGGAATGTATATGCTGCAACTCGTAATAATGGCTTAATGAAATCAACTAATCATGGCTCTACTTGGACTAAAGTATTGGGAAATGGGGTAAGTGGAGGAAGTAATGACGCAACAAGTGATATTGAGTTGGGGGCAAACAATGATGTATATGTTGGATTCGGAATAGGAAATTCAGGTTCTATATTTAAATCAACCTTTGCTACTCATGGTGCAAATACAGGAAATATAGGTAATTGGACCAATATTACGCCTTCGGGAAGCTATCAACGTATTGAATTATGTTGTGCACCATCAGATGCCAATAAATTATATGCAATTTGTGCAAATGGAGCAGGCGGAACTCCCTTAATTCGAAAATCTGTTGATGCCGGGGCCAATTGGACAAATTGTGCTAGTGCTGGATTTTGTGATCAAGGAAGTACAAACCCTGATTTTACTCGTAGTCAATATTGGTACGATTTGATTTCGTGTGTAAATCCTACAAATCCTAATACATTATACATTGGTGGTGTTGATGGATTGAAATCGACCGATGCAGGTGCAACTTGGACTCAAATTACATCATGGACAGGTGGTAGTTCTGGATCTTGTACTGCACCTTCTGTTTATGTACATGCCGACCATCATGAAATTCTATTTAAGCCAGGTAGTTCTACAGAAGTATTGTGGGGTACTGATGGTGGAATATTTCGTTCAACTGATGGTGGAACTACATTTACATCAAAAAATACAGGATATAATGTAACTCAATATTATGCAGGAGCAATACACCCTACTGAGATGAATTATATGATAGCAGGAGCTCAAGATAATGGATCACATCGTTTGAATGCTGCTGGAATTAGTGCAGGAACTTCTGTATCTGGTGGTGATGGTGCTTTTTGTCATATAAATCAAGTTGATCCTACTTATCAAGTTACATCTTATGTATATGCCAATTACTTTTCAAGTGGAAATGGGGGTGCTTCTTTTACATCGATGGCAGGGAATTCAAATTCCGGCCGTTTTATCAATCCAACTGAATTTGATAATGTCAACAATAGAATGTATGGGTGCTTTGGTGGTGGTAATTATGAATTGATTGAAAATATTGGAATCACTAATGACAGAAGTACAAGAAGTGTTTCTGCTGTAACTGGTGCTAGTAGATTGTTGAGCGCTGCGAAAGTAGATCCCAATAATCCGAATACAGTGTGGATGGGTTATTCAAGGTCAAATCCTTCACAAACTATCAATTTAATAAAAGTAAATAATGCAGCTTCCGCTACACCACTCATTACCAATAAATCGACTGGATTACCTACAACATCAGGAATTTATCTTGCAGGAATTGATATTCAAAAAGGAGATAGCAACCATGTTATTATCTGTATTTCTAATTATGGTGAAAACAGTCTTTGGGAAACAACTGATGGAGGTTCTAACTGGACATCAGTAGAAGGAAACATGCCTGATATACCAGTTCGTTGTGTAATGTTTCATCCTGATAGCTCTGACATGGCTATTATAGGTACAGAATTAGGTGTTTGGAGTACCAACAACTTAAATGGAGCTACTACAGATTGGTCTCAATCAAATAGTGGATTAGCAAATACACGTGTCGAAATGCTTAGATATAGAACCGTTGATCATACTTTACTAGCCGCTACTCATGGGCGAGGCTTATTTACAGCTGTACTACCTCATACACCTGAAATCTATTTTAGTTCGAGTACCACGAATGTGGTGGAACAACCCACGACAACCATAGGTTGTAGATCATTTAAGGATTATACTGTGAATCTTCAATGTAGTTATAATCCTTCTGGCCCAATTAACACCACTGTGGGTATTGCTGCAGGTAATGCAACACAAGGACAAGATTATGATTTTACAACAAATGGTAATTTTACATCACCATCTACAACTTGTATATTCACTTCAGGCGTCATGAGTATTCCAGTTACCGTAAGAATTTATGATGATAATACTCATGAACCAATCTTGGATACATTTCAATTAAATTTCGTTATAAATTCTGGCACAGCTGTTCAAGGGGATTTAAATACAAGTACATATAGAATTTCAGATAATTCTGACAATCCATTATTGGCCAGAAATACTATTTGGTCTGAAAATTTTGAATCTGGTGCAAATCCTCCAGCAAATTGGACTTATATTCAATCAAATACGAATCGATGGGGAAATAAAAATTTTGTTTGTGGTTCTACTATTAACAATTTCACAATGCAAGTGTTTAATAATGCTACTAACACTTGTGAATACAATAATGCAGCTACTTCTACTGCAATTGTAAGACGAGTAGTCAATGCAACCAATTATTCAAACCTTCAGGTTTCATTTGATTGGATAGGTGATGGTGAGGCAGGTTATGACTGGGGTGAGTTAGTGACATCTACCAATACAGTAACCCCTACATGGGTTGTAGTACCTGGTTCGCCGCAATTTGGGGGTTCTACCACTATCACAAACTCTACAATCAATTTACCTGCTTCATTGAATAATTCAACATTTTTATTAGGATGGAGATGGAAAAATGATAATAATACAGGCTCTTTATCTATGGGATTTGATAATGTAGTTGTAACAGGCGAAAGTACTCGATCTATAGAAAATGCACTATCAACAAAAACTGCTTATTTGGGGCCAAATGAAGACGCTTATTATTACAACTCAGATGGAGATCTAATGGCACGAATCGAAAATTTATCAAGTCATAATTATGGATGTACAACACTTGAAATTGATAGAGCTGGAAATGGTGCTCAATTTTTAACTGGTGAAAGTGATGTAATGAAAAAGGTATTTGACAAGGCAATAAAAGTTACACCAACTACCAATAATCCATCAGGTTCCTATCGGTTTACTTTGTATGTAACAAATGCCGAAAAGAATGGATATGAAGCTGAAGGAAGAACATGGAATACAGATGCTAATTTGTTTAAAATGTCAATTTCAATTGGCCTTGCTTCAATTGCAACTGCAAGAGATTACGCCACTAATTTATCAAAAGTTACTTATTTAAATGGCTATTCAATCACTGGAGAATTTAGTACTGGCTTTTCGGGTTTTGGAGTTGGTAACCCTGGTATTACAAGTGTATTGCCACTAGATTTGATTTCATTTGCTGCTTCATGGAAGGGTAACGATGCTTTTTTAAACTGGAAAACCGAGAATGAAAAGAATGTAAAGCAATATGGTATTGAACGTTCATTGAATGGATCTGAGTTTTCAGAAATAGGTAAAGTGGTTGCCAATAATCAAGCTAGTAATTCATATTCATTTACTGATTCTAACATTCCATTCTCACTTTCACCTGACTTCTATTATCGATTGAAGATGATTGACATTGATGGCCGTATAAGTTACTCTGTAGTCGAAAAATTAAATAAATCATCAATGACAGGAATGATTGTATATCCAAATCCCGTTTTTGATATTGTTCAAATTGCAGTCAGTAAAATTTCTACTATCATTATTACTGATCAAACAGGTAAAATAATCGTACGAAAAACCTTAAATGCTGGTACAAACTCTTTGAATGTAGCACATTTACAAGTAGGGGTATATTATATTAAAAATACTCAAACAGAAGAAGTGATAAAATTTGAAAAGAAATAAATTAGTTGCAATAATGTCTTTGTTATTTTTGCATACTATGCACAATAAAAAGATATGCTATTTGATTTTGGTCAGCGTGATTATACTTTCATTTTATACTTCTTGCAATGAAGAGAATCAAGTGAGAACTAGAATTAAAAAAGTATTTAATTATAGCTATATTTCATCCATCATTAAATCAGCCAAAGCAAATTCAAAATCGGATAGTTCGAATGTATTTGATCAAAATGAGTTTGATCCATTTACAGACTCATTGAGTGATTTATTGGCAACGATGAAAACTCAGCTTGAACAAGATAGTCTTGAGATTGTTCGTTTAGGATTAGAAGGTTCAGGCTTGTTAGATAAAACAACCCTCTTGCCAGATGAAACGATTGATTCTTCAATGCTGAAGAAAGATACATTTACAAACGATATTCGAACGATTCAACAACAAGAAATAAAAGCATTGAAATTTAATCTAGAACAATTTAAAATTCAAGATTCCTTGCAGCCTAAAAAAACAACCGGTGATTGTCGCCAAAATCAATGTAGAGTATGGGCTCAAATTATAAAGAGCAAACAAAAATTATATTTACATGTTGATGGAGTTTTAGTTGATTCTTTCAAAGTGTCTACCGGGGATATAAAACATGAAACGCCAACGTTTGACACTCGACCTTCAGGTCCAATGTTTAAAAAATATACGTCTAAAAAATTTCCTGGAGGTAATTACAATGGCTTAGGTAACATGCCTTATGTTGTTTTTATAAGTGGGGGGGTTGCTATTCACGGCACTACAACCGGTAATATTGCTCGCTTAGGCAAAAAGGCTTCTCATGGTTGTGTTAGATTACATCCCGATAATGGAAAATTGTTTTTTGAATTAGTTAAGTCAGTTGGAATTTCAAATACTTGGATAACAATTAAAGAATAGAAAATAAAGGGAGGCTATTTGGTTATCAGATTCGCATTTTATTTCATTATATTGTAGTGTTAATTATTTTCTGAATTTATAAAGAAAGAGCAATAAGACACTTTAGTTAAAGTATAATACTAAAGAAGGTTGAAATTTAATTTTGATTCTCGACCAGTTTCAATTAATAAAAAAGCATCTTCAAAGAAGATGCTTTTTTGTAAAAAATTACTATTTGTTTTATCTTACAAGTAAAACAGTTCCTTGTTTTTTAATTCGTTTGCCATTATCGCAATAACCATCTACAATCCATACATAGTTATCTGGAGGAAGTTGAATATTATTTTGTGTGCCATCCCACTTTTTAATTGGATCTGTAGTTTCAAAAACAACTTGTCCCCAACGATTAAATATTTTAAAATATTCAAGTTTAACTACATTGTTATTGATTAATCCAAAATTTCTATTTTCAGGTTGATCACTTACTGGATTAAAAGCATTTGGCAAATTGATATCAGTACATTCTGTGCGAACCCAAGTAGTGTCAAATGAAGAGCAACCTGTTGAATCATTTGTAACAATTAAATAATAAGGTTGTACATCAAGTGGTGCACAAGTAGGATTTGCAACATTAGGAGAGGTTAAGTAAAGGGAAGGAGACCAAGAATAGGAATATTCTTGCCCTCTTGATAATCTAGGACCTCCAAGTACAGTTGTAGCGCCATCTGCGACCCATCGATCGGGTCCTGCATCAGCAACTACTCGGCTTACTTTTACCATCACAGAAGTATCAAATCGACAACCGCCATTTGGTAGAAATTCTAAACGCACATTGTACTCATAATCTTCACGAGGATATACACGTATAGATGTGGTATCGTAAGGTGCAACAGCATTGTAAATAGGTGTTTGCCAAGCTGCACTAAATAGGCCTGGACCATTGGCTACCAATAAAATGGTATCATTTTGACATATCAACGTGTCGTTGTTAATTTCAATAGCTGGTTTTGGTAATACAGTGATTAATTTACAGTCTACTTGCATTGTTGGTAATCCTTCATCTGAGACAAAATAAACATTATATGTGCCTGGATTAGAATATTGAATCGGTGGAGGAGTTTGTAATGTTGAACTTGGAATTAATGAAGCATTGCAACTACTGTATGTGAGTCGTGATATAGAATTAGATAAATTGTTGGCAGTAAAAGAAAATACATTGTCTTTGTCTCGAATGAAGCGCGTTAAATATCGAGGCCCATTAAAGCCAGCAAAATTGGTTAAATCGCTAGCAGTTGGAACCGAAGTAATATTATTGGTAAACGTAAGCAAAACCATCGTATTAGTTGCTTCATTAGTAATATAACCGTAATAGTTTCCACAGTCTTTTAATATTGAAATGTCACGAGGGCCATTTAGCAAACCACCAAAGTTACCTAGATTTGTTTCAACTGCTGGGTTTAATAACGAATTACCAAAATCTAGACGACTCAATGTTTGTGATAAACGATTAACAACAAATAAATGCCAATTAGCTCCATCAAATACAGGCCAAAATCCCGTTGGGAATGCCAATGTACCTGGGTTGCCAAGATTCGTTAAAGTAGGCACATTTGTTAATAATGCTCCAAAATTTAACTGTATTAAGTTGCCTGTAAAACCATTGTTGGTAAATGCGTACCAATTGCCTCCCTCAGAAAAAATAAATAGGTCTTGAGGATTAATTAAAAGACCACCAATATTGCCTAAGTCAGTAACTGTAGGTGTATTAGCAAGACTGTTGCCAAAGTCAAATCGAATCATATCAGAGTTGACAGCATTGGTGCCACCTAATAAAAATCCATACCAATTTCCACCAGTGTTGACTAATTCCATTCCTTTGCTATTGATTGGAATTAATCCGCCAAAATTCCCCAAATTAGTTGCTAAAGGTGCATTTGATAAGTTGGTGCCAAATTCATAACGTATGACATCTCTTGGATTATTCGTATTCACCACAAATACAAAATAATTACTGCCATCTTTTCCCATAGCTAATGAAGAAGGGGCGTCTAAACCTGTACCAGCAGCAATGCTACTGCCAGTTGGGATATTGTTGAGGTAAGCAGAGCAAAAGCCCCAATAATAGCTAGATGCGTTGTTAACAGGGGTTGACAACTGTAATTCATTATAGATACACAAGGTGTCTAAGCTGTTAATCAACTGAGATTTTGCCTTGTTAGGAATGAAAATATATGCTATAAGTACTAATAATATGCTTAAATGTTTCATCGTATTGTAAAGTGCCCTTTATTTAATTTGCTAATATAGTTCATACATTTCAATAGTAAAAATATGTTGGGCTTTTACTCTGAAATTAAAATATCTTATTCTTTCTTAGATAGACAGCTATTTTATCTGAAACGTTTGTATTTGCTGAAATAAATGTTTCAAGTTTAGTCTGAATTGCATCTAAAAAAGGTATATCATAAATTAACTTTTGAATTAAAATGGACGTTTTTTCATTGTTTTCTACTACAAAAACACATTCTAGCTTAACAAGTTGAACGGCTTCATTGAATTTGGAGAAATTTGGCCCAATGAGAATCGGCTTGTGATATACAGCGGGTTCAAGAATATTGTGTAACCCTTTATCAAATCCACCACCAACATAGGTCAAAGAGGCATATCGATAGATGCGAGATAAAAGGCCCATGGTATCCAAAATTAATATTCTAGCATTGTTCTCTTTTTCTTTCGTGTAAAAATGCGTTTTTTCTTGAATCCAATCAGTGTTGTAATGGGCGAATTCATGAGGTGCTAGGATGATTTTCCAATCGGAAGGTAAGCTTTGTATTATTTTATTTAACACAATTTGATCGCTTTCCCATACGCTGCCGGCAATAAACACGGGTGATTTTTGAATGAAATTCTCAATAATTGAATCCTGAAAATCTAGTAAACATGTTTCTATAACCCTGTCAAAACGGGTGTCTCCAACTACAGTTGTATTATCAACGCCTATTGAATGAAGCAACGTTTGACTTTTTTCTTCTTGTAAAAAAAGATGATTTAATTTTTTAAGACTTTGAATAAATGGTATTCCGTACCATTTGAAGTAAAAATGATCTGGACGGAAAAATCCTGAAATCAAAAATGTTGGTATAGCTGACTCATTCAATAATTTAATCAATCGATACCAAATTTCATATTTAACTAATATGACTGCTTTCGGTTTAATTTTTCTAATAAAATAATATAAATCAGCATTGATATCATTCGGTAAGAAGCTTATTGATTCTGTAGGGTATTTTTGTTTCACAAAATCATAGCCTGATGGAGAAAAAAAAGTGATATGAAATGCATATTTCGGATATTCATTTCTTAGCATTTTCAATAATGGATAGCCTTGTTCAAACTCTCCCACAGAGGCACAATGAAACCAGATAATTTCTTTACTACCTGAGGTGATTTTTTCAATATCATCTGGGATAGATTTTCGTCCTGCGATCCATTTTTTTGCCTTCGGATTCCATATAGATGCTATGCGTATCGACAGATAGTAGAATCGAATCCCAATAGTATAGAATAGGCTAAACATTTATTAATAGTAGGTTTCTTCAACATTTTTTTTGTAAATTGGAAGTACCCACCCAAATTTGAATCCAGTCAAAACATCATTTCTATTTCCTGTGTCTGGACGCCCCAAATCGAGTAAATAATCACGACGACCTTGTGTAAAGCCCCAAACGAAATTGAACCCAGCATAAAAGTTGATTAATTTATTTTTTGCGAAATAATGATAGCCTATCATATCCTCTATATAAATTCCATTAGCTAAACGGTCATAGCCCTTCTTATATTCATCTCTTAATTGGGGGAAAGAATTATCTCTATCAAAAATGTTGATTTTGTATTGCATAAATCCTAATGAAGCTAACATCATGGGACCTGAATTTTGATTTATTTGAAGAAATGGGAAAATTTTCCCAACTTGAATACCTGTCATATAACCACGTTGAAATAAGCCTACATTGAGCAAGTCGCCATTTTGAGATATAACTCCACCTTGATATGTTCTTATATTAATCATAAGACTATCGTCGCGCATTTTATTGCCAGTGATAAATTCGAATTTGGCACCCCAAATCCAATTACGAGCAGTTTTATACTTGATTCCTACACCTATTCGATAACTTGTGCCAAATCGTTTGGCCATGTCAGCTTGCGGGAAGTCCATAGCGCCTATTACATCTAAATTCCATATTTTATTTGAAATAATGTGGGATGTTTTAGTAGGTTCATTATTAATGTCATCTACTTGAGCCAATGAGATGTTGGTAAGACTACAAAGAATTAAAATATTGAAAAATGTTTTTAGCATAGTGTATTATCTAATGCAAATTTGCATCATTCAAATTTGATTTTCCAATTTAAATTTGAGAAAGAAACTTAAAAAGTAGTTTCAATTATGATAATTCTATTGAAATGAACCATGAAAAGCAAATGTATAGGTTCTCAAAACGTTATTTTATTCAAATTATTGCCCATGAAATTATCCTAAGAATATACTATTTTTGCGTCCAATCAAAAACTATTATACGTGAATAATCTTCAAATGGTTGATCTTAAAAGTCAATACCAAAAAATTAAATCAGAGGTAGATGCAGCAATGCAAGAAGTAATTGACACTACAGCATTTATCAATGGACCTCAAGTGGGGCTTTTTGCTAAGGAATTAGAATCTTATCTTGATGTGAAACATGTCATTCCTTGTGCTAATGGAACCGACTCATTGCAAATAGCCATGATGGCATTAGGCTTAGAGCCTGGAGACGAAGTTATCACACCTTCATTTACATATATTGCTACTGTTGAGGTGGTGGCTTTGCTCAAATTGAATATAGTGTTCTGTGAAGTAAATCCTGATACATTTTGTATGGATGCGAATGCAATTGAAAAATTGATTACCCCAAAAACAAAAGCTATTGTTGCAGTTCATTTGTATGGACAAACGGCCGATATGGAATCAATTATGGCTATTGCAAACAAACATAATTTATATGTAATTGAAGACAATGCCCA
The DNA here is from genome assembly GCA_947460175.1 of Bacteroidota bacterium. GTDB lineage: Bacteria > Bacteroidota > Bacteroidia > Chitinophagales > Chitinophagaceae > OLB11. Next base: position 62,988 of record CANHGW010000008.1, on the reverse strand, counting down.
AGCAATTGGAGGTTATTATACATTTAAAGATGGAACTCGCAAAGCCAATGGAACAATAGGTCATGTTGGAAGTACATCATTTTTTCCTTCTAAAAATTTAGGTTGTTACGGCGATGGTGGTGCACTTTGCACCAATGATTCTGTACTTGCAGAAAAAATGAAAATGGTTGCAAACCACGGCCAACGTCAAAAATATATACATGAAATAGTTGGATGTAATTCAAGGTTAGATACCCTGCAAGCGGCTGTATTACGTGTTAAATTGCCTCATTTGGACGAATATTGTGCTGCTCGTCGCAAAGCTGCAGATTATTATAATCAAGCGTTTGCAAATCATCCAAATATCAAAACACCGTATTGCCCCGATAATATTTATCATGTATATCATCAATACACCTTGACGTTGAATGGTGTGGATAGAGACCAAGTTCAAAATTTGTTAAAGGAGAAAGGAATTCCTAGTATGATTTATTATCCTATACCTGCCCATAAACAAAAAATATTTGAAGGTGTAAAATCGTTTGATTTAGATACAACGGAATCTTTGACAACTCAAGTTATTTCATTACCCATACACACAGAAATGACCGACGAGCAACAGAAGTATATTGTAGAAAATTTTATTAACATTGTAAATAGTTTAAAATAATGAATATTGCAGTAGTTGGAACTGGCTATGTAGGATTAGTTTCTGGAACATGTTTTGCCGAATCGGGTAATCATGTCATTTGTGTAGATATAAATGCTAACAAAGTAGAGCGTCTTTCGAAAGGAGAAATCGTAATTTACGAACCTGGTTTAGAGGTTTTATTTCAACGAAATTTAAAAGAGAAAAGATTACACTTTACAACTGATCTGAAAATGGCTGTTGAAAAATCTGATTTAATATTTTTAGCATTACCTACACCTCCAGGTGAAGACGGATCAGCAGACTTAAGCTATGTATTAGGTGTGGCTTCTGAAATAGGTAAGATATTAGCAGATATCAAACAATACAAAGTAGTCATCAATAAAAGCACAGTTCCTGTTGGTACTGCTGAAAAAGTGGCTGATAAAATCAAGGAAAATTATTCGGGTGAATTTGATGTAGTGAGTAATCCTGAGTTTCTAAGAGAAGGCGTGGCGGTGGAGGATTTTATGAAGCCAGATAGAGTGGTAGTAGGATGTAGCTCAGATCGTGCAAAGAAATTGATGGAGCAATTGTATAACCCTTTTGTACGTCAAGGAAATCCAATTTATTTCATGGATGAACGAAGTGCTGAAATTACCAAATATGCAGCAAATTCATATCTTGCTATGCGTATAACTTTTATGAATGAACTTGCCAATCTTTGTGAAAAAGTAGGCGCAGACGTAGAAACTGTTCGTAAAGGCATGGGGAGTGATAATCGAATAGGTAAACGTTTTTTATTCCCTGGAATTGGTTATGGAGGTAGTTGTTTCCCTAAAGATGTGCAAGCATTAGTTCAAACATCGAGTCAATATGGTTATGATTATAGTATTTTAAATGCTGTAATGAATGTCAATGATAATCAAAAATTAGTATTAGCTGACAAAATTATTGGATATTTTAATGGTGATTTAAAAGGGAAAAAAATTGCTGTATGGGGATTGGCTTTCAAACCCAATACGGATGATATTCGAGAAGCACCAGCATTATATATTATACCTAAATTAGTAGAAGCTGGGGCTGAAGTAATTTGTTATGATCCGGAAGGGATGGAAAATACAAAGGATTATTTTGAATCAAATCATGCTGCATTGATGTCGCATATTTCATTTGGCAATGAGGCATATGAAGTATTAAAGGATGCAGATGCGCTTGCTATTTGTACAGAATGGACCATATTCCGTACGCCTGAATTTGATGTTATGAAATCGGCAATGAAATCTAAAGTGATATTTGATGGCCGAAATTTATACGATTTACATCAGATGGAGGAACAAGGTTTTTATTACAATTCAATCGGTCGTAAAACAATTAATTAAAAAAGTACAATGAAACGAGTTCTTATAACGGGTGGTGCAGGTTTTTTAGGATCCCATTTGTGTGATCGATTTATCAAGGAAGATTATTATGTAATAGCCATGGATAATTTGATTACTGGCAATATCAAAAATATTGAGCATTTATTCAAATTACCCAATTTTGAATTTTATCATCACGATGTAAGTAAATTCGTACACGTACCTGGAGAGTTGGATTATATATTACATTTTGCATCTCCAGCAAGTCCTATCGACTATTTAAAAATGCCCATTCAAACCTTGAAAGTTGGTTCTTTGGGAACCCATAATCTGTTAGGATTGGCCAAACAAAAAAATGCACGAATGCTCATAGCTTCTACATCTGAAGTATATGGCGATCCCTTGGTTCATCCTCAAAATGAAGAATATTGGGGAAATGTAAATCCAATAGGACCACGTGGTGTGTATGACGAAGCTAAGCGATTCCAAGAAGCTATCACAATGGCTTATCATACGTTTCATGGTTTACAAACTCGTATTGTACGAATATTTAATACCTACGGACCACGTATGCGACTGGATGATGGTCGTGCATTGCCAGCATTTATGAGTCAAGCATTAAAAGGTGAGGATATAACAGTTTTCGGAGATGGTTCACAAACTCGTTCATTTTGTTATGTAGGTGATTTGGTGGAGGGTATTTATAGATTACTATTAAGTGATTATCACATGCCTGTCAATATTGGAAATCCAAATGAAATATCGTTGAAAGATTTTGCAGAAGAAATTCAACTCTTAATTGGTACAGGGTCTAAAATAGTCTATCATCCTCTTCCGCAAGATGATCCTAAACAACGACAACCAGATATTACACGTGCTAAAGAAATTCTAAATTGGGAACCGAAAGTTGATCGTAAAGAAGGACTTCAAATTACATTGGATTATTTCAAAAAGCAATTGGGTATAAATTAACATCATATGAAAATACTATTTGTTTGTTTGGGTAATATTTGTCGCTCTCCAATAGCAGAAGGTGTGATGAAACATAGTTGTGGCCTTGAGCAATTGGATTGGGAAATAGACAGTGCAGGCACAGAATCTTATCACATAGGTCAGGCACCACACGAGCATTCCCAACGAGTATGTCTCGAAAATGGTATTGATATATCAAAACAACGTGCTCGGAAATTTACCCATGCTGATATAGCAAAATTTGATAAAGTTTATGCTCTTGCTTCTGATGTGTATGAAGAGATTAAAGATATAAGTGGGCATTATTTTAATCCAGATAAAGTTGAATTGTTTTTAAAAGAATTGTACCCTGATGAGAATCGTTCTGTCGTAGATCCATATTATGGAAATCTTGATGGCTATTATGATGTATTTGATGAAATAAATGAAGGTTGTAAGGCTATTATTCAGCATTATAAAATGAATCCTTAAAAGCTTGACCTAACTGATCAATAATATCCGAAGCAATTAAACTTTCTTCGGATTTTTTTTGTGCTGCTATATCGCCAGCTAAACCATGAAGATAAACACCCAAGAGGCCTGCTTCTAACATATCATGATATTGAGCATATAAACCAGTGATAATGCCAGTTAATACATCTCCACTGCCTCCTGTACCCATGCCTGGATTGCCTGTTGTATTGAAGTAGGATTTGCCATCAGGTGTTGTAATGCAAGTGTATCGTCCTTTGAGTAAAATAAACAAACCGAGTTCGACGGACTTTTGTAATTGTAATTCATGTCGAAGGTACGAATTTTCACTTTCACCAAATAGTCGTTCAAATTCTTTTGGATGTGGAGTTAATATACTTTCTTTTGGTATTGCATGAAGTAATTCAGGATTATTAGCAATTATATTTAAAGCATCAGCATCAAGTACCATGGATAAAGATGATTCAGTCATTAATTGAGAAATAAGCTGAATGCTGGTTTCATGTTGGCCAATGCCACTGCCTGCCCCAATAGAAGAATAGGCATCTAATCTCGGTAGAGAATTATTCTTTTCATAGTTGATAGTCATAGCTTCAGGAACTGCTACTTGTGCTATTTGAATTTGGTCGGAGGGAATCAATAATGTTAATAATCCTGTGCCGCTTCGTAAGCATCCTTTGGCTGCTAATATACATGCTCCCATTTTACCTTCACTACCAACAAATAGTAGACTGTGACCAAAAGTCCCTTTGTGTGAAAATGAAGTTCTTTTTTTATAAAAAGAATGAAGAATTTCTTTGTCAATAATTAGCTGATTGAAGGTATGTAGTTTTAAGAAATCAGGATGTAGACCAATGTTTAATAAAATAATTTTACCGCAGTAAATTCCTGTTTCAGGAAATAAAAAAGATTTTTTATATACTTGAAAAGTCAATGTAAAGTCTCCCTTTACTATGGATTCAGTTTGTAGAAATTGGTCGGCCGAAAGCCCCGAAGGGAGGTCTATACATACCTTTGTATTAGGGAGTGAGTTAATACGAGTGACCCATTTTTGTTCTTTTCCTTTCAATGATTGCTTTAATCCTGTTCCAACTAATGCATCGATAATAATTGCATTTGAAGGGATTGTTATTTCACTTTCGATAGAGTGTATACATGATTTATAGAGGTAAGATAGTTCTTTTAGATTGGTGAGATTGTCATTGCTTTTTTTCACTGCATCATCTATCAATACACTTACATGGTATCCGTATTCCAATAAATGGCGAGCAATAGCTAGCCCGTCGCCTCCATTATTTCCATTGCCACAAAATAGGATAAATGGTCTGTCGGTATCCCATTGCTGCATTAACCATTGGCTGCATTGAAGTGCAGCACGCTCCATTAATTCAATGGAAGAAATAGGTTCATGTTCGATTGTATATTGATCCCATTGTCTTATCTGATCGGCAGTAAGTATGTAACTCATGTTATAAAGTTACAACAGTCTCTTTCAATTTCAAATTGAAATTTAATACCATGAATGGGCATACTTATTTTGATTGATATCGAGGATGAAATCGGTGAATGGTGTCTCTTAAAAACTCTCTATCCAGATGTGTGTATATTTCAGTTGTAGCAATGCTTTCATGCCCTAGCATTTCCTGTACGGCGCGTAAGTCGGCACCTCCTTCTACCAAGTGTGTCGCAAACGAATGGCGTAACGTATGTGGATGAATATTTTTTTTCAATCCCGCTTTAGCAGTTAAATCTTTGATGATATAAAATATCATTACTCTTGAAAGTTTCCCTCCACGACGATTCAAAAATAAAATGTCTTCGCAATTTTTTTTTGGTGCAATTTGATTCCTGTAACCTTCTTTGTAGAATTGTATATGTTTTAATGCTGATTCGCCTATTGGAATGAGTCGTTCTTTGTTTCCTTTTCCTATAACTCGAATGAATTCCACATCGATATAGATATTTGAAATTTTTAGTTCAGTTAATTCACTAACTCGAAGTCCACAACTATACATCGTTTCAAGTATCGCTTTGTTTCTTGTACCTTCTGCTTGGGATAAATCAATTGCATTGAAAAGCAATTCAAGTTCTTCTATTGATAATGTATCTGGAAGTTTACGACTCGTTTTGGGGGCTTCGAGTAATTCTGTAGGATTTTTTTTAATCACATCCTCTAGCACTAAATATTTAAAATAACTTTTCAAGCCTGAAATGATTCTAGCCTGAGATGTGGGTGTCATACCTAACTCATGAATCCATTTGAGAAAACCTTGTAGCGTTGTGAGATTTATTCGTTCAATAGAGAGTTCTTGTTTTGAATAGAGAAGATACTGTTGTAGCTTTTCAACATCATGTAAATAAGCCACTACAGAATTTTCACTCAGTGATTTCTCCAATTGAAGAAATGATTTAAATCCTTTGATATATGCATTCCATGTAGACATTGTTTATATCTCTTGCCAGCTTTTAATGGTATATTTTGTACGTTTTTGACTTTCATCTCCACCATATACTAGGATTTTATTTTTTACAAAATCTTTTCCTGCAGTAGTTTCAAAATGATCTAGTCCTTTAAATAAATCTGACATGATTGTCTTAGTGGCTTTTATTTCAAATATATCATGCTTTTCTTTGTTTTCGCATAGTAAGTCTATTTCGTTTCCATTAGAGTCGCGCCAATACCAATATTCTTTTAGTTGATAAAAGTGATGATTTTTTTTTACTAATTCAGCTATGATTAAGTTTTCAAATAATCCACCTTTCATCGTATGCGAATCTACATCTTTGGCATTCCTGATGCCTAATAGAAATGATGCTAAACCAGTGTCGTAAAAGTATAGTTTGGGGGTTTTCAATACACGCTTATTAAAGTTGTTGTAATAGGGTTGTAATAAAAAAACGATATAGCTGTTTTCTAATAAGGATAACCATGATTTTGCGGTAGGTTGCGTAATGCCGCAGTCCTTTGCCAATGAATTGATATTTAAAATTTGCCCTACACGTCCTGCACATATTTTTACAAAATCTCTAAATTGCTTTATATCTCGAACTTGTAGCACATCAGATATATCTCTTTCTACATAAGTTTGAAGATAGCTGTTGTGATAGTTTTGTGGTTTGATATTTCTGTCATAAATGGCAGGATAAAATCCTTTATATATTGCTTCTTGATATGTTTTAGGAAATAGATTCCCATTTTTTAATTCTTTAAAGTCAAATGGCAATAATTTAAATAATGCTACTCGCCCTGAAAGACTTTGTGTAATGCTTTGCATTAAATGAAAATTCTGAGAACCGGATAAAACAAATTGCCCCATTTCTCTTCGATTATCTACGATGGTTTGTAAATACGAGAATAATTTTGGACATCGTTGAGCTTCATCAAAAATGATATGATTATTGTATTCAGCTAAGAATCCTTTCGTATCTCTATTGGCATATTCTAGGGTGTCAGGATTTTCTAAAGAAAGATATTGATACCCTGCAAATGCTTCTTTGAGTAGTGTTGTTTTCCCCGATTGTCTTGGCCCCGTAATTGCAACAATTGGGAATTGTTTTTTCAATTCATTGATAGATTTGATAATATTTCTTGTAAGCATTGTAGAATATGAATTTACTAGTGCGAAAATATATTTTTATTTTGAAATTACATAAACATTATTTTGAAATTACATAAATATTATTTTGAAATTACATAAACATTATTTTGAAATTAAATAAATAATATTTTGAAATTACATAAACATTATTTTGAAATTACATAGAGTCATATTTTCTCTGAAAATACAAGATTGATTATTTTAAAAATGAATTTTGAGATTTCAGAATCTCTGTCGGACTAGTTTGATCAACTGGAATATTTCGCCAGTATTTGTCATCACGCATCGAAATGGTAGTAGCCTTAAGTGCTGAAAATCCACAACTAGTTGATGTATATGAAGTGATTTTTGGTTTTGAAAAGTTAATTTTCTTGTGTGTTAAATAATATACATTAGTGTCAACTATGTACTCATCAGATTTAATAAAATCAATTACAGACACTAATTTGTTTGTATTTGAACTACTAAAAAAATAACAACGCAATGCGAAATTATTCATATTCTTCTTTTTTAATTTGAAGTAAAATTGACCGAATGAATCAGTGTATTTGATGCACTTATCATGACCATTTTTTGAGATTAATGCAATTCTTGCATTTGAAATAGAATAGCCAAAGGTGTCTGCCACTTTACCTTTAATAATAATCCATTTTTCATGCTTTTGACCTAAAGATAGTTTTGCAAAACAACATAAAAATAAAATACTATAGAGAATTCTTTTTGCCATTCAGTAAAACTAATGACATTTTAAGCATTTATCAAATGCATTTCAAATTCTGCGTGTATTTTTGCACCTTCAAATTTTAGTAATGGAATATAAAGCAAGACCAATAAAATCGCCAATAGGAACTACACTAACTTGTAAAAATTGGGTAACAGAAGCTGCATATCGTATGATTCAGAATAATCTTGACCCAGATGTTGCTGAGCGTCCTGATGAATTGATTGTATATGGTGGTTTAGGAAAAGCGGCTCGTAATTGGGAAAGCTTTGAAAAAATTCTTGAATCTTTAAAAAACCTAGAAGAAGATGAAACATTAATGGTTCAAAGTGGAAAGCCTGTTGGTGTTTTGCGTAGCCATAAAGATGCGCCTCGTGTGTTGATAGCTAATTCTAATTTAGTTGGGAAATGGGCAACTTGGGAACATTTCAGAGAATTAGATGCCAAAGGCTTGATGATGTATGGCCAAATGACTGCTGGTTCTTGGATTTATATTGGTTCACAAGGAATTGTGCAAGGAACGTATGAAACCTACTTAAGTTTGGCAAATATGCATTTCAATGGTACTTTAAAAGGCACGTTGAATGTAACAGCTGGTTTAGGAGGAATGGGTGGAGCTCAACCATTAGCTATTACCATGAACGAAGGAGTTTGTTTAGCTGCTGATGTAGAAAAATGGCGTATCGAAAAACGAATTGAGACTCGTTACATCGATAAAATGTATGAAGATATTGACCAAGCCATTGACGAAGCATTAAGAGCTAAAGAAAATGGAGAAGCTATTTCAATTGGTGTAGTTTGTAATGCGGTTGACTTATTACAACGTTTGGTTGATAGAAATATTACGCCAGATACCTTAACAGATCAAACCTCTGCACATGATGAGTTAATAGGATACTTTCCCGAACATATGACGGTTGCAGAAGCGAACAAGCTGCGTGAAGAGAATCCTACAAAATACTGCGATTTAAGCTTAGACACCATGGCACATCACGTCAAGTTGATGTTGGAATTACAAAAGCGCGGAGCTATTACATTTGATTACGGAAATAATTTGCGTGGGCAAGCGAAAGACAAACGACATGTAGAAAATGCATTTGATTTCCCTGGTTTTGTGCCAGCCTATATTCGTCCTTTATTTTGTGAAGGAAAAGGTCCATTCCGTTGGGTAGCTTTAAGTGGCGACCCTGAAGATATTTACAAAACAGATGAAGCATTAAAGAAATTATTCCCTGAAAATGCAGGATTGATTCGTTGGTTAAATATGGCCAAAGAAAAAATTGCATTCCAAGGTTTACCAGCTCGTATTTGTTGGTTGGGTATGGGCGAACGTGAAAAAGCAGGTTTATTATTTAATGAAATGGTTCGCAATGGCGAATTAAAAGCTCCAATAGTTATTGGTCGTGATCATTTGGATTGTGGTTCAGTTGCCTCACCAAACCGTGAAACAGAAGCTATGAAAGATGGATCAGATGCTGTTGCAGATTGGCCGATATTAAATGCTATGATTTCAACAGCAGGTGGTGCAAGTTGGGTTTCATTGCATCATGGTGGTGGAGTAGGTATGGGTTATAGTATTCATGCAGGTATGGTCATAGTTGCAGATGGTACTGCTGATGCAGATGCTCGTCTTCGTCGTGTTTTACACAACGATCCAGCAATGGGTGTACTTCGGCACACCGATGCTGGCTATGATGAGGCAATTGCACATGGTAAGAAGTTTGGGTTGGATATGTAAGAATTCTCAGGTCATAATTTGTTATATTTGTCAAACTAAGATATTATTTGACAAGTACAATAGCCATATTATACAATACTTTTTCAGCTAAAGGAAAAGGAAGGCGAATAGCCTTTCAATTAAGTCAGTTAAGTAGTCATACTATTTTATGTTCAGAAAATGAATGGCCTCTTGATATTAATCAGTATCATGAAATTTGGCTGGTTGGTGGTGATGGTACAGTCAACTATTTTTTAAATAAATATCTCGAAATAAATAGACCATTATTGATTTTTCCTGGAGGCACAGGCAATGATATTCATTGGAAATTATACGGCAATATTTCTTGGGAAAAACAATTAGAAAATATACAGAATTACAGCCCTAAGCTCATTGATTTGGGCATTTGTAACGATAAAATATTTATCAATGGTATTGGAATTGGTTTTGATGGAGAAGTATTGAAAAGTATGAATTCGATTCGCTTTGTAGGAGGTCATCTAGGATATTTAATGGTTGTCATCAAGAAGATTTTTTCGTTTAAAGAACCCAATTATAAAATTTTAATAAATGGGAAAGTGATAGAACAAAAGTGTATGCTTTTATCTATTGCAAATTCCTCACGAACGGGTGGTGGGTTTATGGTGTCGCCACTAGCTGAAGTAAATGACGGATTATTAAATCTATTTTATTGTAAACCATTGTCTATTTTCAAACGATTATTAGCATTACCTAAAGTCGAAAAGGAACTCACTTGAGTTTGCCTTTTGTACATCATGAAACATTAACAGATATTACAATCGTAACAGAGAATGAAGTTTATGCGCAGATTGACGGGGAATTATTTTCATCTAAACGATTTGAGATTAGTATTTTAAATAGAAAATTACATGTTAAATCCTAAGCATTAAGTAACTTAGTACTTAAATTAAAATTTTTTAAACCTACTATTTAACTTGTAATTTTAAATTATTAATTCTCAATAAGAAAATTTGAATGAATAAAGTATATAATAAATATTTCTTCGTTTTAATTGTTTCACAATTAATTCCCAAGATATGTTTTTCTCAATTTTCTGCAGCAGATAGTGCTGCTATGTTAGGGTGGTATGATCATCCTATATATATTGACACTTCAGTCACGCCTGGAAATTGGTTGCATAATCCAGAACCTAGTTCTTACTATAATCATTATTTGATGTTAGATACTAGTTTTAAATTCAATACATTGGATTTGGATAATATTCAGTCTTTAACATTAACTGATTCCTTACGATATGATTCTATTATCAACACTTCTTTTAATTTGAATCCCTCATTATTGAATCAAAACAACCCGATGGTTTATCTGCCATTTACATTGAACAATAAAACGGGTAAGGCTTATACGATATATTATCCCGATACTACAAATAATTATTGCAAAAATGCTTTTTTGATTATACCTGGTTCTGGGCGAAATCAAGCTTATGATATTGTAAGAGGTGTGGGTTATCATAATACATTGTGCAGTATGAAAAATAATTGTTTAAACTATGGAGATGTTTTTACACTTGTGAAGCCAAATGAAGAATCACGAGCATATCATTGGGGAAACAATAAATTAAATTCATGGATTTTCTGGTATCTATCCTCAGCAAATACATATTATGGAACAAATTATCTTATTGAAATTATAGCAATGATTCAATATTTAAAATCGAAATATGATAAGGTCTTTTTATTTGGCTTGTCTGAAGGTGGGTATGCTTCCTTATTATCTACATTTTATATTCAACCTGATGTTGCATTAATTTCGGGCGGTTACTCTGTTAATTTTGATACATGTACAGACGAGAAAGATTATTTAAGATTACGTTTTGATACATTAGTTGATTATTACGATCGGATTCAAGTTAAAAATAAAATAATGAATTCTTCGTGTCAATACATGTTTACATGGGGTGATGGTGATCCGGTATTAACAATGGATCCGGATCATGATTTTCACTACACTGAAAATTATTTTACTGGGCTTACAAATTGTAGTTATTTCTATGATTTTCTTGATCATACATTTCCTCCTTGTATCAATATTGATACATTTATACAACGAAATTTATCGGTTCCCAAGGCTCATTATTTCATTACAGATACATCGATTATAGATACAATGAAAACCCAAGTGCGATTTTGTAATTCTGGACAATTTCAATTTGATTTATTTCGAAATAACAGTTTTTATCAAGCTTACACAAGTGTAACTGATAGTATAAATATTCCTTTAAGCGATTCTGGATGGTATTCAATCAGGAATGTAATTGATACGAATCTTATTGCTGGAGAATGTGTTGATTCTATTTATTGTAATAAATATCCTGTCAGCTTTCCAGTTGAAGTAAGTAATACTAGTACGCTTCACAATGCTATAAAATATAACAATCCATTTCAACATAAATTGTTGATAGATTTAAGTGCAATTGCAAATCCTGTTTCAATACAAGTAAAATCTATATATGGAGTTCAGGTTTTTTGTAAAAATTCATTCAAATCGGCCATGTTTACTATAGATACGGAGCAGTGGTCGAAAGGAAATTATATTCTTCAGATATCGGATTCTAACAATTTTACAACATTTAAACTATTGAAAAATTAACTTTGAATTTTTTATACAATTAAAAAGAATAGCTTTTAGTTTTCAATGGAATCTTAAACTCTACATTACTATTCCTATATTTGCAACTTCAAAAACGGAATAATGCAAAAACAACTTATAGAATGTGTGCCTAATTTTAGTGAAGGCGTTGATTTGAATATCATCAAACAAATTACAGATGAAATTGAAAAAGTAGAAGGTGTAAAATTGTTGGATGTTGACCCAGGAAAAGCAACTAATAGAACGGTTGTAACATTTGTAGGAGAGCCACAGCCTGTAATTGATGCCGCCTATTTGGCAATCAAAAAAGCAGGCGAATTGATTGACATGACCAAACACAAAGGTGAACATCCTCGTATGGGAGCAACCGATGTATGTCCTTTAATACCAATTGCAGGAATTACCATGGAAGAAACGGTAGAGTATGCCAAAAAATTAGGCAAACGTGTAGGAGAAGAATTGAACATTCCGGTTTATTTATATGAAAGTGCTGCACAAAAAGAAGACAGACAAAATTTAGCTACTATTCGTGCAGGAGAATATGAAGGTTTTGGTGATAAAATTAAAGATGCCAATTGGGCACCTGATTTTGGCCAAGCAATTTTTAATGAAAAGAGTGGTGCAACTGTTATTGGTGCAAGAGATTTTTTAGTTGCTTATAATGTAAACTTAAATACAACTTCTACACGTCGAGCAAATTCTGTAGCATTTGACTTACGTGAAAATGGTCGTGTGAAAGAAGAGAATGGTAAAAAAGTATTAGATGCCAATGGTGCTGAAGTTCGTGAACCTGGTTTATTAAAAAGTGTAAAAGCCATCGGATGGTATATTGAAGAATATGGCATTGCACAAATTTCAATGAACTTAACGAATATTAGTATAACGCCATTACACATTGCATTTGACACAGCTGTAGAACGTGCACATGCAAGAGGCATGCGTGTAACTGGTAGTGAATTAGTTGGTTTGGTTCCTTTGAAATCTATGCTCGATGCTGGAAAATATTTTTTAGCGAAACAAAAAAGAAGTGTAGGAATTAGTGAAGAAGAAATTATTAAAATTGCTGTAAAAAGTATGGGATTAGATGAATTAACACCATTTGATCCAAAGAAAAAAATCATTGAGTATGTAATGCAAGAGGATTCGTCAAAAAAATTAATTGATATGAATTTGGTTGCATTTGCCAATGAAACAGCCAGTGAAAGTCCAGCGCCAGGTGGTGGAAGTATTAGTGCATATGTTGGTGCTTTAGGCGCAAGCTTAGCTACTATGGTTGCCAATTTAAGTTCACATAAAAAAGGATGGGATGATCAATGGGAATATTTTAGCAATTATGCTGAAAAAGGTCAAGGTATAAAAGATGAATTATTGAAATTGGTAGATGAAGACACCAATGCATTTAATAAAATAATGAATGCTTTTGGGTTACCTAAAAATTCTGATGAAGAAAAACAAGCTAGATCAAAAGCTATTCAAGATGCTACTTTATATGCAACTCAAATTCCATTTAAAACAATGCAAGTTTGTTTTAGTGGATATGAAATTGCTCAGGCAATGGTTGAAAAAGGAAATCCAAATAGTGTAACAGACGCTGGTGTTGGAGCATTGTGTATTCGAACAGCTATTTATGGAGCTTACTTAAATGTAAAAATAAATGCTTCTGGCTTGAAAGATAAAGTTATAGCAGAAAAATTAGTTGCTGAAGCGAGTGATATTTTACAAAAATCAAATGCAATAGAGCAAACAATTATGCAAGCAACAGAAGCTAAAATGTAATTTTAGAATATGCTGATTTAGAAAAAAAAACTTAACATTAAATACTGTTCATTGGTTTTATCTTTGTAGATAGTTTTATGAAGAAAATTGTTACAAGTCCTAAGATTATTCGTGATTTAAGTTGGTTGGCGTTTAATGCAAGGGTATTGCAAGAAGCAAATGATAAGTCTGTACCGCTTTCAGAGCGACTTAGATTTTTAGGTATTTTTTCAAATAATTTGGATGAGTTTTTTCGGGTTCGAGTGGCGACTTTAAATCGGATGGTTCAATTTGGCAAAACGGCCAAAATGTATTTGGAGCAAAAGCCTGCAAATATTTTGAAACAAATTCAAGTAACAGTACTTGAACAACAAAAGGAATTTGAACGAATTTACAATTCTATTCTTATAGAATTAAAAAAGGAAAAAATTGCAATTGTTAATGAAGGACAATTAAATAAAGTTCAAAAAGAATTTGTACTGAATTATTTCAATGATAAAGTAAGGACCAATATCGCCCCTCTTATGATTGAAAGTATTCCGGAATTACCACTCTTGCGTGATAAGTCTATTTATCTCGCTTGTTCTTTAAGCAATTTAAGTAATTCCTTCATGAACAGCTATGCATTAATAGAAGTGCCGACCAATGTATTGCCTCGATTTTTAATTCTACCTTCCAATAAAGGTGAAAAAAATATCATTTTATTGGAGGATATAATTAGATATTGTTTGCCTAATTTATTTACACAATTTGGCTTTGATTCTTTTGAGGGTTATATTATTAAAGTTACTAGAGATGCTGAGTTGGATATCGACAATGATGTAAATACAGATTTTATACAAAGCATAGAAAAGGGGCTCAAAAATCGTAAAAAAGGTAAGGCTGTTCGATTAGTCTATGATAAATCGATTCAAAAAAACTTATTAAATTATTTAATCAAATTACTTGGATTGACACGCAAAGACAATCTAATAGCTGGAGGTCGTATCCATAATTTCAAAGATTTTATGGATTTTCCCATGGAAGTATTTGATAAAAGAATCACACGAAATAAACCATTTGTTCATCCCTTATTTACTCAGCCTGTTCGAATTTTAGAAGTTTTGAATAGTAAGGATGTAATGTTACATTTTCCTTATCATTCGTTTGATTCTATAATTGATTTGCTTCGCGAAGCTGCTATCGACCCTTATGTAGAGTCTATTAAAATCACTTGCTATCGATTAGCCAAAGAGTCTAAAATTATCAAAGCACTTATTAATGCATTACGAAATGGTAAAAAAGTAACAGTTGTACTTGAATTAAGAGCTCGTTTTGATGAAGAAGCCAATTTGAAATGGAAAAGATTATTAGAAGAAGAGGGGGTGAAAGTTTTAGTAGGTTTGCCTAATAGAAAAATCCATGGGAAAATCTGTCTTATCTCAAAACGGATTTCAAAAACATTGAAACACTATGGGTTTGTAAGTACAGGAAATTTAAATGAGAATACTGCTCAGTATTATGGTGATCATTGCTTATTGACTGCAGATAAACGAATTGTTTCTGATATCTCAAGAGTATTTGATTTTATCGAACGGCCAGAGAGTTTGGTCAAAATAAAGCAATGTAAAACCTTGATTGTTTCACCTTTCAATACCCGTACTTTTTTTATTGATAAGATAATAAATGAAATAAAACATTTAAAGCAAAAAGCACCTGCAGGTTTTAAAATTAAATTAAATAGTTTGTCAGATAATGCTTTAATAGAGGAAATATATCTAGCTGCAAAAGCTGGTGTGGATATACAAATGATTATACGAGGTATTTGTGGCGTTTTGACTGAAAATACGAAATGGCCAAAGCCTATTAAAGCAATAAGTATAGTAGATGAATATCTTGAACATGCTCGAATATTGTATTTCAATAATAAAAATAAACACGATTATTATATATCCAGTGCTGATTGGATGATACGCAATATTGATTATCGTATAGAAGTGACAACGCCTATTTTTGATAATGAAATCAAAGACGAATTAAAAAATATTTTGCAAATACAGTTATCGGAAAATGTGAAAGCAAGAATTTTAGATAATCAACAAGAAAACTTTTATGTAAAAAAGGTTGGTAAGGATAATGATTTTCGTTCGCAAGAGGAAATATATAATTATTTAAAAAATAAAAGTTATTAGTTTTCTAATACTTCTATTCTCTAATATTCTTACCTTGTGCTATAAAATTTCCTAATGCGACTTGCTGCGATTGATATTGGCTCTAATGCTGTTCGTTTACTCATCAATGATGTAACTACATACAAAGATGGTAGCCTAGATTATACTAAGGTAAATTTAGTGCGTGTTCCATTGCGATTGGGATTTGATGTTTTCGAAACAGGATTTATTTCAGAAACGAAAACAAATGAGTTGATTGAAACCATGAAAGCCTTCAAACATTTGATGAATGTATATGGCGTACAAGGCTTGAAAGTATGTGCAACATCTGCAATGCGAGATGCAATTAACTCAATCGAAATTATTCACAAAGTAGAAGATCAAACAGGAATAAAAATTGAAGTGATTACAGGTAGTCAGGAAGCCATGATCTTGTACGAAACACATTTGGCAGAAACCCTTGATAAAAAATTTACGTATTTATATATTGATGTAGGGGGCGGAAGTACAGAATTGACTTTGTATGGAAAATCAATGGATGTAATTAAAAAGTCATTTAATATTGGTACTATACGATTGTTGAAAGGGCAAGTGGATGAAGACAACTGGGATGAAATGAAAAATTTCATTAAGGCTAGTATAAAACCAGGATTAAATGTAGCCATCGGCACAGGTGGTAATATTAGTAAGATATTTTCTATGTCGAAGCGAAAGCAAGACAAGCCAATTCCTCTAGACCTTTTAAGAGAGTATTTCAAAGAAATAAGTGCATTAACTATACAAGAACGTATACACAAATATGGATTTAGATTAGATCGTGCAGATGTTATTGTACCTGCATTGCAGATTTACATCTCTGTGATGAGATGGGCTGGTATTACAGATATTTATGTGCCTCAAATTGGTTTAGCAGATGGACTCATACGCTTACTTTATAAGGAGAAAAGCTTTACTAGTATGATGGGGATAGGTAAAAAATAATAATAAGCATAAAAAAAACCACCTAAAAGGTGGTTTTACTATTTTTACAAACAGGAAAAATTATTTTCCTGCAAGATGGTCACTCACTTTTTCTTTGTGAATGATTTGCTCTTTAAATGTATAAGCGCCAGATTTAGGGCTCCGTACCGCACGAATTACCTTCGTCCAGTTTTTAGCTTCTGCTGAAGCTTTTAAATCTTTAACTTTTGAGTTTTTTGAAGCTGCTTTTGCCATGACTTATAATTATTTAATTTCTTTGTGAATTGTATATTTTTTCATGATTGGGTTAAATTTCTTTAACTCAATACGTTCTGGGGTATTTTTCTTATTTTTTTGAGTCATATATCGACTTGTACCAGCCAAACCAGAATCTTTGTGCTCAGTACATTCTAATATTACAAGAACTCTATTACCTTTTTTTGCCATTACTTAATGTTTTATTACGTTCTTAATTATATTTTTTCGCCAGCTGCACGCATTTCTGTTACTATATTCAATAAACCACGTTTATTGATGGTACGCATAGCATGAGCAGTTAACTTTAATGTGATCCATTTGTCCTCTTCTGCAAGAAAGAAACGCTTGCTTTGCAAATTTGGCATAAAGCGACGAATGCTTTTCTTGTTAGAAAATGATACTTTATTCCCTTTCATAGGGGTTTTTCCAGTTACTTGACAAATACGAGCCATTACTTTTTTGTTTTTTGGGAATGCAAAGGTAATGAAATATTTTGTACAGAAAAAGAATATTTTGGAACTATTTTGTATTTTTTTTTAGATTATTGAAAATTTCACCTCAAAAGGCCATTAATAAAAGGATATTATCAAAAAAATAAAACATTTATCCTCAACAAATATACACAGTTAAACACTTACTTTTGCATGGTGTCAACACAATTGGATGAAATAAAGGTATTAGTAGAGCGAGTCGAAAAGCTAATTGAGCTCGATGCGTCAGTAGAATTGCGTGAATTAATCAATGATTTAAACATATCGGATGTTGCGGAATTGATTTATGAAATGCCTGAGCATACCTTGCCTTTTTTTCAGCAATTGGATTTTCAGCGTGCGTTAGCTGTTTTTAGAATTTTAGATGTCAGTATTCAAGAGGAATTATTAAAATCACTTCCGCCTTATCAGCTCGTTCAGATATTGAATGATTTGCCTCCAGATGACCGTACTTCTTTGTTAAGTGAATTGCCTAGTAGTACTGTAAAAGAGATAATTAAGCATTTGAATCCAGAGGAACGAAAAGTTACTTTATCTTTATTAGGTTATCCTGAAGAGAGTGTAGGTCGATTGATGACGCCCGATTATATTGATGTAGAACTCGACTGGACAGTAGAGCAAGTATTGACGTACATACGCGACTATGGTAAAAGCTCCGAAACCATAGATGTAATTTATGTAACTGATGCAAATGGAACATTAATTGATGACGTTAGGATTCGTGATTTTCTTTTGGTAGACCCAAAAACAACCCATGTTTCGGACTTGATTGATGGTCGATATATTTCATTGCATGTGAATGATGATCAAAAAGAAGTAGCCAATGTTTTTCAAATGAATAACCGAGTGGCATTGCCTGTAGTTGATGATCGCAATGTTTTGTTGGGAATCGTTACGATTGATGATGTATTATGGGTTGTAGAAGAAGAATATACTGAAGATATTCAACGAATAGGTGGTACCGAAGCCTTGGATGATCCATATTTGGATGTGTCTCTTTTTCAATTGTATAAAAAACGAATTGTTTGGCTTATTGTGTTATTTTTTGGGGAGTTGCTTACAATAACTGCCATGTCAAATTTCGAAGGGCAAATCGCCAAAGTCGTGATGTTAGCTACCTTTATACCTTTGATTATTTCAAGTGGTGGTAACAGTGGCTCTCAAGCTGCCACTCTCATTATTCAAGCGATGGCATTGGGAGAAGTTACGATCAAAGACTGGTGGACTGTCATGCGACGAGAAATATTTTCAGGATTATTTCTTGGATTAACATTGTGTGTATTTAGTTTTTCCGTTATCAGTCTTTGGCATTTATTCTCACCTACATTTGGTGAACATTACTTTAGAATTGCATTAGTTGTAGGTACATCTTTAATAGGGGTAGTCATGTGGGGGTCATTAATGGGGTCTATGTTGCCATTATTACTTAAACGTTTAGGTGCCGATCCCGCAGCATCCTCTACACCATTTGTAGCTACATTGGTTGATGTTACAGGACTATTAATTTATTTTTCGGTGGCTATGCTCTATTTAAAAGGGATTCTACTTTAGTTTCAATTACTTTATTCTGCTTTTGCATCGGCAAATCGACCATCAAAAATGTAATTTTTAATCCATAAAGGAGCTTTATACAAAAGGAATGTAATAAGCAAAGCGCCATATACATCATAAGTATAATGTACTCGCATACTCAATATCATAAAACTCATGATAAACGTTGCGAATAATAAAAAATAGCGAACATATTTACGGTCAGTACATAGGAAATAAAGCCAAATGCTAGCCACGTGACCACTGAAAAATAAATCCTTGGTCAAGGGTGTATGTCTTGGGTAAACCGTGTTTTCTAAAAAAATATCACGTAATACAATTAATCCAGCAGGTGGTTCGAGAGCTATAAGCAATATGCAAATCTGACGAATGACTGCCACAAGGAAATGCATTTCAATAATACGCAATATCACTTTAGGCTTGTCGAGATGTGTGATAACTGCCAGTGTAAGCGAAGTGTAAAGTAATATGAATACATAAAAAGAGAAATCATAACTTGGTAATAAATAAAGTAATTTATCTTCTAAAACTACTCCCTTTCTCATTTCTACATAAGTGCCTAGATGTTGTGTGACTGCAGAGTAAAGTATAAACAAACCAGGAGTTAATAGCATTTTTAATGCAAACATTGAATCCTTAAAAGCATATCGCCATTGTTGAATAATAAAATTGATATACGATTTGATTTCAGTCAATTGGATAATAATTTGGTTACTATTTAGTGATATTAATTTAACATATGTGCACAAATGTAATCGATTTTTTTGATATTCAGCTAGCTGTATTCTGTTAGAAAAATTATAAAAATAGAGATAATAGGTCTAATTCAACTTCTATAAAAAAAAACTTAATTATAAACTTTTGCTCCTTATTTTTGTATGCTTTAAACAAATACAATATGCGCGAGATAGCCTTTAGACAAGCCCTCAGGGAAGCAATGCAAGAAGAGATGAGAAGAGACCAATCGGTATTTCTAATGGGTGAAGAGGTAGCAGAATACAATGGTGCTTACAAAGTAAGCCAAGGGATGCTCGACGAATTTGGTGCTAAACGAATTATAGATACCCCAATAGCTGAATTAGGATTTGCTGCTATTGCTGTAGGCGCAGCATCCAATGGCTTGAGACCAATTGTTGAGTTCATGACATGGAATTTTGCAGTGTTGCCGCTTGATCAGATATTTAATCATGCTTCCAAAATGCTGTCGATGAGTGGAGGCCAATTTAGTTGTCCTATTGTATTTAGAGGACCTAATGGTTCTGCAGGGCAATTAGGTGCACAACATTCATCTGCATTTGAAAGTTGGTATGCCAACATGCCTGGATTAAAAGTAATTTCGGTTTCGAATCCATATGATGCCAAGGGACTTTTGAAAAGTGCCATTCGCGACAATGATCCTGTGGTATTTATGGAAAGTGAAGTAATGTATGGTGATATGGGACATGTGCCTGAAGAAGAATATTTAATCCCAATTGGCAAAGCCGATATCAAACGTGCTGGTACAGATGTTACCATCGTATCGTACAATAAAATGATGAAAGTGGCCTTGGGTGCTGCTGAAGAATTACAAAAAGAAGGAATCAGCGCAGAGGTAATTGACTTACGTACAATTCGTCCATTGGATTGGCATACAATTGTAGAATCAGTGAAAAAAACAAATCGATTGATGATAGTGGAAGAACAATGGCCGTTTGCAAGTATTTCTTCTGAAATAACCTATCGTGTTCAAAAAGAAGCTTTCGATTATTTGGATGCACCTATTCGTAGAATTTGTAGTGCCGATGCTAATATGCATTATGCCCCTACATTGGTAGCTGAATTTTTACCTTCGATTGAGAAAACAGTAAAAATTGCAAAAGAAATTATGTATGCTGTAAAGTAAATTCACACATGGCAATACTATAAAATAAGCCACCAAAACGGTGGCTTTCTTTATATGTGTTTACTTAGTATATTTCCGAATTGTTTTTGTATCTAATCAATCGTTTTTCGGCTCGCTCAAGTTTTCCATTGACATAGTTCAATTCTCGTGAGGTCCATACACCATCAAGGGCAGCTTTTCGAATTGAGGATTTGATGATTTGCTGCTCATTCATTAATTTGTCATATTCCAATTCGGTAATTTTACCCTTGTTATGAGCAGATTTAATAATTTTTTCTTGCTTTTTTTGTTGATTGATTAATTCCTTTTCACCTCTGGCGAATGTTTGAATTGAAGCCAAAAGAAAAGAAAAAATAAGTATCTTTTTCATGGTATTTTTTTTACAAAATTATAAAAAAAATAAATTGAATTATTATTCTAATTTTTGTTGGATTCTTTTAGTAAATGTTCGAGTTGTTGTATTTCGGCTGGTGATAAATAACGCCATTTGCCTGGTGCTAGCTTATCCAATTGTATATGCATGATTCTTACCCGTTGAAGCGATACTACTTCATATCCTAGGTATTCGCACATTTTACGAATCTGCCGATTAAGACCTTGTTTGAGTGTAATCCTAAATCGTTTTCCTCCTTCTTGTTTCACTTTACATTTTAATGTAATAGTTCCCATGATTGGAATACCATTACTCATTTTTTTTGTAAAATCAGGCGTGATTGCCTTGTTTACATATACGATGTATTCTTTTTCGTGTTCGTTGCCTGCTCGTAATATTTTATTGACTATATCTCCATCATTTGTAAGCAATATAAGTCCTTCAGAATCTTTGTCGAGTCGTCCGATAGGAAAAATTCGTTTACTGTAATTGATGTAAGAGATTACATTGGTTCGGTCGGTTAAATCAGTGGTAGTGGTTACACCTATGGGTTTATTAAATGCAATGTATACAGGAGGTTTCTTCGATTTTTTGAGGGGTTCGTCATCTACAATTACTTGATCTCCTGGATATACTTTAGAAGTAGGAGTTGCCAAATCATCGTTAATCATAACCCTGTATTGTTCAATCAATTTATCAGCTTCTCTTCTCGAGCAGTAGCCGGTAGAGCTTATATATTTATTTATTTGAGTGCCTTCTGAATTCATTAAAGTGAGAAAAGATTTACAATAATATTAAAGAAAAATGGCTTCTATTGAATTAATTGTAAAAAGAGCACCCATTTCCTTGATTAGTTTTTATAAATTCGCTTCATGAAGAATAAGCAATTGTCCATTGTTGTATTAATAAGTTCAGTACTTATATTGTTGGTTCATATTTTAAATCCATATACACTTATTTTTAGCGATGATGTATTATTCGTTTTGAGGTGTATTGGGATAGCTATATTGCTATACTATGGATGGATGACTAAGAAATTACCTACTTGGATTTTAATTGCTATGATTGTAGGTATAGAAATTGGATACGATTTTCCACATATAGCAATCAAACTTGATATCTTGAGTAAAATATTTTTAAAATTAATTAAAACAATTATAGCTCCATTAATTTTTGCCACTTTGGTAGTTGGTATTGCGGGCCATTCCAATTTGAAACAAGTAGGACGCTTAGCATGGAAGTCATTGGTTTATTTTTATACAGCCACTACATTGGCATTGTTTATTGGATTAGCTGCTATTAATTTTTCAAAAGCGGGTAGTGGAATTGTACTACCTACAACAACTAATCAAGAAATGCCTGATGCCAAGCAACAAACATGGCAAGAAATCGTATTGCATATTTTCCCCGAAAATATAGCCAAGTCTATTTCTGAAGGACAGGTATTACAGGTTGTTATTTTTAGTATCATATTTGGAATTTCACTCGCCATGTTGAGTGATCGACTTAAGAAGCCTTTGCTCGAATTTTCGGAAAGCCTTGCTGAGACCATGTTTAAATTTACGAATATTGTCATGTATTTTGCTCCTATTGGGGTAGGAGGGGCAATTGCATATACTGTAGGTAAAATGGGTATTGGGGTTTTGCTCAATGGCATTTACCTTGTTCTGACACTTTATGGTGCATTAATCGCGTTTGTATTTTTAGTGCTTATACCTATTGCATTTTTTGCTCGTTTGAATATTCGAAATTTATTCAAGGTAATTTCTGAACCATTTACATTAGCTTTTGCAACAGCTAGTTCAGAAAGTGCGTTGCCAAAGGCATTGAAAAATATGGAACAATACGGAGTCCCTCGTAAAATAGTTTCCTTTGTAATGCCCTTGGGATATAGTTTTAACTTAGATGGGACTACATTGTATTTGTCATTAGCAAGCATATTTGTTGCTCAGGCTTGTGGCGTCGATTTAAGCATTGGACAGCAGTTGTTTATTGTATTTACACTTATGATTACGAGTAAAGGTGTTGCAGGCGTACCACGTGCCTCTTTTGTCATTTTACTCGGAACTATTGCTACATTTAGTCATTTAGGATTGAAAGAGTGGCCTTTATACATTATTTTAGGTATAGATGCATTGATGGATATGGCTCGTACGAGTGTCAACGTAATGGGTAATTGTATTGCAAGCGCAGTGGTTGCAAGATGGGAAGGCGAATTAGATGAAACAAAAATGAATAGCAAGACCGTTTTATCGAATGCGTTTGACGATTAATTTTTTTTATTGGATAATAATATATTTACTTTTGCTGAATGAAAAAGGTAACCTACTTAATAATCTCATTTCTTTTATTCAGTTTTTTTCAAAGTAAAGCTCAAGTCACGTCTTTGCATGAAGATTTCACTAGTTGTGTTGGTGGGATTCCTACCGGCTGGACTAAATACAGTGTAACTGGTTCTGATACTTGGTCATGCACAACAGTGGGCTATGTAGGTAAAGCTGCTCAAATGAGCGGGTACAGTGGAGGTGGAAACAATACCAACGAAGATTGGCTTATTTCGCCTTTAGTAAATCTGAATACAACATTGGCACCTATGTTGTCTTTTTGGTCGAGAACAAAATATGCAGGTAATTTTATTCAAGTATTAATATCATACAATTATGCTGGAACAGGGAATCCCAATGCGGCTACATGGACTGCCTTGCCTGTAGTACTTCCTACTTCCAATTCGGATGTTTGGTTTTTGAGTGGACCCATTAACTTAACAGCATATAATTCTGCACCAATGTATATAGCCTTTAAATATACATCCACTACAGTAGCAGCTGCAACTTGGAAAATTGATGATGTTAATATTAATAATGGTACTCTTATTGTATCAAAAAAGTTTATGAATGTGGGACAAGCCGGTGTAGGAGGCAATTCTACACCTGAAACTTTTACATTCAACATGTCAGCAATTTCTACAAGTTTTGATGTAGATGTGCCTGCCCCTTTTGAAATATCTAAAAATGGAGTCAATTATTCCAATACGTTGAATTATACATCAGCTGCAGGAGGAGTTACACAAACTGTTTATGTTCGTATTTCACCTACAATAACAGATAAGGTATATCGCAAAAAACTTACCTTTAGTTACAATGGCAATTTAATGAATGAGTCAATTCAATTACTTGGTACTTCATTGCCAGATAGTAAAACACTCAGGGTATTTAATTGGAATATGCGTTGGTTTGGGGATCCTTCTAATTGCGCCTGTGATACAAATCTTGCTCGTCTCAATGCTACTAAACTATTAAAAGAAATCAATGCAGATATCTATTGCCTACAAGAAATTGTCAATGTGAATCAAATTGCTTCTATTACAGCCGCTTTGGGACCTAATTATAGCTATGTAGTTTCGCCATTTTGTTCTGGTGTAACCTCACCTGCAAGTGGATTTTATGCGTCATGTCAAAAACTAGGCTATATTTATAATACGAATAAAATAGATAACTTAGGTACTTTTGGATTATTGGCATCCACGTATCCTGCTGATACGAGTGCTTATAATTGTTTTTCTTCAGGAAGATTCCCATTTATTTTAAAAGCAAAATTAAAATTGGCATCAGGCAATGCTGATACAGTCATTTTTGCAAATATTCATGCAAAAGCAAGTTCTACCTTGAGTGATTATAATAGAAGAGTGTGTGGCACACAAAAAATGACGGATAGTTTAAATGCATTATTTCCTGGGAAAAAAGTAATTGTTATTGGAGATTTCAACGATTATTTAGAAGGGTCGGCTGTAACAGGTCAAACTGTATCGCCTTACCAATATTTGTTAAATTCAGGCTATACTGGAATTACACTGCCATCTTTATTTGCAGGCCAAACAACTTTTGTCTTTTCTACAGATCATATTATTGATAATGTGGTCGCATCTTCTGCTTTATATCCATTTTACGCCGATAGTAGCTGTTTTATTTTTACAGAATCTGAAAGCTTTATTGAATCTTATGCTAATACAACTTCAGATCACATACCTGTAATGAGTTATTTTAAATTCAATTTTCCGAATGGAATTAAAGAAGCTCAATTATATGGTACACAACGCTATTTTAAATTAGTAAATCCTTCATCTTCTAACTTAGAAATTTATAGTGATTTCTTTACGAATCAAGTTTGTAAGTTACGAATAGTAGATATTACAGGTAAACTATTGCTTAATAAAGAGATTCGTTTTAATCAGGATTATTATAAAGAATCTATTAGCGGAATACAAACAGGATTGTATTGGGTAGAAATAAGCAATGGCCAACATCGTTCGGTTGAGAAATGGTTGGTAAAATAGGCCTTTGCCTCTTAATCATATTTTATCCACATCTTACTTTTTAGTAACATTCTGTTAATGAATATCCTCATTTAAAAAACTACTTTTGCTGATTATTTATAAATATGAACAAAATTTTAACTTTCATTTTGCTTTTATCGTCTGTAATTGTACAAGCACAATCAGGGATGATTAAAGGAAAAATTATACATCAAGACACTAAGTTGCCTTACTTTGATGTTACGGTTACATTACCTACTGCCAAAGTAATGACTGTATCGAATGCTGAGGGTGATTTTAACTTTAGTAATATCCCCTTTGGGAGTTATGAAATGACATTTACAATTGAAGGTGAAATTGTTGAAACAATTAATGTTAGTGTTACTGGCGATCATTCAGATGCAGGAGTAATAGAATTGGTTACTGTTGCGAGCAATACGAATAATTATACGTTGGATAATTCTGCTGCAAGTGTTGAAGATGCAGGTTCGCTTGATGACAATTCGGCTAGTTCTGGTGGGCAAAATATTTCAAGTGTGTTAAATGCAGCTCAAGATGCTTACTTATCTGCTGCAACATTTGGTTGGGGGCAATATTTTTATCGTATGCGTGGATACGAAAATGATAATAATGTCCTTTATATGAATGGAGTGCCTATGAATGACCTTGAAGAAGGAGGCGTTTTTTTTAATTCATGGAGTGGTTTAAATGATGTTTTTCGTGGACGTAGCCTTAATTTAGGATTAGCACCGAACGAAACAAATTTTGGAGGATTTGGATTGAATACCTCTTTAGATGCTACAGCATCTAATCAACGTAAAGGAACTCGATTGACATATACAGCTACAAATAGATCATATCGTAATCGAATCATGTTGACACATAATTCAGGTTTAATGAAGAATGGCTGGGCGTATTCTTTATCTGTTTCACGACGTTGGGCTCAAGAAGGTCAAATTAGAGGTACGTTTTATGATGCATTTGGTTATTATGCTGCTGTTGAAAAGAGATTCAAAAATCACGGAATCAACTTAATGATTGTGGGAGCACCAACAAAACGTGGTAAATCTGGACCTGCCACTCAAGAGATGTTTGATTTAGCTGGTACAAATTATTATAATCCATATTGGGGATTTCAAGATGGCAAAGTTCGTAATTCAAGAGTTTTAAATTCACATATGCCATTGTTTATATTGTCGCATGATGCAAAGTTGAATTCTCGTACTATTCTTACATCAGCTGTTTCGTATCAATTTGGCGAAACATCTACTACTGGAATAGACTGGTTTAATGGTGCAGATCCTAAGCCTGATTATTATCGTTATATGCCAAGTTATGCCGATTCACCTTCTGTAGCAAAAGAATTGACAGATCGAATGAAAGCAAATCCTGATGAATTTCTTCAAATTAAATGGGATGATCTATATGAAGCAAATCGTTTGAATCGATTATCTGGGAATGGGAAATCTACTTATATTGTAAATTCAACTGTTGAAGGAACTAAAAAATTGAATTTAGCCGTAAACCTTGAAAGTGCAATTAATGATCATACTACCTTTTATACTGGAGTGAGTTACCAAAATCAAGTGAACCATAATTTTTTACGTGTAGAAGATTTAATGGGTGGTGAATACTGGGAAAATTTAAATCAATTTGCAGCACGCTCATTCAATGGGGTGCCTGATGCAGATAAAATCAATTTGTTGGATAAGGATGTTAAACGTAAAGAGGGCGACACTTATGGATACGATTATGATATTCATTTTACAAAAGCGGCTTGGTTTGCACAAGGTGTATTTAATTTCAATAAGTTTGATTTCTTTTTAGCTGGAGAATTAGGTTACACTAATTTTTATCGTGAAGGAAATTATAAATCTGGATTATATCCATTAACATCCTTTGGCAAATCTGCAACAAACACTTTTTTTACATATAGAGGAAAAGGAGGCTTTACATATAAATTAAATGGTAGAAATTATTTGTACGTAAATGGTGCATTAGGTACTCGTGCTCCTTTTGTTGATAATGTAATTGTTTCACCTCGTACGAGAAATTCAATGATTTCAAATCCAACACTTGAAAAGGTTTCAACTATTGAAGCTGGTTATTTATTGCGTTCACCAAATGTGAAAGGTCGTATCACAATATTTGCTACCGATGTGAAAGATGCTGCTGATATTAAACGTTTTTTTAGTGATGATGATTTGTCATTTGTCAATATGGCACTTCAAGGAATAAATAAGCGCTACACCGGAATTGAATTAGGTACTGAAATCAAAATTTCACCTTCCTTCAAATTGAATTTGGCAGGTGCATTTACCCAAGCATTTTACACAAGTCGTCCTTACATGAACATTTATGTTGACAATGATACATTAGCATCCAATAATATTTTACAAGAAGTATCAACCGGTACAGATACTGTGTACATGAAAAATTATTATGTACCTTCTGGCCCTCAAGCATCGTTTCAAGCTCAGTTAAGATACAATTCCAAAAAATTCTGGTTTGCTTCACTTTCGTTTAATTATTTAGCAAATAACTGGATGGATTTTGCACCTACAAGACGTACGAAAAGTGGGGTAGATTTAGTTGAAGAAGAATCAACTCAGTGGCATTCAATTTTAGATCAACAAAAACTTCCAAATTTTTATACCGTAGATTTATTTGGTGGAAAATCATTTAAAGTGAATAAATACATTAAAAAAGCGGGTAGCCAAACATATTTGACTTTAAACATTGGGTTGACAAATTTGTTGAACAATAAAAAAATTAGATTATATGGATTTGAGAACTTACGATTTAATAACGAAAATCCTGATTGGTTTCCACCTAAATATGCTAGCGCATTGGGTATCCAATATTTTATTAACCTAAACTTACGATTCTAATTAAAAATACTTATACAATTAATACATTAATAAAAAAATGAAAAAAATACTATTTTCCGCAATCGTTTTAATAAGCATTTCGATGCTTACTATAACTTCATGTGTCAAACAAAAATTTGATGCACCACCTGATGCTTCAAATATAGATCCTAATCTTACTGTCAACAGCAGTATCTGGTATTTGAAAAATACATTGTATACAGGACAACCAACATTAATCGATACAGATTTAACTATTTCAGGAATTGTCATAGCAGATGATCGTTCTGGTAATTTTTATAAGCAAATCGTGATACAAGATACTTCAAGTGGTATTGCTGTATTGTTAGGCCGTAATTCCTTGTATACCGATTATCCAATTGGTCGTAAAATCTATATCAAATGTAAAGGTTTATATATTGGAGAGTACAATGGTTTTGTTCAATTAGGCTATTTGCCCGACAACTCTAATTCTTTAAGTGATATACCTACAAACTTGATTACAAAGTATGTTGTCAAAGCTAATTATCCCAATGTTGTTGCTCCTCGTATTATTCCTATCACACAGATTAAAACATTGAATGCATCCAATAAAAAATGGATAGGTACTTTAATTCAATTTGATAGTGTTGAAGTAACACAAGCACAAGCGGGTGGCCCTTATGCACAAGATGCAAGTATCTCATCTGGCACCGATAGAACTGTAATGGACTGTGCAGGTACATCTATTATCATGAGAAATAGTGGCTATTCTTTATTTAGAAATTATCCAATGCCTACTGGCAAGGGATCAATGACTTCTATAATGTCTGTTTATGGTTCTACTGTACAAATGTTGCTCCGCGATACATCTGATTTGAAAATGTATGCACCAAGATGTAATGGAAGCGTAATTTCGCCTTCTCAAGACATTTCAATCGATAGCTTGCGTAAATTGTTTAATGGTACTGGAATCATGTTAGGTAATTACAAAATACATGGAGTCGTGAGTTCTAGTTTCAAAGATAGTAATATCTCAAAAGGAAGTCTATACCTTCAAGATGAAAGTGGACGTGGTATAAATATTTATTATGGTGGAACTATTGCCTATAAACTTGGAGATTCATTAAGTATTGATGTTTCAGGTGATTCATTGATATTGTATAAAGGATTGCTTGAGATTGATAAAGCATCTGCTAAAACAACACTTGTAGGAAGTAATAAAACCATTAACCCTGTAACCGTAACAATACAAGACTTGATTCAAGATTTAAATAATACAAGTGTTAAATCAAGAATCTACGAGAGTCGATTAGTGAAAATTGTTGGTTGTACTATTACAGGAGCAACTACTTCTTACAATGGTTCTAAAACTATTACAGATGCAACTGGAAATATGGTAATGTATTGTAGAAATTCTCCTCCTTATACTACTACTACATTTCCAACCAGTCCAGTAAATATAACTGCAATTGCTTCTATTTTTAATACTCCCCAAGTATTAATAAGATCACTTACTGATGTTACTCCTTAATTTAAACAAAACTTAAATATTTTATATCATGAAAAAAATACTTTTATCAATTGTTGCACTTTTTTCAATTGCAACTTCACAAGCACAAACGACCCCTTATTCTTTAAGTGGTACAACTTACACACAATCGTTTGATAACCTTGCAAATGGCTTACCATCAGGTTGGAGAGTTGATTCAATTGTAAATCCTACTGGTGGATTAGGGAATGATGCGATTTTTCGTTTTTCACCTACAGCAGTAGCTTGGTCTAATACAGGTCGTGGGTTCAAAAACATTGCTTCTGCTGATGGTTTAACGGCTGGATCAACTTCTGCAGATCAAAGTGCTAGTACTGATAGAGCATTAGGTATTCGTCAAGTAAGTTTTGCAGGTTGGGACGACAAAGATAGTCTTACATCTGTTGCATTTTGTATTGCAAACACAAGTGGATTATCTGCTTTCAATTTGCAATTTAAAATACAATCATTGCACCCAGCTGCAAAACGTTACCACAATTGGATTGTTCAATTTGGAGTTGGAGCTAATCCGGGTTCATTTGCAAATGTAGTAACAGCTCCTGCTACGTTAACAATTGATAGTAATTTCTCAAATACTACTGTCAATGTAAATTTTGGAGCTGTATTGGATAATCAAAACCAACCTGTTTGGATTCGTTTGATGCCATCTGATACTACAATGGGATCAGGAAACAGACCACAAGTAGGTATTGACGATTTTCAATTGACTTGGACAGGTACTGCTGTGAATAACACACCTCAAGTTGTTACATATACTCCTGCGTCTGGGGCTACCAATGTGGCATCTACAACAACTAGTTTGCAAATTGATTTTGACAAAGTGATTACATTAGGAACTGGTAATGTTACGATTAACAATATTACTGATGCTACAAACCAAACAATTACTGCTGGTTCTTGCACTGCAGCTGGTATGGTAGTGACTATTCCAGGTGTAAATTTATTAGCAGGTAAACAATATGCTGTTCAATACGATTCTACATGTTTCAAATGGAATACATATTCTTGTTATGGCGTTTATAATAATACCTCATGGACATTCTCTACAGCTCCTCCAGTTGTACCTCCTGTTACTTCTTTAAATGAATCATTTGTAGGCTGTAATGCTCCTTTGTTAGGTCTATTTAGAGAGTTTAGTGTAAATGGAACTCAAACTTGGAGATGTTCAAACTTTGGTAGAAATGATACTGATGCAGTATTTATGAATGGCTACGCTGGCGGTGTTACATTAGATAATGAAGATTGGTTGATTTCTCCTCCATTGAATTTATCAGCTATGACAATGCCTTACTTGCATTTCTGGAGTAAAAAACGTTTTACTGGTACGAACACAAAAGAAGTATTTGTAAGTTCTAATTTTACTGGTGATCCATCTACAGCAACTTGGGTGAACTTAAATGCAAATTTTGCTAACTTAGATACTATATATTCTTTCTTCAATAATTACAATTTGAATTCATACAAAGCAACACCTTTCAATATTGCATTTAAATATGTATCTGCATCTACCGGCACTGCCGATGAGTGGTCTATAGATGATGTATATGTAACCGATGGCGCTGTTGGTATCCGTAGCTTCGAAGAAGCTGGATTAAATGTAATGGTATTAGGTACTGTAAACGATCAATTGAATATTCAAATGGTTGATTTAAACAATTCTTCATATCAAGTTACAATATCAGATATGCAAGGCAAAAACCTATCTTCATCTCATTTCAATACTATTAAAGGGAAAAATAATTTTAATGTGAATGTGAGCAACCTTTCACAAGGTATGTACATTGTCAATATTAAAAATGATTCATTGAATGGTAATGTGAAATTTGTGAAACAATAATCTTATTTAAAATACTTTTTATGATCCCCAACAACCATCGTTGTTGGGGATTTTTTTATTCTTTTGATGATTGCAATAAAAACTGCTATTTTGTGGTTTATTTAATATCATTTACCCTATCTTTAGTTTGAAGAATTGTGATTAGGAAATACATCAATTGGAATTACTTTTTAGTATTATTGGCAGTTGCTATTGCAGCGGCTGCAATTTATTTTGCCAATAATCTAACTAAAAAACTTGCGATTGAAGAAAAAAAGCGTGTCGATGTAATTCAGCAAGCATTGGAAATAGTAGCCAAAGAAAATGATGATTTTCCTGTATTGGTTTATACAATATTGAATTCGAATGAAACCATTCCATTAATCAACACCGACTCTAAAGATAGTATCATGACATTCAATAATATCGATACTATTTCGCATAATGGCTATAAAAATGGTGATGAATTTCTTAAGTCTAAACTTTCTGAATTGAAAGCAATGCATCCTCCAATTGAAATTAAAATTTCAGATACAAAAAAGCAATTTGTGTATTATGGAGAGTCAGAGTTATTAAAGCAATTACGCTATTTCCCTTTTATTTTGTTGGTAATATTATTCTTGTTTGTGTTGATTGTAGTTTTTTATATAAGTTCTTCAAATAGACAAGTTCAAGACAGGGTTTGGGTAGGGATGAGTAAAGAAACGGCACATCAGCTAGGTACGCCACTTACTTCTTTAGTCGCATGGCTTGAATATTTGAAAGAAACTGATATTGAAAAACCTGCATTGATAGAAATGCATAAAGATGTTGATCGATTGAAATTGATTGCAGATCGGTTTTCAAAAATTGGAAGTATACCTCAACTTGAAGAAGAGCATTTAATAGAGCATTTGAAAAGTATCGTTTCATACATGGAAAAAAGAGCTTCTAAAAATGTTCGATTTAATATACAATCAAACAAAGAAGAAGTATTGGTAGTGATAAGTGGACCTTTGTTTGATTGGGTATTTGAAAATTTGATTCGAAACGCGCTAGATGCCATGGATGGAAAGGGAGAAATCAATATCAATATCAAAGATGAAATTACTCAAACGATCATTGATGTTTCTGATACAGGGAAAGGTATTTCAGCTAAAAATATTAAAAAAGTTTTTAAGCCAGGGTTTTCAACAAAAAAAAGAGGATGGGGACTAGGATTGTCGTTGGCAAAACGAATTATTTCTGAATATCATTATGGGGATATTTTTGTCAAAAAATCTGAAATAGGAAAAGGGACTACATTTAGGATTGTACTCAAAAGATAAAAAAAAGGATAAACAATTTGCTTATCCTTTGAATGTGCGCGAGAGGAGATTCGAACTCCCAAGTCCTTGCGAACACTACCACCTCAAGGTAGCGCGTCTACCAGTTTCGCCACCCACGCATGATGGAGTGCAATATTACAACAAAATAATAAGAGGGAAAAACGTGTTAGATGGTTTTTTGAAAGTAAATCTTATACCACTATTCTTTTGGTAATGATGTTGCAAGCTCTTTTTCCATTGCTAACGTCCAATCTATGATATTTTTCTTTTGCTCATTGTTCAAATTTGCATCTCTGTGAATGATTAAATAACTTGAAAGAGGCATTTCATCTTCGTTAATTTCATTTCTGATTTCTTTCATTTTTTTCAATTGTCTTTTAATTGAGTAACTTTTAAATTCAGAAAAATTTAATTCATCTTTTCCTTCATCAACATGTTGTTGCATCCATAAGCCTATAGGTTGGATATTAGTATACCAAGGGTAGGCTGAATTGTTACTATGACAGTCGTAACAAGATTTCTCAAACACCTTCAATACATTTTCAGGTACTACATAAGCTGTTCTTATGTCATTCGTTGAAGGTATAGTTGAACTATTTCTCGTAGGTCGTATGAATTGTAATGCCACAAATACAATTAACAAACCAAGTGCAATTTTTTTAATCATAATGAAAGAACTTATTAAATAATAAAAATAATTTTTTAACGTATTTATGTTGATGAAAGCTAGAGAGCTCTCATTTTATTTCCTTTCGGATTATGAGTTACTTCAGCTAAACCAAGTAATTCAAGCAAGGGTGGTAAGTACATACCAAACCGTCCTTTGAAGCCTTTTTTCAAACCGTACCAACCGCCAATAGGATTGGTTTCAGATCGGCCCCAAGCTTCTACAGTGCCTTCTTTAGCAGGTTTTTGCTCATCGGCACTGCCTAGCTCCATCCAGTCATTGTGTTTTTTGAGCATTGCATGTAAATCTTCTATACAACGATAGTCGTAATGTAGAATCGTTTTGCCCACAGCACATACAAGAATGTCTTTGCCATCTTTTTCATCTTTGTACATTTGATAATCTGATGAGAGTGGTGGGGTTTTAAGTAACCATGGATTTTCTTTAGTACCAGTATTCATAAAATCGATTTTTTAGAATAAAACGTTGTTCTAACAAATTTACACTATATTCTGATTAATTTCTTTATTAAATAGATGACGTTTAATTTTTGTATGATGAAATTATAACTCAACTTGCAGTTAATATGTTCAACGAAAATCATCGATACTTTATAGTGCATAAGCCATTTAATATGGTTTCTCAATTTAAAAGTCCAGATGATGTTAATTTATTAGGTGACTTAGATTTTGATTTTCCCGAAGGGACACATGCTATTGGTCGACTTGATAATCATTCCGAAGGCTTGTTGATTTTAACTACGAATAAAAAAGTAACGCGACTCTTATTTCAGGGTGAAGTGCCACATAAACGTACATACCATATACAAGTATTAC
Organism: Bacteroidota bacterium; assembly: GCA_947460175.1. GTDB lineage: Bacteria > Bacteroidota > Bacteroidia > Chitinophagales > Chitinophagaceae > OLB11. The sequence goes on along the minus strand of CANHGW010000008.1, from coordinate 28,147 downwards.
AGCACATGTCTACTGCAACATTAGATAAATTGAAGCAAGGTGTTTTAATTCGAATACATGGGAATGTTGATTGGGTTACAAGTCCATGTGATGCAAGTATAATTGATAAACCTAGCAACTTGTTTCCATATGAATTTGAACTCAAAGAGTTTATACCACATACTTGGTTAAGTATTACGTTGACTGAAGGTAAGTTTCACCAAGTGAGAAAAATGGTTTTTGCTTTGCGTCATAAATGTCGACGATTAATACGTGTTTCCATTGAAGATTTATACTTGGGTGATTTGCAGCCTGGTGGTGTTAAAGAAATCAATGAAAATGATTTTTTTCGGTTGTTGAAAATTGAAAATTGGGACATATGACAATTCTCGTATTCGTTAATTTACAACTAAAGTTCATATTAAATGGTCAATAGTTTTTTTTGTATTTAAAATAAGCCTACTTTTAACCATATTGATGAAATGAACATCTAAAACAATCTGTTCAAATTGTCCTCATGCCAATGGATTTCATTCAAAAGCATTTGAAATATACAAACAAAATACAATACATTACAATGGAACAAGGAACAGTGAAATTCTTCAATGAAGCAAAAGGTTTTGGATTTATTAAATCAAACACAAATGGTACAGAAATATTCGTACACGTTTCTGGATTGATTGATCAAATTAAACAAGACGATGTTGTTGAATTTGAAGCAACTGATGGAAAAAAAGGATTAACAGCAACAAACGTTCGATTAGTTAACTAATTGACCTTTTTTAGAATAGATTTATCTAAGTAGTTTTTCAAATTATTTTCTTTTAATTATACTAGTTGAAATAACTTTCAATGTGTCACTCTTGAGTCTAAATTTAAATGATCAAGATGTGCAGTTTACTCTTTTTTAATTAATAATTTTACCTTGAAATCAAGGTCTCATTATTTATTAACTGAGATATGATTATATTTACGCAAAGTAAATAATGAAACGATTTTATATAGTTGTCTATTTTAGTATGCTTTGTACAATTGGATTTGCTAAACAACGCAATTCCATGTTTGTACAACGAAATCATGATAAATGCAAGCAGTTTTTGCTGCGTCGAGCTGTGTTTAATACTACTGTAATGAACACTGGTATTGGTATGCCACCACATTTTGTCAATGGAAGAATCCATCCTGGTTTTGAATTAGGATTACAAAAGCAGTTGTCTAAAAAATCATTAAAATCAAGCTTAGATTATTCAGTTAGTTTGGGCTATTTTTCTATTGCGTCATTGCAACGAGCCATGTATTTGAAACCGGGCTTAGGGTATACTATACTACTTTCTAAAAAACTTTTTTTCAGACCTTCTCTGAATTTGTCATTAATGAATGTTTATCAATCCAATGACGAATTTGAATTTAATGGAAATGGCAATTATGATAAAGTATCATCAGCCCGTTTTCAAGTGGCACCTTCACTTGGATTAGCTGCAGGCATTGGTTTAGTTCAGTTATCTAAATGGAATATCGGTTTGCTTCTCAAATATGAATTTGGTGTACAATTACCTTTTAGTCAACTTTCAAGCATTTTGCCGATCAATCAAATTCATATTGGATTCAATTTTAAACCAGTTTCTAATTAAAATATAAAAATAATCACTAGTAATATGTTTAAGTTAGATAGAATATTTATTCTTAGTATATTTTCACTTGTATTATTCAATGCATGCAAGAAAAAAGAAACAGATCAATCGGTAGTCGCATGTGTTGAGAATTTTGGATGGATAGATTCAAGTGCTTCACATCCTAAAAATGCTGCCTATACGCAATTAATTCAAGGACTTACAGATAAAGGTATGCCTGGCATTTCACTGATGATACAAGACCAGCAAGGAACTTGGTACAAGAGTAGTGGATATGCCGATATCGCTAATCGTACCAAAATGCAAGGATGTCATTTAGGTAAAATTGCAAGTGTTACTAAATTATTTACAGCTGTAATGATTTATAAATTGGTGGAGGCAGGAAAAATTAATTTGGATGATTTGATATCGAAGTATATTGATGAGAAACTCATAGGGAAAATTAAGAATGCTGAAAAAGCTAGAGTTCGTGATTTGCTTTCTCATAGTAGTGGTATTTATGATGTTGTTTTTGATTCCGAATTTATTTTATACACGTTTAATAATTTGGATAAAGAAAAATCATATGAAAAGTTATTAAGTTTTGCCTTTGGGAAAAATCCTGCATTTGAATACAATACAAAGCATTCATATAATCAAACATTGAATCATGTATTATTAGCAATGATTATTAATAAAGTAATTGGAGCCGATCAGTCTACTATGCTACGAAATGAAGTATTCAATGTATTGCAAATGAACAGTTCGTATATAAGGCCACAGGAAACATTGCCTTGGAATCAAATAGCAAAAGGTTACTACGATTACAGAAAGGAAGGAGTATTACAAGATTTAACTCCTTTGTATACAGGTGATGGTAAAGGGTTTACAGGGATTTATAGTAACCCGAATGATTTACGTTTATTTACAAATGCGTTATATCGTGATAAAACTATCATAAGCCCTGCAATGTTAACAGAAATGACAACAATTCAAGGTATTGATACAACGATGGGATGTGCAGGAGGATGCAGAGCCATGAGAATAAATGTGAATGGCAATGATTATACTTGGTATGGACATCCAGGTGGCGAAGTCAATTATGCTGCAGGTGCTTTTTATTGTCCTGATATAAAAGCTACTATAACGTTTATTGTTAATTATGGCGTTGCGTTTTCAGATATGGGAGCATATACAGATGATTACTATGATTTTAGACGTAAAGTCTTTATTGAATTGAGTAAATAGCTTTAAAGTATTTTAAACATTCTATTGGCTAATGTAATCACACGAATACAAATATGCTTACGATATTAAAAAGAATATTAAGAATTCAAAATTGTTTTTCGTTGAATTTTACCCAACAATAAAATCATACATATTGCACCAATCGTAGCATATAACATATCTGCTTGTGTATCCCATACGTCACCTTGTGAGCCGAGAAAAGCATCAGCCGATTCACCTGTGCCTAGTGCAACTCCCCATTCTAAAAATTCATACAAAACAGAAATGCTCATACATATTGAAACTGTAAATACTGAAAGCCAATTGTTTGAGCTGACTATATTTTTTCGTATCAATATCTCTCGGGTTATCATTGCTGGAACAAAACCTTGAGCAAAATGTCCAATTTTGTCATAGTTGTTTCTATCCTGATGAAAGATGTCTTTTATCCAATCAAACAATGGAACTTCTGCATAGGTATAATGTCCACCTACAAATAAAATAATACAATGAATTAAAATAAATACATAGGTCAAATAAGTAAATTGAAATTTTTTGAACGTAAAAATTAATAGGATGAAACCTATAACAGCTGGAAACACTTCTAGCATCCATGTGAAATAATCTTTTGGATTAATTGCTGATAGAATAAAGGTGGAAATAAATAGGATTATTAAAAAGATATATTTTTTCATTTTACTTGTTGTGTTATTCTAATAATCCAATATCATCAACATCATTGCCTGCAATACCCTTTATTGTTCCCATAAGGTAAGTATTGTTTAATAATACTTTGTCAATTTGTTTTTCGCGTTCTTTCCATATTTTTTCCATCTGTAGTCTTTCTCGATCTATGGAGGATTTAAGATATAGATAGGCTTCATTAATGGCTCTCATTTGTTGTAAAAATTCATTACTTGTAAAATAATGATAAAGCATTTCTTTTTTTTCGCCTCTATTTTCTTGTGATTTATTAGCTCTAGCAACATTCAAAATTCCTTCTCGTAGTGCTTTTACCAATTGAGCTACTTCATTGAATTTGCATATCCAAACTCCTTCACGTTGATCAAACATACGCATATCATCTGGGAGTACTTGAGATACTAATACACAAAGGTCGCAGCCAGATTCAAGCGCGTCTTCCTTTAATTTAGGAAGCCATTTCTTATCAAAATCTTTGGTTCGTTTACTTTCGAAAATAATTTTACCACACTCATGCCCATACTCATTGCGTACAATTAATATACAGTCTGCACCTCGTTTACCTTTTCCCACTTCTGAAATGATATCAAATGGAAATGCCGATGCGAGCAATTCCTCTAAAGCAATTTCTTGTACTTCACCTTGTGTTTGCATGGAGCCTTGTTGCATCTTACGTTGCATTTCCTCTATTAATTTAGTTTGATCGGCTAGTTTTTTATCAGTCTCCCTTTTCTCCATATCATGCTTTTCTCTTTCTTTGAGTAATATTTCGTCGGATAGCTTTTCTTTTAATTCTGTTTCTAGGGTGATTTTTAATTTATTTAAATTATGCTTTTCTTGTTCTTGTTGATCTTTTAAAAGGGTATTCAGTTTTAATACTTCTAACTCTTTTTCATTTAATTGTTTTAGTTTTTCATCCTTCAATTTTAATTCATTTTGAAAATAAGTTAATTTTTCTTTTTGATCATTTTCTGCAATTAACTTTATTTCATTCTCGAGTTCTTGTCGTTGCATTTTTTTAGCATTTTCGAGACGTTCCAAAAAAAGTTTATTTTCATTTCGTTTTGTTTCTTCCAATTTTGCTTTTTCTTGTTCAAGCAAGGATTTTTCAGTATTAATACTGTTGATTAATTCCTTTTTTTGTTCATCATAGGTTGCCTTTATCGATTTTTCGATATCTGCCGTCAATGCCTCGTCGATATTAAAGGTTGTATTGCAATTGGGACAGGTGATAGTAGTACTCATACAAATATTATAATGGAAAACGAAAATAAGTAAATTCTAGGTTGCTTCATTCATTGTGAATAACTAAACTATTTACGCCAACCTTTCATGGATTTTCCTAAAATTTGTTTAAAGCACTTACTTTGAATATGAAATACACTATATTCGAATGTTATTTTAATTGAATGAAGTTTTCTCGTTTATCGAATTGGTTGAGGTACTACGCACAGTTTTTCCCATTTAGGATCAACTTCATGTTGTTAATGCTTATTATTTTTTTAGGCTATCGATATCTCAATGGAAGTAAAGTAGAAACGAGCTCTTTTTCTGGTTTAGCATTTTTAATGGCAAAGATTATTATGATTTTTTCTATTGTAATTATTGCTGTTTCATTTTTAAGTTGTTTCATTAGTTGGATTTATTTTTTACTAGGTAAGAATGCCAATCAAGTAGATGTTACGATGGATGTTACAGATATCAAACGTCAATTGCGTATTCGTACATTGATGCCAAATGCCATTAAGCCTTTTTTAGGGTTTGTGAAAACTCGTTTTTTTTATAATCAATATCAAATGACCGATAAAATGATTATTGCTGGTAGGGTCAAAAAGCAATTCATTCCTGTGGGGACTGGACTTAGTGGAAATAATTTATTGTTGTTGCCAGATATTAAAGAGTATCATTTTGAAAAATCAATGATTTATTTTGAAGATATGCTACAGCTTTTTTCGTTGGTAGCTACTACTTCTATCAATCATAGTATATTAAATACACCCAAATCGTTTTTGAGGTCAACGAATGATTTACCTCCTAAAAAAACAGAAGAAGAAATTGTGCGCATTGAGCAGTTAAGAAAAGTGGAAGGAGAGCATCTTAATTATAAGAAATTTGAAGATTCTGATGATGTAAGACGAATTGTTTGGAAAATATTTGCCAAAAATAAAGAACTAGTTGTAAGAGTGCCCGAGGTGATGGATCCGTTTGCGTCTCATTTATATTTTTATGCGACTTATTTTAATTGTGCTGATTTTATATTATACAATGAGTATCAACAGGTCATGTTGAATTTTTACAAAAATTGTGTTTGGACATTGTTTGAAGCTTTGACTCAAAAAGAATTTGAAGTGAAATATATTTCTGATCAAGATGTCCATTTTAATGAATCTGGGCTCAATCCTACACAAGTTAAAATTGCTTTATCTACTTGGCATCAGGATGTTTCAATTGCAGATTATTTTAAACCAAAAAGTGGAAGTGTGCTTTGCATTCATTCATTTACCTCGCCTGAAGAGTTAACCAATCTATTATCAAATTGTGATTCCAATACAACCATTTTTTTTGTACAAATGAGTAAGGCATTTAAAAGTTATTATTTGCTCAATTGGATTAGTCGTTTGTTTTTGAAACCTCCTAGTGATGCATTGCAACGTATGAAATCTCGATGGGCTATACATCCTCTCAAATTCAATACGATTAATCGAGAAAAGAAACTTATGAATGTTTTAAGTAAATCGAATCTAAATATTGAATTGATATGATGAAGATATTTAAAGAACGATCATTTTCTCGTTTTATAGCACAGCTATTATTTCTACTATTGCCTACGATATTGGTAGTTCTATTTATTTTATGGAATTCCAATCGATACTTCACTTTGTTACGCGAACAATGGCAGTTGCAAACAATTTATTTTTCTATAGGAATGCTCGTTGCATATACGCTTGCACAATTTAGATTTCGTTTTTTACCAATTGCTTCATTATTATTATTTGCATTATTCTCAGTCTATAAATTATTGGATAATTATTCAATAGGAGAGTTTGATAGTTTTTTTATTTCCATTCAATTTTTAGTATTCGCTTATTTATTTTCAGCAGGATGGCTGGTAGGATGGGGGCTACAGCGAATTCGATTTTTTCCTATTATTCTTTCAGGCATCTTTTTGATACTTAGCATTTTCCTGATTTCTAAAACGGGTGAAATTACAATTGAAAAGTTGTTGATGTATTTTACACCTGTAGCATTGTATGCAATTTATATCATTTACACTACAGAATCGCTTCGTAATTCCGAACGAACAGATTCGAAATTTTGGTTGCAATTCACCGGTCGGTTGATCGCATTTTGTACTGTTTTATTCTTGTTATTTGGAGCTGTTATTTATGTTTTATATCCTGAAATCAAAGAGCGTGTAGAAGAATATGGTGGGCAAGGTAAAGACGGAGAAAATCAAATGCTTAAAAACAAAAAAGATGGTTCGGTTCAAAATCGTGAAAGCATGGGATTAGGAGCAAACAATAAACGAAATAGCAATCCTGAACCTCTTTTCTGTGCACATATTGATAGTTATTTCCCAGGTTCAGAAATGGCTAACCCTCTTTACCTTACATCCTATCATTTTACCAAATTCGATACATTAACAGAAACCTTTGAACGGGATTCTACTTTTAGTTACAATGATGAATTTGTTCCAGATCCTTCTAAGATACCCTTGTTTTTTACATTTAAGGATAGTACTCGATTAGAACGTGAGATGGCTACAAGAAATAAAAAAACAGTTGAAGTTGAGGTTTATAAAAAGAGATTATCGGCCAACTTTTTCATTGCACCTAGTACAGCCTATTTTGTACAGCCTATTACTGTCGAAAAAGATTTTCAAAAAGAATTTACATCGGCATATCGAAGCAAATCGTATGTATCTGATTTAAATAGCGCCTACTTTATTTACAATTCTGAAGATGCTCAAATAAGACAATTTCAACAACAGCGGTTTGATGTGTTGCGTAAAGCCAAGAATTACAGTAGTGTTAATCAAGATTTCTTGAATTATTATACGTTCTTTCCTACTAAAGGTCAGTATCAACCTGTCAAACTATTAGCTGATAGTTTGTCCAATGGTAAATCAACAGCAATCGATAAAATTTTAGCTGTGAGGGATTATTTTTTAGCTCGAAATGAATTGAATGAACGAGTGTATACTTATACAGATAATCCAGGTGTTCCTGGCTTGCCCGGAGCATCTAAATTGTTATATTTTTTATTTGAAAGTAAAAAAGGATATTGTGCATACTATGCAGCTGCTACTGTTGCAATTCTTCGATCTATGAAAATTCCGTGTAGAGTTGTTACTGGATTTCTTACAGTAGATCGTAGTGATAAAAATAAAGGTTGGTATTGGTTTTACGAAGATCAATCACATGGTTGGGTGCAAGTGTATTTTCCTGAGTATGGATGGATTGATTTTGATACTACTGTTGGAAACGATGAAGCCGAACAATCACCTACACCCGATGGCACTCCACCCATGGAGCCACCTAAACCCGTGATGGCTGCAGCTGGTAATGTACTATCAGTTGATACTACACGCAAACTGGCTACAGTACATATCAATAATCTTATTTTTAAAGATGTAGAGTATCCTGCCATCAATGAAAATATCACGCTTGATATGAAAGTGGCACGTGTATGGAAAGACAGTATTCAGGTTGGGTTATCGTATTTGCATAAAGGCAGTGAAGTAATGGCTGTTTCATATGCTGACAAATTAAAGGCTTTTAGTCCAGAACCTAGCATACAACTTCTTCTTAAAAAACTACCACAACAATTACCTACTGACGAAGTCTATATCAAAGATTTAGATAAAGAGAATCAAAAAGAATCAGCAAAAGACAATGTAGAACAACGACCGTTGAAAACCTATTTAATATGGGCATGTTCAATTTTACTTAGTTTGATATTCTTGACATTTTTAATCCCGACTTTACTGTATAATTGGTTTAAGTTTAAATTAAATAATTCATCTAATAGCGATGCTAAAGCATATTATAATTATAAAGCCTCTACCTTACTATTACATATGTTAAAGGTAGATCGTTCTACAATGACTCAATGGCAATTTGCTAAAAATGTAGTGGATCAAAAATTCGGTACTGAATATGCCATATTTATGAATTTATATTTAAAACTTAAATACGCCAATCAATCATTGTCTGCATCTGAACAAAATAGATTGGTTCAATTTTTTAAACCATTCGAACAAAAAGTGAAATCACATTATCGTTGGTATCAACGTTGTCTTTCATTTTTAAATTTAAATACTTTTGTAAAATATTATTCCTTACCCGACCCCGAAACGGAGTCATAATCGTTTTAAACTATGCTAGAAGAAATGCAATCAGAATCAAATGCTCATTTGAATACGCAAGAAAAAATAAATGCGCTTGTCCAGAATATGGAACAAGTGATCAAAGGGAAACGTGAACAAATAAAACAAGTGATAACCTGTCTCTTAGCCAAAGGGCATATCTTGATGGAAGATAATCCTGGAACGGGCAAAACAGTGCTGGCACGTACTCTGGCCGGTTCTATTTCAGGTGATGGCCATCATAATGCATCGTTTAAACGTGTACAGTTTACACCTGATTTATTGCCAATGGATTTATTGGGTACTCATGTATTTGATGATGTGAAAAAAGAATTTATTTTCAAAAAAGGACCTTTGTTTTGCAATGTATTATTAGCCGATGAAATCAATCGCGCTTCTCCCAAAGTACAAAGTGCTTTACTAGAATGTATGGCCGAAAATCAAATTACCATGGGCGATATGACTTACAAATTAGAAAAACTATTTTATACTATAGCGACTCAAAATCCGATTGAAATGGAAGGTACTTATCCCTTGCCTGCTGCTCAACTCGACCGTTTTTATATGAAGATTTATTTTGGGTATGTCGATGAATCTACCGAATTGGATATTTACAAAAACTATCTTCATATAAGTTCAAATTTGGATACTATTAAGCAAGTTCTTAGTCTACAAGAAGTATTGGCCTTGCAAGTGGAAGCCGAAGCTGTATTTATCCACGAAGAAATAATTAAAGCAATCACTAATATTGTACGAGCAACAAGAGTAAATGAAGGAATCAGTTTAGGTGCTTCTACTCGAAGTGGCATTGCATTTTTGAAATGTTTGAAAGCGTTTGCCTTAGTCAATGGTCGTTCATTTGTTATAGAAGATGATGTAAATGATATCGCAGTGTCTGTGTTAGATCACCGCTTGATTTATAAAAACAAAGAAGCAAAACAAACTGCTCTGAAGCAAATCATTTTAAAAGAAATGGATCGATTGGGTAAGTTGAAGTTATACTAAAAAGTCGTTCATAAGAACGACTTACATTTGTGTCGGGATGACTGGATTCGAACCAGCGACCACACGCCCCCCAGACGTGTACGCTAACCGGGCTGCGCCACATCCCGAATATTGACTGTATCAAGTTGTCATCTTAGCGCTAATCCCGATAAATCGGGACTTGTAGTTCAGTTTTTCGTACCTCAAAACGAACTACTACGCCGGGCTGCGCCACATCCCGAATATAGACTGTATCAAGTTGTCATCTTAGCGCTAATCCCGATAAATCGGGACTTGTAGTTCAGTTTTTCGTACCTCAAAACGAACTTCTACGCCGGGCTGCGCCACATCCCGAATGAATTGTAAAAATAAAATAATTAGATAAAATGAAAAAATTATTAGTCTTTTTTCAAGACTGCGATGTATAAACAATCACCTCCTTTTGAGATGCCTTTTATTAATTGAGATTTTACAAGACTGCAATTGTTTTCCAAAAGCGTTGAAACAACGGCTTCATTTTCTTTTTTGAATACAGAACAAGTTATGTAATAAAAGAAACCACCGGATTTTAATTTCTGTAATGCTTCGTTTGAAATAGTTAATTGTTTTTGATGGAATTCATTTAATTTTTCTTCTGTAAAATAATAATATTGCTCAGGTGATCGAGCCCATGTACCTGAACCACTGCAGGGTACATCACATATAATTTGATCAAAATGATTCGAAGGGAATTGAGTGACTGGTTGTAGTAAATCTATTGAATGTGAAACATATTTGCTTTGGTAATTATACATGCTAAATCGATGATGCAAATTTTTAAGAATTGAATCTCGCACATCACTTACTGTAAGTTGAATATTTGGTTGCTTATCAAGTAGCATGATTGACTTGCCACCACTCGCAGTACAGCAGTCCCACCATCGTTCTTTTGCATGTGGATCAAAGAATTCACCTGTTTTTTGCGAGGCATAATCTTGAATTACGTAATCAGCAGGCGTAAGTAAGTCGTCTAATTTTACATTTGAATTGAATGAAACGCAATGTTCATTTTCATCTTTAAATTCTATTTGATTTTTTTTCAAAAGTTGAATCACTTCAGCCTTATTTTTTCTCAATCGTATAAATACTCGAGGTGTTGAATATCGTAATTCAGTAAAAAAATCATCTGATAACTCATTGCTCAATTCATAAGGAATTGAAAATGAAATGTCGTATTGTTGTTTTGCCCAATTGATTTTTTCAGCCAAGGATAAATGAAAGTTTGCTGCAAGTGTTGTAGATGTTTTTTCAAAAAATAAAAGTGGTAATTCGCTTTTTAAAAATGCAGCAATTAATAGAAGTTTACGAGTTGATAGGTCAATAGTTTGTTTGCCCATTCGATAAAATGCATACACAAGTTCTGCTATGTATTTTCGATCTCGTGAGCCATATTTTTTATTTTGTTTGAAATAGGCTTTAAGATAAAGATGAAGTGGCTGTTGTAATTCGTATTGCTGTATAAGGTCGCTCGCAGCTTGAAGATATGATTCTACAAACATTCGATTTACAATTCAAGAAGCAACTTGGCAGGATCTGTACCTGCAAGAAGCAACATTGGGTTTTCTAGCAATTCTTTTACACGTACCAAAAATCCTACACTCTCACGACCATCAATGATGCGATGATCGTAACTCAATGCCAAATACATCATAGGTCGTATCACCACTTGACCATTGATAGCCATAGGTCGGTCTTGTATTTTGTGCATGCCAAGTATAGCAGACTGTGGAATATTGATGATAGGGGTGCTCATAAGAGAACCAAATACACCGCCATTGGTGATTGTAAATGTACCTCCAGTCATTTCTTCTATACTTAATTTATTATCACGAGCTTTGGTAGCCAATTTAACTACTTCTGCTTCTATTTCTGCCATGCTCAAGCTTTCTGCACTGCGTATTACAGGTACCACTAATCCTTTTGGTGCACTTACTGCTATTGAAATATCGCAGTAGTTATGATAGATAATTTCATCCCCATCAATATAGGCATTCACCGACTTCCATTCTTGTAAAGCGATGGTACATGCTTTGGTGAAGAAACTCATAAAGCCTAATCCAACTCCATGTTTTTCTTTAAAAGCGTCTTTATACTTAGTTCTTGTTTCCATGATGGCTGTCATGTCAACTTCATTGAAGGTCGTTAACATGGCAGTGGTGTTTTTTGCTTCTACCAATCTGCGACTAACTGTTCTTCTAAGATTACTCATTTTTTCTCGTTTATCATCGCGAGCAAATAAGGTAGCGCCTGGCAGTGTGCCTGGTTTTTCTAAGGCAGAAAGCACATCGTTTTTAGTAATTCTACCTAATGGTCCTGAACCATGAATAGTAGATGTGTCTACTTTTTTGTCAGCAATCATTTGAGCAGCCACTGGTGTTGCTTTTATATCTTTATCTGATGTTGAAGGAGTAGAAGGTGCTTTAGTTTCTATCTTAGGTGGTGCAGTTGTAGTTGGAGCTACATCTGCTTTTGGAGCATCTGCTGGTCGTTCTGCTTTGTCGTCGATCGTACATGCCATATCGCCGATTAATAAAGTATCGCCATCCTTGGCCACATGTTTAAGAATACCAGCTTGTTCTGCATTCAATTCGAATGTTGCTTTTTCACTTTCCAATTCGCATAGTACTTCGTCGCGCTCTACCCACGATCCGTCGGGTTTATTCCATTTTACAAGGGTCACTTCGTTGATACTTTCTCCTACAGTTGGTACTTTAATCTCAATCATGATGTGTTTTAAAAATTTTGGTCAGCAAATTTCGTTAAAAAAGCTGATAAATGAAATAGAGAATTGATATGCTTACAAAAAAGTTGAATTTAGAAACGAAATACTCTCGGAAATAGCTTGTTGAGTAGCTTCGGGCAAGCTAATTGAATCCCATGGATGCTTACGTCCAAATACATGATCAGATTCAAGAGTGAAAAGCGTTGCAGAAGGTTGCCATGCCTTCAATTGCAATGCTTTTTTATACGGGACAGCTTCATCATTTGTGCCATGACAAAGTAAAATTGGAATTTGCAAATTTGATATAGCTTGTTGAATATCGAGTTCTTGTTTATGATTGATGTAATCTTCATACAACTGATATTGCAAGGGCATTTCCTGATTTGTTCGTTTATTAGAATAATATTGTACACCTTTTTCTTTCCATTCAGTAAGTTTTTCATCAGACCAATTACCCCATGGCGTTTTACATTCTGCAATAGAAGCCCAAGTTATAATGGCTTTGACTGATTTATTTTGGGCGGCTGTCAAAAAACTTATTCCACCACCTCTACTGTGACCCAATAAACTTATTTTGGAAGTATCAAATTCGTTTTTGTAAACATTATCAATATTGAGTACCCAATCTATGATAGCATTGGTATCATAAATCTCTTTAGAGTAATTATTTTGACCATAGGCCTCTAAATCTACAAAATCACTAGGATGAGAAGGGGTAGTGCCATTGTGTGATAAGTTTGATTTAATGAAAAAATAACCTGCTTGAGCAAATTCTTTTGCAACTAAATCAAAGTTACCCCAATCTTTAAAACCATTGAATCCATGGATATAAATGAGTATAGGTTTTTGAATTCCATTGGCATCAAACATAACATCAGTCGCCATGGGGCGACTGATACTTCCTTGAATCAATAAATTTTTATCATGAGTAATCAAGAGAAACGAAATTTATTCTTTCACTATTTTACGTGTCATTGAACCTTTATCTGTTGTAATATTGAGTAAGTACATCCCTTTAGGTAATGTTGAAATATTTATAGATGTACTTCTTTCTTTACTATAGCTTGAGTATATTTTACTACCTTGAATTGAATAAACGGAAACATTGTAACCATTTTTAGACTTTCCAGAAAAAGAAATATTTACTATATCGTTGACTGGATTTGGATAAATCGCAAATAGATTTATAAGGTCAATATCACTTACCGCCAATGGAGCAGGACAACCTGTGTTTAATATCCATTTTGAATCAAGCCAAATGATTCTTTTACGTATAAATTGCTTTAAGTTAGCTACTTCTTCTGCATAATTTGCAGCCATCGGTGTAGGTTCATTTACAATAGGAACACCCCATATAGGCCATTGTGTAAAATTTCGAGCTACTGCTCCTTGTGCATTTAATCGTGTATTGATTGAGTCAATATTAAAGAAAATTTTAGCAGTATCTAATACATTCCCTGGTTTTCGATAATCTGTATAAAGGCATCTTAAATCTTTTACAAATGAAGTGTCGGTTAACAATTTTGAAAACCAAAAGGGGGCTAAATCACTTTCAAGAGGACAAGTGCCACCTAAGTTGAAGGTCCAGCCTGTATCTTTACTGCCTGCACAAGATTGTGTGTTATTCCATGCAATATCAAATGCCCACAATGGACCAGGGCGTAGTTTTTTAGACTTATCTTTAAACATATACATGTTTTTTCGATAGGCTTCATTGTTTCTACTTACTTCATTCATAATCATAAAATCGGCAAATCCATTGACAGCGCCAAATCTTCTCCAGCCAAGCGTGGTGTCTTGAAAGTTAGCAGCATTCATGGCATTTTCAAAGCTGTCGATATACGACTGTATGTATGCTTTTTGTGATGGTGTAATATCAGATAGGTCTGGATAGTCAATATTAAATTTTATTTGTTGGGTTGTTGCATAAGGTGGTGCTATCATGCTAATCCAGCCATTCCCAACTCCTTCATTCACCTTTAGAATATAGCCCCCAGTCATATTTTCTCCGAAATTATCAAGGTTGGTCAATTTTGCTAAATCAAGTCTTAGTGAATCTCGTTTGATTTTTTCACCAAATAAATAAATACCCATGTATTGACCATTGACCACTACTTCACAATGTTTCATTCGTGGGGCATAACGTCCCATTTTCTCATGAAGATTCATTGTAATTGAATTTCTAAGTAACGAACGGTCGGGATATGCGGCAAGCAATACCCAATCATTCTCAGCTGGCATGCTCAAAATAGGTACATTTTGACTTACAGTAGGTGCACTCCAAGTTTCAACTGTATATGACTTTTTATTATAAGAAGCATTTCCCCTTGTATTAATTCCTATCATTCCAGTGAACGTAGGGGGATCTGTAATATTATTTGTTCCTGATATATTATCCACTATAGAGAGGCTCGCTTGTGCTTGAACCGAATCCACTGGATTGACAGACGTAATAATAACAATAGGTAGATTTGTTGTGGTTAATTGAGCGCGGGTTTGAATTGTGCTTAATATCACAATTAATGAAAAAAATGCTCTTTTAGATAGATTCATAAGAATTTAATAATTTAATAATATGCAATTTACAGATAAAATTGATTGTTTCAAGGATTTTTCGGTCAATGAATTGTTTCTATTGACATTTGTTTCTAACTTTATCGTCAATCTTATCGTCTTACCAAAAAAGTCAAGAGGTTTTGACACAAATTTTTAATATGAAAAAAATTTCTATTCTTGTTTTATTTCTAGTAGTTCAACTTGTGAAATCGAATGCGCAAGTATTGATTAATGAGTATTCATGCTCAAACATAACTACTGTATTGGATGCTTACAATCAGCGAAGTGATTGGATGGAATTGTACAATGCAGGCGCTGTAGGTGTTAATCTTACAGGGTATTATTTATCTGATGATCCATCTAATTTAATGAAATGGCAAATTCCTGCAGTTACGGTAATGAACCCTGCAGCACGTAAAATGGTTTATTTTAGCGGAAGAGGTGTTGTACATGCTGGTACAGGACAAATTCATCCCGATTTTAAATTACGACAAACAATAGGCGATTGGGTTATCTTGTCGGATCCTGCTGGAAGTGTTGTAGATTCATTTAAATTGAAAATTACTCAACGAAACCATTCATGGGGAAGAGAAATTGATGCAAGTCCAAATTGGGGCTTGTTTAATGTACCTACCCCTAATACTACAAACAATGCACAGCAAACATATGTATCCTATGCGCCTAAAGTAGTGTTTAGTCAAGCAGCAGGTTTTTATGCAGGAACTCAAAATATTACATTGACTTGTCCTGATCCGAATGTAACAATCCGTTATACAATCAATGGTGCCGCACCTACTGCTGCTTCTACTTTGTATACTGGACCTATTGCTGTTGCAGCTACTACTGCCATTCGCGCCATTGCAATACACAACAATACATCTATTTTAAATAGTATGATTGAAACAAATACTTATTTTATCAATGAAAGCTCTACAATGGATATTGTTTCCCTTTGCGGAACTTATCAAGGAGCTGGTAGCTTATTTAATAATTCAGCTAATATTTATAGTTCGTTTGAATATTTTACGAATACTGGAACTCAAATTTTAGAAATGGAAGGTGGTCGTGCAAGTAGACATGGAAATGATTCATGGGCTTACCCTCAAAAAGGAATGGATTTTGAGGCTATGGATGAAAGTGGCGATAAAGATGCCTTCTATCATAAATTATTTGGAACATCATTCCGTGATAAATTTGACCGAATCATGTTAAAAGCTGCTGGTTCTGATAATTATTGGAACAATCAACCCGGTAATCCCGGTCCAGATAATGGAGCACATCTTAGAGATGTATTTGCACAAACATTGGGAGAGAAGTATAATTTAGATATGGATTTCAGACGATGGCATCCAGTGTTAGTATTTATTAATGGTCAGTATTGGGGTGTTTACGATATGAGAGAACGAGTTGATGCTGATTATTTTGAATACTATTATGGGAAAGATAGAAGTAAAGTAGATCATTTATCTTATTGGGGTGGATTGAATATTCGGATGGGAAGTGATACAGGTTGGAATAACTTATATACATATATTACATCTAATAATATGGCAGTTCCTGCAAATTATAATCATGTAAAACAATACTTAAATGTCAATAGCTTTTGTCAGTATTTCATCATCAATTCTTACTTGGTAAATAAAGATTGGTTGAATTGGAATACTATGTGGTGGAGAGGTAGAGGAAATAATAACCCTATCAAATGGCGTTATGCTATGTGGGATATGGATGCAATCTGTCTATTAGATCAACCCAATTATACTGGTTTGTCAAATACTACAGCAAATAATAACCCATGTGAACCCGAGAATTTATTTCAAAATAATTCTACAATTAAGCATACAGATATGTTGACTAATTTATTAGATAATGCAGAATTTAGTCAAGCATATAAAGATAATTGGCTGTTAATGCTAAATGGACCATTTGAGTGTAAAAATATCATAGCTCATTTAGATTCAATTGAGAACATTCTTACTCCAGAAATGACACGCCAAGCAGTTAGATGGGGCGGATCTTTAGCTAATTGGCAGGCAAATGTCGATTCGGTAAGGTCATTTCTTCAGGCAAGATGTACTGTAATCAATTCAAAACTTGATACTTGTCTTGATTTAAATCCACAAGAGTTAAAATTAAATGTGAGTCCTCCAGGATCAGGAACCATTGCATTAGATGGTGATATTAAAGCTCCATATGTTTGGTCAAGATTAATAGAAGGTGATTCTATTTATACTTTGAAAGCTACCCCAACAGGCGGGCAATATTGGGCTTTTGATCATTGGGAAAAGCAAGAACCAACAAACATTATGAATCCTAATATGACGACTGATTTAGTTCAATTTGATTATAAAAAGAAAGATTCTGTTATTGCATTTTTCAAATATTTCAATTATGATTCTGTGGAAGTTACATTTGATGTAAATCCTCCAGGAACTGGAACAATAGCAGTCAATGGCAATACAATATCATCTTATCCTACTACTTTAACATTGGATAGACGATTAGCATATTCACTTTTCGGGAATGCTTCTACTAGCTATAAATTTATCAATTGGAGTAAAAACAATGCAACTACAACTATCACTCCAATCAATAATAAAAATGCAACATTGAATTATTTAGATAAAGAAGTGGTAGTTGCTAATTTTGAATATGTACCACCACCACCACCACCACCACCATTGCCAACATTGACAGGTGTAGTGAAGGATGTATTCATTCCAAATGCTTTCTCACCTAATGGCGATGGTAAAAATGACTTATTCAATGTGCGCTTAGGTATAGATGCTATAGGTATTGATGTTACATTGTTTGATAGATGGGGGGCAGAAGTATTTCATTCTACTAAAATGAATGATGGATGGGATGGATTATATAAAGGGAAAAAAGCTGATATGGGAACTTATCAGTATGTTGTAAAAGTTAAATTCAGAGGAAATTCTGTAGAAACCTATATGGGCGACTTTACCTTAGTTCGCTAGTCTTAAATTGATTTTTTAATAAAACCACTTCTTCGTGAAGTGGTTTTTTTTGTGTTCAACATATGAATTGAATTAAAAAACATAAATTTGTAATAATATAAGTGAGATGATTGAAGTAATTAATATTAAAAAATCGTTTGGAGATAAGGTTGTTTTAAATGATGTTTCCTGTAAAATGGAGAGTGGTAAAGTAAATCTTATCATTGGTTCAAGTGGAAGTGGAAAAACAGTTTTTATTAAATGTATAGTAGGACTAGTAGACGTAGACGCAGGTGAAATTAAATACGAAGGTGTAGATTTTGTAAATATGGCACAAAATGATCGTAAAGAATTGCGTACACAAATTGGTATGTTATTTCAAGGGTCTGCCTTATTTGATAGCTTGAATGTTGAGCAAAATGTAATGTTTCCATTGGATATGTTTACCAAACAAACAATGTCACAAAAAAGAAAAAGAGTCAATGAAGTGCTTGATCGGGTCAACTTAAAAGATACAAATCATAAATTTCCAGCCGAATTAAGCGGTGGTATGAAAAAAAGAGTTGCTTTAGCGAGAGCAATTGTTTTAAATCCAAAATATCTTTTTTGTGATGAGCCCAATTCTGGCTTAGATCCTCAAACTTCTTTAGTAATCGATCGATTGATATTGGAAATTACAAAAGAGTTCAATATAACAACTGTAATGAATACCCATGATATGAATACCGTGATGGAAAGTGGAGATCATATCATATACCTTTACAAAGGCTTGAAACAATGGGAGGGAAGTAATAAAGATATTATATTCAGTAAGGATCAGTATTTGAATGATTTTATTTTTGCATCAGAATTTTTGCAAGATGCAAAAAATATGAGAATGCTACAAGCTAGCCAAGAAGCACACAAGTAGCAGCTCCTGCTATATATCCTAATAATGCAGCTAATGATATATTTCGCAAATACCAAAAGAAGCTAATATTTTCGATTCCCATAGCTGCAACCCCAGCTGCAGAGCCAATGATTAAAATGCTTCCCCCAGTACCTGAACAAAAAGCTAAGAAATTCCAAAAGAAATCTCCACTTGGATATTGATTAAGATCATACATCCCTTGAACGGCTGCTACCAAGGGAACATTGTCAAAAATAGCAGATAATAGTCCAATGCTAGAGATAACAGCAATGTCATTCTTTACTGTTGTAGATAAAAAATCAGCGGCTGATAACAACATTCCTGATGCTTGCAACGATCCTACAGCTAATAATATTCCAAAAAAGAATAAAATACTAGGCATATCAATTCGTTCTAATGCTGAGAAAATGGAGTTTTGAATTGTTGCTTTTCCTTTTTTTCTATGTAAAACTTCACTGATAAGCCATAAAATTCCAACTGCTAACATCATACCCATAAATGGAGGTAGATGAGTGAATAATTTAAATATTGGTACGAAAATCAGTAACCCAATCCCAGAAAAGAAAATTGCATTTCGTTCAAAATCGGTTACTAAATTATTTTTGACAATTTGTATAGGTACAAATGATCCCTTTAATTTAAAAATTAGAAAAAGTAATGGGATAACTGTTGCCACTACGCTTGGAATTGTAACTGTTCGTATTATACTTTGCGTTGTAATTTGGTTTCCAATCCATAACATAGTCGTGGTTACATCACCTATAGGACTCCACGCACCACCAGTGTTGGCGGCTATAATGATCATTCCTATTGTTATCATTCTGTCTTGTTTATCCGACAATATTTTTGTCACCAACGAAGTCATTACAATTGATGTTGTCAAATTATCTAGTAGAGCAGATAATAAAAAGCTGAGTATTGAAATGATAATTAAAAGGGTACGTTTGTTAGTTGTTTTTATTTTGTCTATAATGATTTGAAATCCATCGTACAAATCAATGAGTTCCACAATAGTCATGGCTCCTATTAAGAAAAATAGTATACCAGCTATTTCTGAAATCTGTTCGTATAGTTGATGATTGACAGTTTCAGGATTTTTTTCAACAAATGTATAAGCCACCCAACATAACACACCAGTAATAAGTGCAGTAGCAGCTTTGTCAAGTTTGATGCCATGTTCAATGATGATAAAAAGATAGCCAATAAAAAAGATACTCAGAATAACCCATGTCATGTTGCAAATATAACTAAACTGAATTCAAGGATACAGTTATAAAACAAGCTTGTTTGTTTTGTACCTTTGTAATACTAATTTCTCTAAATGAATCAAGCATACCAAGAAACATTAAATTATATGTATGACCAATTGCCTATGTTTACACGTATAGGCGAAGCAGCATACAAAGCAGATTTAAATAATACGATTCGCTTATGTGAATCTCTGGGTAATCCTCAAACTAAATTTAAATCAATACATATTGCAGGGACTAATGGAAAAGGAAGTACAAGTCACATGTTAGCTTCAATATTGCAAGCTGCTGGTTACAAAACAGGATTATATACAAGTCCACACATAATAGATTTTAGAGAAAGAATAAAAATAAATGGCATAGAAATAACTGAAAGTGAGGTAATTGAGTTTATAGAAAATCAAAAAACAATAATTGAAGAAATTAAACCTTCTTTTTTTGAAATAACAGTTGCAATGGCTTTTGATTATTTTGCTAAACAAGATGTTGATATAGCTATCATAGAAGTAGGGCTAGGAGGGTTATTAGATAGTACAAATATTCTGATACCTGAGATTTCGGTTATTACAAATATTAGCTACGATCATATGAGCTTACTAGGTCAAACATTACAAGAAATAGCCATTCAAAAAGCTGGTATTATAAAAGATCATGTCCCTTGTGTTATCGGGGAGAGTCAACTCGAATTGCAAAATATATTTTTTGGAAATGCTATTAAACACAAAAGCCAATTATTTTATGCAGATGCTATATATGAAATGGTCAATAGTAAATTGAAAGATGGAAAAATGCATATGACATTGTTAAATAAATCTTCAATGCATGCATCTGATATCATATTGGACCTTACTGGAGCTTATCAATATAAAAATTGTAAAACAGTATTAACTACAATAGATATATTACGAAGCCATAACTGGCACATTGAAGAGAAGCATATACTAGCTGGCTTAGCAGAAGTGAAAAAAAATACTGGGATAAGAGGAAGGTTTGAAATAATTCGAGAATCGCCAATGATAATCTTAGATGTATCTCACAATGAAGCAGGATTAACAGAATTATTTCGACAGATAGATTCAATGAATTTCAATCAACTATATAT
Source organism: Bacteroidota bacterium (assembly GCA_947460175.1). GTDB lineage: Bacteria > Bacteroidota > Bacteroidia > Chitinophagales > Chitinophagaceae > OLB11. The sequence continues at coordinate 6,738 of CANHGW010000008.1, read as the reverse complement.
AATAACTGGATTTGTTAAAGACAAAGAAGTAGCTAAAGCAATCAAATTATTTCCCAAAGAGGCCTACTATTATTATACACAGGCTCAAATACCAAGAGCGATGCCTTATCAAGAATTAGAAGCGATAGGTTCGGCAGGACATTTAATAGGGGAGGCTTGTATCAATATTGAAACTGCATTAGAACTAGCACTAAACAAAGCAAATCAAAATGATTTGATACTGGTTACTGGTAGCTTTTATATATTATCTGATGCATATAAGTATTTAGAACTTTAATTTTATATTGAAAAGTAACGTGTGTTTACTATTTTTACCCATCTATTTCAATCAGTATACATATGTCTAAGAAAAAGTTGAATAAAATTAAAAAGTCCGAATTGTCGAATGTACAGGAAGCAAACATTCCTACAACTAATATACATGCTGAACCTCAGGCACAAAGTTGGTTAGATAAATTGACCAAAGGATTTATACCTTATATAGTGATTTTAGTAATGAGTGTATTGTTATATGCCAATACAATAAAACATCAGTTTGCACTTGACGATGATATTGTCATTTGCAAAAACGAATATGTATTGCAAGGCTTTGGGGGTATGTCAGGAATTTTTAGCAAAGATTTATTTGATAGTTTTTACAAACAAATGAATACGACTGCTCAGCTTTCTGGTGGTCGTTATAGACCTTTGTCGGTCGCAAGTTTTGCAATTGAACAAGAATTTATTGGCACGAGAGAAGATGCTAAATTCGAAGCAGATTGTTGGGATTTTAATAAAAATGGTAAACAAGATTTGAATGAAGATGTCAATGGTGATGGTATATACAATGATAAAGATTTTAGATCCAAAGGCTTCATGCTTCGACATTTTGACAATATGCTTTTTTATGGCTTTGCTTGTTGCATGTTGTTTTTATTTTTAAGCACAGTTGTTTTTAAAGATAATAAGTTACTTGCTTTTATTATTTCATTGTTATTCTTAGCGCATCCTATTCACACAGAAGTAGTAGCCAATGTAAAAAGTAGAGATGAGATATTTTCATTTTTATTTATGATGCTTACGCTGTATTTAGCACATCAATACGATGCAAAAAGACAATTAAAGTATGTAGTCTTTACTTGTATCTCATTTTTCTGCGCTTTGTTATCCAAAGAATATGGAGCCACCTTATTGATTTTAGTTCCACTTTCACTTTATTTGTTTCCTGTAGATAAAAAAGCAAATAAATTTGGACCTCAATTTGTTTCCATAATGATTGGCATGGTAGTAATGTTTGGAATCTATTATGGTATTCGTTCAGGAATAGTTATCGGGAAATCTAATTTGCAAGACAAAGAACTGCTTAATAATCCTTATTTGTTAGCTACAGAAACACAACAATTAGCTACTAAATTATATATTTTCTTAAAGTATCTAATTACTATAGTAGTTCCTCATCCCTTGAGTTCTGATTATGGGTATAATAGTATTCCTTACAAAGACTTTAGTGATCCTTTGGTATGGTTGAGTATATTAGCTTTAATAGGATTTGTAGTTGGTGGTATATTTGCTTTATACAAGAAACATTGGATCGCATTTGCGATTGCATTTTATATGTTGACTATTTTATTAGTAACCAATTTGATATTCAATGTAGGTGCTACCATGGGCGAACGATTGGTATTCCACTCATCATTAGGTTATTGTATGGTTTTAGGTTTTGGGTTATATTGGTTAGCTGAAAAATTGAAAAACAAGCAACTGGCTATTTTTATTTTATTACCAATTTTGATTCTATACTCAGTTAAAACTATTTCAAGAAATAAAGCATGGGAGAATGATATTACCCTAGCATTGACTGATGTTGAAATAATGCCTGAAAGTACATCGCTAAATGGGAATGCGGCCTCTCGTTATATTGATTTGTCAGAATGGCCTAAGAATAAACCCAAAGAGAAAGAACTTTTAGAAAAGTCAATTCAGTATGGTAAGAAAGCGCTTAAATTACATCCTGGCTTTGTAAATGGCTATATGAATCTTGGATTAGCCTATGCTAAAATAGAGCAATTTGATAGTGCAAAAAACTGTTGGGACATGGCTTTTAAAATATATCCAAGTCATCCTAATAAAAAAGTGTATTATGATTTATTAGCCAACACTTATTATTCAAAAGGGTATAATCTAGGAGGCCAGCAAAAATGGGTAGAAGGAAAAGCATACTTGTTGAAAGCTGTTGAAATTAATCCAGAGAATGCAAAGTATTGGTATGACCTAGGAGGCTTTTGCTTTAATTCACAAGACTATGTAAAAGCAAAAGAAGCTTGGACGAAGGCCTATCAATTAGACCCTAAAGATACAAACATCATCAAAGTACAAGGATTACTTAGATAAAATAATAGGGTTTATAAAATCTGTTTCATCACATTATCTATTACATGAGGTTTTCCTAATGTATAGAAATGAATAACAGGTGCACCCGATTTGATTAAATCACGAGTTTGATGCAAAAGCCACTCTTCACCTACCTTTTCTGCATCTTTTTCATTTTTACATTTCATCATTTCCATCGCCAAATCATTGGGTATATCTACATGGAAAATAGAAGGGATGCCTGATAATTGTTTTTTACTCGTAATCGGTTTTAAACCCGGAATAATAGGAACGTTAATACTACTTTCACGGCATTTTGCAACAAAACGATGGTACTTTTCATTATCAAAAAACATTTGTGTTGTAACATAATCTGCACCTGCATCAATTTTGTTTTTCAGAAACATCAAATCTAAATCAGGATTAGGGCTTTCATAATGTTTTTCTGGATAGCCAGCTACGCCTATGCAAAAGTCTGTATTTACACCATCGGCAATTTCATCTTCAATGTAAATTCCTCTATTCAGTTTCTCAATTTGTTGCACTAAATCAATAGCATAGTGGTGCCCATTCATATCTGGCTGGAAATATTTTTCATTTTTAGGTGGATCGCCTCTTAATGCCAATACATTATCAATTCCAAGAAAATTTAAATCAATCAACGCATTTTCGGTTTCATCTTTCGAAAATCCTCCGCAAATTAAATGAGGAACTGCATCTACTTTATAGTGATTCATTAAAGCAGCACAAATGCCAACTGTACCTGGTCTTTTACGAATATCAACCATGTCAAATGTACCATCGGTTTTTCGTTTGAAAAATTGCTCAGATCGATGATAGGTAACATTAATAAATGAAGGTTTGTATTCCATCAATGGATCGAGTACTTTAAATATAGAATCTATACTTTTTCCTTTTACTGGCGGTAGAATTTCAAATGAGAATAAGGTCTTTCCTTTTGCTTGTTTTATGTGCTCTGTAACTTTCATAGAATTACAAATGTAGTTGCGAACAATAAAAAAAAGAAATAATTAATTCGTGCCATGCACGATTTTTTCAATTGGTAGTCTATTTTGAATAGATCTAGCCAATGTAAGTTCATCTGCATATTCAAGTTCGCCGCCAAAAGCAACGCCTCTTGATAATGTAGTAATAGAAACAGGTGTATGCGATATTTTTTTAGTAATATAGTAAGTAGTTGTATCACCTTCTAATGTTGGACTCAAAGCCATGATGATTTCATCTATTTGATCTTCTTCTACTCTTTTAATTAAAGAAGAAATGGTAAGAGAATCAGGTCCTATCCCATCGAGAGGAGAAATAATTCCACCCAATACATGATATAAGCCATTAAACTGTTGAGTAGCTTCGACGGCCATTACGTCTCTAATAGATTCAACAACACATAATTGAGTTTTTTTTCTTGTAAAGTCACTACATATTTTACATATTATATGATCTGATACATTGTGACATTTGTTGCAGAATTGAATTTCATCTCGCATTTTTTGAATTACTTGGCTAAATTGGGTTACTACATTTTTATCTTGTTTTAATAAATGCAAGACGAGTCTTAATGCAGTCTTTTTACCAATTCCAGGTAATCGTGCAAATTCATTTACAGCATTCTCAATAAGTGATGATGAAAATATCATGCTACAAATGTACTTTTAATGAAACTGATAGAATGGAGTAGGGCTTACTTAATTTAAACAATTAATAAACATGAACGGTTTATCTTGCCTGCCTTTCAAAAGAGATTTAATTTTTTGTGTATCTCGTTTTATCTTATAATTATTTAAATCAATGAGCTCTGATACTTCGCATTGAGCAAATTTTAAGGTTAAGTTTTCAAAAAAAAGTGATAAAGACATCATATCATTCTCGGAACAATAGGTTCCATTAAAACTATACATAATATCTTTATTCTGTTTACGAGACATTATTTATTGAATTTACGAGGTTTGTAATAATTTAAATTATTGCCACATCCACACCCTTTCTTTTGTGTAACACACGATGAGAGTAATAAGGTAACTACAAAAAGTAGCGAACATATCAGTAAAGTTTTTTTGATCATGAAAATATTAATCAGATATTTTGTAAATATACGTAATTTGGCATTTCAGTGAGCAAATCGAAAAAAATATTAATTGCACCACTTGACTGGGGATTGGGTCATGCTACTCGTTGTATTCCCATTATCAGAGAGCTTATAATAAAGGGATGTGAGGTAATTGTTGCTGGAAACAACAATACAAATGCTCTGATTCAAAAAGAATTTCCTGAATTACAATATATATATCTAAAGGGGTATGAAATTAGCTATTCATTGAAAAAATGGCAATTACCTTGGGTCATATTAAAGCAATTGCCCAAAATTCTAGCAGCAATTCAATCAGAACATAATTGGTTGGATTCAATAATTGAAAAATACAATATTGATGTAATTATATCAGATAATAGATACGGTCTATATTCTACTAAAATACCATCTGTCTTTATTACCCATCAATTACAAATAAAAGTGCCTCAATCAAGCATTTTGCAATGGTTTGTAAAAAAAATTAATACTCGATTTATCAATAAATATGATATTTGTTGGGTTCCTGATTATAATCAAAATCCATTAGCTGGTGAATTGTCTGAATGTAATGGCTACAATAATGTAGAATACATAGGAAATATTTCGAGATTCAGGGCAAGTTCAAACGAGCAAGTTGATACTAAATACAAGATATTGGTATTATTATCAGGCCCCGAGCCACAACGTTCAATATTAGAAGATAAACTTACAAAGCAATTAATTCCATTAAAATTAAAATCTCTTATTATTAGAGGAAAGCCTTCAAATACAGACTATAGATCAGTAAACCCATATATAGATGTGATAGATCATTTAAAAGCTACAGAATTAGAACAAGTTATATTGGAATCAGGTATAATTATATGTCGATCAGGTTATTCTACCCTTATGGATTTGGTAAAACTCAATAAGCATGCAGCATTAGTTTCAACACCAGGTCAAACAGAGCAAGAATATTTAGTAGAATATTTAAGCAATAAAAAATGGTTTTTAAAGTCATGCCAACATAATATAAACATAGAATCTATAATAGCTCAATTTGATTCACAATGCTTTGAATCATTCCCCTCTTGGGATTTTAATGAATTTAAAAAACAAATTGAAACTTTATTGGCGAAATACTAGTGTACAGGATTCTTTAAATTAACGAATGTTAGATAGATAATCATACTTGCTACAATGTAATATCATTTATCATCATCATTTATATTAATTGATAATTCAATACAACTTAGATTGATAAAAAGTATGCATAAATGACAGATAGTTAGCTAAACTAAAGTAGGCATTGAGTTTACGCTATATAGTTAAGCTAAGCAATGTCTGATTTATTTTATTTTAATAGCAATTCATTGACAATTATTCAATTCCAATAGAATGGGTACATCAATAAAGTATTTAAAATTACATATTATTTACAAATAGCTGTAACGCCTATAAATAAAGGCTTATAGAAAATGACAGGACATAATTTTTTAATAATATTAAAATAATAATTAAATAAATTTGGAAGCTAAGTATACTTGATTACCTTTGCACTCCCAAACAGGGAAACAGTTCTTAAAAACGAAGTTATTAGATGCGAAAATGAATTGATTTTTGAAAAAAGATTTTGAAAAAAAACTTTTAAAAAAGTCAACTAAAATTTGGAAATTAAAAAGAATCTCTTACCTTTGCACTCCCAATAAAAACAGCTCTTTAAATAGGTGGTATGAATATCAAAAAAGCGAAAAACTTTTAAAAAAGAATTCGAAAGAAATCTGAAAAAAAAGAAAGAAAAATTTGGAAGTTTAAAATTAACTCGTACCTTTGCACTCCGCTAGAAATAACGGAAACAAAATTTAAACAAGATCTTTGAAAGACGGAAACAACAGAAAATAAAAACGTAAGTTTTTAAACAGGTAATTCTTAGCGAAAATAAAAATTAGATCGCTAATTTCTTTGAAGAAATTAGTCAGAATCAACAACTCATTTACAATGGAGAGTTTGATCCTGGCTCAGGATGAACGCTAGCGGCAGGCTTAACACATGCAAGTCGTGGGGCAGCGCGGGGTAGCAATACTCTGGCGGCGACCGGCAAACGGGTGCGGAACACGTACGCAACCTTCCTTGAAGCGGGGAATAGCCTCTCGAAAGAGAGATTAATACCCCATAGTATCGTCAGATGGCATCTGAAGACGATTAAAGCTCCGGCACTTTGAGATGGGCGTGCGGCTGATTAGGTAGTTGGTAGGGTAACGGCCTACCAAGCCGACGATCAGTAGCTGATGTGAGAGCATGATCAGCCACACGGGCACTGAGAC
>CANHGW010000007.1 GCA_947460175.1 Bacteroidota bacterium | reverse complement strand
GAGTTAACAAAACCAACCCAACAGCGAATGCAGGAGCAAATGTAAGTTTGACTTGCACGACACCCAATGCAACAATCGGCACAACAGCAGTAGCAGGCAATACCTATGCATGGAGTCCAGCAACCGCATTAAACAATACAACTATTGCTCAACCAACAACAAGTGCAACAACTGCAACCACCTATACCGTAACTGTAACAGGAAGCAATGGATGTACAGCTACATCGAGTGTAATCGTTGGTGTGAACAAAACAAACCCAACAGCGAATGCAGGATCGAATGTAAGTTTGACTTGCACGACACCCAATGCAACAATCGGTACAGCAGCAGTAGCAGGCAATACCTATGCATGGAGTCCAGCAACCGCATTGGACAATACAACTAGTGCACAACCAACAAGCAGTGCAACAACTGCAACTACATATACCGTTACGGTAACAGGAAGTAATGGATGTACAGCTACATCGAGTGTAATCGTTGGTGTAAACAAAACCAACCCAACAGCGAATGCAGGAGTGAATGTAAGTTTGACTTGCACGACACCCAATGCAACAATCGGCACAACAGCAGTAGCGGGCAATACCTATGCATGGAGTCCAGCAACAGCATTGGATAACGTAAGCATTGCACAACCAACAACTAGTGCAACAACCGCTACCACCTATACAGTCACGGTCACAGGAAGTAATGGATGTACAGCTACATCGAGTGTAATCGTTGGTGTAAACAAAACCAACCCAACAGCGAATGCAGGATCGAATGTAAGTTTGACTTGCACGACACCCAATGCAACAATCGGCACAACCGCATTAGCAGGCAATGCCTATGCATGGAGTCCAGCAACCGCATTAAACAATACAACTAGTGCACAGCCAACAACAAGTGCAACAGCCGCTACAACATATACTGTAACAGTCACAGGAAGTAATGGATGTGCAGCTACATCGAGTGTAATCGTTGGTGTAAATAAAACCAACCCAATATTAAATACAATTTTGAATGATACCATTTGTGTTGGAGAATCAATTGTACTTTCAGCGTCAGGAGCAACAAGTATCAATTGGAGCGAAAATGGAAATCAATATTTAAATGGAACACAAGTAAGTCCAAGTGTTAATACTATTTATACTGTAACTGGAACAAATGCAAATGGATGTAGTTCAACTAGCTCGTTAACTGTAAATGTAAATCTATTGCCATTATTGAATGTTTCAGCTACACCTCAGATTATTTGTAAAGGAAATTCATCTCAACTTGAAGCAACAGGTGGTTTGACTTATAGTTGGAATAATGGTGTTTTGAATTCTACTCAAATTGTAGTCCCAGATAGTACAACCAATTATATAGTAACTATAAGTGATGGGAACTGTTCAAACTCAGCCATTATTCAAGTAGTGGTAAATAATTTAAGTACGTCTATTTCAGCATCAACATCTACATCATCTAATATTCAAACTGATGGAACACATTTGACTTACACTGATAGTAATTGTAGTCAATTGTTGGTAATCAATGATTCATTGGGAGGTAATAGCTTAGGAATAACGAATGCACAAGTATTTATAGAGCCTACAACTCAAATACTATTAGGTAGGCCATTTGCAAAAAGATGGTATGAAATTACACCAACAAATAATGGTCCTGCTCAATTGACTTTGTATTTTACACAAGCTGAATTTGATGATTATAATTTAAACAATAATTCATATGTCAATATGCCACTTTCAGGTAATAATTCTGATCCTAATATTGGAAATGTAAGAATAACAAAAGTGAGTGGTGGTGTATTGGGAGTTGGAGTTGAAACACTCATAACGCCAAACTTAACATGGAATGGAAATTATTGGGAAGCTTCATTCTCAGTAACAGGGTTTAGTAAATTCTATTTACATACTGCAGATCAAAATACAGCATTGCCTTCAAGAGAATTCGCAGCAATTAGTGCTATAATTCTAGATCCAAATCAATGCAATGTAAATTGGTTTACAGTTGATGAGTTTAACACCAAAGAATTTAGTATCGAACGCAGCTTAAACGGAGTTGATTTTAATGCTGTATCAAAAATTAATTCTTCAATCAATACCTCAGCAAGAACAGATTATCGCATAATAGATGATATACAGTCAATAGAAGAAAATGTTGTTATTTATTATAGAATTAAAATGATTGATATTGATGGAAAAGAGTTGATTTCGAATACTGTAACTACAAGAAAGAAATCTAATATTGAAGAAGTTGTAAATTTTTATCCATGTCCTTTTAATTCACTATTAAATATAGACTATTTATCGGCAGAAGAAACAGCGTTGTCAATCCAATTGTCAGATATTTCTGGAAGAGTTGTTTATAACAAGAATGTTAATGTTGTAAAAGGAAGAAATAATATACAATTGAATGAATTATCTACTCTAAGTGCTTCGAATTATTTTATAAAAATAGTTGATTTGAACACGAGTGAATCTTTTGTCAAAAAACTTGTAAAACAATAATAGACTAGTTGACAACTTTGTTACGAATATCTTTTTCAATTAAACCATCCTTAAGTCGTATTACTCGATTAGCAAAATTGGCTATTTCCTCTTCATGGGTCACAAGAACAACAGTATTTCCATTGCTTTGAATTTTATTAAAAATGGTCATGATTTCTACTGAAGTTTTTGAATCAAGATTTCCAGTGGGCTCATCAGCTAAGATGATAGATGGATTATTAATCAACGCTCTTGCTATGGCTACTCGTTGGCATTGTCCTCCAGAAAGTTCGTTAGGCTTGTGGTGAGAACGATCAGCCAGATTAACTTGTTCTAAAACAAATTTTGCTTTTTCTTCTCTTTCTTTTTTTGCGATACCAGCATATACCAAAGGTAAAGCAACATTTTCAAGTGCTGTTAGTCGAGGTAATAGATTGAATTGTTGAAAAACAAATCCTATTTCTTTATTTCTTACTTCAGCCAATTCGTTGTCATTCATTTGGCTAACATTTTTGCCATTGAGAATGTATGTACCTGAGGTAGGCGTATCCAAGCATCCTATTATATTCATCAATGTTGATTTGCCCGAACCTGATGGTCCCATTAAGGCTACATATTCATTTTTAAAAATTGACAAGTCAAGCCCTTTGAGGACAGGTATGATTTGTGTGCCTAGATTATACTGTTTGTATAACGTTTCAATTTTGATTACTTCTGTCATATTCTATTGTCGGGTTAAAAATACTATATTTGTGACCCATGGGCGATAATTTTTTACACTATTTCCAAAACTTAAGCTTTATTGAGATTATAGATATCTTATTAGTAGTGCTTTTAGTTGTTCAACTCTATAGAGCTCTCAGAGGAAGTATAGCGTTTAATATTTTTATAGGCGGCTTGGCCATTTATATATTATGGGTTATTGTAAATAGGCTTAAAATGCCATTGATGAGTGAGATACTAGATCGAATGGTGAGTATAGGTTTGATAGGACTTATCGTAGTATTTCAGCCAGAAATCAGAAAATTTTTAATAACCTTGGGTAGACGATCTCCACTTGGAAAAAATGGTTTTATTAGCCGTTTGTTTCAGTCAAATTCTTTAAATAAATATATTGTGGAAGAAGATGTGATTGAGGAAATAAGCCATGCTTTAAAATATTTGCAAGATAAAAAAATGGGTGCGATATTGGCAATTGCTCGATCTGAGAAATTTGAATTTGATACAAATACAGGTAAAGTAATTAATGGCGTAGTGAGTGCTAAGTTACTTGAAAGTATTTTTGAAAAAAGTAGTCCATTGCATGACGGGGCTGTATTGATAGACAAAGATATATTAATAGCAGCTGGAGTGGTATTGCCTATTAGTGATAGTACAGAACTTCCTTCTGGTACGGGCTTGCGACATAGATCTGCTGTGGGAGCTACTGAACATAGTGATGTCTTAGTCGTAATTTTATCTGAGGAAACAGGAAGAATATCCATCGCCTTTGATGGCAAATTGAAAATGAATTTGCCTATGGAAGAAATTAAAAAAGAAATGTATAAAGCAATGATTGCTTAGTCTTTATTTTGATTTTGCAATATTCAATGCAAGAAGTCCCCAACCCATTATAAAAAACAAACCACCGATTGGCGTCAATATACCCAAGCCACCAAGTCCTATTTGAAGATTGCTTTTTAAAATACAAAGAGCATATATTGAGCCTGAAAATAAAATGATTCCTGTAGTGAATAAGATCGTAATGAGTTTGGCTTTTTGATGAATATTCATTGAAATGATACCTGTAAATAACAATGCCAAACTATGATACATTTGGTACTTGACTCCAGTTTCGAAACTGCTTAGTAACTCAGGTGTGAAAATTGTTTTAAGATAATGAGCTCCAAAAGCACCAAAAACAACTGACAGCATAGCGAATAAAGAGCCGAAGATAAGTGCAGGTTTATACATGATTTAAAATTATTTGAGCAAATTTAGTCTCATCTATTTGATTCACATCTACTAAGTACTGACTTTCTTTATATATACTTTCTCTTTTGGATAATAACTTTTCTACAAATGGTTTTATTTCATCTAAAGGCATATTGTTCAATAAAGGTCTTCTATGTGGGTTTTTTAGCAGCCGCTTTATTATATTATCAATATCGGAATGTAAATAAATTGTAATGCCATTTTTTTTCATCCATTCCATGGTGTTATTAAAACAAGGGGTGCCACCTCCTGTAGCTATTATACACGATTTATTATTGGCATATATTTCCTCTAAATAGGTTCGTTCTATTGTTCGAAAAAATTCTTCACCATTCAGTTTGAAAATTGCGTCAATACTTTTATCCTCTTTAGATTCGATATAATAATCAAGATCAATGAATGGAATTTTAGTAAAAGAAGCCAATCGCTTGCCCCAAAAACTTTTGCCAGAACCCATAAATCCTATCAAGAAAAATCGCATATTTGTACTTGTATTGATTTCAAAATACAAACTTCGTATAAAACATCCTAATTGAGTTCAAAAATACCCAAACAACTATTCAATACATTCCCAAAATGGGTTACGATTGACAATGAAGCTTTTGCCCAATCGCAGTTAACCGACCCGGTTGTTTCTATTCGATTAAATCCATCAAAACGTATACATCAATTTGACCAAAATGAAAATGTACCTTGGTGTGTAGATGGGAAATATTTAAATGAAAGACCCTCTTTTACAGGTGATCCATTGTTGCATGCTGGATGTTATTACGTGCAGGAAGCATCAAGTATGTTTCTTGATTTTGCATTAAGACATTTAGTGGATTTTGATAAACAGTTGGTCGCTGTTGATTTATGTGCAGCTCCTGGAGGCAAAAGCACATTAATAGCTTCGCTTTTGAACGACGAGTCATTGTTGATTTCAAATGAAGTAATTCAAAATAGAGCAAGTGTATTAAATGAAAATATGTGCAAATGGGGGAAGCTCAATACTTGGGTGAGTAACAGCGATCCAAAGCAATTTGGCGAATTGCATCATATGGTAGATTTATTGGTGATAGATGCACCCTGTTCGGGCTCAGGCTTGTTTCGCAAAATTCCTGATTATTTAAATGATTGGACTATAGAAAATGTAAACTTGTGTTCTCAGCGTCAAAAAAGAATATTGCACGATAGTTATAATTGTTTGGCGAAAAATGGAATTCTTGTATATATGACATGCTCTTTTAGCGAAGCAGAAAACGAACAAGTTGTAGATGAAATACTACAGGAATTTGAAGTTGAATCTTGTAGATTACCTGTGGATGAAGAATGGGGGATCGTAGAAACAGAAAGTGAAATTAAAAAAGGCTATGGATATCGATTTTATCCACATCTTTTAAAAGGCGAAGGGTTTTTTCTGGCATGTTTTCGTAAAAAGGATGGATTTGTTTGTGAAGATTTTGAACCAAAGGTGCAAGACCATAAGAAATATGGAAGTCTCTTGTCTTTTATAGATTTGAATCAAAAAATTATTCTTGAGCAAAATGGGCTTTTAATGGCTATTCATAATGCTCATAATATGATTCTTCAAAAGTGCTTATCTAAAATTAAAATTATCAAAAAAGGTGTCATGTTAGGTAAGCTGATACGAAATGAAGTGATACCTGAGCATGAATTGGCCATGTATCATCAAGTAATTTATCCGCAACGTATAGAATTATCTACAAGTCAAGCGTTAGCATATTTAAAAAAAGAGGATATTGTTATTGAATCAAGTGTAAAAGGCTGGCACCTAGTTACTTATAATAAAATGCCTTTAGGGTGGATTAAAAATTTAGGAAATAGAATTAATAATTACTATCCAAATAATTACAGGATATTAAGCAAAAACATTTTGCCCTATTGATAAAATACATGAATTTTGCATTCCTACTTTCAAAAATCATGAAAAGCCATTTACTTTTTTTAGCCTTATTTTGCTGTGTTTTAAATGCTATTGCTAGCGACCATTATATTGTCCAACGAAGAGATAATATCAATTATATCACTCATCAAGTAAAACCTGGCGAAACATTGTTTCAATTGTCTCGTGACTTTTCATTAAAACCCGCTGTGTTAGCAAAATTTAATAATGTCAACTATCAAACAAATTTAAAAACTGATCAACTCATAGATATTCCGTTAACTGAAACTAATTTTTTCAGAATGGCAGGGTTATCTTCAGCCAGTGGTTTTGCACCTGTGTATTTTGAAGTAAGAGATTCGAAATCGGACATATTGAAAATGTTTCAAATTTCGGAATCAACATTTAATCTATGGAATCCTTCCAATGCAAATACAATAAGAGAAGGGAGTAGGGTAATTATAGGTTGGTTAAAATATTCATCCAATTCATCATCCTCTAATCAAAATTTAGTTGCTGTTAAACCTACATCAAAACAAGAAATAATTGAGCCAATTGAAGAAGAGTCAGAAACTAAAAATGAATCTGATATTACCATTTCTTCAGAACCTACATCGAATACGGAATCGATTAAGAAAGATAAAGTGAATGAGGCAAAGCCCATTAAATCGCCTATATATCAAACGAATGAGTCAACTCCAATTGTAGCACAACACTTGAATCCTCGATATATTGATCCGAATTTGCCAGTCAATAAAAGTAAACCTACACCACCAACTCGAAAATTATATCCAAGACCACCTGTATATTCAAAGCCTGCTCCGCAACCAGTAAGAAAGGAAGTGGAATCGATTCAAGATGATAGCAAAGACATGTGGGCTAAAATAAAGGGAATTTTCAAACAATCTGAAAAAACTAAATCTAGCGTAGCTAAAAATACAACTACAGAAAGTAAGAAATCTATTGAGCCATCAATTGAAGTTACTAAGTCTACAACTCAAAAATCTTCCTTGCCTACAAAGGTGTATCCAAAAACAATACCTGCAAAGCCTACACCTAGATTGAATAATAATCGTACATCGCTTGCATTAGGAAATAAATCTCCTAAAATAAAAGAGCCAATAGTAAAAGAGCCAATAGTAAAAGATCCTAAAGTAGAAGAACCAAAGAAAAAGGAACAAAAGTTTAAGAAAGGATGGAGTGAATTTGTTTCTTCTTTCAAAAGTAAAAAAGAAAAAAACAACAAGAACCATATTGAAACAGCTACACCAAAAGTAGTGAAAAATGATCCAAATCGTTTGTATGGTCAAAAGCCAGAAAGCAAGGCTAAAGTAGTATGGAATGATTTTAAAAATTCATTTAAACCAGCTAAAACGAATTCAAAACCTGTTGCAAAGCCTACAACATCGTATAAGCCAGTTGCTACAGCTTCTAAAACACCGAAGACTACATCAACAAAAACAGCAACCAATACTTCAAGTAGTGCAAAGACAAAAGAATCTAACAAGCCTATTGAAAATATTAAAGTTGATGAGACAAAAGAATTTGACCCTACTGTACGAAATGAAATTAAAACAATTGCATTAAATAATTCCAAAATAGGACGAGCATCTTATTTTTTTTCTGGACCTAATGGAGCTAAATTTTATGTAGCAACTAATCTTGCACCTATAGGACAAATAATAAAAGTAATAAATCCTGATAATGGTAAATATGTGATGGCTGAGGTAATGACCACCTTGCCAAATGCTGATATATCCAAAGGTTTGATTTTGAAATTAAGCGATAATGCTAAGATGCCATTGGGGCAAAAAGGAAGTTCTTTCTCTGTAAAAGTGAATTATTAATTTCCTTTTATTACTTTCGATTTTTAATTTGGGGTCAATTCTATGAAAATTCTTATTATTCGTTTTTCGTCTATTGGTGACATTGTGTTGACCACCCCACTAATACGATGCATTAAAAAACAGCTGCCCCATGTTCAACTGCATTATCTTACAAAAGCAAAATTTAAAGATGTTGTAGCTCATAATCCTTACTTAGATAAAATTCATTATCTCGAAAGTGATATTCAACCATTGATGATGGAATTGCTGAAAGAGAAGTATGATTATGTAATTGATCTGCATCATAACCTGCGTACAAAGTATGTAAAAATGTTGCTTCGTCAAGCTTTCAATAGTCGAGTAGAATCTTATTCGTTCAATAAACTGAATGTAAAAAAATGGATTTTAACCAGATTGAAAATTAATCTTCTTCCTGATATTAGTATTGTTGAACGATACTTTGAAACAGTAAAAAAGCTAGGCGTAAAAAATGATGGTCAAGGACTTGATTTTTTTGTACCAATAGATGAAGAGATTAAAAAAGATGACTTGCCAATGAGTCATTCGCTCGGTTTTGTGGCTTGTTCAATAGGTGGGCAACATGAAACAAAAAAAATGCCACTCAGTCAATGGCAGGCATTGTGCAAAGAATTGCAATTTCCTATCGTACTATTAGGTGGTCAAGAGGATGCAGCCATGGCTGATGAAATACGTAAAATGGATGAAGTGAAAATTTACAATGCATGTGGAAAATTTTCATTGAATGAAAGTGCACATATCGTAAGTCGTTCTCGATTTGTAATTACACATGATACAGGATTGATGCATATAGCGGCTGCTTTCAAAAAGCCGATTATATCTATTTGGGGTAATACTGTTCCTGAGTTTGGGATGTTTCCTTATTATGGTTACAACAATTTAAAATCGAACATTGCGCCACAAAGTTTTATCATTGAAAATAAAAAAGTGAAATGCAGACCATGTAGTAAAATAGGATATGCTAAATGTCCTAAAAAGCATTTTAATTGCATGAATAAATTGTCTGTACAAGAAATTTTAATGGTCGCCAATCAGTTGGTAAAAGAAAGTAAATAATGATATCAAACCTCCATGGCAAACATACATTCTGAAGAAAATAACATGAATAATTTCACTCGTTTTGGGTTATTATGGGAGATGGAACAAGATGAGTTCGAATTGCAATGTCATGAGAAAGAACTGCAAATCATAGAAGATACCGACAAATCAATTCTAGTCGATTCAGAACAACCTACACATTTATTAATTGAAGGAGATAACTTGCCTTCGTTGTTAGCATTGAAAAAAAATTATTTGTCCTCAGTTGATTTGATCTATATAGATCCTCCGTATAATACAGGATTCAAGCAAGATCAGGAAGGATTTAATTACCATGATAAGAGAAGAGCTGAACATCATGTATATGCACATTCTACTTGGTTAAATTTCATGTATGCTCGATTAAAGATTGCCTATGAATTAATGGCAGATACTGCCTTCATGTTTATTTCTATAGATGAGAATGAATTTGCGCATTTGAAATTGTTGTGTGATCAATTGTTTGGAGAGAAAAATTTTGTCAATTATCTACTTTGGAAAAAAAGAAGTACTGGTGGACAAGTAAGAGATGGTTCAGTCATAACGCAAACTGAATTTGTATTTATTTATGCCAAAGATAAATCGAAAGCAAAGCTTCGTAAATTAAAGAATGATAATGCAGGTAATCATAAATGGCGCGACTTTAGAAAATCGGGTGGGCAATGGCAACAACGCTATAGGCCCAAGCAACATTATCCATTTTATTTCAATGAGAAACTGAATGTCTTGTCATTGGAATCCAATCATGTTGATGATATAGTAATTACACCTCAGGATGCGAAAGGTGAAAATGGTTTTTGGGAAAATGGAAAAGAGACAGCCCTTCAACGACTATTAAATGGAGAATTAAAAGCAACTAAATCTAAATCGGGTCAATACAAAATAGCTCAATTGGAAGTTGCTGCAGATACTCAAAATGCTGGAAATTTTATTGATATACCATCCGTGCAAGGTAATCACGAAATAAAAGAATTGGACTTAAGTTTTAATAATGTGAAACCACTTGGATTGCTTGAATATATTATTGAATTGGGGAGTTCTTCGGATGCATTGATACTAGATTTTTTTGCAGGCTCAGGTAGTACTGCCCATGCTGTTATGAAAATGAACGCCGAACGAATGCATCAGCGTAGATGCATTCTGTGCACCAACAATGAATATAATTTGTGTGAAGAAGTAACCTATCCAAGATTAAGTAGAGTGATTAAAGGCTATACGAATTCTAAAGGAAAAAGAATGGAAGGTATTTTTCAAAATTTAAGCTATTGCAAGGTAGATATCAAATCAATCTAATTTTGATTGATAAGATTGAATGTATTCATTGCTTATTTATTAGGTTTGTACTCTTTTATAAATTGTCTACATGTTTTCAATCTTAATTCCTTCATGGAATAGCTTAGCTTATTTGAAGTGTTGCATACTGAGTATTCAGAAAAATTCTTTCTTCACGCATGAAATTATTGTTCATGTCAATGATGGAAGTGATGGAACCTTGGAGTGGTTAAACGAAATGGGAATTGTATATACACATTCTCCTGAGAATATAGGAATTTGTAAAGCTATGAATTTAGCTTTTGAAAAAAGTACCAAAGATTATATCATGTATATGAACGATGATATGTATTGTACGCATCATTGGGATAAGCCATTGTACGATATGATACAATCATTGGGCGATGAACTATTCATGTTGTCATCTACTATGATTGAACCTACTGATACTAATAACCCTTGTGTGATTGTTAAGAATTATGGACAAGATATTCTAGCATTCAAAGAAGATTTATTGCAACAAGAGGTTGCTACAATGTCATTTCTAAATTGGAATGGAAGCACTTGGCCGCCTAATGTTGTTAGTCGATCTTCGTGGGAAAGAATAAAAGGTTTCAGTGAGGAATTTAGCCCTGGTATGAGTAGTGATGATGATTTTAGTATGAAAATGTGGCAAATAGGTTGTCGACATTTTATTGGAATAGGGGATAGCTTAGTTTATCATTTTCAATGCAAAAGCACTGGTAGAATAGTAAAAAATAATGGTCGTAAACAATTTGTAGCCAAGTGGAAAATATACCAATCAGCTTTTCATCACTATTATATTAAGCGAGGAAGTAAGTATGTAGGCAAGTTGTCTGAACCTGCCTTTTCATTGGGTTTGATCATTCAAAAAATTAGAGGCCGTTTTTTTTAGTGCTAATTTTTTTTATTCAATAGTCTATCCCTACGTTCTTTCATTCGTTCTTTTCGTTTGCGATTTGTGTAATTGAAATAATAAATTGAAAAAATTGACAGTAGAAATAAAATTGCAATAATGTACGTCATTTCAAATAGAAATTAGACAGCTACTTCACCTTTTATATGTGGGTGACATTGGTAGTTTTCTAAGGTAAAATCTTCAAATACGAAATCTTCAATATTCTTTTTATCTGGATTGATTTTCATAGTTGGTAATGGATAAGGTGTACGACTCAGTTGCAATTTGACTTGATCCAGATGATTATTATAAATATGCACATCGCCAAATGTATGTACAAAATCGCCAAGTGCTAAATCGCAAACCTGAGCAATCATCATAGTGAGTAAGGCATAAGAAGCAATGTTGAATGGTACACCTAAAAAAACATCGGCACTTCGTTGGTATAATTGGCAACTTAATTTTCCATCAGCGACATAAAACTGAAACAATGAATGGCAAGGCATTAATGCCATGTCTTTTAATTCGCTAACGTTCCAAGCGCTAATGATCATGCGTCTACTATCAGGATTTGTTTTAAGTTGATTTATAATGTCCATTAGTTGGTCGAATGTTTCTCCATTTGCACCTTTCCAGCTTCTCCATTGCTTGCCATATACAGGACCAAGGTCGCCATCTTCACGCGCCCATTCATCCCATATTTTTACACCATTTTCTTGCAGGTATTTGACATTCGTATCACCTTTAATAAACCATAGCAATTCGTAAATGATAGATTTTAAATGCAACTTTTTGGTAGTCACCATAGGGAAGCCATCCTTTAAATTAAATCGCATTTGATAGCCAAAATGACTGATAGTGCCAGTGCCTGTTCGATCACTTTTCTGCGTACCATGATCCAATATATGTTGTAATAATTCTTGATATTGTTGCATAAAGCAAAGCTAAAACAAATTGACAAGTAGGCAATATGGCATCGGGCAATGTGGAAAATTAAAATCCTTTTTGTTTACAACTCAAGCATCCATCTATTTTTTTGTTGATGCAATAGCCTAAATTTAAAGAGATTTGTTTGTGAAAATATTCGTAATAATCTCGAGTGCCATTTAAGTATTCATAGTATTTTGTCAAGTATGGCATTTGGCCATGTGAGTAAGCTAGGTCTATTGTAAATCTCTTTTTAGTAAATGTAAATCCCCCAAGCAATGGAACATCAAACTTTGATGTGCTGATAATATTCGCCCTGTTTAAAAGTAAACTCAAGCTTGTGCCTGCATTGACTGAAAAATGTTTAGTAAATCTGTAAGAAAACATTAAGGGAATTTCAGCATAATTTAGAAAATAGGTATGGGAAGATTGGTAAGGTTGTAAACTATTATATGGGCTTCCACCATCATACAATTTTTCATTATAACGATAACCTTTTTCGCTTAGAAATACACCCGTTCTGAAATCAATTCTTTTCGAAATGTGTGCAGCAATTCGAATTCCAATATTATATGAATAGAATGCATCTAACATTTGAGTTTCTTTTTGGTACACGCCATATTTACGTATTTCGGATTTATTGTAAGCTCCACCAGCTGATATTGAGACATCAACTTTTTGGGCTATGACAAGTTGTGTTAATACTATTAGTAGGTTTAGTAAAAATATCCTTTTCATTCAAATTATTAATAAGATTATTGAAGTTCACTGAGTTCCAACCAGCGCAATTCCTTTTCTTCCAACAAGACGATAATTTCACCAATGCGGTTTGAAGCTGCTTGAAGGTCATCGTAGGAAATGGAAGCATTGGACATTTTCAATTCCAAGCTTGCTTTTTCTTCTTCTAATTTTGGCATTTCTGCTTCTAGTTGTTCAAATTCTCTTTTCTCGTTGTAACTGAGTTTGCGTTTCTCTGTTTTGGATTCGTTGGATAGTTGTATTGACTCAGCTTTTGGCTTAGGTTCTTCTACGCTAAGAGATGTATATTGTTTGCCACTATTAATATTATTTGCTTTATCCAATTCTTTGATACGATATTGTGTGTAATTGCCAGGGAAATCATTGATGATTCCATCTCCTTCAAATACAAATAAATGATCGACTAGCTTGTCCATAAAATAACGATCGTGGCTCACTAATAAAATACAACCTTGATAGTCTTGAAGAAACTCTTCTAATATCTGTAATGTCTGTAAATCTAAATCATTGGTAGGTTCATCTAATACGAGGAAGTTTGGATTTGTAAATAGGATGGACAATAATTGAAGTCTTCTTTTTTCGCCTCCGCTCAATTTGCTCAGGTATGTATATTGTTGTTCGGATGTAAATGCAAATCGCTCCAAGAATTTGGATGCACTCAATTTTGTACCATCAGCCAACGGGAAAAATTCAGCGGTGTCTTTCACAAATTCAATAACTCGTTTATCTTCTTTGTATTGTAGTCCTTCTTGCGAAAAGTGTCCAAAAATGACGGTATCGCCATGATTGATTTTGCCACTATCGGGTTGTTGCTGTTGTAATGCAATTTGGAGAAAAGTACTTTTACCTACGCCATTTTTTCCAACGATACCAATACGTTCACCTCGTTTAAATGTATAATCAAATCCTTTTAGGATAGGCTTATCTTCTCCAAAGCTTTTGTACACTTTTTTCATTTCAAGAATTTTGCCACCAAGTCGAGTCATTTTTACTTGTAGTTGTACATCTGAGTCTACATTTTTTTGTTTCACTCTATCTTCAATTTCTACAAACGCATCTTGTCGAGATTTAGATTTGGTAGTACGTGCTTTGGGTTGCTTTCGCATCCACTCCAATTCTTTTCTGAAAATATTTTTATCCTTTAATAATTCACTTGATTCAACTTCAATGCGATGCGCTTTTTGAGATAAAAAATAATCGTAATTTCCTTTATGGATAAATACTTTTTCTTGATCTATTTCGATAATTTCATTGCAGACAGCATCTAGAAAATATCGATCATGGGTTACCATCAATAAAGTGGCTTTTTGGGCACTTAAAAAATCTTCAAGCCATTCTATCATACTTACATCCAGGTGATTGGTAGGCTCATCCATGATGAGTAAACACTTGCCTGCAAAGAGTTGTGCTTCAATTAACGCTTGTGCAAGGGCAACTCGTTTTTTTTGACCACCACTCAGTGTATTGACTTTTTGATTTAGATTATGAATATTGAGTTTCGATAGTATTTGTTGTAACTCGTTTTCAAAATTCCAAGCATCGAGCTCTTCCATTTTATTCAATAACTCTTGCAATTGATCGGGATCTTCAGATCCACTTTCCATATACTCTTCATAGTCTTTGACTACATTGACTATTTCATTTTTCATCCCAAGGATATTGTCCCAAATTGATTTCTCACCTTCAAATTCATTTTCTTGATGCAACATGACCAATTTGATGTCTTTGTGAACCCACACTGTTCCTGAGTCAGGATGGTCCTTCCCAGTTAGTATATTAAGTAAGGTTGATTTGCCAAATCCATTCCTAGCTATTAAGGCTATTTTGTCTCCTTCGGATATATGAAATGTGATGTTTGAAAAAAGATTGCGGATTCCAAATGATTTGGAGATATTGTCGATACTAGCGTAATGCATGAATGATTAGAATAATTGAGAAGTGTAAATGAAAGAAATGAACTGAAAATAGAATAATGGGAGATGGTTTACTTTATTGGTTTGTCGGCTGGAGCATTACCTTGTTGTAAATCTTGAATTTGAATTACATTTTCAGACATGTTCCATTTCATACCATCCCATTTAAGCCCATCGTAAGTGCCATCGGGTATGTAAGTATATTTTTTGGCAGGATCTCCTATTTGTGATTCGCAATGGTCGAGTATGATCATATCTGTTTCTTTATCAAAGTTCATAGATACTCGCGCTCCTTTCTGATATTCAATCATAAATCGATTGGCACTTTTACGTTTACCACGATCTATAATATTAAACATAGGTGCTCCGAAAATAGCTTTGCCACGTGAGTTGAATCCAAAAGGTTCAATTACTTTTCGTTCGCTATTGATTGAGTTGCCATTCCAACCTAATAAGAAATATACTTTTTGTCCACCAATGTCTTGTGGTATGATATTGTAGTATAAACATCCATACCATCGAGTATCGGTAAACACAGAGTCTTCTCCACCTCTCAATACCTTGTCAGAAATATCTACCATAGGTACTATGTTGCCATCGGCTAATTGTATTACACCATAGTATCGTCCCGCATCATTGGCTTGCATGATCTCCCAATTGTATAATTTGAAAGCATTGTCTGGTGAACTTAATAAGGTAATTTTGGTCGATAATTTTTTGCAAGGGAAATTATAACTATTGTTGGCTCTCAAAAATCGTTTCATTACTTGAATAAATCGATCGTTGCCCTCAATTCTATTTTCTGCTACTGGAGAATTATACATGCTATCTGCAAAGAAAACCAACGAGTCCTCTAATATTTCAAGTTCTGTCAAAGTGCTAATATCTGTTTGGTGTACTTGATATCGTGCTGGTGCAGAATTTTCAAAATCTTGTGCTTGAATATTTAGTTTGAAACAAATAATAAGCGACAAGGTGATTATTAGTTTGATTGTCATTTTCATACGTAACAAATTTACTTTATTTTTTTGGTGTAAATAGAGATTCACTCAAATGAGTTGTTAAAAAAACGAATTAAAAAAGCCACTCATAATAAGTGGCTTTTCATAATTTTATGAGTAGAAATAATTATTTATCTCCACCGCCAAATAATCCTTTCAATTTGCCTAAAGCATCTTTAGCCATTTCCTCAGCTTTATCTGCAGCTTCAGATAATTTTTCTTTTGCTTCACCAGCTATATCTTCTAATTTTTCTTTTGCATCACCTGCAAAATCTTCTAGTTTTTCTTTAGTAGCATCTGCAAACTCACTTGCTTTTTCTTGATAACTTTCTTCTTTTACTTCACCTTTAACGCCAGAGAACATAGCATCTAGATTACCTGAAAGAGAAGATGGTAATTTGGATTTGACAAAATCCATTACGGTTGTGGTTGTTTTTTGAGCTTGTTCAGCAGTTAAACCTACTTCACTCATCAATTTGTTGATTAATTCTTGCATGACTTTTTGTTGTTTTTAGTGTTACTATGCAAAGTTATGCATTTGTATGAATAAAAAATCATTTCTAGGATTGTCGAAATGTTAATATAAAACTTGAAATAAGTATATTTGCGCACTTATGGCAACAGAACAAAACAATTTACCAGATATCATTTCTCATTGCAAAGAATATGGTTTTATTTTTCCTTCAAGTGATATTTATGATGGTTTAAGTGCAGTATACGATTACGGACAATGGGGCGTAGAGTTGAAGAAAAATATCAAGGATATATGGTGGAAAAGCATGGTGTACATGCACGAAAATATTGTTGGAATAGACTCTGCAATCTTTATGCATCCTACTATTTGGAAGGCTAGTGGTCATGTGGACAATTTCAGTGATCCTATGATTGATAATCTAGATAGTAAAAAACGTTATCGTGTTGACCATTTAATTGAAGGATTTTGTGAGCAGGTGGCAGATAGTAATAAACAATTAGCAGATGAATTATTGGTAAAAATGGATGCCTTATTAGCTGCTGATGATTTTGTAGGTTTGAAGCAATTGATTGTTGACAACAACATGAAATGTGCTGTAAGCGGTACATGCAATTGGACAGATGTTCGTCAGTTTAATTTAATGTTCAGTACGCAATTGGGCTCAGTGGCTGAAGATAGTGATACTATTTATTTACGGCCAGAAACGGCGCAAGGCATTTTTGTAAATTTTTTAAATGTACAAAAAACAGGCCGTATGAAAATTCCATTTGGAATTGCACAGATAGGGAAGGCCTTCAGAAATGAAATAGTTGCTCGTGGTTTTATTTTCCGAATGCGTGAATTTGAGCAAATGGAAATGCAATTTTTTGTAAGACCTGGGACTCAAAAAGAATGGTATGAATACTGGAAAGAAGCTCGTATGAAATGGCATTTGGCATTGGGTATTTCAGCATCAAAGTATCGTTTCCATGATCATGTGAAATTAGCGCACTATGCCGATGCAGCTTGTGATATTGAATTTGATTTTCCAATGGGATTCAAAGAAGTAGAAGGCATACACTCACGAACTAATTTTGATTTGAGTCAACATCAAGAGTACAGTAAGAAAAAACAAATGTATTTTGACAATGACATAGATGAAGCTACGGGCAAACCCTATGGTAATTATATCCCTTATGTAGTTGAGACCTCTATTGGATTGGATCGTACTATTTTAATGGTATTGAGTGAAGCATACACTGTAGAAGATTTAAGCACAGAAGACAAAAAAGATAGCCGAGTTGTTTTGAAATTCCCACCTAAACTAGCACCTATTAAATTAGCCATTTTTCCATTAATGAAAAAAGATGGCTTGGCAGAACTTGCTCGTGAAATGATGAATGAGTATCGTGAAGATTTCTTTTGCTTTTACGAAGAAAAGGATGCAATTGGTAAGCGTTACAGACGAATGGATGCATTAGGAACTCCTTTCTGTGTTACGATCGATCATCAAACTAAAGAAGATGGAACAGTGACTATTCGTTATCGTGATAGCATGGATCAAGAGCGTGTGAAAATGAGCGATGTGAAAGCGATTGTATTAAATGCAATTAAATCATAAAATGCTTAAGTATATTTCATTCATTGTATTCGTTGTTATAATTTTCTCATGTAAAGATAAATATGCTGATACGAATGATATTTCTACTACAACCATTGAGAATCAATCTAGCACAGTCATAGAGCACACAAGTTATAGGAACGATGATGGAGAGGGTATGTTAGATTACAGTTATAAAGATTCTTCTTTTTACACTTCGTTGTCTAAAGTGTCGGTTTTTCAATCAAATGTAAAAAAAGGGATAGCCAATTATTTATTAGCTCATTTGAAAACTGTAAAAACACTTCGATTGATTGGAGTTACGCATCGATATAATATTAAACAGTCAAAAAGTAGTTACTATATTCAATATTATAAAAATGGCAATACTGATAAAAAATGGGGGTGTAAATTGAATTTTACGAATGGTAATTTTAGAATAGCAGATCAAAATATTAATGTAGAGAAAGATAAAGATTTTCAGCTTTTGTATAGTAATGCATTGGATGCTGAAACCTTGAATCAGATAAAGTCAATACATTAATTTATCGACCCCATGCCGATGGATTTTCTCTCCATTGTTTTAATAATTCAAGTTCTGTTTCCGATATTAGATTTTTTTGCATTGCTAATTCGAGAAGTGCATTGTAATTACTTAAACTCAATGTTTTGATGCCTGCTTCGCCAAATACTTTTTCGGCCAACGGAAAACCATAGGTAAATACACTTGTGAGTCCAATGACTTCCCCGCCAGCTTCTTGAATAGCAACAACAGCTTCCATACTGCTTTTGCCAGTGCTTATTAAGTCTTCTATCACGACTACTTTCTGACCTTTTTGTAACACACCTTCAATTTGGTTACCCATACCATGCTCTTTTGGTTTTGATCGAACATATATAAATGGCAAACTCAATAAATCGGCCACAAGCGCACCATGTGGTATACCTGCAGTAGCTACACCAGCTATTACTTCTGCATCTGGAAATTCTGTAAATACAGCATTGGTCATTTCACTTTTTATGAAATCTCTTACATGAGGAAAAGATAGTATGGTGCGATTATCACAGTAAATAGGACTTTTCCAACCACTTGCCCAAGTAAATGGATTTTGAGGATTTAATTTTACTGCATTAATTTGTAGTAATTTTTCGGCAACAGCTAATTCACGCTTCATAGTCCGCAAACCTACACCTTGAAACCATAAAATACAAATAAGCAACAATGATTAAAATCAACTTTAACGATAAACGAATATATCTTATCGAGAATCATCGAACATTGATCGATGAATTGCAACTAAAAAATGCCTATATAGTATTTGAGTTGAATTCTCAGAAGTTGAATTATATTTTAGATCAGCTGATGGTATCAGATATTCAGCATTTCATTATAGAAGGAAATATTGAAACTAATTTATCAATCATTTCATCTTCTCTCAGCTCTATTACTGCAGCTGGTGGACTTGTCTTTAATTCAAAGAATGAAGTGTTGTTTATATATCGTAGAAAAAAATGGGATTTGCCAAAAGGGAAATTAGATCCTGGAGAGTCCATTGAAGAATGTGCAGTAAGAGAAGTAAAAGAAGAAACGGGTGTTCAATCATTGGTTATTCAACATCATCTTTTAACTACTTACCATTTATATTTAGAAGATTCCATGGTTTTTAAAACCACTTATTGGTACAAAATGACATCCGATGATTTGATACTGATTCCACAAGAGGCAGAAGGAATTAAAAAAGCGCTATGGATACACTTGAACAATATTCAATTTCAATTAAACAATACCTATGAATCTATTCAAGATTTGTTTCGGATAGTATAAAAAAAAGCCCATCTTACGATGGGCTTCGGATTGAAAAATCACATAAATAACCTACTGAGAACAAATGTATAGCTGTTGAGCTAACTTTTTATAGTTAAATGAGTATTCGGTCGTTTTAAATGAGTATTTGGTAATAATCTATGAGAATTTGGATAAATATGTATTCAAACACATATATATCGATAAATTAAATGTAT
Source organism: Bacteroidota bacterium (assembly GCA_947460175.1). Classification (GTDB taxonomy): domain Bacteria; phylum Bacteroidota; class Bacteroidia; order Chitinophagales; family Chitinophagaceae; genus OLB11. Next base: position 73,764 of record CANHGW010000007.1, on the reverse strand, counting down.
GTAATAAATCAAGATATCGAAATAAAAAAAGCCCATCTTGCGATGGGCCTGTGATTGAAAAAGTCACATAAATAACCTACTGAGTGCAAATATAAAGTGAATATATATTTTTGTTGGGCAAAATGAGTATTTGGTAGTTTAAGATGAGTATTTGGTAGTTTAAGATGAGTATTTGGTGAATTAAATGTTTCAATTGAAATTTTAAATTAATTTCTTTCAAGTGAAATTTCTGATTTTTAAGCTATTAAAATAATCAACTAGTTTTAAATATGAATTATAATGATAAAGTCTCAAAAAAAGGAATAAAAACAAAAAAGCCCATCTTGACGATGGGCTCTGATTGAAAAATCACATAAATAACCTACTTGATGCAAATGTATATTGGTAGGCTATTTTTTTTGAAGACAAATGAGTAAATTGCACTTTTTAATGAGTATTTGGTAGTTTCCAATTAGAATTTGGTAAATATGGAAAATTTTAAAAGTATAAAAAACTGGACTTTAGATGAGCGACCTAGGGAAAAAATGATTCAAAAAGGCCCAAGTGCCTTAACGAATGCTGAATTATTGGCAATTTTAATCAATACAGGTTCAAAACAGAAGAGTGCTTTGGATATTGCTAAGGAAATTCTTTCCTTAGGTAATGACAATTTGTTGGAACTGGGAAAGCTTACATTAAAAGATATCAGTAAAGTGAAAGGAATTGGAGAAAAGAAAGCGATTACAATATTGACAGCTCTTGAATTGGGAAAACGACGGCAATTGGCTTCGGCTCTCGAAAAACCTAAAATCAATACGAGTAAAGACATTTTTAATTTATTGAACTCTTATTTTCTTGACAAACAAGCTGAAGAGTTTTATGTTGTATACCTCAATCAGGCACACAGAGTATTGTCCATAGAACTTATCAGTAAAGGGGGTATGACTTCAACTGTTGTAGATCCGCGTATTATTTTCAAAAAAGCTCTTGAGATTACAGGAACTTCGAGAATTGTATTGGCACACAATCATCCATCCGGCAATTTGACACCAAGCGAAGCCGACAAAGTATTGACACAACGAATAAAAGAAGGTGGCAAAGTACTAGAATTGACTTTATTGGATCACGTAATACTAGCCGAAAATGCTTATTTTAGTTTTGCAGATGAAGGTATTTTATAATTTAAAAATCCTTTTGTTCGCCAATAGCCAGTAAAGTAAGTTCAAGGTTTTCTTTTCTAAATGCTTCTACCGCGTCGATATGGTCTATTTTAATAAATCCAAATGTATCATAATGAACACCTAATACGTTGGTCGTTTTTGTAAATTGTGCCGCGCGAATAGCATCCTCAATTCCCATGGTGAAATTGTCACCTAATGGAAGTACCGCAAATTTAAGGTTGGCCCAAAGTGGAATCAATTGCATGTCAAGTGTAAGCGCTGTATCACCACTATAGTAAAAGGACTCACCATTGGCATAGATAATAAATCCCATAGGATTACCACCATAATTGCCATCAGGCAAGCTACTGCTGTGTTGGGCTACAGTACATTTAACTGTAAATTCATCAAATGTCCATTTGCCCCCTGTATTCATAGGATGCGTATTAGTAACTCCTTTTGCATTCAGCCATTCATGTATTTCCCAACTGCAAATAACTTTTGCGCCATTTCGCAAAGCAATGGATTCACAATCCATTATATGATCGGCATGACCATGTGATAATAAAATATAGTCAGCTTTTATTTCTACAACATGAATATGCTTGGCTAATTCATTTGCAGATATAAAGGGGTCGAAAAGTAATGTTTTCCCATTGATTTCAACACTGAAGCATGCATGACCGTAATATGTTAATTTCATTTTTCTACTATTATAGTAGTGCAAAATTAATCGATTTAAATTAGAATTATTTCTTTCTTTCGTCTACTTCGATTGCATCTTGCATCCACTCATCCAAAAGTAATTCATTTAAATCGTCTATTGATTTAATAATAATGCCATAGACCAATTTTCGCCCTCGATTATCCAACATGCCTGCCTCGTTTTTCATCTCATTCCCTCTGATAAAAGCTAATTCTATTGAATGTTTTTTATAAATATTGATATAGCATACCCATTTATTTCGATAATAAAAGGGTATCTTATAGGCTAATTTACAAGTAAAGCCTTCATAAGATAATATAAACGAATGAAGAAAAAGAGCCGTTTCGCGTAGCGTTACATCTTCAATGGAATATATATAATCTTCGGGTGTATGCATTATTCAAAAATAATAGATTTGAGGCATTTTGTCGATTTCTACTTATATTTACCTAGTAAATTATATTTCTAAATGCGAAAAAGTCTGCTTTTTCTTTTATTTATCAGTTTTGCATTGGGTGTACAAAGTCAATCATATCTTTATTTCAACTCGAGTGATACTGATAAAACATACTCTGGCTTTGAAGCAAATATTGAATTAAAGCTGAAATTACACAACACGTCTGGTGCCATTAAAAAGTACCAATGGAAAAGAACAGATATTTGTGCTTTGCCAAGCGGATGGAGTGCATATGTATGTGATTGCGATCAGTGTTACACATTTTCATATTATCAAAGTGATACCAATGGGAGTGTAATTGATTCTTGTAGTTTGATTTTTACATATCTTTTTGAACTTGGTGCTGCGAATGGTTCTCATACCACTAAGCTTGAAATTACAGATCCCAATAATCAAGCTGCTATTCCAAATTCAATATTACTTTCGATTAATAATGGCTGTGTGACCTCTACGGGTGAAGCAATTAAAAGGTCAGTTGTTTCAATTTATCCTATTCCTGCGGATGACGAAATTACAATTCAAGGCTTGAGTTCAAATGATTTTACTTCTGTTGAATTAAAAACAATATATGGCCAATTGGTAGTAAAAAAGGAATTAATTGCAGGTCAGCATGAAATGAAATTGGGTTTAAATAACTTGTCAAAAGGAATTTATTTTGTAATTTTAAAAAATGAGCAAAACAACTTTTTGCAATCATTTAAAATAGAAAAAAGATAATAAAAGCTATTGGAAACTAAGTTAAGAAAAGTAGAATCATTTGCCAGCGCTACCAGATTAAAGCGTTTCATTTCAATGCCCCATAAATATTGGCATTTAATGTTGACAAGGCATTTGATTAAGTCACCTCATGGCGTAATGAAAAAAATACGTACTTTTTGGGGTGATGATTTTTCAGTTTTACTTCCAGCCTCATCCGATATTTATTTGTCGGGAGGTAAAACACACGATTCTGAAATAAGGCTTTGTAAGTTTTTAATTAAAAATTTAAAAGACAAGGATATTGTATTTGATATCGGTGCACATTTTGGTTTTTTCTCTATATTCATGTCGAGTCTTGTAAAAACAGGTAAGGTGTATTCTTTCGAGGCATCCAAAATTAATTACAATGTTTTGCAAGAAAATGCATTGAATAAAAAAAACATTCAAATCCGGCACTTGGCAATAAGTGATTGCGTTGAAAAAATTAATTTTTATGAATTTCCGGTTTACTATTCAGAATATAATTCAACCAATCAACTACAATACAAAGATGAGAAATGGTTTCAAGATAATAAGCCTACATTAACAGTGTTAGATGCGATTACCATTGATGCATTTTGTACATCCAATGGAGTATTTCCTAAGTTTATTAAAATGGATGTAGAAGGCGCAGAGGATAAAGCAATACGTGGAGCTATTGATTTATTTTCTACTCATTCTGTCATTCTTGCTATGGAATATTTGGCTCCTGAACGTGGAAATGAATCGCATAAATCTGCAGTTCAGCTTTTAAAATCACTTCATTATCATTCCTATGTAATTGATGGTAAAGGGATGCTTACACCTGAGTTGGATTTGGATGCTTATTTAAGACATTCAAAATTAGAGTCCGATAATATTATTTTTATTAAGAAATAGTTTTCTGCATCACAAAGTCATTGAGCCAAAATTTATCTAAAGGGATATCAACTGTTTCAATAATTTCAAATCCCATTTTTTGATAAAAATTTAACGCTGGATTGTTTCGGTTTACATTCAAAATAAGTGTCGAAATATCTAATTCATTCATGTCAGCTTCAATTCGGTTGAGAAGTTGTTTGCCTATTCCCTTGCCTTGTGCCAATGGTGAAATATACAGTTTGCTCAATTTGAGTTTATCATATTCGATATAGCAATGCGAATATCCAAGTAGTTGATTTTCTTCTTTCGCTAGTAGAAAAAAATGAGTAGGATCAGAAAATTGAGTTGCAATTAATTCTTTATTGTAAAATAGTTGCAACATGTATTCAATTTGTTCCTTCGAAATAATACTAGAATAGGTTGTATGCCAAGTATGAGTTGCCAATGAAATGATGGCTGGAATGTCGTTCAATGAAGGTTTTAAAATTTCCATATTCAGGTGCAAAGATGTGAAGTTAATTTAGTTATTTTACACTCCGTAAAAACAACTTTTTTTAATTCTAAAAAATAATACAATTATGCAAACTTGGACAGATTATCAAAATCAACATAAAGACAAATTTCTCAATGAATTAATTGAATTACTTAAAATACCTTCTGTAAGTGCTGTGCCAGCCCACAATGGAGATACCGCGAGTTGTGCCGAAGCAGTGAAAAATGCACTTATTGCTGCAGGTTGTACTACAGCTGAAGTATGTACGACTGCAGGACATCCAATAGTCTATGGAGAAAAAATGATTGATCCATCATTGCCAACTGTGCTTACTTATGGACATTACGACGTGCAACCGCCCGATCCATTGGATTTATGGACAAGTGGACCATTTGAACCAGTTATCACTGATGGTAAAATATATGCTCGTGGCGCTTGCGATGACAAAGGTCAAATGTTTATGCATGTAAAAGCACTCGAAGTAATGAATGCGACCAATACATTAGCATGCAATGTGAAATTTATAATTGAAGGTGAAGAAGAAGTTGGTAGTACCAATTTAGGTAAATTCTTAGAAGAAAACAAAGACCGTTTAAAAGCCGATATCGTACTTGTAAGTGATACATCTATGATAAGTATGGAGCATCCTAGTATCGAAACTGGTTTGCGAGGTTTAGCTTATATGGAAGTTGAAGTTACTGGTCCAAATCGCGATTTGCATAGTGGAGTATATGGTGGTGCAGTTGCTAACCCGATTACAATTTTAAGTAAAATGATTGCGAGTATGCATGATGAAAACAATCATATCACTGTAGATGGTTTTTACGATAAAGTAGTTGAATTAACTTCAGAAGAACGAACTGCATTAAACTCTGCGCCTTTTGATTTAAATGAATATAAAGAAGAATTAGGCGTTAAAGAAGATTGGGGTGAAAAAGGGTATACTTCATTGGAGCGCACAGGTGTAAGACCCACATTGGAATTAAATGGTATTTGGGGTGGTTATATTGGCGAAGGTGCCAAAACTGTTTTGCCATCGAAAGCCTTTGCAAAAATTTCAATGCGATTGGTCCCACATCAAAATTCACATGAAATAGCAGAATTGTTTACAGCACACTTTAACAAAATTGCACCCAATAGTGTAACAGTCAAAGTGACTGAACATCATGGAGGTGAGCCAGTTGTAACACCTACTGATTCTATCGCTTACAAAGCAGCCGAAAAAGCTATAGAAACCACCTTTAATAAAAAACCAATACCAACACGAGGTGGTGGTAGTATCCCAATCATAGCGTTGTTTGAAAAAGTATTGGGATTGAAAACAGTCTTGATGGGCTTTGGATTAGATAATGATAATATTCATTCACCGAATGAAAAATTTGATCTTGTGAATTATTACAAGGGAATAGAAACTATTCCTTATTTCCATAAGTATTTTGCAGAAATGAGCAAAGCGTAATAGCTAAATATGTTACCTAAAAGAAATGGTGCGCCGCAGGCGCACCATTTCTTTTATTAGAATATAAAATAAGGTAATTATTTAATAATTATTTTAGACAATTCTACTTTGATAGCTTCTAAAGCTTCTTTTTGTTTTTTAACTTCAGCAATCTGATCTTCTTGTTCTTTTTTATTCTTTGCAATTTCGTCTTCATTCTTTTTCAAATCAGCCTTGTAGTCTTCTGCATCTTTTAAAGCATCGTTGTATTTTTTAATCGATTTGCGAGCTGCATCTTCTTGTTTGCTTACTTCTTTTTTCAATGCATCCATTTGGTCGATAGTAGCAGTTTTAGCTTTTACAGCTTCAAGTTGCTTTTGTTGATTATCCATATCTGATTTCAACGAGCCAATTTCGATGTTTGTTTTTGAAATCTTAGATTCAATTTTTGATTTGTCTTTCAACAATGATTCACCATCTTTAGCAATGCTTTTGTTTTTCTTTTCAGCACTTTCAATCACATCTTGTTGAGCTTCTATATCCTTATTTAATTTAAATGCATTCACATCATTCAAAAAGTTGGTTAAAAAAGCCATGCTATTATTGATAACGTTTGAATCAGTTTCTTTATTGATAAAATTATCATATCCTTTGGAAGTTAAAATGTAAACAGTTGAAATAGGTTTTTTCTCTTCTACTTTTACATACAAATCCATTTTGTCTTTAGAGATTTGTTGAAATACGACTCCTTTGTATACTCTGAATCCATCGCTTGCTTTGCTATCTGAGCCAATTTTTGCATCTGTCAATTTCTTTTTCAATGCTCCCTCTACTATAGAACCTGGCATTTGGTAATCGGCATATACACATGGCTGACTAGCTTTATTGATGACAGTAGTTCCAGTTTGAGGATTTTGTGCAAATGATGTTAAGCTTAATGAAAGTAAAGCTGTTAAGGTTAAAAATTGCTTTTTCATGTTTTTTCGTTTATTTATTGTATACAAAAGTAAAGGTGAATAGGCTAATATTTAGTTATTACTTCGGTATTCTGGTTAAAAAGTCTTAAATATAATATGCTTGAATTATTTTTACCATACTAAAATATTGCACGATTGAGTATTAAAAAATTGGCAGGACAAACATTGTGGTATGGAGTGCCAAGTATCGCAACCCGGTTCATTGGATATATCTTAAATTTCTCTCTTATATTTTTATATCAGGCTGTTAGCACAGCAGACCTTACGCAGATATATGCAATCTTTCCTTTTCTCAATATTTTATTTACATATGGTGTTGAAACGAGCTATTTTAGGTTTATACAAAACAAGCCACATCAAACCTTGTTTAATACGCTGAGTGTTTCTATTATTTTCTCAACTATATTATTAACTGCGATCATGATTGTTTGCAGAGGTCCATTGATTGAATTCACTGCTATGGAAGAGCATCCAGAATTTATAACATGGATGGCTGCCATTGTTTTTTTTGATACACTTTCTGCATTGCCATTTGCCAAATTAAGACAAGAAGAACGACCACGAAAGTATGCGTTTATAAAATTATTGGGTATTATTATCAATGTGATTGTTGTGATTTGGTTTATAGGTTTTTGTCCCAACATAGCTGCTAAAAATCCATCAAGCATATTGCTCTTGGGTTACAATTCATCTATAGGAATTGGGTATTATCTAATAGGAAATATTGTAGGAAGTATTCTTACCTTTTTATTGTTGTTAGGAGAATTCAAAGGATTTAAATTTGAATTTGACAAAGATCTTTGGAAAGAAGTAATGAAATATTCGTATCCACTTATTATTGTGGGGTTAGGGGGTATGATCAATGATATGTTGAGTCGATTGGTTTTTCAACATGTGACCGATTTGCCAGTAGCAGAGGCCAAAAGACAACTAGGTGTGTTCGCAGCCAATTATCGATTAGCTGTATTGATTACAATATTCATTCAAATGTTTCGCATGGCTGCTGAGCCATTCTTTTTTAATCAATCGAAAAATAAAAATGCACCCGAAACCTATGCACGCGTAATGAATATGTTTGTAGTTGCATGTTCATTTATGTTTTTATTAGTAGGATTATACCTCGATGTATTTAAAGAGATAATGACATTAAAGTATAAAGAATATGGTGAAGGAATTCAGATAGTACCAATATTAGCGATGGGGAGTGTGTTTTTAGGAATTTACTACAATCTTTCCATTTGGTATAAATTGACTAATAAAAATTGGTATGGTGCATGGATTACAATTTTCGGAGCTGTAATTACCATCTTATTAAATATTCTTTGGATACCTAAGTATGGATATGTTGGAAGTGCTTGGGCCACTTTTATATGTTATTTGGCAATGATGCTTATCAGTTATTTTATGGGGCAAAAATATTTTCCAGTACCGTATGATGTAAGAAAAATAGCAATTTTCATTTTAGTCATTACTACGCTTACAATCATATCAATGGTCAGTAATCAATACTTGCCCAATTTATGGATGAAGATTGCATTAAGTACATTCTTATTTGCTTCATATACAATCTATATACTCAAAGTAGAGAAAAAGGAATTTGCTTCATTTCCTATTATTGGTAAATACTTGAAATGATTAATTAGGTTTATATCTTGTATAGACTTTATCTCCTAAGACCAATTTTTCACCATCGATTTTTACAGTTACAGTTTCATCTTTTTGAATGTCTTTGCAAACCATTGTTAATTGGTCGCCTGCCAATTTCCAAGTGCCAGTCCACATAGTGGCTTCGCCATCGGGTCCTTGTATATGTAGTCGACCATCTTCAAAATAATCGTATGAGATACTATCAGAAGTTGTTTGCCAACCATAGGTTCCTTCGATAGAATGAAGAAATGTACGGATATCAGCTTCATTGGATTTAGGTGTGTCAATTGGTTGCGGTACTTCCGTTTTAGGTTTATTGTCAGATAAATTTTCAGATGCGATTTTCTCTGATTCGGATGTTTCGTTACAGCTAAATGAAAAAAGGCTCATTGAAAAGAGAATGCTAAATAGTTTGATCGATTTCATTGTATTTTTTTTTTAGGTATTTGTAAAATTTGAATGTGAAGGTAATATCATTTCTTAAATATTATTTTTTATTACATTATATGAAAGGGTTATCTTTACTATACAAAATCAATAAAAATTATTTCCTTTTATAAATATACACAATGAATATATATAAACTAACTAGTTTGCTGCTGCTCACATTTTTTGTTTTCATCAGCAATCTATCTAAAGCACAAATCTTTATCAATGAATTGGATTCGGATACTCCTGGCATTGATAATATGGAATTTGTAGAGTTACGTACGCTGATACCATTCACTTCATTAAATGGACATGTATTGGTTTTTTTCAATGGTAATCCCACAGCCAGCAATGCCAACATGAGTTATTATACACTTAGTTTGAATGGATTAGTAACCGATGCTAACGGGATAGCAACGCTAGGTAATAATCTTGTATCTCCAGTACCAGATATTATTTTTTCAGATAATATTATCCAAAATGGGGAAGATGCTATAGCTGTTTATCAAGGAACAGTTGCTGATTTTCCAGATGGTACATTGGCTTCTACCGCCAATTTGGTGCATGCATTGGCATATGATACAAGCGATCCTGATGCACTTGCACTTATGGCATTGCTTGGCATTGTATTGCCGCAAGTCCAAATGAATGAAAATGAAAATAATGCTCAAGCTACGGAATCTATACAACGTAAAAATGATGGTAGCTACGAAGTGAAATTGCCAACACCAGGAGCCATGAATGATGGAAGTGGAGTTGTATATAATGGAGTAAAGATATGGGCTAATACAGCCCATCGTGGAGAGGGTGATACAATGCACATTACGTTTACCACACAAACGAATGTTGTATCAACGTTGAATTTTTCTTTTAGTTTAACCAATGGAAGTTTTAATACTTCTGATTATACAGGTGTAATCAATATGACAATACCTATTGGACTCAATTCTACTACAACAACTATTACCTTGGTCGACGATATACTTAATGAAGGAGATGAAGTGTTGAAAATAAAATTTGCGCCCCTGCCTACAGGTTATAATCGATTGAACGACAATGTAGAAATACGTGTGGTGGATAATGATTATACCGTTGACCCATGGGGTACGCCATTGCAACCAACCTATGGTGTAGTTACAAGTACAGCGCCTGCCGGTTATTATAATTCTATCAATGGGCTATCTGGTGCTGCATTGAAACAAGCTTTGCAAAATATTATTGCCGATTCCAATGTGGTACATGCTCATTGCTATGGTGATATGCCAGATTTACTCAAAGAGGCTGATCATAATCCTAAAAACGGGAATCAAGTGTGGTTGATGTATGTTGAGACACCACGTGCTAAATTAGATTATCAAACTACAGGCAGTGGAACAGGTAAATGGAATCGAGAACATATCTTTCCACAATCAAGAGGTGGATTTTCAAATGGTACAAGTGATACCTCAGATGGTATCAATGTGTATTTGCCAACGAATGCCAATGACCTTTTAGCTGGTCATGCAGATGCACATCATTTACGTGCAGAGGATGGTCCCGAAAATAGTACCCGTAACAACAAGGATTATGGCGGTACCGATTATAATGGCCCTGTAGGAACTATGAATAGCTGGAGAGGAGATGTGTCTCGTGCATTATTTTATATGGCTGTACGTTACAATGGTCTATCACTTGTAAGCGGTAATCCTGATGATACTACTACATATAAATTGGGAGATTTGGATAGCCTGCTTTCTTGGAATCTTTCAGACCCACGCGATGATTTTGAAATGTATCGAAACAATTATATTTATACATGGCAGCTCAATCGAAATCCATTTATTGATATGCCCGAGTTGGCTAGTTATATATATGGGAATAATGTAGGTCAGGTTTGGTATAATCCTACATCCATCAAGGATATTGTATCACTTGATTGTAATTTATATCCAAATCCTGTACGCAATTTGTTAACGATAGAAGGCATCAAAGGGGAAGCTATTTATCAAATTTATACCTTGCAAGGACAATTGGTTTCAACTAGTTCTTTTGTAAATGAAACAAAGGTGCCGTTGCAATTAGCAAAAGGTATTTATACCGTTAAAATCATTGCAGGTAAGCAACTCATGGTGAAAAAGATTTTAGTGGAATAAAAAATTTAGTCACTTAGTTAACTTCTAATGAAAACTAGTTAACTTCTACAAATAATTTGTTTATTGAAATGAAATTCAAAAATTTATTTTTTTCAAACCAAGACTTTTCAGAATTAATATGAGCGGGTTTTTGACCATAAATACAGATGCCGAAAACTGAACTTACGGTTACCACAAAACTGTCTGCTGATCACAAAATCTTGCCTATTGAAAATGTATTTTTATGTAATGGCTTATTTGTTATTGATAAAAGTAGAAAACTGATGCAACTCATATTTATCTCCATTTTGTCTTGATAAATTTATATGATTCAAATATCAGTAAAATGATAGCAGCACCAGTTATCGAAGAAATAAAATGGTTGTACCCAGGAAATTGAAAACTGAAAATTTGTTGTAGTGCAGGAACAGATATTATCACAAACAATAGCGTCAATGCGATTGCAATAATAAGAATTACTGCAATATTTTTTTCCATCAATATTGAAATGAAATTTCTGGTTTTTGAAAGTGATGTAAGAATAAGGAATATATTACCGATTATAAGTGAGGAAAAGGCAATTGCTCTAACTTCACGCTCGTTATGTCCTTCGTGAATGGATAAAAAATAAACGACTAGTACCATTATCAATAGCAATAATCCTTGAATTAAACTGAATACCATTTTGTGCCAACCAAAAAATAATTCATTGGGGTTTCGAGGTGGACGTTGCATTATTCCTTTTTCTTCTTGTTCCGATTCAAAAGCAACAGAGCAAACAGGATCAATAATTAGTTCCATAAAAACAATGTGCAATGGCATTAATAGTAATGGTAGCGAAGTGAAAAACGCAGGCAATAGCGCAAGTCCAATTATCGGTATATGAATAGCAAGAATATATGACATTGCTTTTTGCAGGTTATCGTATATTTTTCTTCCTGAGCGAATAGCTGAAACAATGGAAGCGAAGTTGTCATCAAGCAAAACCAAGGAAGATGCCTCTCTTGCTACATCGGTACCTTTACCACCCATAGCCACTCCAATGTCAGCAGCTTTTAATGCAGGTGCATCATTTACGCCATCTCCCGTCATGGCTACGATTTCACCATTTGCTTTTAATGCTTTTATGATTTGGAGTTTTTGCTCAGGAATAATTCGTGCAAAAACATTCACTGTTTTAATTTTTTCCTGTAGTTGCGCATCATTCAATTTTTTTAAATCATTTCCCGTTAATACATTTTCAGCAGATTGAAGCCCGATTTGTGAGGCGATACTGGTTGCAGTTGCGGGGAAATCTCCGGTAATCATAATTACTTTTATTCCTGCTTCATTACATTCCTTGATAGCTTGAGGAACTTCGGGTCGTATAGGGTCTTCAAAGCCGATGAGTCCGAGAAATTTAAAATCAAAATCGTATTGAGTTTCTGGTAATGTTTGCTGATTCCATGATGTTATTGCAACGGCAATAACCCGATAGCCTTTTTCTGCCATTTGATTTACAGAAGCAATTTGCGGTGCAATTTCCTGCTCGTTCATTTTGCATAAAGCAAAAATGGCTTCTGGCGCCCCTTTACTAAATACAGAAAAGGATTCATGAGATGCGCCCTCCAACACTCTTGTCATGGCAAAGAGTTGTTTGCTTAATGGATACTCCTTTATTAATTTTTCTGATTGATTTTTTTCTGTTACTATTTCTCGATATGCATTTACAATAGCTTTTTCCATAGGGTCAATTGAATCATTTTGCGAGGCACGAAATGCAGACGTAATTAAATCCTGAAGAAGTTCTTTATTATCTTTGAAGTCACTTTTATGATAGATTTTATTGTCGTCACACAAAGCAACTACTTCCATTTTGTTTAGTGTAATCGTGCCTGTTTTATCGCTGCACAAAACAGTCGCAGAACCCAGCGTTTCAATAGCTGATGGCTTTCGGGTCAATACATTTTTCTTGGATAAACGCCATGCTCCCAACGCAAGAAATACAGTAAGCACTACTGGAAATTCTTCAGGTAAAATGGCCATGGCAGCTGCTAGTCCATTGAGCACTGATTGTATTAAATTTCCTCGTGTAAAATAAAATGCCGCCACAACACCTATGCTGATAATAGCACCGGCAATAAAGAGATTACGAATAAGAACTTTCATTTCCTTTTGCAATCGGGTTTCATCCTGTTCAATGCTTTGCAACGATATTCCTATTTTGCCAAATTGTGTTTTAGTTCCAGTGCTTAAAACCTTCGCTATTCCTTTTCCCTGAACCACAAGTGTGCCGCTGAAAAGCATTACTTGGGTATTCGCTTCATCTAACTGAACATTTTTTACCACTGGAACTGATTCGCCCGTAAGCAATGATTCATCAACGGATATGTTCAAGCTGTCAAGTAGAACAGCGTCAGCGGGTATGCGGTCGCCTTCGTTTATTATAATAATGTCATCTGTTACCACTTCTCTGCCAGGTATTCTTATTTCTTTTCCATCACGAATAACCAATGCCCGAGGCGAAGAAAGTTTTTTGAGTGCCTCTAAGGCTTTTTCTGTTTTTTGATATTGATAAAAGGTAATGAAGATGATGATGAAGATCGCTGATAGTAAAATGATGCCTTCCTTGTAATCTCCCAGAATCATGTAAAGAATTCCACAACTTATTAATAAAAGAAACATAGGTTCTTTTATTACCTCCAACGCAATGCTTAGTATGTTCTTTGGTTTAGCAGATGCTAATTCATTGTAACCTTCAAGTTTTATTTTTTCTGCTGCTTGAATACTTGTTAGTCCGTTTATCATTTAAATGATTGTCTGATTTATGCTGTGATGACACTTATACTAGCTACTAAAGGCAGTCTGTGAAAAAACTCAGTCGACTGCGTCAATCGAAGATAGATAAAACCATTCGAAGTGAGAAGAAATGTGAAGTTTTTTCAATATCAGTTCTGCCATTTTTTATGTTCTATACATACTCGCATCACTAATTGAATTTTTATTTTTCTCTATTCTGTCATCTTCCATATACGATAATAGGATATTCTTGATTTTTAAATAGTAGTTGTGTATCAGTTACTGCTGTTGGCGGTAGGGATGATCATTTATCATTTCTTTATCTTCGTATCCGAGAGTTATTCTAGACATATATTTTCTAATTATCAAGTAAGGAAATATTGTCATAACCAATGGAGTTAATAATATTGCTATTATTTGTATTATCCTAAATTCAGATTGTATTTCATCTAAATTGCATAAAATATCACAACTTACTATTATTGACATTATGATATTCGCGATGAAGATGTATATGTTTGTTACAATATCTTTCCTTTTATATTTCTCATTCGTTACATCAAAGAGAATAGTTCTTGATAATGGAAAAGGTTTTGGAATCGGAATTTGAAATCTTATAGTGAATACATATCTAGAGCATTCATCCTTCTGAATATCAATTTTGTATATCAAGATATTATTCCTGTCTAACCCATTTATCAGATATTCATCCAACTTATTTTTTAAATTCATCAAATCTACATTAGATATCGTATCGGTTCTTGCCTTTCCGCCAACGTTCTGACCGCAGAAGCTGTGCCAGACAAAGATAGAGAAAAAGTAAAACATTTATTCGCAGATCTTAGATGATTAAATTGTTCAGCCCTTAGACTCAGCCCGGCATTTCTTTTCTGCGCTGTTAGGTTCGGTTTAAATTTTACTCTTTAAGTCCATCATGCTATGTAGGATTCTTGCGACTTCAATTTCATTCTGAGAAATGACATGATAAAATATAATATGTTCACCAGCTCTAAATCCCAATATGCCTTTTGTTACAATTTCATACTCTTTCCCTATGCTCGGATTTCGTGCCAGTTCATTGCATGAATTCAAAATTAATTTATAATAAGTGTCTGCTTGCTTTTCAGACCAAGTACTAAAAGTGTAGTTCCATATTTCAGATAAATCTTCGACGGCTTCATTGGAAAAATAGTATTTAACCATTTGATTTTTTCTTTGCTTTTAGAAATTCAAGATGCGTTTTAGGATTAAAATCGATTGCTCGACCACTTTTCAAGCCTTTATCTATTGCTTTTCGTAATGCTAGTATTTTGTTTTCTTCATCTTCCAGAAGGCGAAGTCCAGCACGAATCACTTCGCTAGCATTATTAAATCGGCCGTCATTTATGGTATGTTCTATAAAGTCTTCAAAATGATCGCCTAATGAGATTGATGTATTGCGTCCCATATTTATACTTTTTACAAATGTACCAAAATTTGGTAATATAATTAAATTATGTAAGTTAGGTTTAGCAGTCGTACCTAACGGTTCTCGGCTTTGCGATGTTGGAAATGTTCAATTTAGTACAAAAGATCAATAGAATTCCAATGTTCAAATTTTGTGCATCAGCCTCAATATCGCAAAACGGATGTTGTGAGTTCGCTTTTATTTTTCTTTTATTAATTCGTACTTCATACAATTGTTACACCACCAATATTTTTTGTCTAGTACATTAAATTGTATTTCAGTTTTTGTCTTACAGTTTAGGCAAATTCTTTCTAAACTTTCGTCTTCAAATGCTTTAAATGAACAAGAATGACATAGCCAAGTTGTAAATTTATCATCTTCTTCTAATATGTAACAAGTAAAACTATCTTTATTACAATTTGGACAAATTTGAGTAGCCATAAGTTATTAATTTGAAATCCATTTAATTATAGTTCCAAGCCCAACAAAGGTAGAAATTGCAAGAATAATTAAAATAAGTCCACAGCCGTATGGCATAATTTTGTCAGCGAATGTTGTCTTGTTCTCTTCGTTTGGATAGTTTATTTGTTTTTCGGTTGTAGGTTCAATATATTGTAAAAAAGTTTGACTGTCTTGGTGAATCCAATTTTCAGTATAGTCAAGAAGAATATTATTTTTTTCTTTGTCAGCAAGAATTAAATCTACTTCATTTGAAGCTTTTAATAATTGTAATGCAAAAAGTTCAAGTCCTTCTTTATTCGCTTTTATAAAACTCTCTTCAGAGCCCCCTCCATATTGAAAGATGCCAAAAACACTTTTTTGTTTTAGGTCGTTTTCGTCAAATTTGTCAATAATATTTTGTAGTTCTTCTGGTTTCAATTTAATTAAATTTTTATCACTATTTTCTTTCTATGCAGTTTTTTATAAAGTGACGCACAACGACAGTCTGTGAATAAACTCAATCGACTGCGCCAATCGAAGATAGATAAAACCATTCGAAGTGAGAAGAAATGTGAAGTTATTTCATTATCAGTTCTGCCATTTTTTATGGTTGTATAGATTCTTACATCACTAACTGAATTATTATTTTACTCTCTTCAGTCATCTTCCATAAAGGATAATAGGAATTTTATGTTTTTGAAAATGGAGTTGTGCATCAGTTACCAATGTTAGGTGCAGTGTTTGTTAGTATTCTGTTTGTTCATAGTCGTAAATTATTTTGTTTATCATTGGTTCAATTATCGCTAACCACTTTTCAATGTCTGTTTTGTCATAATATAAAAACCAAATGTCACTCGATTTGTCGTAAGAATTATT
Source organism: Bacteroidota bacterium (assembly GCA_947460175.1). Classification (GTDB taxonomy): domain Bacteria; phylum Bacteroidota; class Bacteroidia; order Chitinophagales; family Chitinophagaceae; genus OLB11. The sequence goes on along the minus strand of CANHGW010000007.1, from coordinate 57,226 downwards.
TGTCTTATCAAATTTTTTCTTATTCCAATTTTGAATGTCTTCTGTCAAACTAAAAATAAAATATGTCTTCGGTGGTTTTTGTAATTTGTCTTTAATTTGGTTTTCTGTTTTCGCAATTTCTGCAAAATCTGTTTTTGTCAAAAAATATGGAATTCTTTGTCTAACTATTGAAGCTGTTCCAATTTCGTTTGAACTGCTTATCTGTATTTCTACAATAAATTTTGAACCAGCAAATTCGTCAAATCCGTCTCGTGAACATTGAAACCAGAATACTAAATAATGTTCTTTTAGTTGTTTATAATACCCAAGCATTCCGCTTTTGGTCTTTTTAAAACCATTAGATTTCAAATTTGGAAAAATTATGTTGTTTATTTCTTTATAAACTTCGGTTGATTTCATATCAAATTTCGTTCAATATTTTCTATTCTTGAGGTTTTGGCGACATTGCACCTAACTTACTTATAGGAGCTACTTTTCTCCCAATGCATGAACACTATAAGGAGCAAAGAGCCTATAATAAATTGTTAATAGCTAAACAAAAATAAATATTATAAGCTTACAAATCATCAAATGGACTCTTGATTTTTTGAATTTCTCGAGTATTTACATGGGTGTAAATTTCGGTAAACAATTGATCCGATTCACAATGAACATGCCGCCGAAAACTAGTCGTGATAGTTGGAAGCGCCGTGCGCAACGGATAGCACGAAGTGGCAACATAGAGCGGGATAGCTGAACTCCTCTATCTTTATTGATGCATTCAACATGGCATAGAGAGAAGGCTTGAACCCAGAATCAGCATTAGAAACACTGAAACGATTAATTATTTGTAAATCAGCTTTTTGCAAAATCTGATAACAAATACTAAATCGGGGTAACCCCAACTAACGCACTATTCTTTTCCTTAGTCAAAGCCTATTGCGTAAGTTGGGTTGAATTTATTCTCTCTTTTTCATGTTCTATGGCTTATTTTTGTAGTCAAATACCAGTCGATGAGTCATAATCTTAAATCAACATTTTTAAACAAAAGCGAGGTGAAAGCCATGGATGCCGAGCATAAGCGAAAGTTATCGTTTAATATTGGCAAATACAATGAAGTGGTGGTGAAGGGGAAGCAACAGTTTTCGGATTTGAGTCATGCACGCGAAAAGGCTAAAAATATCAAATGGCGTACCATCGAAAATTTGGATAAATACTTGGTAGAGTTTGAAAAAAACTTCACAGCCAATGGAGGCAAAGTGATATGGGCGCAAGATGCCAAGGAAGCCAATGAAGCTGTATTAGAAATATGTAAGAAACACAATGCTACGCAAGTGGTGAAAAGTAAGAGTATGGTGACGGAGGAAATTCATTTGAATGATTTTCTCGAAAAGCATCAGATCGAAAGTGTAGAAACTGATTTGGGTGAATATATACAACAATTGGATGGTGAGCCGCCTTATCATATCGTAACACCTGCCATGCATAAAAGCAAGGAGGATGTAGCCAAATTGTTTCACGAGAAATTGGGTGTGGAAGCCAACCTTACTCCCAGCGAATTAACCTTGATAGCACGTAAAAATCTACGAGCTATGTATACGAGTGCAGGTGTAGGTGTAACAGGTGGCAACTTTTTATTGGCCGATGTAGGTGGTGTATGTGTAACAGAGAATGAAGGCAATGGCCGACTTACAACTGCCTTCCCTAAGGTACATGTGGCGATTGTAGGAATTGAAAAAATGATTCCTTCGATTGAGGATTTAAATTTGTTTTGGCCCTTGCTTGCTACCTATGGTACAGGGCAAAATGTAACTGTGTATAATTCAATCTTTACTGGTGCTAAAAAAAGCAAAGAAGTAGATGGACCTGAGGAGATGTATGTCATCCTACTTGACAATGGTCGTACGAACTTGCTCAAGGATCCTAATGTACGTGAGAGTATGTATTGCATACGATGTGGTTCGTGCTTGAATGCTTGTCCGGTGTATAAAAACATTGGTGGTCATACCTATGGTGCTACCTACAGTGGACCTATTGGCTCGGTAATCACACCACACTTAAAAGATTTTGAAGAGTTTAAGCATTTGAGTTATGCCTCTACCTTATGTGGTAATTGTACCGAAGTATGTCCATTGAAAATAAATATACATGGCATGTTGCACTACAATCGTACACTTGCTGTAAAGAAAAATGATGTGGAGTTGTCGGAGAAAACCGCTTGGAAAATGTGGAAACTAGCGGTAACACATCGAGGACTGATGGATATAGCAGGCGCCGGAATTAAAACCAAAGTAGTGAATACATTGTTTAAAGGCTCGTGGGGTAAGCGACGGGATGGATTGGAATTTCATAAATCGTTTAAGCAGCTATTTGCGGAGCGATCAAAGCATTAGTATATTCATTTTGTAGGATGCATGGATTGTAACTAAAAAAAATATTTATTGAGCAGTGTGATTCTATACAGTACGTTTGCATCTAGTCGATTGAACTATGTATTGGATTATGTATTTGAAGAGGTATTAGGTATCGGCTATGTATTGACACATGATGAACAGGAATTTCAACAATCAGACTTTTTCCGAATCAATTATTCTCATCGTACCTTGCAATGTGACTTGCATTTCGATTCGATGGGATTGCTCGATGAAGTAGATATAGTAGAAAAAGAAATCACCATTTCGTATTGGAATAAGTTGCCAATTTTTTTTCAATGTTCCGACAAGGCAATTCCGTTTGATTTATTCTCTGCTGTGTTTTATCTCATCACTCGATACGAGGAATATCTTCCATACGAGCCCGATGAATTTATACGATTTCCGCATACACATAGCTTAGCCTATGAATATGATTTTTTGAAAATTCCCTTGGTGGATTTGTGGTTGAAAGAATTCAAACAACAAATAATACATCTACAACCTTCTTTGGTTTTTCAGGATAAGTCTTTTGCATTTATACCTACGTATGATATTGATATTGCCTACAGCTATCTGGGAAAAGGATGGGTGCGTACGTTAGGTGGTGTCGTAAATGATATTCAAAAAGGTGCAATGGATTTGGTGACTAAAAGAATTCGAGTCCTTCGAAAAAAAGAGAATGATCCATATGATACTTATGCACTTTTGGATTCGCTTCATCAAACGTATAATTTACATCCTATTTATTTTTTCTTATTGAGTAGGGGAGGCACCATGGATAAAAATATAGATAGAGAGCATCCCTTGATGAAAACGTTGATAGAAAAACTTACATCGAAACATGCGATAGGTATACATCCTTCATGGCAAAGTCATGATGATATCAATCTGTTGCAAGAAGAATTGGATCAACTTGCAGGCACGAAATTGAGTCGTCAACATTACATAAGATTTACATTGCCCGAAACCTATCGAAATTTAATCAAGCTTGGTATTAAGGAAGATTACTCCATGGGATATGGTAGTATCAATGGATTTAGAGCATCTACTTCGCATCCTTATTTTTGGTTTGATTTAGAAAAGAACACTGTCACTTCGTTGCGATTATTTCCATTTTGCTTTATGGAATGTAATTCTTTTTTCGAACAAAAATTGACAACAGAACAAACCTATGAAGAGTTGGTACATTATACCAATGAGGTGAAAAATGTACATGGTACATTGATTACAATATGGCATAATTTTTCATTAGGCAGTGATCCATTATGGAAAGGGTGGTCGGATGTGTACAATCGATTTCTGGTTTATTTAAATACTTGATTTTTTTCAATAAAAAAAGGTCTTGACGTATCAAGACCTGAATTATACCGCTTACTTAAACTTATACTGTTTGAAATATTTCTTGCTTGTTGTAAAACCACATATGATCTACATCTTCAGCAATAGCATCATCACGCTCCATGCCTTTTTCATGTAGTGTCATATCAGCATCATCGGCCAACGAAATGGCATAAGGATCTACACGCATATCCAGTGGTGTGCCTTTTGCTTGATTACTTGCAAGTCTGAATATTTCGGCTGCTACTTTTTCAAGTATTTCAATATTCTCAGTTATTTGGGCTACTAAGTTAGGACCATGTTGGAAGTCAAGTCCTTGCTGAAATTTTTTAAGATAAGATACATCCAATGGATCGATGTAGTGATTCGAAAATGTTTCGTGTTCGAAATGTCGCCAGTCCAAAAACATATCTTGCATTACTTTATTTAATTTCTCAAATCGACGACCAATGCTATCCTCAGATGCAAAGAGTTTCTTGAGTAGCATAAGGTCGGTAAATGCTTTATTGGTAAATAGTAAACATGGGATAGACCAATAGATAGCCCAATCCCAGAATATTTTCATCACCATGATTTGCGTATTACCCATCAACAAATACTTGTTTTGATAGATAGGTATCCAGTTGTGAACATGTGATAAATGAACCTGCTCGTAAATCTTGGTACGGAATCCAATATCTTCGCCATCCAAATCGCGCAATATTAAATCGGACAACCAAGTGTTGGCAAGTGATATTAAATCGGAACCTGGTGAATACAATGGATCCAAAAATGCACCTGATTCTCCCACTACACCCCATCGATCAGCCGAATACAATTGACCTGAGTCATGAGCAAAGTGTTTTAATACTCTAAAGTCAAGTAGCCCATCACCTTCGCCAAAAGGCTTCAATTGTTCGAAGCACAATGGTTCGTTTTTCTCAAGCCAATTCAATGCTTTATCATATTTATTGATTTCATCAAATGGATGCACTGCAGGGTCTGCTACGATGCCGATACTTGTATTTTTACTACCCAATGGAATAATCCATACCCAATAGCCTTTATCCATGAAATGGACTGTACTTAAATAACGTAATTTAGGTTCTAATTGATTTCGCCATTCCATATTGTCGCTCCAATCATCAACATCAACCACGCCTTTTACTCTCCACCATACTGCATTCACGGCATGATCCATTGGTTTTTGGAATTTCAATTTGCGTTTGAGTAAGCTACCTCTTCCCGTTGCATCGGCTACCCATCGTGCAGTTACTGTTACTTCTTGTTCATCTTTGATATAGATTACTTCATGTCCTTCTGGTGAAAAGTTGACTTCCTTTGCTTTGGCGCCAAGTAATAAGGTAGCACCCATTTCTGATGCAACTTTAGCTAAATGATTTTCGAGCGTACCTCTATCTAATTGATGACTTGGTACCGGTAATTTGATACGTGGTCCTAGTTCTACTCGATCTGCAATGACTTCTTTATTATGCGTTTTGAAAAAGAATCGAAGACCATGTTTGGGCAACTCGTGTTCTTCCAAGTAACCTTTGAGATCAAGAACTTCGCGCATGTAATGCGTCGCCAATTCTACGGTTGATTCGCCTACTTTGTGTGCTGCTGTGGCTGCCACACTTGGTCTGCTTTCGAGTATTAATATTGAAATGTCGGGCTTAGCTCGTAGTAATTGTATGGCTAGTGTAAGACCTGCAAGTCCGCCTCCAGGAATTATTACATCATATTGTGTTTGCATGAATTTTTTTTATATTTCATTAAAAATAATGCAAAACACTCAAATAAATAAATAATGCTTTAAAATAATAATGATAGGCTATTTAATAAAAAAATAATACGGAGAAATAAAAAAAGCTCCGTTTTAAAACGAAGCTTTTAAAGTGCTCAGAACAGGAATCGAACCTGCACATCCTTGCGAATACAAGATTTTGAGTCTAGCGCGTCTACCAATTCCGCCATCTGAGCTCAAAGAGGAGTGCAATATTACAACATATTGTTTAATCTGTCAATATTTTTCATTTAAAACTAAAATTGGTTTTAAATTTTTAATTCATTTAAAAAGCAAGTAATTCTCCAATGGCCTGTTCTACCTTTTCGACTGTAGGAAGCATAGCAGCTTCTAATATGGTATTCATAGGTACAGCAGGTAAATTCAAAGCACCCAAGGTTTTAACAGGCGCATCCAATTGGTAAAAGCAGTCTTGCTGTATACGGCATGCCATGGCCTCTGCAAATGAATTGCGAAGTTGCTCTTCTGTCAATACCAAACATTTGCCATGGCGTTTTACAGTGGAGAAAATCAATGCTTCATCCAATGGAAAAATGGTTCGTATATCGATCACTTCTACAAGACCAGGATATTGTTGAGCTGCATTTTTAGCCCAATGTACACCCATGCCATAGGTGATAATACACATACTTTCGCCATTTTCAATAGCTTCATCAGTGGCTTGTAATACACTTAGTCCTTTGCCAAAAGGTAGTATATAATCAGCATCAGGTTCTATTGTTTTTGCATCATCGGTGCCAGGTACTTTGCTCCAGTATAGTCCTTTGTGCTCAAGCATTACCACAGGATTTGGATCATAGTAGGCCGCTTTCAATAATCCTTTTAAATCGGCCGCATTGCTAGGATAGGCTACTTTAATTCCTTTGATATTGGCTAATAAACTTTCAATGCTTCCACTGTGATAGGGACCTCCGCCACCATATGCACCTATCGGAACTCTTAATACCATGCTTACGGGAAATTTACCACAGGTTAAATAACTTGATTTTGAAATTTCTGTCACCAATTGATTTATACCCGGATAGATATAATCTGCAAATTGGACTTCAACAAAAGCCTTTAGTCCCAATGCACTCAAGCCAATGGTACTACCTATAATGTATGCTTCTTGTATAGCAGTATTGAAGACTCTGTCATCACCAAATTTCTCGGCTAAGGTAGCTGCTTCGCGAAATACACCACCTATTCGACGACCAACATCCTGTCCATAAAAAAGACATTCAGGGTGCTTACGCATAAGCTCTTCGATGGCATGTAAAGCCGCATCTACCATCACTACTTTTTCGCCATGGGCAGGGGTTCTGCATCCTACTTCTTCTGTGATAAGGTTTTCTGCAAATACAAAATCGCTTACGCTTAAAGGGTTTGGATCGGGTGCTTCAACTGCAAGTTGAAATTCTTTTGCAATAAATTCTTTTTCTTCTTGTTCGATGGTATCTAACTCGGATGCTGAAACTCCTTTTTCAAGTAGTTTTTTTCTCAATTTTGGACCCGGATCATCTTTCGCATGTTTGGTTAAATCATCTTCTGGTCTATACCATTCTTTACGAACACCACTGGTATGATGGCCAAGTAATGGAACTGTGGCATGCACTAAAATAGGTTTGCGATTTTCGCGTACATAATGAATGGCATTTTCCATGCATGCATAACTTTTTTCAAAGTCGCTGCCATCTACTTGCAATCGTTCGATGCCTTTGAATCCTGCTATGAATTCATATGCATTCATAGACCTTGCTTCATCGCTACTTACACTGATGCCCCAATCATTGTCTTCCACTAAATAAATAATAGGGAGTTGTTTAAGTGCAGCAAATTGAAATGCTTCACTCACTTCACCTTCTGTGATACTTCCATCACCGAAGCAACAAACTACAACGGGCTTGTCTTTTACGATAGCTTGAAAACTATCTTTTTCATCTTCGCTTAATGCAGTTTCAGACGTTTTGCTTAATAGTTTTTCGATATACTGAAATCCTTGTGCAATACCCGTTGTAGGTACTGCCTGCATGCCTGTAGCGCTACTTTGATGGATTATTTTAGGGTAATTTTCTCTTCGAGAATTAGGGTGATTGTAATATTCTCTGCCACCTGTAAATGGGTCGTCGCCTTTGGCTAATAATTGCAACATCATTTCATATGGTCGCCAACCCATGCCTAACATAATGCTTTCGTCACGGTAATAGGGACTTATATAATCACTTGGTTTTAGTTGAAGACCAGTTGCCAATTGGATGGCTTCGTGTCCACGCGATGTGCTATGTACATATTTGCATATAGGTCTGTTTTCTTCATATATTTCAGCCATTGCTTTGGCAGTCATCATGAGTCTGTATGCGCGTAATAAAATATTTTTATCCATTCCAAAAAAATGTCGGTAAATATACTTATTCCTATGAAGGTATACGAATATATATGCTTGAAATTTAGTGCATTAGAATCTGAAGAATATGTAACAGAAAAAATAAATACTTGTAAATGTAGTCCCACCAAGAATCGAACTTGGATCAAAAGTTTAGGAAACTTCCGTTTTATCCATTAAACTATGGGACCAACAGCTTGTATATAAAAATAAAAGAAAAAGTACGCTCTTAAATTCTTAGCTCAAAGATGTGTGATTAATTTTATTAAGCATATATTTTTTCGACCAAATGCCCATATTTCTCCATGATTTTTTTTCGCTTGAGCTTTAAGGTGGGGGTTAATTCGCCTCCATCTATCGTCCATTCGTTCGGGATCAATTGAAATTTTTTCACGTGTTCATGTGCAGAAAATAGTTTGTTGAATTTATCTAACTCACTGCGTATTAGTTTGAGTATATCTTTATCTGTAGTAATATCAATACCAGCATCAATATTTACACTCATGCGTTGAAAATAATCTTTGATTTTGTCGATCGCAGGAACTATGAGCGCTCCGGCAAACTTTTCGTTACTACCAACTACCATGATCTGTTCGATAAAAGGAGATTCTTTCATTTTGTTTTCAATTGCTAGTGGTGCAATATATTTTCCAGCAGAGAGCTTAAATATTTCTTTTTTTCGATCAGTAATTTTTAAAAATTTACCATCTACTATTTCACCTATATCTCCTGTATGAAACCATCCGTCTTTGAGTACTTCATCAGTTTGGTCTTGATGTTTATAGTAACCCATCATTACATTGGGACCTTTGCAAATGATTTCACCATCGTATCCTATTTTCACTTCCACATCATTTAAGATAGTTCCCACGGTGCCGAATTTTCGATTTGCTTCTTCAAATCGGTTTACACTAATGACTGGTGATGTTTCAGTAAGGCCATAACCTTCCATAACAATGATTTTTGCAGCCGTGAAAAGTCGTAATAATTTTACTTGACAAGCTGCAGAGCCAGTTACAATAGCTTTGATTTTACCTCCTACAGCTTCTCTCCATTTGGAGTAAACTAAACGGTCTGCAATTGATAACTGAATCGAGTAGAAAATTGATTTTGGTTTATTGATATCATACTGCAATGCTATATTAACAGCCCAGTCAAATATTTTTCGTTTGAAACCTTCTAGCTGACTTCCTTTTGCATCAATTTTCTCATAAACCTTTTCGAGTAATCTTGGCACGGTAGTAAATACAACTGGTTTGACTTCTTTGAGGTCGTTTCCGATTGTTTCCATTCCTTCCGCAAAATAGACAGCAACCCCTTTACACAAATAAATATACAAAACGGTGCGTTCGAATATGTGATTCAATGGTAAAAAACTTAGCGTACACTCTTCGCTATTACAAAAGTTAAATGCATCCATACTGCTAATCACATTGCTTGCAATATTGTAATGAGATAACATAACCCCCTTGGGATTGCCTGTAGTGCCTGAAGTATATATGATTGTAGCAAGATGTTCGGGTGCAATACTTGCTTTGATTGTTTCTATATGTTGTAAACTTTCTAAACTAGGTTGTGATAATAATGTAGTCCAATGGTCAACACCTTCTATTTCATCGTAACTATATATGTGCCTAAGAAATGGAAGCTGATCTTTAATTTGAGCTACTTTTTTATATATATGTTTGTCAGAAATAAATAGAATTGAGATTTGAGCTTCGTTGAGAATATATGCAAGTTCAATATTGCTGATAGACGGGTAAATAGGAACCAATACTGCACCTGTTTGTTGTACAGCAAAATCGGTAATTACCCACTCTGGTCGATTGGCTGAAATGATACTGATTTTATCTTGATGATCGGGCGTCATATCATTACCAGAGATTCCCAATTTGATTAAAGAAGCAGCTAGTTGCAAACTACTTTCTTTTACTTCTGATGAAGTATGACCAATCCAACTTCCTTGGATTTTTGCATATAGCATTTTTTTAGAAGGAAATTGGGTAGAATAATTATCTAATAAATCAAATAGTCGTTTGATATGATGCATACACTATATTAGTTGATATGGTAATACTGATTGTCTCGAGGTTGTAATTTGTTGTTTCTAAAATACTGATCAAATCGATTCATTATGTCAGCATTTTTCTGAGTCCAGTTTTTGTATATTTTATCGTTGTCTAATTTTCCAAACATCCATTGATTATAGGTGTCATAAAAACCTTTGGTCAAGAATCGTTGTTGATGGTCTATGAGTTCTGAAGGATATTTTTTAGCATAGCTACGATTCCATTCTAATAAAAATCGGATGCGAAGCATCGTAAGGTTTTCTGCATTGATACCTCCAGTCACTACGTTTCTAAGATTGTCATAAATTTTCAAACAAGATTGTTCGAAGTTTTTAGGATTATCATATCGGTTTAGCTTGCCATCCAATGATATATTATTCAATTCTGCAATCATGAATTTGTAACTTTCAAAAACAATTTTTTTCATTTCTTGCGACTTACTCGAAAAGCTTTCAAGATTCACAAAGGTTTCTCCATATAAAATAGCCCAGATGTAGTTTTTAGTGAAAAAGTATACTTTGCTTAAATTGTAATAATTCAAGTGATAGCGTGGGTCTTTTTCAATTCCTTTTTCCCAAGCTGCTGCGGCAGATTTATATTTTTTCTGTTTGGTATATATCTCGCCTTTGTTTGAATATAGGATTCCAGAATTAGGAAACTTATCGATACCTTTATTAATTGCATCTTTGGCATCATCCATTTTATTCATACCTGCGAGTATGTTTGAAGCAACTTGAAAAGTTTGTTCATCGGCTTCATCACGTTTCAACAATGGCATGACCATTTTTTCGCCACGCATTAAATCGCCTTGCATATAATAGGCATTGGCAAGTTCTCGTCTTAAAATAAGATTTTCGAGATCTACTTGTACTGCCTGATTAAATACCATGATGGCATTAGCAAAATCAGCATTTTGTAAATAGTTTCGAGCATTGGTATACAACTCTCTTGCTTCAGGATTGCTACTTACCAACGTTTGTGCATACATATACTGTGCTAGCAATACGTAAACAGTTATAAATATTAATTTTTTCATTGACAAGTCACAAATTTAACAGAGAATTTAATTAAATGTATAATTTTATCCCAATACTTATAGACACTAACTTTGCCCCATGACTAAAAAACAGCGGTATGAATATATAATCGAATATTTTTCGACACATGCACCCAATGCCGAAACGGAACTTTTATACGATAATCCTTTTCAGTTGCTGGTAGCAGTGATACTCTCAGCTCAATGTACCGATAAACGAGTCAATTTAACTACTCCAGCTATTTTTCGCCAATATCCTGATGCTAAAAGCATGTCCTATGCAACGTTTGACAATTTGTTTCCTCTCATACGAAGTATTAGTTATCCCAATAATAAAACCAAACATTTGATTGGAATGGCGCAAATGCTAGTGCAAGATTTCAATGAAGAAGTGCCATTGACAGTCAATGAATTGATAAAATTGCCAGGTGTTGGCCGTAAAACGGCGAATGTAATTACTTCGGTCGTAGACCAACAGCCGAATATGGCAGTGGATACCCACGTGTTTCGTGTTTCGGCTCGAGTTGGATTAACAACAAATGCTAAAACGCCCTTGCAAGCTGAACTTCAATTGATCAAGCATATTCCCAAGGAGTTAGTACATAAAGCTCATCATTGGATAATTCTACATGGAAGGTATACTTGTTTGGCTCGAAATCCAAAATGCAATGAATGTGGTATTACGATGGCTTGTAAATATTTTGAGAAGAATCTTGGGGTTAAATAATTCGAAATTTTGAGAACTCTATACATTGAGGTACGTAAATTGCAACAATTTTCAAGGATACAATGCGTATAGGATTTGATGCAAAAAGGGCTTATCATAATTCAACTGGTTTGGGTAATTATAGCCGTACACTAATGAATGGGTTAATGCATTTTTACCCTATGCATGAATATTATGGTTTCAATCCTGTCAGAAATTTGAATTATAGCGTTGGGTTCAACGCTAAATATATTGAAGTAAATCCTACCTCTTTCCTTGATAAATGTTTGCCGAGTTTGTGGCGATCTTCAAGAATGAAGAAAGAAATCAATGAATTAAAAATAGATGTCTTTCATGGCTTAAGCAATGAATTGCCAACTGGTATTGAAAAATGTACTTCCCGCAATATTGTTACTATTCATGATTTGATATTTGAATATTATCCTGAACAATACAATGCAAGCGATGTAAAGATTTATCGACACAAGTTTAAAAAAGCATGTGATGTTGCACATGAAATTATCGCAATCAGTGAGGCAACTAAGCAAGATATTATCAAATTGTATGGAGTTGACTCTTCAAAAATCACTGTTTGTTATCAGTCATGTGACGATCGTTTTTTGAATCGATTTTCAGAAGTAGAATTTCAACAATTGAATAAACGCTATTCATTACCTGATCAATATTTTATTTCAGTGGGTAGTATTATAGAGCGAAAAAATTTACTAAAAATATGTAGCGCCTTTTCAAAACTTGAAAATAATAACATAGGATTAGTCGTGGTGGGACAGGGGAGCGAATACAAACAAAAGGTGGTTGATTTAATAAAAAAAGAAGGCATTGAACATCAAGTTATTTTTCTCGAAGATCATTTTACGTCTGCCGATATTTTTCGAGATTTACCCTTGTTGTACCAACGTTCGATAGGTTTAATTTATCCTTCCCAAATGGAAGGTTTTGGTATACCGATTGTAGAAGCTTTTAGTTCTGCTATTCCCGTTATTACCTCTGATTGTTCGAGTATGCAAGAGATTGGGCAAGGTGCAGCACTGTTAATAGATCCATCGGATGAAGCGCAGTATATCGATGCTTTTCAAACAATACTTGGTAATGATTCTGATCGAAAACAGTTGATTCAAAAGGGTACAGAAGCACTAGATAAATTCACTACTGAACAATTTGTTCGATCTGTCATGGATGTTTATTTATGATTCATTAAGTAGTGTATTAACAATATAGTGTTTGAGAGTCTTACGTTAAATCATAGAATAAGGTTACATTTGTAGCTTGCAATTAAAATGAATTTTAACGAAAGTTTATTGTATTTTAACTGCAACCTGAATCTTAAAACTATACACAGATGAAAAATCTGCGACATCTATCAAAGGCTGAAATAGAAACACTCGTTTCTGATATGGGAGAAAAACCCTATCGAGCAAAACAAATTCACGAATGGCTTTGGCAAAAAGGCGTTACATCCATAGATGATATGAGTAACCTTTCTAAAGCGTTTAAAGAAAAATTGAAGCAAGATTATGATTTATTCAAACTGAATATAGATCATACACAATTGAGTGAAGATACTACCATTAAAAATCGATTTGTATTACATGATGGCCATTATGTAGAAGGGGTTCTGATACCGACTGATACACGTATGACAGCTTGTGTGTCTTCTCAAGTTGGATGTAGTTTGAGTTGTAAATTTTGCGCTACAGGTTATATGGATCGTAAACGAAATTTAGAGTTTGATGAAATTGTAGATCAAGTGATGCATCTCAACAAGCAAGCATTGGATAATTATGGCAAACCATTGTCCAATATTGTGTTTATGGGAATGGGCGAGCCCTTGTTGAATTACAATAATGTATTAAAGTCTATTGAGCGTATTACATCTCCCGATGGAATGGGCATGTCACCTTCACGAATTACAGTTTCTACAGCAGGTGTTTCTAAAATGATTAAAAAATTAGCTGACGATAAAGTAAGGTTTAATCTTGCATTATCGTTGCATGCTGCGAATGATACTAAGCGAAACGAAATCATGCCCATCAATGAAGCCAATAATTTAGAAGTGTTAATTGATTCGTTGAATTATTTTTATAGGGCTACAAAAAATCCAATCACATTCGAATATATCTTATTTGCCAACTTTAATGATTCAGTCGAAGATGCAGATGAATTAATTAAGATATGTAGAAAAGTGCCTAGTAAAGTCAATATCATTGAATACAATCCAATCGAATTAGCATCATTTGCTAAACCTTCTGAAGAGAAAGTAGAAACATTTATGCAGTATCTTGATCGCAATAGAGTCAATGCTCGATTGCGAAGAAGTAGAGGTAAGGATATAGACGCAGCGTGTGGTCAATTGGCCAATATTAATCATCCTACAAATTCAAAATAAACATGGCAAAGAAAGTATCTAAAATTTCATCTGATTATACCAAAAAGAAACCTGTCACAAATTCTAGAAAGGCAGACAAACCACCTTTTGAAAAAAAAGAACGAAAGCCATTTAAATCGGACAAGCCTCGATTTGATGAAAGTAAACCTGCTAAGAAATACGATCGAAGTGCAGGTAGTTCAACGTCGGCAGGTTTTAAAAGTAAATCGGAAGGTGACCAATCCTCTTTTGAAAAGAAAGAACGAAATGCTTACGGTTCAAAATCGCCTCAGTCTAAAAGTGGTTACAAGTCAGACAAAACTCCATATGAAAAACGTGCTCGAACATCATTTGATGCTAAGCCAGGTCAAGGAAAAGGGAATTTCAAATCGGATCGATTTGCAAATGACAAAAGAGATCGTAAATCAACTGATACCAAATCGGAACAGCATGGTGGAAATTTCAGAACGGATGATGGTCCTTACGAAAAACAACAACGTGGTTCAACTTTCATGAATGAAAGGTCATCCTACAACGATTATAGAGCTGCGAATAAGTCTGATAAAAGAGCACCTGCAGTACATTCTAAGTGTAACGAAAAGGCGGGTTCATTTGAAGATAAGCCTAAGCGTACTTATACTAAAGGGGGTGATACAAGAGTTGCTAAAAGTGATGATAAGAAATTCAATGATTCAGATCATGCGTTTTACAAATCAACCATCAAGAAACCTCGTATTCCCAAAAATATAGTAGAAGAAAAAAAGGAAGAAGAAATGCCGTTGAATAAGTTTATTGCACACTGTGGTATTTGTTCGCGTAGAGATGCAGTAGAATTGATTAAAAAAGGCAAAGTAAAAGTCAATGGTGTAGTAGAATTAACGCCAGGATTAAAAATAAAAGACAATGATATAGTTCTTTACGAAGAAAAAAGAGTTGTTGCACAACGAAAGCTAGTCTACTACCTTCTGAATAAACCTAAAGATTATATCACCACTACAGACGATCCTGAAGGTCGAAAAACAGTGATGGATTTATTCAAAGGGATCGAAGATAGTCGAATATTTCCAGTAGGGCGATTGGATCGAAATACCACTGGATTACTTTTATTTACCAATGATGGAGAGCTTGCCCAACGATTGTCACATCCAAAGCATAACACCAAGAAAATATATCAAGTAGGCTTGGATAAACCATTGACTATGCAAGATTTTGATGCCATAGCCAATGGCCTTACATTGGAAGATGGCGTCGCTACGGTGGACGAAATTGCATTTACTAATCCGAAAGATAAAACTGAGATAGGTATTCAAATTCATATTGGAAGAAATAGAATTGTACGTCGAATATTTGAACATTTAAATTATCAAGTGAAAACACTCGATAGAGTAGTATATGCTGGGCTTACTAAAAAGAATTTGCCACGAGGTAAATGGAGAGCATTGGACGAGAAGGAAATTGTATATCTAAAACATTTTAAATAGAAAGAGAATTGTATGGTGAAATTAGATATTATTTTTGAAGATGACGATTATGTATTTGTGAATAAGCCTACTGGATTATTATCTATTCCTGATAGACACAAATTAGAGTTGCCTTCTGTATCTGGATTGTTGAAACGTCAATATGAGGATATATATACAGTGCATCGATTAGATAAAGATACAAGTGGTTGTATGTGTTTTGCCAAAAATGAAATGACACATAAGTATACATCACAGTTATTTGAAAAGAGAGAAGTGGCCAAATTTTATACTGGTATTGTGCATGGAAGTCCTATAGAAAAATCAGGACGCATAGAACATGGAATTATGGAACATCCTACTGTAAAAGGTAAAATGGTGATCAATGATCGAATTGGTAAAATGAGTATTACAGATTATGAAGTATTGGAATCTTTTGGTCTTTTTAGTTATATGAAATTTCAACTCCATACAGGGCGTACACATCAAATAAGAGTGCATACTTCATTTATTGGTTATCCACTCGTTTGTGATGAATTGTATGGTGATGGCAAGCCGGTTTTTCTTTCAGGGTTTAAGCGAAAGTTTAATCTATCTAAAGATGTAGAAGAAGAAAAGCCAATACTTAACCGATTAGGACTGCATGCATTTCAATTGAAATTTTTATCTATGCATGGTAAGGAATTGGATGTGCAAGCGCCACTACCTAGAGATATGAATGCTATGTTAATGCAATGTAGAAAATGGTTGAAGTAGCTATATTTAGTTAATTTCGATATTCAATAAATTCTATCAAATGCGTACAATACTAACATCTGCTTTCCTTTTGATTATGTCGCTTACTAGTTTTGCCCAAGGGTATAGAGTGAATCGCACCGAAGAAAAGAAAAAGGTAAACATTCGAAATGGAGAATTGGGGAAGAATATAATTTCTTTTACACCTGTTCAAATAATTGCAAATGATATTTTTAATGAAAATCCTGATTTGACGATTGGATTGAGTTATGAACGAATTTTCAATAACGAAATGATTAGTTTTCGTTTACCTGTAAGTGTATCAATAGAAAAAAAGGCATATTATTTTATGCCTACCATCAAATTATATCCTAAAAAACAAGGTCTAGTAAAATACGCAATTGGACCTCAGTTTTTATTTGCGACAAGAGAAGAAACTTACTCTTCATATGTAACTGGATCTGGAGGTGTTGTATATGAAAAATTGGTAACAGATACCAGAAGTCAACTTGGTTTTTTGATTAATAATAGCGTAAATTTTACTTTTTCTAAAGCGTTGTACTTGGCTTTAGATTTTAGTCTTGGCTTGAAATATTTTGATAGCATGCCAAATCGAAATAATTTTACTGGGATTTCTCCTTTTGGTGGAAATGGAAATAATTCTGTTTCCCAAACGTTTCAGTTGAATTTCAACATGGGTTACCGTTTTTAATTTTCCTACTTACTCTTTTTCTTCTTAAAGATTAGAAATTATTGATTTAGTATGATATGTTTTTTTTATAAAACATATATTTATTGTATATGTATTACATATTAATATTTAATTTTTAATGCATAGTTATAATTGGTATTATAATTTTATAAATGTAATTTTAATTTTGGCACAATTCTTCCTTTAAAGTATTGAAAACCTACAGTTAAACAACATTTTAAAATACGAATGAACTCATAAATACAATTTATTTGCACCCCCTACTATAAAAAACTTCACATACGAACATGAACAAATTTTCACTTTTTTTATTGGCTACCATACTTGGATTTACGACTTACTCGAGTGCTCAAAATATAGGCAACGAGTGGATCAATTATAATCAATCATATTACAAGTGTAAAGTTTATCAAGATGGATTTTATAAAATATCTATCTCAGCATTAACCAATATTGGTTTGCCTGCTGGTGTATTAGGTGATAACTTACAATTATATAGAGATGGCGTTGAACAGCCAATTTTTGTTTCTAATACTGGAGTTTTAAGTTCAACTGATTTTATAGAATTTTATGGTGAAAAAGCAAATGGGAATGTTGAAAAACGGTTGTACAAAGATTCTACGCTCAATTTAAATCCTACGCAAAACTTAGTTTCAGATACTGCGGTTTATTTTATTACATATAATAATGCTTCAGGACATAAACGTTATAATTCACTACCAAATAATTTGGTTAGCTTGCCAGTTAAAGAAAATTATTGCTTAGTAAGTCAACGCTTTAATTATCGTAATTCATTTACTGCAGGTCCTTCGGCTGCAGAAGGGCAATATCAAAACCCAATAATGTATCATCTTAACTTGTCACATTTTCAACAAGAAGGATATGTAAAATCCATTACATCAAACAAAGATTCAATTGTAGTCAATTGTACAAATCCTTATATAGATCCATCTGCACCTAATGTATCTATAAAAACAACAATTGTAGGAAGAGGATACATTGGAAATCATAATATAAAATTGTATGCAAACAATAATTTGCTAGGTGATACTACCTATGCTCGTTTTGATTTTGTTAGATTAAATAGGTCGTTTCCAATGTCAACGATATCTGCAACTAATACATTTAAAATAATGTATGAACCATCTGGTATTGCAAATGATAACTATGGAATTTCTTCTATGGAAATTAAATATCCAGTTACCTATGATTTCAACAACCTAACTTCTTTTAAATTTGAAATACAACCTAAACTAGCTAGCCACTATATTGAAATAACTAACTTCAATCACGGAGGGATTCAGCCTGTTTTATATAATCTTACTACTTCAAATTATATACTCGGAGATATTTCATTGCCAGGAATAGTAAGGTTTTTATTACCAGCATCTGGGATAGCGAATACTTATGTATTACAAAGTAAAAATGATATTGCTTATAAGTCTAAACTAGGACTTACGAATGTAACATTTAAGAATTTTACTCAAAATTCGCATCAAGGAAATTATATCATCATTACAGATAGTAAATATACCAATGATGGAAATGGCAATAATCATGTTGATGCATATAAAAATTATCGTTCTTCAGTAGCGGGTGGTGCTTACAATTCAACCGTTGCTTTTGTCAATGATATTTACAATGAATTTGGGTATGGTTATGATTTCAGTGGCTTAGCCATTCGTAATTTTTTAGAATATGCTTACACAAATGCATCATGGACTGATAAACCAAAACATGTATTTATAATCGGAAAAGGGCTTGAATACAATTCTTATATAGCATATAAAGCCGCGTCTTCGGTTGCATATCCATTTACTGCTGTTCCTACATTTGGTCAACCTGGTTCTGATTTATTATTCACAGATTTTGGAAGTAATGATAGACCTTTAATTTCAATTGGTCGATTATCAGCATTCAATGCAAATGATATAAAAACATATTTGGATAAAGTTAAAGATCAAGAAATCGCATTGACAAATACCAATCAAACGAGTGAGAATAAGATGTGGCAAAAGAGAGTGTTGCAAATTGCAGGTGCATCAGATAGCCTTCAATTATTGCCGATTGTTTCTTCGCTCGAAAAGCATAAAATAATTATTGAGAATCCTTTTTTTGGTGCGAATGCGACCAACGTATATAAAAGCAGTAATCCCGAACAAGAATCGATTAATAATACGATTATTGATTCATTTATAAATAATGGATCATCTATTGTTCAGTTTTTTGGTCACTCATCTGCATCTACAATTGATTATGGGTTAGATTTTCCTGAAAAGTATTCTAACAATAAAAAGTATCCTCTAATGATTGCTAATGGATGTGGTGCTGGAAATATATTTTTATTTACAGGTCAAAAATATTTAAGTGAACGTTTTTTATTTACACCCAATGCAGGGGCAATTGGATTTTTAGCTAGTGTTAATACTGGATTTTCAGGTTACTTAGGTTTTTATACCGACTCATTGTATGCAAGAATTGGAATGAGTATGTATGGTCAAAGTATTGGAGAACAATTAATTAATAATATAACCTCATTAATTTCACTACCTAATTTTCAAAATGATTTTCTTTTCAAAATGCATGCAGAACAAATTCTATTGAATGGCGATCCTGCTATACGATTAGCAGCATCAACACTACCTGATTATTCAATAGAATTAAAAGATATTGTAATTAAGCAATCAGATTTGTCGCTGGCTATGGATTCGTTTGATGTGTCTGTTTTATATAATAATTTAGGTAAGTATAGTTCTGATAGTGTTGAAATCGTTGTAAAAAGAAGATTGAATGATTTTACTGAAAAAACATTATTAGTTCAAAAAGTGCCGGGCTTTTCAAATAATTTACCATTGAATTTAAGAGTGCCTATCATGGGAGATATAGGAAAAGGTACAAATCAATTGATCGTTTCTATAGATAGATATAATGCAATAACTGAAATGTCGGAGACGAATAACACTTCTACTAGAACGTTTGTAATTCGTAACAGTGGAATCACACCTGTATATCCCACTGAATTTAGCATTATAGGCAATCAAGGTATTACTTTGAAAGCATCCACCTTGAATCCTTTTGAAGAAGTAATGGACTATACATTTGAAATAGACACAACAGAATTATTTAATAGTCCAATAAAACAATCATCAATTATAACAAGTGCAGGTGGTGTGGTTAAATGGACACCTACATTGGTTTACAATGATAGTGTCGTTTATTACTGGCGTACAAGCAACAACAATGGACCAACGATTTGGGCAACTAGTTCATTTATTTACATTGATCAAAGTTTGCCAGGTTGGAATCAATCGCATTATTATCAATTTCAAAAAGATGAATATTCTAAAATCAACTTGGATTCTGCATCGAGACAATTTACATATACGAGCACAAATAAGTTGCTTCAAGTACAAAATGTATGTATGAACGGGGCTGTACCTTTTAATTATATCTGGCCTGAATATTTAGTAAAGATGAATGGTAGTACATTGTATACTTTTGGATGTGATCCTTATCCTGGATATTCAAGTCTTCAATTTATTGTTATAGATACATTGACAGGGAAACCATGGTTGAATACTCGACCAGATATTAATGTTGCAATGGGTAAATATGGCAGTTTTGATCCATGTCGTATAGCGAATGGCTCAATCAAAGAAGACCCATTTTTTGAATTTAGTTTTTTATCTGCAGCTTCTCGAAAAACCATCATGGATTTTATAGATTCAATACCTGCAGGGTATTATGTAATGATACAGCCACGTTTGTGTGTTGGTAGTGGTTGTGGTATTATTAATTCTACATTTATACGTCATTGGAAGACAGATACGACGACATTGGGTTCTAATGTCTCACTTTATCATAAATTGAAAAATATGGGCTTTAATACCATTGACTCATTTTATAAAAATCGACCAATGATATTTTGGACTCAAAAAAATGTGCCATCATCTGTAAAGCAATATGTAGGTGCAGATGCTACTGTGAAATTGTATGGTGAATTTGATTATAAAATATTACAAACCGAAGGTACAATCACAACACCAAAAATAGGCCCTGCATCTGTTTGGAATGATTTTCAACGCTCGCTATATACATTGGATCAAGGTTCGGATGATAAAAGTATGTTTTTAATTTATGGTATAGGCAAAAATCAAAACGAAACATTGATTGCAAAAGTTCAAAACGATACTTCGCTTAGTTTTATCGATGCCAATCAATACCCTTACTTGAAAATAGAAATGTTGAATGCTGACAAACGTGCTAGAACGCCAGAGCAAATGAAATATTGGAGAATTTATTATACTCCTATGCCAGAGGCAGCATTAAATCCTGCAAGTATGTACTCAGTATCGGAAGGAGGTATGCCGAACACTAAACGAATTAGAATAGCAATTGAAAATCTTACAAATGTTCCGATGGATAGTATGTTGATTTCATTTTACATGTATGATCGGTTTAATAATAAATCATTGATTGAATCAAAACGTTATCAGCCACTTCCCGGTGCCGATACGATTGTAGTTGAATATGAATTGAGTACACTGAACATGTATTCCAATATGAAATTTGAAGTAGAAGTTAATCCATTGAAAGACCAAGTAGAACAATTCCATCCGAATAATATAGGATTACGCTCAATGTCTTTAATAGATCCTACATTGCCACTACCTGTAACTCTTAAAGAATTTGTAGTGTATGAAAGTGATTGTAGCACTAAAATTAATTGGACAGTAAACGACGAAGTAAATTTTTCTCATTATAATATTGAACGAAAGGTTGCAACTAATTTTGAAACAATAGCTTCTGTTTATTCTACAGGTAATGAAGGAATACAACATTATTCTTACATGGATACTAAACCTAATCCAGCAGTGTATGTATATCGACTTAAAATGGTTGATATAGATTCTAAATACCAATATAGTCCTGAAAAAGCATTGCGGATTAATTGTAATCAAGAAAATAGTGATATTCAGTTATATCCAAATCCAGCGGGTTCATATACCAATTTGATGGTAAAAAATGAATCGGATGGATTCTATGAAATTCGTATAATTAATTCTATTGGTCAACAAGTTTATAATACATCATTGGAGGTACTGAATGAAACTAAGGTGATTTCTCTCCCTATTGAGCAATTGCCTACAGGAATATATTCTGTATTAATCCATGATGGAATAACTTCAAAGGTGATTAAATTGACAAAAGAATAATTGACCCTATTCTAGATGTTTTTATAAGCTGATGGTTGATTATCTTTGTGGTATGTCAACAACCACATTATTACATCATTTAGTTGATTTGCATTCATCTCAAATTTTTCCAGCTGAAATTATTGTTGAAAATGATCGGATTTTATCTGTAAAAGAAACATCTCTTCCATGTGAAGGATACATTCTACCAGGATTTATTGATGCGCATGTTCATATAGAAAGTTCAATGCTTATTCCTTCTGAATTTGCTCGAATGGCGGTGAAGCATGGCACTGTTGCAACCATCAGTGATCCTCACGAAATCGCTAATGTATGTGGGATTGAGGGGGTTGAATATATGATTCATAACGCCAAAAAGGTTCCCTTTAAGTTTCATTTTGGAGCTCCGTCATGTGTGCCTGCTACTGGATTCGAAACAGCTGGTGCCATAATCGATTCCAATGGAATTGAACAATTAATGCAACGAGATGATATTTATTACTTAAGTGAAATGATGAATTATCCCGGTGTGTTGTTTCATGATGAAGAAGTAATGAAAAAAATTGCCATTGCTCATAAATACAATAAACCTGTCGATGGACATGCTCCTGGATTAAGAGGTGAAAATGCTAAACAGTATATCGATGCTGGGATTTCAACCGATCATGAATGCGTGACATATGACGAAGCGTATGAGAAGTTGAGCTATGGAATGAAAATATTAATCAGAGAAGGAAGTGCGGCTAAAAATTTTGATGTATTGGTTGATCTTATTAATGATAATGAAAACCAACTAATGTTTTGTTGCGATGATAAACATCCTGATGAATTAATACTACATCATATCAATAATCATGTAAAAAGAGCGCTAGCCAAAGATATTGATATATTTAAAGTACTTAAGGTCGCATGTGTAAATCCAGTGTTGCATTATAATTTAGATGTAGGTTTGTTAAGAGAAGGTGACAAAGCAGATTTTATAGTAGTTGATAATTTGGCTGATTTTACTATTCGTAAAACAGTCATTGATGGGGTAGTGTGTTATGAAAATGGGGAGGTTAAATTTGATTCTGTTGATGAAAAATGCATTAATCAGTTTTCATGTGATCCGAAATTAATCAATGAATTTGCTGTTGAAATTAATGAGCAACCTCAATCAATAAAGGTGATTGAAGCATTGGATGGTCAGTTGATAACGCGTACAAAGTTGGTAATGCCAAAAATTCAACATGGACAAATAGTATCAGATATAGATCAAGATGTATTAAAAATGGTCGTAGTTAATAGATATACGAATGCACCTATTGCAAAGGCTTTTATCCATCATTTGGGACTGAAAAAAGGAGCTATTGCATCAACAGTTGCCCATGATAGTCACAATATCATTTGTGTAGGTGTGAATGATGAGATGATATGTAAAGCTGTGAATGCCTTGATTGAATGTAAGGGAGGTATTGTAGTGGTAGATGATGAAACTATCAATGTGATGCCATTGCCTGTAGCAGGTTTAATGAGTAATGAAAAGGCTGAGGTTATAGCTGAGAAATATTCTGAATTAGATCATGCTGCAAAGCAGTTGGGTAGTAATTTATCTGCTCCTTTTATGACCTTGTCATTTATGGCATTGCTAGTTATTCCTCAGTTGAAACTAAGTGATAAAGGACTTTTTGATGGAGGGAAATTTGAATTTGTAGATTTGTATTAAATTTGAACTATGAAAAAAGTGTTTTTAGTTTTTATGTTGTTGTATGCATCACATGTATATGCACAATTACCAGAAACCGTTGTGTATCTATTTCAAATTCAACGAAGTCCAAAAGGTTACAAGCTACTTAATCCAAAAATTATTTCTAAACCAAATGGCTATAATAATCAACCCAATTTTACATTGGATGGAAAGTGGTTGTTTTATGTGAGTTCGATAGATACTAGCAATACAGAACTATATCGCTATGATATAGAAAAGAAAAAATCTAAACGAATAACCAAAACAAAAGAGCCAGAATATTCACCTAAGTATACACCAGATATGGAACGTATTTCGTGTGTGAAAGTAGAATCAGATAAAACTACCCAGCATTTCTATACGTATGATATGAAAGGTAAAAAACCTCAAGTCATATTGCCTGAACTTAAATCAATAGGCTATTATGATTGGATTTCTCAAAATGAATTTTTATCATTTGAGCTACCCGAGCCTTTTTATTTAGTGAAACGAAATTATATTCAGAAAACAGCTGACACGATTGCAACAAATGTTGGTCGTACGTTTTACAATCTTAGATCAAAAGGTAAAATTGTATATGTTGACAAATCGGATTCATTGCATTGGATGATTCGAACTGTCGCAAAGGAAAATTTAGCTAAATCTAAAAAGGGGCAAAAAGTGACAAACCCTATTTTGACAGAAACATTACCCAATGAAGAAGATTATTGCTTTATGCAAGACGGAAGTATACTAATGGGGCATGAGGGTAAATTATACATGAAGAAGAATCCATTTCGTAATCAAAATGCTACATGGGATGAATTGGCCGATTTAAATGAATTCGGTATCAATCAATTTTATCGTGTTTCGATTTCAAATGACAATACATTATTGGCTATAGTAGTTTACAAGGGAAAGAAGCCTTAATATCCAAAATCAAGTACACAATTTGTTCCATAGTTTTTATGTGGTTGAATGCTAATGCCTACGGATTGAAAACCATCGGAGAGACATATAAAACGATGACCCAATGATGGCACCCCTTCGTCAACCAATAAACTTAATACAATTTGTGCAGGGGCGTAAACCCCATAATCGCAACATTCCCCTCTGAAATTACTTTTGCAACCTGCGATTCTATCATGTCCTACATAGCCAACCTTGCCACTTGATATTGCATGGCATTTTGCACTTTCAAATAAATCCTTCGATGGTTTGAGTGGCTCAGGTATTGTTTTCATTTCCATCATTGTTTTGTATAATGATTTTTCATTTTCTGTTGTAGGATGTTTGAGGAAAAAATAAACAAACCATTTTGGATACATGCGAGCAAGGTTTAAATAATGAATGACTTCTTTTTCCTTTTCAGTCATATAATTACAAGGATACTTTACAGCTGAGTATTTCATTGCAGACATCGAATCCCGTTGAACAGGTGTCATGTTCTCGTTCGCTAACTGAGTTTTAGTCTCATCAGACATGTATTTTTTTAAGGGTGCTTTAGATGCTTGTGCGAACGCTTCGCCAATGAAACATGTAAGTATCCAACATAGAATTGTACTTTTCATTACTTTATAACTAAATGGGGCTTGAAATATTGTGTAAGTTAGTTTATAAATACCCAATGAAATCCGAATCGGATAATAAAATTTTGCGCTGCATAACCTTTGTAATTAAGATTGTTTCGAACAAAAAACTGTTGTAGTTCATCAAAAGAAATTGAAGATCTAAATCGTTTTACCTTGAAATTGAAAAAATAATTGAATTGAGGAATATTGCCAATTTTATAACTTTGCTGACTCGCAAATCCAAATATCAATGGATTGTATACATCTGTTTGATAAGCAGTATTGTATCGAGTTTCTAATCCTGTAGCTATTTGTAGTTTTTTCTTAAGTATAAAATTTTGATATGAAAGGATATGTCTTCCGGCAAGCCATGGCAAATGAATAGCAGGATTATTTGGTACGCCTTGCAATACAAGTTCATTTCTTAAATGAAATTTTTTAAATGTGAATTCTTTATTCAGTTTGCCTTGTAATATTGAAATGGCTTTATTGTATTGTTGGGCTTTTGTGGAGGAAGTATCAAAATAAATATAATTCCCAACAACGAAATAATTTAAATCAATATGTGTTTTTAAATATTGATTAATATAACGAATGTATACTTTATTAATACTTTGTTTGCTTAAAGAAGTATTTGTAATAAAATAATTGGATTCGTAATTCGATTGAATATATGAAGGTGAATTGATGCAAAAATCTAAACCAGCTCGAACATTTCCAGTCCGATCTGAAAAATTGCGGCCTGCTTGAATGTTTAATGATGTATTTCCAATAGCATTCCCAGTAAAATAAAATTTCAATGATGCTTTATATAGCCACTCATTTGGAATAGTAGCTTCTTTATTAATTTGAGCAAAAAGATAATTATTAGCAAATCGATTGTGATAGGTCATGTTGGTAGGACTTTCAATCTCTATTCCATAACCTGCTTCTGATTGAAGAATTTTATCTTTAAATCGAATATCGCCTGTCAACGAGAATGCATTGCCTAATTGATTCAAAAAGTATTTTGAATAGAGTGAGTCATTGGGTAGTATGGATACATTGTATTGTAAGCTATCAGGAAGCATGTCTTTATATCTGTAATAACTATAAGTAGAATATAGTCGATGTTTGATGCCAATAATTGGTTTAAATGTATAAATAGTTTCAGTGCTGTCAATATTCATTACACTGTCAGCTTTGCCAATAAAATACTGATGTTGAAGATTAAATGATATAGAACGAAAATAATTTGTAACAGAAGACCGATTAGTGGAGCCTTCAGCATTGAATGCATTCACAGGTACTAATCGTTTATCGTTGTAGTTTGCATCATTTAGAAAACGTTCATCTACTATTCCTCTGTTTTCATCTTGTTGCATTTTGTTGTATATCAATGCTGCCTTTAAATCATATCGTAAATTGATTGATTGATAATGGGTGTTTAATGCAAAATGATCATGATTTGTTCGTTGGAGTTTGTAAAAGCCTGGCGAACCAGTTTTATGATAATTGGCGGCTATATTCCACCGAGGTAAAATATTTTGAGTATGAAACAAGTTAATCATTTGTTCTTGTTTACTACCTAATCTGTAATAAACGTCTGTATATGGTCTGGTGGTATTATAAAATTTTAAACTATCCCATTTGAAAAGGTAAGGCCTTATTGACCTAATGCCTAATTGCATTGAAGTAGTAACATCAGGTGTAAAAAGCAAAGAATTCACAGATGATCCAGTATTGCCTAAATCTACATCCCAAAGTCCTATGAGTTGATTACGATGTAATAAATGAATACTTGTATCTGGTTTCAGCTTTGTGGTATCATGTATGGTAAAACATACTATTTTGACTTTGTCATCAATAGTAGTTTGTTTTTTATTGTTCGTATCTGAGATGATTTTTTGATCACTCTGCATACTATTTCCTACCTTATTGTTTGAAAATACTTGAGCGTCACTTTTTTGAGTTAAAAAAAGAAAGCAAACTGTAAAAACAAAAGCAAAATGATATGAATAATTGTGTAACCTCAATCGGATGAAAGATAAGGTTTCAAAAATACACACTCTAGACTAGATTTGTCCTAATAATTCCTTAAAGATTAAAGCCATCTTTGGTGCAGCTGCATTGGCAGCTTCCAATACTTCTTCATGCGTAATTACATTCATCTCTTCACGTATTCCTAAGTCTGTAACTACGCTCATGCCAAATACCTTCATATGCATGTGCTTTGCAACAATTACTTCTGGTACCGTGCTCATGCCTACTGTATCCCCACCTATTATATGCATGTATTTATATTCAGCTTTAGTTTCGAATGTAGGGCCTTGTAAGCCGATATAAACGCCTTCATGCACGAGGATATTATTTTTTGCTGCGATTTCTTTAGCTTTCGAAATTAAATCTAATTCGTATGGTTCTGTCATGTCAGGGAATCGAGGTCCAATATTTTCATCATTTTTACCACGCAATGGATGCTCTGGAAATAAATTGATATGATCATTGATAATCATTAAGTCTCCCACCTTGAATTGGCTATTCATACCACCAGCAGCATTCGACACCATTAGTAATTCGGCTCCAAGCATTTTCATCACTCTTACTGGAAATGTAACTTCTTGCATTGTATACCCTTCGTAGTAATGAAATCGTCCACTTAACATTACTACTTCTTTGCCATTCAGGCTGCCAAATAATAGTTTGCCTCCATGCCCTTTTACTGTACTAACGGGGAAGTTTGGGATATCTTCATAAGCTAAGGATGTTTCTATTATTAGGTCATTCACCAATCCGCCTAATCCGCTACCAAGAATAATTCCAGCAACAGGTTTGGTAGTTGTATTAGATTGAATAAAAGCAACCGTTTCGTTGAGTTTAGCAATATTTAAATTTTCCATATGGCAAACGTACAATTTTTTTTTTATTCTTAATTCCATACCATTCAGTATTACACTTAATAGTGATTAAGATTTGATTAAATTTTATAAAAACTAAAAAGAATTCATCAACATAGATGATAAACAATGAGTTAATTTTGTCATTTACCAATTAAAAATAGTACCCTTTTAAATGAGAAGATACCCCAATTCGTTAAGTGCTGCAGAAGCAGTAAGTAAAATAAAATCAGGTGATAGAGTATTTGTGCAAGGGAGTGCTGCCACTCCAATGGTGCTTACAAAAGCATTGGGGCAACGTGCATCTGAACTACAACAAGTTGAAATAATATCACTGACAACATTGGGCGAGTTGAATTTGTTAAATGATCAATATCCTACAAGTTTTTATTTTAATTCATTATTTGTATCAGCCAATACCAGAGAGGCAGTTAATGATGATCGTGGGGATTATATACCTGTTTTTTTAAGTGAAATTCCCCGATTATTCAACCAGCATATTTTAGAACTGGATGTGGCATTGGTGCATGTATCACCACCTGATAAACATGGTTTTTGTTCATTAGGTGTATCGGTCGATATTACTAAATCTGCAGTACGGAATTCGAAGTATGTTATTGCACAGGTGAATCCACAAATGCCTAGAACATTGGGTGATGGCGTGATGCATGTGAGTGAATTTAGTGCTATCGTAGAGGTCAATGATGAATTGCCTGTAGTAGATTACAAAAGTAAAATTACATCGGCCGATATTGAAATAGGCAAACATTGCTCTTCAATAATCGAAGATGGATCTACATTGCAAATGGGTATTGGTGCTATTCCTGATGCGGTAATGGAACAATTGGAAGGACATAAAGATTTAGGAGTCCATACTGAAATGTTTTCTAATGGTGTCATTGATTTAGTCAAAAAAGGGGTGATCACCAATCGATTTAAGAAGAAGCATCGACAAAAAAATGTAACTACATTTGCAATAGGTTCTAAAGAACTATATGCTTTTATAAATGATCATCCTGAGTTCGAATTTCTTGAATCTGATTATGTAAATGATGCTTATATTATAGCCAAAAATCCAAAAGTAGTTGCTATTAATTCTGCTATTGAAATAGATATTACTGGTCAAGTATGCGCCGACTCTATCGGAACCTACCAGTATTCAGGGGTAGGTGGACAAATGGATTTTATTCGTGGGGCCAATTTATCGTTAGGTGGGAAGCCTATTATAGCATTGTCTAGTACTACTAATAAAGGGGAATCTAAAATTGTACCTTTTCTTAAACCAGGTGCAGGCGTTGTAACCACTCGTGCTCATGTACACTATGTAATTACAGAATACGGAATTGCCTATCTATTTGGCAAAAACTTAAAACAACGGGCCTACGCCTTGATAGATATTGCTCATCCGTCACATCGTGAGGCCTTAGAACAAGAGGCATTTGCAAGATTTGGGAAACGATTTTTTTAATATACATTAATACATTTATTGAGATGCGACAGAAAGACAAGAAACACATAACCCTAATTGGTGCTGGCATCATGAGTGCAACATTGGGTATCTTATTAAATGAATTAAATCCTGAATTTGAAATCGAATTTTTCGAACGAATGGATCAAGTAGCAGCTGAAAGTAGCGATGCATGGAATAATGCTGGCACAGGCCATTCAGCCTTTTGTGAGTTGAATTATACACCTGAAATTAATGGTCAAATTGATATATCTAAAGCTGTGAAAATTGCAACACAATTTGAAATGTCAAAATCTTTTTGGGCCTATTTAGTGAGTAAACGTTTTATTGAAAATCCGGAGTCATTTATCAATAATATCCCACATATAAGTTTCGTATGGGGTGAAGAAAATGTTGACTTCCTAAGAAGGAGAGCTCACTTAATGCAAGCACATCCACTGTTTAGTGAAATGAGATTTTCGAATCATCATGATGTACTCCTTGAATGGATGCCTTTGGTGATGCAATCAAGAAAGCCCGATGAAGTATTCGCAGCAACTAAAATGGATATTGGAACTGATGTTAATTTTGGAAATCTTACAAGGGTTTTATTTAATTATCTCGAATCGTTGCCAAATGTAACATTGCATTTGAATCATGAATTAAGAGATTTAGAAAAGTTAGAAAATGGCCAATGGCGATTGAAAGTAAAAGACGAATTAAATGGTGTGAAAAAATACATCGATACTGATTTTGTATTTTTAGGAGCAGGTGGTGGATCACTGCCATTACTAGATAAGTCAGATATAGAAGAAGCCAAAGGATATGGTGGATTCCCAGTAAGTGGCGAATGGCTTGTGTGTAATAATCCCGAAGTGATAGAACAGCATGCTGCGAAAGTGTATGGGAAGGCAAGTGTGGGTGCACCACCTATGAGTGTACCACATCTCGATACAAGAATGATAGATGGGAAAAAAGAATTGTTGTTTGGACCATTTGCAGGCTTTTCAACTAAGTTTTTAAAACATGGGTCCTATTTTGATTTGCCAATGTCCATTGAATTTGATAATGTAATTCCAATGCTACAAGCTGGATGGGATAATATAGAATTGACGAAATATTTGATTTTACAAGTTAGCATGTCTCATGAGGAAAAAGTAGAAGCATTAAAAGAATATTATCCCGAAGCAAAATTAGAGGATTGGGATATCAAGATTGCAGGACAACGAGTGCAAGTAATAAAAGATGATCCTGAAAAAGGAGGGGTGCTTGAGTTTGGTACTGAATTGGTATGTAGTGCAGATGGATCACTTGCAGCTTTATTAGGTGCTTCGCCAGGTGCATCTACTTCAGTAAAAGCCATGTTGGATGTGTTGAAAAAATGTTTTACAAATGAAATGAATACGGATGCTTGGAAGCAAAAATTGGCTACAATGATACCAATTTATTCAAATTCAACTGATTATAATAAATTCATCTTTCAACGAAGGCTGAATAATAACTTATTGCATTTAGATGATGAATTAAAAAGTTAATACTAGTTTTTTTATATCTATTTTATAGATTATTTTCGATATATGTTTAATCAAGAGTCGGCTGAAAAATTTGCCTATCAATTAGAATCTGATTGGAATTCTCAAGAAATAAATGATTTCTTAAATTATTTTACAGAAGATGTTGAAATCGTTTCTTCTAATATTTTAAGATTCGTAAACGAATCAAATGGTACAATTTCAGGTAAAGAAACCTTAAGAAAATATTGGGAATTTGCGCGAGAAAAATTCCCTTATTTTAAGTACAAGTTAAGTGAAATTAATTTCAAAGGTAATGTGTTAATCCTCAAATTTTATAATTCAATTGACGATTCTTATTCTTATGGAAACCTTACTATAAATGATGATATGGTAATTACAAAGATGGTCGTGAGTTATGTTTAAAATATTGAAATAACTATTTTACATATCTTTGCGTTTCTAATTAGATTATATGGCACGTAGAGGGAATAGAGGGCAACATGATGAAGTAGATGAATTGCCAAAAGTAAAATTATCCTGGGCAAATCTTAAACGCTCTTTTCGATTGTTTTCATATTTGGGCAGCTACAAATGGCAGTTTGCACTTGGTATGTTTTTTTTAATTGCAACAGCTGGTGTTGGGTTGCTTTTCCCTTTAAAGAGTGGTACCATGTTTGGCTATTTTGGTGAAAGTAATAAGCCACAAGCCGAGATGATTAAAGACCTCTATAATTTAGGAGGGGTTTTATTGGTCATTTTATTGATTCAAGGATTCTTTTCATTTGGTCGTGTTTATATGTTTACACAAGTCACCGAAAATTTATTGAGCGGGCTTCGTCGAGATGCTTTTAGTAAGATAATTCAGAAACCAATGTTGTTTTTTTCGCAACATCAAGTAGCAGAATTGAGTAGTCGCTTAGCTACAGATATTAATGTTATTTCAGAGGCTTTTACGTTGAATATCGCTGAATTGATTCGCCAAAGTATTGTAGGTATTGGAGGCTTGTGTTTGATGATGTATTATACATCATGGGATATTGCAAAATGGTTTTTAATTATTATTCCACCTATTATAGTTATAGCATTATTATTTGCAAAAAAAATAAGAGGGTTTTCTAAAAATTTTCAAGATAAAATAGCCGATGCAAATGTAATAGTCGGAGAGTCTTTGGCAGGCATTAGCAATGTAAAATCGTTTACCAACGAACATTATGAAATGAATCGTTACAATGCGAAAGTCATAGAAATTAAATTATTTGGAATCAGATATGGAATCATACGTGGTTCATTTTTTTCTTTTGTAATTACATGTGTTTTCGGGTCTGTTTTTTTTATATTATGGAAAATGTTATTACTCAAAACAACAGGTAATATTTCTGCTGAAGAATTTGGACGCTTTATGATGCTATCTTTATTTGTAGCAGGCTCATTAGGAGGCTTGCCCGAGCAAATTGCTTCTATTCAACGTGCATTGGGTGCAACAGACAGGGTATTTGAATTAATAGATGGCGATATAGAACTATTGAATCAACATAATTCTAATTCACTACATGATGAATTGCAAGATGGTAGTATTGAATTTTCTCATGTATCTTTTAATTATCCTACTCGTGCAGATTATGATGTATTGAAATCGGTTTCGTTTAAAATTAATAGTGGAGAAACAGTAGCTCTTGTAGGTTCAAGTGGATCGGGCAAAACTACCATCGCATCATTAATACTAAGGTTTTATGATATTCAAAAAGGACAAATTTTAGTAGGAGGCATTGATGCTCGTAATATTCCGTTGACAACGTTGAGAGAAAAGATTGCCTTAGTACCTCAAGAGGTTTTATTGTTTGCAGGTACTATCAAAGAAAATATTGCTTATGGAAAACCCAATGCAAGTGATGATGAGATTATTGCTGCTGCCAAAAAAGCGAATGCACTTGATTTTATACAGTCATTTCCTGAGCAAATGAATACGCTCGTAGGTGAACGAGGAATTCAACTTTCAGGTGGTCAGCGTCAACGAATTGCCATTGCACGGGCTGTATTAAAAGATCCAATGATATTGATATTAGATGAAGCTACAAGTAGCTTGGATAGCGAAAGTGAAAAGCTAGTACAAGATGCACTCGATCAATTAATGATAGGTCGAACGAGTATAGTGATTGCTCATCGATTTGCTACTATCAAAAATGCTGACAAAATTGTAGTGTTACAAAAAGGTGAAATAAAAGAAATGGGTACACACCAAGAATTGATAAACCTCGAAGATGGATTTTATCAAAAGTTAAGTCGAATGCAATTTGAAGCTTAATCTATACAGCTGTTAACTGCATATAACCATAACTAAAGCGGGCACTTTCAGGTACCATCAGTACAATTACATCGCCTTTCTTGATTTTATTTTCGTTGAACAATTCTTCAAGCATTAAGTAAGGTGATGCACAGCCAATGTTTCCTACTCTAGATAAATTAGTAAACCACTTTTCTGCAGGAATATTAAATCCAACTTTAGCTAATTCCTCCATAATTCTAGGTCTGAAAAATTCAGATGATAGGTGAGGAAGGAAATAAGTAATTTGATTTGTATCAATGTTTCGTTTAATGCAGATATCTTTCCACATGACTCCGCCAAGTCGAACTATATTTTCTCCAAGCAATCGAGTATCCTGTTTAAATGCAAATGTACTTTTAGTAGCCCAATCATGAGGAGTCAATTCGGCCCATCCTGTAAGCGATCCATCTTCATTTTTTTCACAACCTGCATACATGCAAGCTTCTATTTCGTTTGCAAATGATAAGATATCAATCCAATCTACTCTTAATGAAACACCTTGTTCGTTAGGTTTGTTTTCAAGTAAGGCAGCACCTGATCCATCACTCAACATCCAACGAAGAAAGTCTTTTTCAAATGCTATGATAGGATTCGTTTCTAATATTTTATGATCTTCGGCTTCTTCATCAAATTTATCTGATTTGAGCCACCCAGATACTTTTTCAGAACCAGAAGCTATGGCATTGTTACTATTGCCGCTTTTGACACTCATGTATGCATATTTAAATGCTTGTAACCCAGCGCAACATGCAGTGCTAATTGATACAATTTCGACAGGTTTGCAATTGAGTTCACCATGTACCATCGCAGCATGACTTGGTAACAATTGGTCAGGAGCAACACATCCGCATGCGATTAATTCAATGTCATTTTTCGAGAAATTTTCATCTAGCAAACCTTCTATAGCAAGAGCTGCCAATTGATAGTTGGTATGTGTGCTTTTGCCAGTATTTTTATCTATTGCATAATATCGAGTTTTGATTTGATTATTACGTAATACAATTCCTTTTGCTTTCGAAGGACGCCCATCAATTTTTCCTAAATAATCCTCCATTTGATCATTACTAATGGGATCATTCGGTAAAAACTTTGCCAACCTTGTTATATAAACTTCACTCATCAATGGCTTAATTTGAGCGCAATTTAACAAAGTTCACATTAAAAAACGAATTACTTAAATAGCATTTTGCTTATATCCTATACTTTTAAAATAGCTTACTTCCTTTTCGATGGTTTTTTTGTTGAAAAGTACACTCAGTTTGGCTGTAATAGTACTAATCGGGGAAAGGAGAAATACACCTACCAATAACAAACGATTAAATAATTTTACTCTTGATAATCGGTTTGGATTACCTCTTTCTCCTTTTTCTCGAATATAAGAAGCGAATTTTCTGAAATTGGCAATACCCCTTTTTTCAAGAATTATTAATGCTGGATTGAGAAACACACTTCCATTATGTAGTAAATGATTGTGAAGATGTTGTGTCTCTGTCAAATTTGAAAGTATTATAGGTCCGAATTTAGAAGCATCTTGAATATCAAGTTGACTTATACCTGCTTCTGGAAGAAATTTACCTGCTTCTTTTTTACCTTTAAATGACCACCTAATGACTGTAAGTATAGAGGTAAGATTTGGATTTTTATCTCTGAATACGATATTCCCGATAAGATGAGCATCGAATGATTTTAATTTTTCTTTTATTTTTTCTTGTGCATTGAGCCACATATTTCTCGAGCCTATCACTGTTATTACGTTCGATTTTTTCAATATGTGTGCATAGTTACTTTCCAAAAAACTAGTTATAGGTATAGAAGGAGATAAAAACCATGGTTGATAGCCTAAAATGACTAGATCATATTTTTTTTCAGGAATATGCATTTTATTGATTTCCTCTGGTATCTGTAATACGCATTCAGGCATACAATCAAAGAAAGCATTATTGGTCCAAGGGAAGGGGAATTTTCTAGTGGGTTCAATGGCAACAATATCAATATCAGCTTGTGCTTGAATGGGTGCTAATATACTATCTAACAGATTCTTTAATTGACCAGTTTGACTATAATAAATAACTAAGATTGCAGGTTTCATTTGTACAAAAGTACATTCTAAAAATAGTTAAATCTAGAAAAGAAAATTGGTTTTGTTCTTGCTGTTTTTAACAAATGAAATATTTTTTTTCAACTATATTTGTATTCTAATAAGTTTTAAAATGAAGATTGGAATAAGTATATTTTTTTTAATTATAAGCTCAATTTGTTATGGACAAAATGAAAAGGACAACCAACTGTTAAAAGAATCTATAAGAGCTTTGAATACGTTGAGGAGTCAAGATGATTTGAGAACATTAACTGTTACATTTGATAAATTAAGTCAGTCAAATCCATCAAATTGGTTGTATACTTACTACACTGTATACTCGAGACTCAAATCATCCGTTTTTACACCTAATAAAGAAGATATAGATAATTATTTATCACAAGCAGAAAAGTGTATTTTGAAATTTAAGGACACAGATGACAATGAGGAGGTTTTTATTTTAAAAGCCTTTCATCTTATTTTAAAAATGAAACGAATTAGTGACGGCTATAATTTATATGGGAATGAAATTACCCAGCAGTTAGAATTGGCTGGAATTCGAAATCCTGAAAATCCAAGATATATTTTTTGTAAAACCTTATTGAATCAGTCAAAGCCAGAAGAAGTACAATTTAATATTGATGCTAATGAAATTAATTCTATTGAAAAAATGATTTCTCTATTTTATAATTTCCAAAATGCCGATGAGTTAATGCCATCTTGGGGAGAGCAAGAATCTACTATGCTATTGAAATTTAATAAGTAATTAGAGCGTTTTCAGCATCCATACATTGCAAGCATGATGACCAGTATTCCCTAAGGAATTTGATAAATATTGGTAAGCATATTTTTCATACAAAGCGATAGCAGCTTTCATATCAGGAAAAGACTCTAAGTAGATTAACTTGAATCCAAATTGAATTGCAGTTTCTTCTGATTTTTGCATTAATATTTTCCCATATCCCTTCCCTCTTACTTTTTCTTTCAGAAAAAATCGAACTAACTCACAACATCCATTTGGTAAACCATTGGTAGGGTATATGCCACAACCACCAACTACTTCTTGGTCAATTTCTAAAACCCAATAATAGGATTTTTCACATTTAAATAGCTTGAATAAATCATCGGTACTTGGGTCTGAGTGTGCGGTGCCTTCAGTAGGTAATCCAAGTGATTCTATAGATTCACGAATTATTTTAGCAAGAGCAATGTTATCTGATGGTTGAATAGGTCTTATAATCATTTAGTGTTGAAATTATAAAAAAAAACACTGCCCTAAAACAGTGTTATTATAAATGGTTTATTAAAATAAATTACCCTTCTAATGCGGCAGCACCACTTACAATCTCGGTCAACTCAGTTGTAATTGCAGCTTGACGTGCTCTGTTGTATGATATACGTAGCGAGCGTAGCATTTCTTCAGCATTCTCGGTTGCTTTGTCCATTGCAGTCATTCTAGCACCATGTTCAGATGCATTGCTATCCAATATCCCTTTAAAAATTTGAGTATTTAATATCTTTGGCATTAATTCTTGTATCAATACTTCTTTTGAAGGTTCAAAAATAAAGTCATTGTTACTTTGAGTTTGTGCTTTTGATTTGGCGATTGGCAAATGCTGTTCGCATACAAATTCTTGCGTAGCTGCATTGC
This sequence comes from Bacteroidota bacterium, assembly GCA_947460175.1. GTDB lineage: Bacteria > Bacteroidota > Bacteroidia > Chitinophagales > Chitinophagaceae > OLB11. The sequence continues at coordinate 19,884 of CANHGW010000007.1, read as the reverse complement.
GGAATTTGCTGTATATTAAATCTACTCTGTCAAATTCTTTATTGATAAATGCTTTGCGTACATATTCAGCTGCAACTTTTACATTGTCAAAATTCAAGTCGCTAAAAATAGTCCAAAATTGGTCTATCACCGGATAGCCATTGCGTACAAAATTTTCCCAACCTTTTTTTCCAAGAGGAAGTATACTTACATTTCCTTTTTCGTATTGTGTTTTGTACTTTTCGTTAATCACATTCTTTGCCAATTTGATAGAATTAGAGTTGAATGCACCACATAATCCACGATCACTTGTAACTACTATGATTAATACTTTTTCAATTGGACGTTCTACATTTAGTCCGCCACCGATATTGCCATCAACACTACCAATAATGTTACTAAGCATTTCTTGAAGTTTTTCTGCATAAGGGCGCATTTGAGTGATTGCATCTTGTGCACGTCGCAATTTGGCAGCACTCACCATTTTCATAGCTTTCGTTATCTGTTGAGTTGTACCTACAGATTTTATTCTAAGTCTTACTTCTTTTAATTGTCCTGACATTGGGAATGTTTAATATTGGGCGCAAAGGTAAAAAAGAAATTTCATTCTTTTGTTAGTTTAAGTTAATTCGGCACAAATGTGGAAATAATTCTTGTAAACAAAAAAAACGCCTATTTCTAGGCGTTTTTGATAAAATTATCTTGTTTATTTCATGGTGCCAACAGCCTTCATGATTTGTTTGGCAGTGTTGTCATTTGGGTCAAGCGTTGTTAATTTGTTTGAAAACTGAATAGCTTCATCCTTTTTAGAGTTATTATATGCCACCATAGCAAGGTAGGTATATGCTTTGATAAGGTCATTCTTTTTGGCAGGATCATCGGCTTTTACCATACCTAGCCATTGTGTAAAGTAATTTGTAGCCATGCCGTTTTTGTATTCTTTGTCTTTAGAAGAAGTGATCACTCTACCAAGCCAGTAATAACTAGATGGCTCATTTGGATATTTTTCACTCATTGTTTTCAGCATAGGCTCTGCGTTTGTATAATCTTTTGCATAAAAATACATAACGCCACTCCACCAATAATCAAGCGGTTCTACGCTAGCTGTATTCAAATTCAAGGTTTTTTTGTACCACTCAGCTGCTGTTGCATATTTTTGAGCGTCTTTGAATGATTCAGCTATTTCACGATGAAGAGGTGCTTTGTCTTTGGTTGTATCCATATCGATTCCTTTTTGGAAGTATGAACTTGCTTGTGAAGCCTTGGATGTATCTGTCAAAAGGATTTTACCATAATATGTGTAATCAGAAGGGATTACTTTTTTAGGATCTTGTTTGGCAAAGAATTTGTCCATATTCATTAAGGCATTGGTATAATCTTTTGTTTCGTATTGACTATAACCAATGATACGATACATGTAAGGTTTCTCAATTCCTTTTGAGATTAATTCGGTCATTTTATTAATAGCAGGCGTATACTCTTTTGCTAAATAAAGTGTATTAGCATATTGAATTTGATCATCGGTTGTTTTATCTGATAATTCAAGATATTTCTCAATATTTTCTTTAGAGATTTTATACTTCGCAATTCGATAGTATGCATCTGCTAATGCTTTAAAAGGCAATGGATTTTTGACATCTAATTGAGATGCACGAGCATATTTGGCAAGCGCACTATCGTAGTTTTTTGCTGCATACCAAAGGTTACCCATTTTTTGATTGGCAAGGGATTGAGTTTCAGAATAGCCTTCTGCATATTCATAATTCGTCATGGCATTACCACCGCCACCTTGTATTTTACGATAAGCATCCCCAGATCCAATATACAAATCACCATTTTTAGTTATTTCCATTGCTTTTTTATACCAATCAATTGCTACATTCGGATCTCCACCTTCTGAATAAGTGATGGCATCTGCAGCATATTTAAATGGAGACCAATCTTTCTTTTTAGCTTTACTAGCTACTTTGGTAAGCATACTCATGGCTTCTGGGGCTTTGTTTTCATTGAAGAAAACACGAGCCATGCCTGCAAGGTTTGCAGCATCATCTGGATATTTTTGAAACAATGCTTTTGCTCCCATGGTATTGTCATTGGCCAATTCGCATAAACCTAGATAATAATTGGCTTTAGCATCTGTAGCAGCCAATGGGGTTAAAATATTTTTTGCGCTTTCAAATCGTTCGTATTTCACCATTTGAATACCATCGTCTATTGTTTGTGCTTGGGATGTAAACCCTACCAATAGTAGTGTGAAGAATAAATGGATACTGATTACTTTTTTCATTTTTGTGACTTTAATTGTATGTTGTTTTTTTATTTTAACTTTTGAGGGTATAAACATATTTCATATTTGACTATATTCAAGCAACATAGTTGTTTTTAATACTTGAATTAACGTTTCCTTTATAATTATTGATTCACTTTGGCGTCGCGTAAAAGTACATTTACCCTAAGTGGAAACATTTTGGCTTGTTTGAATACGATTTGCCCATCACGACAAAGATAATTGACTAAACCTGTACCTAATCCTTGCCAAGATTCTTTGGAAATAAAATAGAAGTTACGAGTGCAAGGGTATTCTTTCAATCCTATATAGGCTTGAAAAGGTTTTACAAATGCATTGGTTGAATCATTGTCGGGCCAAATTCCTGCTACGTTCACTTTTTTAAGAAATGTTTCAGTGGTAGAATCGCTATGGTCTGCTACCCAACTTACACCTATTACACCTATGGCTTTGTCATTTTTAGATACATAATCTATCACTTCTTCGCTTGTGTTGGTAGCAAATATTTTTGTAGAAAGTGTTTTACCAGCTATCATCGAATCAGTTATATATCGAACCGTACTGGACTTTTTGTTGTCAAATACAATTTTATAGGTTGAATCCATACCCGTCATGTATTCTCTCAATTTGGTTAATTTAAATTCTGGATTTACATTTTTTGTAGAAGTAATAAATACTACTGCATCGCGAGCCATGGCCATGCTTTTAGTCACCCATTGTTTGTTGAGGCAAAATTGTTTTTCTTGTTCGCTGAGTTCGCGTGTTACAAAAATAACCCGAGTCGTGTCTTCAAAAAAATCTTTGAAGCAGTCAGCTTCAGGCTTATATTCTGCAATGATGTGAGCATCTGGGAATCGAGCTGTGAATATTTTCAATTGCTCTTCCATGACAGGTCGATAGGTTTCGTCAATGCTGATTTTAATGCTACCTGAAGTTTGGTTGTCTAATACTTTTTCTTCTACACATGAAGTGAAGGTGAGTGAAAGGAAGCTAATCAAGATTGTGGTTGAGAAAAGATGTTTGATGAAATTCATACAGTTTAGGTTTGAAAAATAACGTAGATTGTTAGATGATTATTTCATGCAAAGTTACTCAATTTTGATTTGATAATGAATCTTCCCTTGGAAAGCTTCTACGCGTGGGTTTGTTCAAAAATGCTTTTTTGAATTTTAACAGTCCTCTCACAAATCGAAATATACCATAGAATGAAAACAAACCTCCTAGTATGTATACATAGTTGCGACCATATTGTTCCAGTATAGCTGGTAATAGCATGCAATAAACCGAAATGAAAACATATAAAACACCCATAGCAACATCGACCGATGCTCTAAAACTCACATACGCTTTATTTTCTTTTTCTTCCTCCATTTATTTTTTACATCACTGCGGTGTTACTTGGCTTTAGCAGTTTTCTTGGCTACAGTTTTAGTTCCTGATGATTTTTTGGCAGCAGCTTTTTTAGGTGCAGCCTTGGTTTTCTTCGTGAATGCATCAGGTACCTGAGTTTCAATCATTTTCTTAATTTCATCTAAACTAAATACCGCAACTTCTTCGGCTGTGTATTTACCACCTTCGGTTTTAGGTGTCAGTTTCAACATTTTTTTATTGAATTTGATAAAAGGTCCCCATCGTCCATTTTCTACAGAAATTTTTTCTTCAGGGAAATTGAGAATATAACGATTCGCCTCCTTGTCAATTTTCTTCAATATCAATTCTTCGCATTCTTTTTCAGTAATGGTATCAAAATCATACGCACGAGGAATATTGATAAACATGTCGTTCCATTTGATAAATGGACCAAAGCGTCCTTTCCCTTTTGTGATTGGTTTGGCATCGTAATGTCCAATAGGAGCATCTTCTATTTGCTTAGATGTAATTACTTCAATAGCTCTGTCCAACGTCACATCCATAGGTTCTTCACCCTTTGCAAGTGATATAAATTGTTCACCATGTTTTACATAGGGGCCAAATCGCCCAATATTGACGCTCACTTCCAATCCTTGGTGTTCACCCAATGTAAGTGGTAACTTGAAAAGTTCAAGCGCTTCTTCAAATGTAATTGTTTCGATGCTTTGTGTATTTCTTAGTCGAGCAAAACGAGGTTTTTCTTCGTCTTCGGTATTGCCTATTTGTATCATAGGACCAAACCGGCCAATACGAGCAAATACTCGCTTGCCACTTACTGGATCAATGCCTAAATCACGCTCACCACTGGCACGCTCAGCAGTATCCATGGTAGTTTCCACCAATTCATGAAAAGGTGTATAGAATTCCCCAAGCATTTTACTCCATTCTTTTTTGCCATTGGCTATTTCGTCAAACTCATTTTCAATTCCTGCAGTGAATTGATAATCCATTACAGAAGAGAAATGTTGTTTCAAAAAGTCGGTCACTACATTGCCCAAATCAGTTGGGAATAATTTGTTTTTCTCCGCACCTGTATTTTCTTCAGCTGTAGTGGCTTGTATAAGATCATTCTTCAACGACAAGGTATTGAAACTACGTCTGATGCCATCTTTATCCTTTTTGATGACATAGTTTCTATTTTGAATCGTACTAATAGTAGGGGCATAAGTAGATGGACGACCTATACCTAATTCTTCTAGTTTTTTTACCAACGAAGCTTCGGTATATCTTGGCAAAGGACGTGAAAAACGCTCTGTTGCTTTCATTTCGTCTAAGCTAAGACTTTGATTTACTTTCAACAATGGTAACATACCTTCGTCTTCATCCGTATCTTCATCATCTTTACTTTCCATATAAAGTTTTAGAAAGCCATCAAATTTCAATACTTCGCCAGAAGCTGTTAATTTTTCTTGTTGTGTAGAAATGCCTATTTGTGCAGTTGTTTTTTCGAGTTCTGCATCTGCCATCTGACAAGCCATGGTTCGTTTCCATATCAAATCGTACAAACGTTGTAAATCAACATCAGGAATCTGACGTGCATTCATATTGGTAGGACGAATAGCTTCGTGGGCTTCTTGCGCACTTTCGTTTTTGTTTTTATACACCCTGTGTTGATGATATCGATCGCCATATGAGCTTACAATTTCTTCACGTATATTTTGCAAAGCTGTTTCTGAAAGATTTACAGCATCGGTTCTCATATAAGTGATATGCCCACTTTCATACAATCGTTGTGCAAGTTGCATGGTTCGTGAAACGGAGTACCCGATTTTCCGACTAGCTTCTTGTTGCAAGGTAGAAGTAGTAAATGGTGCTGAAGGCGATTTTCGTGCAGGTTTTACTTGTATATCTTCTACTTTATAAGATGCTCCAATGCATTTTTCTAAAAAGGCATTCGCCGATTTCTGATCATGAAGTCTTGAGGCATATTCGGCTTTGAAGGATACAGGTCGGTCGTTGATATCATTGGCATTGAATAATGCTTCTACTTTATATGTACTAACCGATGCAAACGCATTGATTTCTCGTTCGCGCTCTACGATAAGTCGAACGGCTACTGACTGTACCCGACCTGCCGATAGCGAATTGCTTCGACTTATTTTACGCCAAAGGATAGGTGAAAGCTCGAAACCTACAATACGATCGAGTATGCGTCGCGCTTGTTGCGCATTTACTAAATCCATATTGACCAATCGAGGATTAGCAACCGCTTTTTGAATCGCTTGTTTGGTAATCTCATGAAAAACGATCCGTTTTGTTTTGGCAGGATCTAAACCTAATACTTCACACAAATGCCACGAAATAGCCTCTCCTTCACGGTCCTCATCCGATGCAAGCCATACTTCGTCCGATTTGCGAGCGAGTTGTTTGAGCTCGTTGACCACTTTTACTTTATCGTCTGATACTTTATAAGATGGTTTGAAATGATTCTTAATATCGATACCCATTTCGTCCTTTTCAAGATCGCGGATATGTCCAAAACATGATTTTACTTGAAAGTCTGAACCCAGAATTTTCTCAATAGTTTTTGCTTTTGCAGGGGACTCAACGATTAATAAATTTTTTGCCATTCGATCTATTTTGGGTTCTAGGAATTTTGCAAGTATATAAAATAATTGGGATATAAACGTTTTTTGTAAAAAATGAGGATTTGGATCGATTGAAATTTTAGGTTCAACATGATGCTTTTTGATTTAGTTTTGTGCACATTAATTTATAAAAATGGACGATACACAACAAGAAGTAGAACTAGATTTGACAGTGCCCTATGAGCTAGGAACAAAGAACCAACGTTTCGTAAATCACTTAATTGATTCCGCAGTTTATTATGGGTTGGTGTTTGCAGTGTTTTTAGTAATGGGTTTAGTGGTAGGTGAGGGTTTTTTAGAAAATGAAGAAGATCCACAAACTATATTAATAACCTATGGGGTTTCATTTATAGTCTATATAATGTATTATACTTTCATGGAATTTAGGTTTGGGAAAACAGTTGGTAAGTTTTTGACTAAGACAAAAGTGGTGAATGAAGACGGAATGCCACCTAGTTTTAAAAATTGTATTTTACGTTCCCTCTCACGAATGGTACCATTTGAACCATTTTCACTGTTGATGGATGGACAAACTGCATGGCACGATCGATGGCCTAAGACTTATGTAGTGCAGGAACAAGTAGTAGATCTATAACGCCATTAAGCTACAACCTCTGAGTTCAGAGTGGTCTATACGACCTTGTATTGTAAACGAGCCATTTTCATATACTTCGCCCATATCTTCGGTAGCAATAAAAGCACATGAATTGATATTGGCTAAGTCAATACAATTAATACCTCCTTTCCCAGCGTTGTTTACTTCCAAAGGATTGTTGAGATCTCGACTCAGTATTTTCATCCAAGCGGGTGACTGAAATAGTCCATCAGAAAGTGAATAGGCTTGTGAAAATAATTCGGTCATGCCATATTCAGAATAAATGGATTGGGTCGAAAATGATTGTGCTAACAATTGATGTACTTCATGGCGTGTCATTTCTTCTCGTCGACCTTTCATACCACCGGTTTCAATTATTTTCACAGAATTTAATTGGATAGGATGTTTTTCGGCAAAATCAAGCAGGGCAAATGTGACACCGAAAAGCAATGCTTGTTTTTTTTCTTTTTCCAATTGAGTGAGTACTTTAAATAACTCCACATGATTGTGTAAATAAAACCCACTCAATGGATGCTGACTTTGTTCAATTAAAACATTGACCATGTATACAAGCGAAGAGTGATTTCGCTCTAGGTATGATGGGAGTAAGCCAAGAATTACATAATCGTTGATATCGCCAAAAAAATGCTGAAATCCATTTTGAAAGGATGATTGATATGGAGCGTAATCTACTATATAATGCTTGCTCGTAACTTGCCCAGTGGTGCCACTGCTTTCAAAATAGGGTAGGCTCTCATTGGAGTCTTCGCAGAGGACTCGATGCGATTTGAAAAACTGAATGGGTAAAAATGGGATTTGAGTAATGGATTGTATAGTAGAAATGTCTTTTTGTACTAAATCGACATATTGATGATACACCTTATTGTGTGCATACTGGTAATGAAATACTGCCAATGCCAATTCTGTAAATTTTTTATCATCTACGGAAAATAATTGCTCTAGTATTTGCGTTTTAGTCATGTAAAAAGATGTAAATTTGTAGTATGCGTAAGGTATTATTTTTTGTAGTAATGATTATTGCGGTTGTTTCGTGCAACAAAGAAACGAAATACTCCAATATACCAAAAATTACTTTTACAGCTTTATCGACTGATAAAGTAAAAGCAGGTGGCGATTCAATAGTCTATATTCAGTTTGACTTTGAAGATGGCGATGGCAATATAGGATTCGGAACCAATAACTTGTTTTTGCGCGATACGCGCGATACTGTTGTGGTGCCATTTTTGATACCTACTATTCCTGATAAATTTAATCCTTCGAGCGGGCTCAAAGGTGTGATTCAAGTTGATTACGAAGCTGCGTTTCTTTTGATGCGAACCGACTCGGCCCATTTGGAAACAGATACTATGCGATGGGAAATCTATATGAAGGATAAAGCTGGCAATAGAAGCAATACCATTACTACAAGTGAACTAATACTAACTAAGTAGACTCTGTATGGCTAACTCATAACTCTTGAGACCAAAGCCGCAAATACTACCCATGCATACTGGCGCTATATAAGATAACTTGCGATAATTTTCCCGAGCATATACGTTGGATATATGTACTTCTATAATTTTTTCAGTTTGGACTGCCTTGAGCGCATCGGCAATGGCAATGGAAGTATGCGTATAAGCCCCTGCATTGATGATGATGGCTTCTGCATCGCTACCTTGCTTTTGTATTTCGTCTATGATTTCACCTTCGATATTGCTTTGGAAATAGGTGATATGCAAGCTTGCATATTTTTGTGTCAGCCATTTGATGTATTCATTGAGCGAACTATTGCCATATATTTCGGGTTCGCGTGTGCCTACGAGATTGAGGTTGGGACCGTTGATGATGCTTATTTTCATACAGATAGATTTAACTATGATTACAAAAATAACTAAGATAATTGAGAGTTTGAAAATAGTTTAAGACACTTGATACTCATTAAAAAAGTAAATAAATTTAAGTAAGATGGTGAGTGGAGTGTATAATTTGAAGTGTGATAATGAGGTAGTGAAATTGGTAGTGGAGATAAGAAGGTTAAAACCTTACTCTCCAGATTTTATTTCATAATTGGCAGGTATGATACCACTGAATTTAAGTTGACTAATAACATCTGTATCTTTTTCCTGAGCAATAATGGAGTCGATGGATTGGGTCAGTTGGTCGGTAGATAATTTGTATTGTGATTTTAGGGCAGGGTCGGTGGTTTTGGATTCCAATTGTGAGTAATAATCTTTGATAGATTTTAATTGTTTAATTGCTGTTACTCGCACAGTGGAATACATACTTGATTGTGCATGTAAAGTAAGGCGTTGTATATGCTGTTGATTTAATTCGTCGTTTTGCTGACGAAGGATAAGCGTAGTGTAATCGGTTAATAATGCTGATCGACGTGAGCCATAAACGCGCATAAGATTGGAATTGAAAAAGGCTGTGTCATTTAAGGTGCCACTCGATGCATAGATATCGGAAATGGTAGAAAATAATTTGCCTCTTGCATCTTTCTCTAATCGAGGACATTGGCGATATGCTTCTTCTGGTATAATGCGAAAGATAGCTTGAAGTGCTTCGCCCGCCACTGTGTAGGATGAGTCGTTGACTAAATCAAAATAGACATTCATCAATTCAGGACTCATGGTATCGGATAATATTTCGACTGCTTTGCTACGCACTTCGGCATGATTGTCGTTGCGAGCAATATTGATTAAGATGTCTTTCGTTTTAAGAAGATTATCGGGGTTTTTCCAATTGATCCATTCCAATGCTTTAAGTCTTATATCATCGTCGGCATCATTGATAGCAGATAACAATGTAAATCGTACAGAATCATTTTGATTCTGTAGTAGTGCTAATTCTTTCAGAGGTCGTACTTTCTCAATATAATTCGTCGCACGATTATAGGTGAGTATATGATTGAAAAAAGGTTTGTGGTCGATGATTTCACCGATGAAGATTGCTTCAGGATCTACATTTACATCTACACGATCAGGGTTGTCAATGTCTAATTTTTTGACATAAAATACTTCTTTCTTTTTATCCATTTGAAAATTGTACATTTTAGAAAGCCTGCCTTGTGTAACCTTAAATGCAAGTGGAAATTGAAAAAGACCGACATCTGAGGTTTGTTTTTGTTCGACTGTAACAGCCAATAAGCCCAGTGAATCGATATAATCGTATCGTAGGTCAATGATGGGATGGCCGCCTTGCAAAAACCATTGTTGGAAAAATGGACGAAGGTCTTGACCCGATACATTTTCAAACTCTTTGCGTAAATCATCGAGTTCGGCATTATTAAATGCATAATGGGTCAAATAATTTTTGAGCCCTAAGAAAAAGGCATCGTCGCCCAAAATGCTACGAAGTAAGTGAATGACTCTTGAACCTTTTTGATAGGTAAGCGTATTGAACATATCTTCTTTGTCCTTGTAATTAAAATTGACAATGGCATCATCCGACGCGTTTTTAGCATAAGAAATATAGCGATTGATGGTATTGTAGCATTTGCGAAGTGAAGCGTCTTTGCCCTCTTTGTGTTCAATCCAAAGCTGTTCGCCGTAGGTCGCGAAGCCTTCGTTCAATACTAAATGACTCCAGGATTTGCAGGTAACTAAATCGCCAAACCACTGATGGAAAAGCTCATGGGCTATAATGCCATCATTGTTGTTATCGATGAGTTCACGATTGTTTTTTTGTACAAACTCGCCATGTAAGGTAGCACTCGTATTTTCCATAGCTCCTGATACATAATCGCGCACTACCACTTGAGCATATTTATTCCAAGGATATTCCACACCAAGTCGGTTGGAATAATATTCAAGCATATCCGATGTATTGTTGAATATGGAGCGGGCATAAGGGCTATAATCTGGTTCGAGATAATAACTGACTTCTTTCCCTCTCCATTGATCTTTGGTTGGTATGAAATTACCCACAGCCATCATGATGAGATAAGCAGACATGGGTTGTGTGTTTTCCCAAGTATCGGTTCGTTGGGTTTCGTTGGTGATTGAATTAATGAGTGCGCCATTGGACAAAGTTGTCATTTCTTTATTAACTGTAATAGAAAGTTTGGAGGTGAATTTTTCATTGGGTTTATCGATGGTAGGGAACCAACACGAATTGGATTCTGTTTCACCCTGTGTCCATAGTTGTATAGGTTTGTAGGGTTCTTGATTGTCGGTATTGATAAAATATAGTCCTTTGTCATCCTTGATAGCTCTGCTTCCGCCTTTTTCTTTCAGGTCGGGCGAAGCGACATAGCTAATGGACAATTTGATTGAATCTTGACTGGAGATTTTTTTTTCAAGTTGTATCTTAAGTATTTTTTTATCGTAATTGACAAGGTATTGAATCGGATTATCCCGCATATCGGTCACAGTGATACCATCAAAAATCATATTTTTGGCATCGAGTACAATAGAATCTTGCGCGTAAAAATAGGGCTTGAGTAAAATGGTTTCTTTGCCAATGCACTCATGTTTGCCCCAATTAAATCTTACATCAAGATCCATATGCAGGATATCCATACTACGTATGGGGGTCGTTCTGAAATTATCTTTACGAGTAGGCGTAATTTTAATGTCTTTGAGTGTAATGGTATTTTGTTGGGCTTCTTTATCTTGAAAGTACTTGGCGGTTTTTTTGCCAGTAATACAAGATGTGAAAAAAAGGGTCAACACTAAAAGCACCTGAAAAGAAATAGATTTCATAAGTAACAAAAGTATAAAAAATACAGTTTACCCTTGATAAAAATATCATTTACATTTGTATTCTAACAAATGAAATAAATGAATTATTGGCTTATAAAATCGGAACCACACAAATATAGTTGGGATCAATTTGTGAATGATAAAAAAACCTTTTGGGATGGCGTACGCAATTATGCTGCAAGAAATAATCTTCGATCGATGCAAAAAGGGGACTTAGCGTTTTTCTATCATAGCAATGAAGGGCTAGAAATAGTAGGTATAGCAGAAGTAATCAAAGAATCCTATCAGGATCCTACTACAGATTTGCCAGCTTGGCTTGCGGTTGATTTTAAACCTAAAAAGGCATTGAAGAAGCCTGTTACATTAGCGCAAATCAAAGATGAAGCACCACTTGCCAATATGCAATTGATTAAATTGCAGCGACTATCTGTAAGTGTAGTAACAAAAGACGAATTTGACTATATATTAAAAATGGCAGGAACAGTTATATAATCTCTACATCTTCATCCAAAATAGGTAAGTCGATGTGGAAGCTTGTACCTTCATGCTCAACGCTTTCATAAGTAATTTTGCCACCAAATTGCTCCATGATATCTTTGCACATTGCTAGTCCAAGTCCAGTGCCAGATGTTTTAGTGGTAAAGTAAGGTTGGAATAATTTTTCACCTTTTTCTTTCGATATGCCTTCGCCATTATCTGAAATAGTAACTCGTATATAGTTGTCTTTCACTTTTGAAACTACCAATGATATATTTCCTTTGCGGTCTTCTGGAATAGCCTGTGTGGCGTTTTGAATAATATTGGTAAATACCCGAATGAGTTGGCTTTTGTCCGCAAAAATTGTAATTGAATAATCGGGAATCAGGAATAAGTATTCAAAATATTTATCGTCATTATACATACCCGTTACGGCATATAAAACATCATTTAATGCAAAATATTCTTTTTTTAATTCAGGCATTTTTGCAAAGTTGGAGAAGTTGGTAGCAATTAAACTAAGATTATCAATTTGTTCAATCAAAGTACCAGTAACACGTGCTGTGATTTTTGGAATATTATTACTATTGTTTTTGATTGCTCGCTCAAGCATTTGAAGCGAAAGCTTCATAGGTGTTAGTGGATTTTTAATCTCATGGGCTACTTGCTTTGCCATTTCTCGCCATGCCATTTCACGTTCCGATTTTGCTAAAAGAATGGTACTGTTTTCTAATTTACGCAACATGCGATTGTATTCTTTTACTAGCAATCCAATTTCATCACTATACTGCCATTTAAGCGGTTGATTCGTTTTAGACAGATTGATTTTAGTAAATTGTTTTACGATATAGCTAAATGGTCTTGTGACCGAATTGGTAATTAATAAAGCAAGTAATTTGGAGAATAAAAATACGAAAACATATATATTGACAAGTGTAATCAATATAGTAGTTGTTTCTGATTTAATTTCTGCATTAGAGGAAATATAAGGAATTTGCATTAATGCAATATTTTCATTCTTGTTGTTTCTGATAAATGTATACGAAGCTAAATAGTCTAAGTCTCCAATGTATTCCTGATTAATATATTGATCTTTATTTTCACAAAATGCAGAATAATATGCTGCAGGATTAGCTTTTGCTGATAGTAAGCCACTGTTATAAATAGTAGATTCGGAGCAAAATAAAAGTTCTCCATTTGTAATGCTAAAAAGATTGATATTAATGCGATTTCGCTCAGCTATTGCTTGTAAGTCTGAAATGCTATTGATATTATTAAGAGAGGTGTCAATTGATGTTGATGAATTTAAATTATTTTTATTGAAGTAATTAGACATTTCTGTTTGTAAACTCTGACTGTAATTGTTTATTTCAATTCTTGACTTTTCCTTTACTCTGTCGATCAAATAATAAGAAGTATAATATCCAACAGCAATGAATGATAAGAATACTACAACAAGAATGGCAAAATGAATTCTAAGTCGTAAGTTTAGACTAAGTAAATTGACAAATCGTCCATAATTTAAATTAGAACGTGCTACAATATTACCTAAAATATATAAGGATATAACTATGAAATAAATAAGGAAAATATAAGCAAATAGGGTCGTAAAAAGATAGATAGTATTTGATTTTTTAGAAACAATGATATGGTTGCTACTTTGAGGATCTTTATACCACAATTCATTATTTTCTCCTTTTTGTATGAACCCGAAATTGCTGTCTTTGATTACATCAGAAGGTTTGATATTTAGTAAGAAGGAATAGTTCCCTTGTTTTGTTTTTAATACACTATCCTCATAGATAGCTGTGGAATATTTGTAATCTTTCGCTTTTTTAGTGGTTTCATCCTGATAAATAAAATCACTGTAATCTTCTTTTTGATCTAATATTTGTTTAAATAAACTTAAAGAAATATATCCAATTATGTTATTATTATTTTGAACTTTTGTTAAAGTTACGTATCCTTTTGCTTTGTAATTTTCAATTAAAAAAACTGAATTTAGATTATTTGTGTCATCACTTTCGAGATATTCTAGTTTGTTTAAGTTTTGAATAGTTTCTAATTGTAATGTATCAGTTGGGTTTAAATTTTTGCATGATTTGTCAAATATGTGAATCTGAGAATTGTATGTGGTGAAGCTATTCCATATGTAATTTAAATTGATATAATTTTTTAAATAATTATAATCATTGCTAATATGTTTTTGAAAAAAGAAATTTCGGATTATAGTATCTGATTCTATACTTTGATTAAAAAGTTCAAGTTTGTTTTCGGTAGGCCTATCATTAATTGTAATTATTTTTTCAGCATATTCTTTCCTTGAAAATTCCTCTTTTTCTGAAATCATTTTAGTTAAGAAAAATGATCCTGCGAATGAGATGATAATAATCCACAGTAAAAGTATGTAAGAGTTGAAGTCAAATTTAAATTTAAAACTTGGTAAATCTAATAAGTAAAAAATAGCCCCAATGCATAAGAAAACATAGTAATAGCATATTGTATATTTTGGAGTAATAAATAGTGAAAATAAAATGTAAGCTATAATAACTATAATGTACTTAAAGTAGCTTTTGTTGAAACTAATATTTAAATAGTTATTGGTAATTATAATACTTAATACAAAATTTGCAAAAATGAGCATGAATGTTAATATTCCAATAAATGAAAATAAAGCCATTCTTGAAAATATGGAAGTGTCAAAATTGATGGTAGAGTCTCTTATAATTTCATAGGTTAAATTACTCAGATAAATTGAAATGTTCAACGTGATAGCAAAAGCGAATATGCCAAAAAGACTTTTGAATTTTGATTTAGAAATATCAAAAACTCTTCCTTGTACGTTTACAACATAGAATAATAAAATCCAAAAGGAAAGACACATATTGATGAATGTATCACCTAGTGATTTGTTTACTGAATCTGTAGCGAAATACCTTGAGTCGAAGAGGCTATACATACTAAAGTCACTAGGAAATCCCCATATATAAGTAATTGTTCTTATTATAATAGTTGATATTAAAAGAATTGAAAATATAATGAATGGGGAACTATTTTTTATTTTTACTTTGAAATATGTATGAATTGAAATGCCATAAAAAATAAATGGAAGTGCGTTGAAGAATAATCGCCATCCATTTTTATCATTTATATTAAAGTAGTCATCTTTTTTGAAAATGTAATAGAGTGGCTCTCCATTGAATTGTATTGGTATAGAATTTAATTGAGGTGTCAATGATAGTTTGATGCCGAAGTTATTTTCCGAATCACCTACAATGAAGTTGTTTCTATAGTTGGTTGAATTAAAGGGGTTCTCATTTTTTATTGGTATGATAGCTATTGCAGAATAAGCCTCATTGTTGACCTCGAATTCTGTACGATAGTTTACATAATATCCTTTTTTGTCAAAATAGGCAGTAGGCCTATTCGCCTGAAAGGTGTCAATAGGGGGATTTATTTTATTCGTATTCCAAAAAATTACTGTATCATTTTTATAGATAAATAGATAAAAAGGATTGTTTATTAGTTCATTGATTTTTTCTTTTGAAATATTGTTTTGAACTAGCTTAGAATTTAGAGAATCATTTTTAATTAGTTCCTTGAAATTATTTATTTTGAAATTTACATCGTTTTCGATTTTTGTTTTAATATTTTGAACAGAATATCGGGGGAATATTCGTTCATTTACTTGCGAGATAGATAAAATAAAAAAGAATACAGCAAGGCCTATAAACACCCTGTTATCGATATCAAAAGGAAATCGAAACGTATTCTTATTTTTCCTTTTGCTCATTTCTCTTTATTTCGTTCCATGTATTATCCATTTCTGCCAATGTATAGTCGGTTAATGGTTTTCCATCTTTTGTAAGTGTTGTTTCCATTTGCTCAAACCTTGATTTAAATTTAAGATTGGTTCTTGCTAATGCATTTTCAGGATCAATATTTAAAAATCGAGCATAATTTATCATTGAAAATAGGACGTCTCCAAATTCGTTTTCTATTTCATCTTTATTTTTGAAATCAATGGCTTCTTGTAGTTCATTTAATTCTTCTTCTACTTTGGCTTTTACTTGAGAGGTAACTTCCCATTCAAATCCAACTTGCTTTGCTTTCTCTTGTAGTCGCAATGCCTTTACCATAGATGGTAAGGAATCGGGTACGCCACTTAAAATGGATTTTTTACCTTCTTTTAATTTTAGGTTTTCCCAGTTTTGCTTTACTTGGTCTTCATTTTCCACTTTTACATTGCTATATATATGCGGATGTCGGTAAACCAATTTATTACTTACATGTTCTATCACATCGCCAATATCGAAATGGTTTTCCTCTGAAGCTATTTTTGAATAAAATAAAATATGGAGTAGTAGATCTCCCAATTCTTCTTTTAGTCCTTTCCAGTCGTTTAAAGTAATGGCGTCAGCTAATTCATAAGTTTCTTCGATGGTTAATTGCCTAAGTGTTTGTATAGTTTGTTTACGATCCCAAGGGCAATTTTCCCTGAGTTCATCCATTATCCTTCTAATCCTATCAAAGGATTTTGCGTAATTGGTCATTTGTATTATAAAATCGAATACAATTTATATCAAAAAAATTGATTTTTAGAATCATCTTCATATTTATTACATTCACACTTTATACAAAACTTAAAAGTGAATATAGCTTTACCATTATACAATCGATTAAAAAAGAATTTAAAACAACTGCATCCTTATTTAAAGCAACATGGGATTACCTGTTATCGTGTTTTTGATTGGGATATGCCTGAGTTTCCACTTTGTATAGATTATTACGAGGGGCGAATTCATGTTGCAGAATATAAAACAAGGCATCAACTCGATGAGCATGATTACAAATTATGGTTAGATGATTGTACACTTGCAATACGTGAGTTTTTCAAGGTTGAAGATGATGCGATTTTTCTTAAAATGCGTGAAAGGCATAAAGGTCTCACCCAGTATGAAAAAGTAGATTCTAAAAAACATTTTTTTGAGGTTCAGGAAACTGGGTTGAAATTTTTAGTGAATCTGACCGATTATTTAGATACTGGTTTGTTTCTTGATCATCGTGTTACACGTAAACGAGTCATGCTGGAAGCCAAAGGCAAACATGTGTTGAATTTGTTTGCTTATACAGGATCGTTTTCAGTTTATGCAGCTGCTGGAGGGGCTTTTACGACTACGACTGTTGATTTATCGTCAACTTATCTCAATTGGGCCAAGGATAATTTTAAAATAAATGAAATACCAGTCGCTAAACATCAGTTTATTAAATCAGATGCGAAGGAATGGGTAAAGCAATCTCCATCAAGATTGTATGATATAATAATTTTAGACCCACCTACCATCTCTCGTAGCAAAACCACCAAAACAAATTTTGATATACAACTCGATCATGTAGAACTTATCAATAATGTACTTCGACATCTAACACCAGGTGGGACTCTCTATTTTTCTAATAACTTTAGAGAGTTTAGATTTGATCAACAATTGATTGAAGCATCGCAAATTCAAGATATTACATTGGAATCAATTCCTAATGACTTTCGAAATAAACGAATCCATAATTGCTGGAAAATTGTCAAATAATCGGCCTATTCGGGACATCGATAAGTAGGAAGTCGAAATGATAACCCTACTTGAAAAAACATATACTGGTCTTTAGTGGTGCTAATGCCTCGTTGGCGATCTTTCATTCCAATGGGCGTAGTCGTTACCTCAGGCGATCTATCTTGTAAAATACTTGATACCTCAGGGTATGGCCCTGGGTCTACATTTGTAAATTTATCTATTCCTATGTAGGTAGTGCTTACATCATCTAAATAATCTGTAGTTGTAGAGCGGTTGATTGCCTCTAAACTTATCGTAAGCCCTTTTGAGAGCCAAAATTTAAACCCAAGTCCTATAGGGAAATTGAATGCGTGATTTTTATAACGACGGCTTTTGTATTCTTCAAAATTTTGACCTTCAGTGCCCAAAGGACGTAAATAATAACGTTTGTTATCATAAGTTGTATAAGGGTCGTACCAAAACATATTAAATCCAAGCGATACATAAGGGGTGAAGCGATGTTCGAAATCCCCAATGGCATATTGGAAAAAATTAAAATCAGCTCCAACGCCAATTTCGTAAATGTTAGATTTGAAACTTAAGTTGCGTAGTTGTTGATAATAATTTTTAGAAAATTTATCCGAATAGCCAACATTGCCATAGGCTCCGCCTAGCTTCAATGCTATATAATGGGTGAAATTGTATTTATAAAAAAGAGCGCCACTATAACCAATTTGACTGAATCCAAGATTCGAATTGAGATCACCAAAATAATGTGAAGATCCAATTGCTGCACCAAATTCAGATTTACGATAAAATACCTGAGCATCACTCAATTGAGAAATCAACAGGACTGCAACGAATAAGAATTTTTTCATGTTCTTGAATGAGAACGCAAATGTAAGTCAAATTATTGTACTTCTATTTTTATGAAAAGTATAAAATTTAACTACTTAGCTAGCACTTTTATCATTTTTAGCAAATCATCTGGCATTGATTTAAGTTGTTTTACACAATTGGTAAATGGGGTATACATTATTTCATTATTGACAATACCAACCATTTCTTGTGTATGCCCGTTTAGCAAAGCTTCGACAGCAGCGTATCCTAGTCTGCTGGCAAGTATGCGGTCTTGACTAGTAGGGGAGCCTCCTCGTTGAATATGCCCAAGAATTGTAACCCGAGTGTCTATTTGAGGAATGCGTTCTTTGATAAGTTTACTTAATTGTTCGGCACCACCAAATTCATCACCTTCGGCGACTACTATAATATTAGATAGCTTTTTTCGGTTTCGATCATCTGTAATTAATTGAAACATTTCTTCAATGGATTCATTATTTTCTGGAATAAAAATGTGTTCTGCCCCACACGAAATGCCACTATACAGAGCAATATATCCTGCATCTCTGCCCATTACTTCTATAAGAAATAACCGGTCATGCGCTTCTGCAGTATCTCTTATTTTATCAATCGCCCATATAGCTGTATTGGCAGCTGTATCAAATCCAATAGTAAAATCGGTCCCTAGTAAATCATTGTCAATGGTGCCTGGTAAGGCAATTGCAGGTATGTTAAATCGATTGAAAAATTCAACCGCACCTCGAATTGTGCCATCACCACCAATTAATATTAACCCGTCAATTGAATGTTTTTTTAGTTGATCGTAAGCTTTTTGCATGCCACTTTCCGTCATGAATTCTTTGCTACGGGCTGTTTTAAGAATGGTGCCTCCTCGTTGTATAATATTAGATACATCAGTCGTATGCATTTCTTTTATATCACCTTCTATCATACCTTGATAGCCTCTCATGATTCCAAATGGTTTTAAATTATGATAGATTGCAGTTCTTACGATGGCTCTCACGGCCGCATTCATTCCAGGCGAATCGCCCCCTGATGTCATAATACCTATATTCTTAATGTTGTTCATTGGTTTATTTTAATTCAACTTAAAAGTAAGGAATTCTAAACAGAATGTGATGTATTTTTGGAGAGAAATCATTTTTACATTATGAATGAAACATTACAGAAAATAGGTATTGGAGTTGTATATCTTATCTATGCCTATTTCTGTTGGTTGCTATTAGAAATTGCATTGCAATATGTACCCTTCAATACTGATGTTGCATTTTTGAGTATCAAGCAAGTGGAATTCCAAGAATAAAGTGGACAAATTAAATTGATCATTAAGCTGCATTTTTTAAATTGTTATTGTTAATTAATTTTTGAAATTCTAAAAGGGTTAAATTATTTAAATGTTTGTGTCGTCTGGTGGTGTTGTAAAAAGCCTCTATGT
>CANHGW010000006.1 GCA_947460175.1 Bacteroidota bacterium | reverse complement strand
TTCATTAGTGATATTGAACATTTTGAAATAGAAAAAGAAGTCGTAGTAGTGGGTGTTGAAAATTCTGAAAATTTTGCTAACATTCATCAGCAACGCTTTTTATTTGAACACCAAAAAGTATTGTTTGTCAGTCGTTATCCTCAACATCAAAGTAAAGATATAATCAATTGGTTACAAAAAATCTCAAACTCATATCTTCATTTTGGCGATTTAGATTTTGCAGGAATTTCTATATATTTATCAGAATTTAAAAAGTATTTAGGAACAAAAGCAAGCTTCTTTCTTCCTCAAAATACAGAAGACATGATTCAACAATTTGGCAATAGAAATTTATTTAATAAACAATTTCAACCCAATAAAACTTACATAAATATTGAAGAAGAAAAATCTATTCAAGAATTATATGCATTGATATTGAAATATAAAAAAGTATTGGAGCAAGAGGTATTTATAATGAAATCAAAATAACGCGACTACAAAGGACTACTTTTGACGCAATTTCAACACACCATACGTCACTCCAAAAAATACCAACCCAGCTACAATTGATAATACAGTTCCACCGACAAAAAATTCTTTGCCTGTTTGCGCTACTTCCTCCCATTGAAGATTTCTAAAATCTATTTTCCAATTTGGATTTCGAAAAATAAGTTTACCAGTGGCCAAACTTGCTGCCCAAATAATAGGAGGAAAAATACTAATATTGGCTGCAACAATAAACAATGTTTTATTCATTTTCATTGCAATGGCAGCTGGAATACCTACTAGCAACTGAAAGCCCCAAATAGGTACTATACCCATAAAAACACCAAACCCGATAGAAGCAGCGCGTGTGAATATTGTTTCGTGTGGATCAAACAATAATTCTTTAAGTCCTCGTTTAAAACCTTTCTCTTTTAAAGGGCGAAGGATTAAATCTCTTGGTTTGATATAAAATAATGCAATAAGGACCAGGAAGGTATTCAATACCGAAATGCGAAAAAAATCTTTGAAAGGTCGAAAATGAGTAACACGATCTTCAGGCTTAGGATAATAAACCCTTATGGGCACAGGCAATACATCAATTCCCTTCCACGAACTACGTACAATGATTTCTATTTCGAATTCATATTTACGCGTGAAAAATGTAGAATCTTTGTACATAAAAATGGGATATAATCGAAAGCCACTTTGTGTGTCTGGCATTACTTTTCCCGTTTCAAGCTTAAACCAAAAGTTTGAAAATTTATTGCCAAATGAACTTTTACCTGGTACATTTTCATGTGTAAGATTTCGTGATCCTATCAATAATGAGCCAGGATTTTTTTCCAATACATCAAAGAAATTCACACAATCTTCTGGGTAATGTTGCCCATCTGTATCTATCGTAAATGCATAATCATACCCTTTTTCTATTGCATAGTTAAAACCTTTCCGCATAGCAAAACCTTTTCCTTGGTTCTTTGAATATGATACCAATTGAATTGGGTATTCTTTAATTAAATCCAGTGTATCATCTGTAGATCCATCATTGACAACAATTACATGTGAAGTTTGCAATAAAGATTGTGCAATCACTTCGCATAATGTATTTCTATTATTGTAAGTTGGTAAAATAATACATGCTTTGTATTGAAGAAATAAAGATTCTAATACTGGAGATTGGGTTGATATGTTTAGATTATTATCCACTATGATTGAGTAACGAATACTCCTTTAAATTTCATAAAAATTGATTGTTCATATTTCAACGTAGCCGTTACTTGAAATTGATTAATTTCATTTTGCATTAGTTGAATCGTATAAATTGCATGGGTAAAAGTTGGTGGTGCAAACATCGTCAAAAACTTCACAACAAGTGCACTTTGTAATTGCAATTTAATATTCAAATTCTGTTGCAAAATTTCCTTCAACATTTCCAACATACATACCCCCGGTACGACTGGCTGATTTGGAAAATGTCCTTTCAAAATTGCATGTTCTACATTAATATGGATAGAGGCAATTAATTCATGCTCTTTTTGAGTAAGCGTGTCTATGTAAAAAAAATTATTCAGTAGCATGAAATTGTTTTAGGCTTATAGTAAAATGGACTTTATGATGCTCTACAAAAATACTATCTGGCAGGATACTTTCTGCAGAATAGTTTTGAGAAATCGTAATAACTGATTTTTCTTTTTTGCCATAATTATAAATCAACGGAAATTCAGTCGAGTGTTGATTTGCACAATACATTACCGTTCCCTTTCTTTTTAATTTAAATGTAAATGTATTTGACTTACAACCTAAAACTTGCTTGTCTTTATTTCCTTTTTCCTTGAACTTTCTACTTTCTACTATATAAATCCCTCTCATCAATATCATTCCCAAGTCTTTTGCCAAGGAAATTTTCACAGCTTTTTTATCCATACTTTCCATGATGGAACTGTATATATACCGATCTTGATAGAATGTAATATCAAAAAATGTAACCCCCATTTCATTGATGAATACCGAACGAATACTACTATCTTCTTGCGTTTTAAATATCAATATACCGCTTAAATGTTTATTCAATACATCGATGGAAGCTCTGTACTTGACTGATTCGAATTTTGGTTGCAATTCGACAAGAGTGGCCTGCGCGAAAACTGAACTACAAAAAAACAATAAACATCCAAACAAACTATTTCGTACTAAAAAGAGCATCATCCATTATTTTATTCATTGTACGATTGGTAAAACTCATCATGCTATTATCACCACCATTCTCAATCATATTAAGTCGAACAACATTGTAATCAGATTTGTCTAAATAAACCTCAATTTTCGAAAACATTTTTTTCATGACAGATGTTGATGGCATCATGACAAGAAGATACTCTTTGTTACTTTCAAAAACTGATGTCAAAAATTCTTTATTATTATATACAGTTCCTCTCATACAATCTAGCATAATAGAATTGATAGACTGCATCATTTTATTTGAGCGAGTGTTATAATTAGAAGTCTTATGCTCATCCTTTACTTTCATGTCATTATTATTCAACACCATTAAATAACTATAAGGTTTGGTATATTCAATTCTCACCTTGTTAGCTCGTTTGTAATAAAACTTACCCTTGGAAATCATTTTTTCTTTTAGCATGGCTAAATTCTTCGTTTGAGAAAAATCGCTTTCAATAGAATTGATTTTCTGAGACGCGGCTGAAAATTTTTCTTTAAATGATGTAATATCTTTTACAGGTAAATAGCCTGCAACTTGAGCGTGTAATTGAAATGAAAAAAATAATGCAAAAATAAAATAATAGACTGATTTCATATTAGGATTTCAAAGTTACAAATGTAAATCCTCTCTCTTGACAAAAGTCTATATATTCTGTTAAAGCATTCACTGTAATTTCACAGCGATCATGCAAAAGAACAATATCTTGAGCTTTTGTTTCCAGTTTGAGCTTAGTAAGCAATTGTGTAGTTGATTTAGCTGTTGTATCAAACGAACGCAAACTCCATCCAATACTTTGAAGACCAGATTTCTTAATAGCCCTGGCTAGATTTGGGTTCGTAACACCATAGGGCGGTCTGAATAATGCAATTTGTTTCCCGATAATTGAATTTATTAATTGTGTTGTTGTTTCAATTTCCTCTAGCATTGCATTGGATGATTTCATATCAAACCAAAAAGTGTGTTCATAACTATGGTTTCCTATTTGATGCCCCTCATCATACATTCTTTTTAAAATGGCTTCATTCCCTATTATATTTTTTCCAATGAGAAAAAAAATGGCTTTCACATTTTTTTGTTTTAAAATATCTAAGACCTTAGGAGTTAAATCAGCATGAATCCCATCATCAAACGTGAGGCATATTTCTCGTTGCTTGGATGACTGTAGATTATTGACAGAATCAACGTAAAAGTTTTTTTGAATATAAATCGCTCCAAATACTAAATCAAAAATAAAATTTAAACAAGGGATTAATAAAAGCCACCAAGATAAATGGAGATAATATATCCCAACTGAAAAAATCAACAACGAAATTAAAAATATGTAAAGACTCTTTTTCAATTCGACAACTTCTTAAGTAAAGTAAAGGAATGATATTGATTTTTGTAATGATTATAAATCAACACATAGTTAAAATCAGTTGGTTGTTTTGAATTTGATAGAATAAATTGCTCAGGCAAATGCTTAGTATACAACATGGTAGATGCCAATGTCAATGCAAATGCACCGCTTGTAGGATACTCCCCACACCACTTTTTAAATCCTGCAAAGGTTGCATTGCTTAATGAGCTTACGTTATTAAATATTTCTTCATCATATCGATTATCACCATTTACACCAACAAAACATACATTTATATCGCTCGCATTCAAATTATTTTTTGATAGTATATGATCGAGTTGAGTTGATACATCTTCAGTCATACACATACAAACATCCAATACTTCAGCATAAGTATGATCGTTTTGTTGATTACTTACTACAAACATATTGGCACCTTCACCGGCAATAGTACCTTCTGAAGGTATATCGAATGCATCGTGTTCCTTTTTAAACGTACCAAAGCGAGACATGATTTCAAATGAATGCATTGTCATTTCATCCACACCACCTATCAATACATTGATATCCTCTTGTTCGTTCAACCACATGATGCTTTCCTGCAATGAAGTTTCAAAAGAATGACCACGATGTACATACGTAAAATTATGACCGTGGCAACCTATCATCAAAGCGATTTGACCACTCACCGTATTATGTGTAGATTGTATAAACGATGTAGGCGTTAGCATTGTTTCATCTTGTGTCAACAATTTGCTTAAGAACACTTCTGTATCAGCCAAACAGCCATAGGAAGTGCCCATAGTAATAATAGTTGGCTTTTCAATACCTGCATCTTTCAATGCAGCTTTAGCAGAGGCAACACCCATACGAACTACTCTGCTCATACGTCTTAATTGCATAGGAGGAACTAAGTCTTTATAATCAGGCTCTTTGCATGTTATTCTATTCGTATCATGACTTTCAAATTCTTGTAAGGAATGTCTAGTATCAAAAAGCTGTCCTGAAATACTACCTATACCATTGATAAATACTGCCATATAAAATTATGCTTTACTAAAGATAAGTGATGTACAATTTCCTCCAAATCCAAATGAATTACTCATCACATGTTTAACGTCGTGCGATTCAATCAAAGAGGCAACGGGTATGAAATTCAACTCTTTGATTGGTGTTGAAATGCGCAAACTAGGATAAATAATAT
This sequence comes from Bacteroidota bacterium, assembly GCA_947460175.1. Classification (GTDB taxonomy): domain Bacteria; phylum Bacteroidota; class Bacteroidia; order Chitinophagales; family Chitinophagaceae; genus OLB11. The sequence continues at coordinate 98,339 of CANHGW010000006.1, read as the reverse complement.
TCTGACTCATAGCCATACAACAGTAAACTGCTTCAATACCTCCACAGGCACCCAATGTATGTCCCGTATTCGCTTTTGTAGAACTAACCATTGGAATTGTATTACCAAATAATCGCTCAATAGCAATACCTTCACTCGAATCATTGTTGGAGGTACCTGTACCATGTGCATTGATATAATCAATATCATTTGTGTTGAGACCACTCATTTCAAGCGCTTGGCTCATGGCATAATAATTTCCATTCCCTTCGGGTGAAGAAGCTGTTTGATGAAATGCATCATTGGCATTGGCATAGCCACTTACTTTGGCATAGGTTTTTAAACCTAATGCTGTTTTAACTTTATCACTCACAAGTACTACATAACCAGCACCCTCGCCTAAGTTTAATCCCTTTCTATTTTCATCAAAAGGTTTACAAGGTTCTGTATCTAATATCATCAGTGTATTAAATCCATTTAATGTGAATCGACATAATGCATCAGCACCGCCAGCAATTACAATATCTAACATATCATGTTTAATCATTCGACTTCCATGTATGATCGAATTAGCCGAAGACGAACATGCCGTACTTATCGTAGTTACAAAATGTCTTATCCCAAGATGCTTTGCAACTAGTTCGGTAATAGATCCACATTCATGATTGATAACTTGTCGCAGATGTCCTTGTGTATTGTCTTTTAAAAATTCTTCGTAAAAAAATTCACTTGTATCCATACCACCTAAGGTATTTGCAGAGATAAAGCCGATTCTAAAAGATGAACCCTCTAGTTGAATACCTGCATCTTTGATTGCCTCTTGAGCAGCTATAGAAGAAAGATAAGTAGTACGAGGCAATTCTTTTCTCATACCGGCAATTTCAGCTAACTCGTCATTTGATTTTTTAATTTCACAAACTGGGAAATCCTTTTTGTGCAACGTATGTAAAAATTCTGGATACCCTACACCACTTTTTTCATTTCGCAAGGAATCAATATTTTCATTTGTATTCATACCAATGGATGAGATAACTCCTAATCCACTAATCCATACCGAATGATTCATTGTTATATTGTTTTATTATTCTGTAAAAGTAAGACTTATTTGGCATTAGGCTATGCAGAGTATATTTGATTTAAATTTTGAATATTAAATTCTAGTAATGGGTTATCTTCATTTTCGATTAGCATAAGAAATACATCTTGATTCTGTGTTGTATATTCAATCCGGCCGCATAATAATTGGGATACAACTCCTTTTTTAAATAACAAATCTGAATATACTACCAATTGTTGTGCATCAAATTGTTCAGTCACAAAAAACGTATTTTCTCCTTTAAAACCATTCCGAATCGCTATTTCCCCCATAACGATATTGGGCAAGGTATACACAAATAATGCTGGACTAGGAATATCAGCAATGGTATGAGCATACTTTTTATCAGTCATCAGCGATGATTGCGTATTCTGAAAAATCATTCCTTTTTGAAAGGGGTCTAATGTTTCTTTGTTGTGACCATTCAATAATAGTTCGGAAGCTACCAACCCGATTTTACTCAATGTATCCATTTTATAAAATTTTGGATAGGCAATGCCAAAATGCTTGTATGCAAGTTGAATAAATTCATCCGAATTCCCTTCCGATTTAAAAACATTGCTTCCTTGAAGGTTGATTTCGTTATTGCGAATAAGAAGATAATTGATAATGGATAAACTCATAATTAATTAGAATCAGAAATAGTTGAAAAATTAGCCTATTTCGTTTTCGAGTTGAGTTTCTCTAATAAATTTCGCTAGGGCCTTCACTTGTTTCTGATGATTGGTGACAAATGGATTCGACTCATCCCATACATAACCTGCTAATACAGAACATATTTGTTCACGCATAGCAGGATTTTGATTCTTGGAGAAAAATATATTGTGCAAATCTCCATCATACCAAGCCATTACAAATGTGCGGAATACTTCTACTCCTTTCATGCAAACATCCATATATTCTTGTTGCCAATTTACAGCTTCACCTTGTAATTTTTTAACGACCAATTTTGCTGCATTTTGAGCTGAAACGGCCGCCAATGTAACACCACTCGAAAACACCGGATCTAAAAACTCAGTAACATTTCCAGTCAGTACAAATCCATCACCATAAAATTTATCCGTTGTCACACTCCATGCATGTATTTCACGTGGTTCAAACTGCATCTTAGCATTGCCAAATCGTTCATTTAATTCTGGGTGCGAGTTGATGAGGTATGTTAATTTCTCTTCAGGTGTTCCTTCTAAGGATGCAAAAAATTCAGGAAATCCAACAAAACCTACAGATGTATTTCCATTGCTAAAAGGTATAACCCAAATCCAAGTCTGTTGATTGTAAATATAAATTGTAATTCGATTCGGTTCTTGTGCTACTGTTGCTCTATTCACATCCTCAAAATGAGTAAATAAGGTTTGACGGGCCGGCAGACTACTTGGCTTTTCTAGATTAAATAATTTTGGTATAACTCTTCCATATCCACTACCATCCACAATATAACGTGCTTTAATTTGTTCCTCGCTACCATCTACATTTCTAATTGTGGTAATTGAACTTTCATCATCATTTATTTGAATTGCAACAACTTCTTTTTCATAATTCACTTCAATGCCCATTCTTACACATTCATCTGCTAACGTCATATCAAATTCTGCTCGAGGTACTTGCCATGTCCATTTCCACCCCTCGGTATGTTGATCAGTAAAATTAAAATCACAGATTTGATCATCGAGAACAAATTTTGCACCAAATTTCTCTTGAAAATTTTTAGCTTTCACTGCATCTAAAAATCTCGCATCCTCTAATGCTTCCATACATCGAGGCAATAAACTTTCTCCAATGACAAACCTAGGAAATTTCAACTTCTCAACAATAATTACATTAAATCCTGCTTGCTTTATAATAGAAGCCGCAATTGTACCAGCAGGGCCGGCTCCAATGACCAATACATCTGTTGATTTCATAGATAAACGCTCATTTTCAACAAAAGTATAAATATATTGAAGTAAATAGTAATAAAAAAAGTGATTTGTGGTGATTTATTCCATTTTTGATGCAGAAATAAATTGTTCTGCTCTTATAAAATCTTCTTCGGTATCAATCGAAATACCAATATGATTTACCTCCGCTAGGAAAACTTGTATTCCATTCTCCAACATTCTCAAATTTTCAAGCTTTTCAATCATTTCCAATTCCGAAGGAGGCATTTTTGTAAATTTCAATAATACATCCTTACGAAAACCATACACTCCTATATGCTGATAATATGTCGCATGACCTAATTGATCCCTATCATATGGAATAGGTGCCCTAGAGAAATACAGTGCTTTCCCATTTGAAGTAGTAACCACTTTTACACAGTTTGGATTATTGATTTGTTCAATATCTGTAATTTTCTTTTTTAATGTAGCAACTTCAACCTCGGGATGTTGAAACAAGTCAATTACTTTCTGAAGTGCTTCTCTTTCAATAAATGGCTCGTCACCCTGTATATTGATAATAATGTCTGCATCCAATTCACTTGCTATTTCTGCTATGCGGTCGCTTCCACTTTCATGGTTTTTATTACTCAATACCGCTTTACCATTTTTCATCTCAATTTCATGTACCAAAAGTTGATCGTCACAAACCACGATTACATCATCAAACAAATTCGTTTCTACTACTGCTTCATACGTTCGTACGATAATCGATTTGCCATCCAGTCTTTTCAACAACTTTCTTGGCAAGCGAGTTGATTCCAAACGCGCAGGTATAAGCGCTATTATTTTACTTTTGGTTTGATTCATTGGAAGATAATCTTTTCAAATGAAAACTTTCTGTTACAATATACAAAATAAACACAATTCCAACTCCTACAATACTTCCTACATAAACATCTTTAAAAAAATGTTGGCCTAAATACATACGAGAATATCCACAGCCTAATGCAAGTATAAAAAAAAGGACAGACCATGCTTTTTGTATTCTAGGTATAAATAAACTTAAAATCAAAAAGAAACCAAATGCTCCTATAGTATGACCTGAAGGATAACTATTGTAAAATGCATTATCTAGCCATGGTACAGTATGTACACGCTCAATCCCATATTCAATCAATGGTCTTGAACAACCATAAAATAATTTCAGGTAATATATTATAAGAGGAATAATGATCGCAAAGGATAATGCAGTGGTAATGTAATATCGATTTCGCATGGCAGGTATTAATAACAAAGAAGATAAGATAATGGGTATACAATCACCACGCCCATATCCACTCAATACTGTCATTACATGATCTAAAAAATGATTATTGTAACTATTTACACCAAAAAAAAGTGTTTCCTGACTATTGGTAGCTAATAATATTCCACCTACCACAAGCCATATAACAAACGGTACTAAAAAAAATAAATTATTTTTTATTGTGTTAATAAAGGTATTGGTCATGCTCATAAATATAAATCAGCTCAAGCCTTTTTCTTTGTTGGTTTAATAAATTTGATAAATTTTTGCCCCATTCTAAAATACCATTCTTTATTCATAAGAGGAGAATCATTGTTGGCTTTGTATAGTAAAAATGCGCCAATAACAGCCAAAACAAATGATGGAAACCACAAACCAACATAAACAGGAACAATCATTTCACGTGCAATTTTTTCACCCACAGTATTCATGAAATAGTAAATAACAAAAAATATAACAGCCGCAATAAATGGCAATCCTAAACCACCTTTACGTATGATAGAACCAAGTGCTGCGCCTATTATAAATAAAAAGATACATGCACTTGGCAATGTAAATCGCTTATGAATTTCTATCATATTTTCTGTTAAACTCATCCGTTGAAGTTTGATATTCTGCTTATTCACCTCAAGCATACTTTTTATACTTCTTGCATTGATTTCGGCGGTTGATAATACTCTCGTTCGTAATGTGTCAGGGACCCTTTTTAATACTTCTATTCCCAATGATTGAGACTGAGGCATTGTTTTTTTAATTCGTATAGTATCTCTTCGAGCCATCAATAATCCTGTTACAAGTAAATCCTTTGTAGCGTCATATTGTTTCCTAATCAATAATTTTGTTGTATCTACTACATTCAATATTTGTCCTACAGACATCACTGCTTTTAGATTTTTGAAATAACTTTCATCTGTTTGAGGCATTTTAAAATCACTCAAATCAAATACTTTTTTCCAATATTTAAATCCAAGTCGTATTTGCTCATGCTCATCTACTCCCTTAGGAGTTTTATCCTCATATCGCCATCCATTTTCAAGTTCAAAAATAAGATATCGCTTATCGTCTGAAACATACATTTTACCCTTTTCTGCCATGGTAATTTTATCATTTCCTCTGCCAGAAATATGGTCATATATTTTTATATCATGCACAGTTTTACCATCATTGTCCTTACTTGATATATAAATCACATGATTTGGAATATCCTTGTAAAAAGTACCTGGCTTAATGGCAACTACTGGTTTTTTATTTTGAATATCATACAACAGTCTTGTAGCTTTTAGCTGTGCAAGAGGTATTACATAATTATTGAAAAAGAAAGACGCAGTAGTAATAAGCACAATAAATGCAAATAAGGGACGAGTAAAACGCGCAATAGAAATACCCGAAGCTTTTACGGCCACCAACTCAGAGGTCTCTCCTAGATTACCATAGGTCATAATAGCTGCAAACAAAATGCCTAATGGCAATGCAATTGGAACTAAGGTAGTTGATAACAATCCTAGAAATTTTACGATGGTCAAAACATCGAGCCCCTTCCCTATAAACTCATCAATCCACACCCACATAAATTGCATGATAAAAATAAACCATGTCACCATAAATGCACCTATGAAAGGTGGCAGAAATGCTTTAATGATAAATTTGTGAAGTGCTTTCAATAAAACCGAGTTTGTGCAAAAATAACCAACACTGAATAATGTATCCAGTTAAATAAGACTTAAACTCATCAATGAGTTTAAAAATTAACTACCTACTCGATGTTTCAAATCGTGTATTTGTGCTTCCCACAAGAGCGTTTGGTCTGATATTTCATTTTTATCTGCAAAGTCAGTCACAGTAAGTAATGTTTCATTGGTTACTGGACTTTTCTCTATTCTAAATTCAAAATACTCATCTTTGCCCATCCAATCCCACTTAAATACTACATATTCATTTTCTTCAGCAGCTATCATTTCTGCTTCTTCAACACTTCCTTTCCATTCAAAATGAAACTTATTTTCTTTTTGTTGAACTTTATCAGCAAACCACTCACCCAAGCCAGATGGGGTAGCTAAAAATTCATACAGAATCATTGGTGAGCATTTAATCTGAAATTCAAGAGTATATTTTAATTTTTTCGACATCGCCTTTTGTTATAGTAGGCACAATAATATAAAAAAATATGATTTATCAAAATTATTTCTTGAGTATTTTACATATTTTTTCCTATTTGTTATAAAATTTATTTTGGTCGTATTGACTTTAACAATACTTTTGCTATAGTAAAGTTCAAAGAGGAACAATACGTAATGATTTTTTAACTGATTAAATTTATTTTTTAACGAAAAAACATCTACACCATTTATGTCAATGCGCCAACTCAAAATCACTAAATCCATTACCAATAGGGAGAGTCAATCACTTGAAAAGTACCTGCAAGAAATAGGAAAAGTTGATTTAATTACTCCAGAAGAAGAAGTAACCTTAGCCGTGAAAATTAAACAAGGAGACCAACGTGCCCTTGAAAAATTAACAAAAGCCAACCTTCGATTTGTGGTTTCTGTTGCAAAACAATATCAAAATCAAGGTTTATCATTGAGCGATTTGATCAATGAAGGAAACCTAGGACTTATCAAAGCCGCTCAACGATTTGATGAAACAAGAGGTTTTAAATTCATCTCTTACGCAGTATGGTGGATTCGCCAATCCATATTACAAGCATTAGCAGAGCAAAGTCGTATTGTCCGTCTTCCTTTAAACAAAGTTGGTTTGACCAATAAAATCAACAAAGCTTATTCGCAACTAGAACAAGAATTTCAACGTGAACCATCACCAGAAGAATTGGCCATCGTATTAGAAATCAATACAGAGGAAATTGAAACTACCTTAGGTGTAGCAGCACGACATGTAAGTGTGGATGCACCCTTTGTAGATGGTGAAGAAAATACGTTGTTGGATGTATTGCGAAATCCAAATGCTATTAGCACCGACAATGAACTTGAACATATCGAATCATTGCGAGATGAAATAGATCGTTCATTAAGTACATTGACCGAGCGACAAAAAGATGTTTTAAAATTATTTTTTGGAATAGGTGAAGAGCATCCAATGAGCCTTGAAGATATCGGTGACCGATTTGGTCTTACACGTGAGCGTGTTCGTCAAATCAAAGACAAGGCCATTACAAAATTAAGAACAACTTCAAGAAGCAAATTGCTTAAAAACTATTTGGGCAACTAAACATCAACTCTTTTTTTTTATTTTTTCAAAACCGTTTCTTATTGAAACGGTTTTGTTTTTTTTATTATTCCCAATGGTTTTAATTATTCTTTCTCAAATAACTATAACTTCGTAAACTGATTTATTCTTTTATATGCATCACTCCAAAATGGTTTTATTGCTCGTAGTATTATGTTGTACAATCTCAACTATCAAATCGCAGGATACGATTCATTTAACTTCAAATAAATCAATCATTTTTTTTTCGAAAAAAATTACTGTCATTGACAATCGCGATTATACAAACGAATTGGGCAAAATAAAATCATTCGATAAAGATGTATGGAAAAAAGTAGAATTGAATACTCCATTTATCAACTCACTTACATATCTCAATGATAGCATAGCTTCTCGAATAAATTTAACACAGGAATATATCATCAATATACAAAGTCTCTATGTACAGGAAAATCGAATAAAAGGAAGTAGCACGCAATATGGCCGAATTGCTTATCAAGCAGACTATTATATCAAAAACAAAGACCTTACTTATTCCAAGGTATACACGGCTGACACCTCAGGCATTGTAAGCACTTATTTACTCCCTATCAGTTTGGCATTTGAATTAAAAAACATATTTAACTATGCAATGATCAAAAGTAAAAATAGCAGTAGCAAAGGTCCTTCGGTAACAATGGACAACATAAAGCAAACTCCTAAATTACCAGAATATTACAATGACTTCTTTAGCGAAAATCGTGCGGATGGATTATACTACACATGGGAACAACTTTTAAAAAATGAACCTCAACTAAGCAATTATAAAATTAAAGGAATTAAAAATATCGGTCAAATCGAATTACAAGACACTCTTACTCGTAAAAAAATTAAAATACCCTTATTCCAATTATTCGCATATATCCAAAATGGCATTTTGTATAAGTGTACTCGATTTGGTTCATTTACCCTACTGAATTATCAGCATAATTTTTATTATGTTGGATTCAATGAATCTCATTTTACTTCTTTACCCGATACATACAATTCAAAAAAAGTGAAGAAAAAAGGGGGCTTAACATTATTACCACTCGATATTGAATCTCAGCGATATTTGTTCAAACTCAATCCTATCAATGGCAAATCAATCATCATTTGTTCTGTCACACCAAATGATGATATTTCAAAGATACTTCAACAGATTACACATTAATCTCTTTCATTAAATAATTGATCGATTGTACGCCATTTCAATTTTAATATTATCTTTAATTATTATTTAAATCGAAACCATGATAAAAAATATTCTTTTTATTTTATTTACTTTTTTTTCAACGATAGCTATTGCGCAAGAAAAATATTCTCGTGTAAAAATCACATTGTCTGAAACCACAACCATGATTTCACTTCAGGAATTAGGGCTAGAAGTTGATCATGGCGAATATATCAAAAACACATCTTTTGAAAGCGACTTGTCGCCCAATGACATATCGGTATTAAAGAAAAACCATATACCCTATAAAATTATCATTGATGATGTAAGCAAATTTTATGCAGATAGAAATAAACAACCTGCAAAAAAAAACGAAAAAAAAGTAAGAGGCGGTAAATGTACTGGCTTACAGCCTGATTATATCACTCCTGCAGGATTTAACTATGGCAGTATGGGTGGCTATTTTACTTATCAAGAAGCTATCAATAAAATTGATTCACTTGCCATACTTTATCCAAACATTGTAACTGTAAAGCAAGCAATAGGTAACTATACAACCACTGAAGGAAAAAATATTTATTGGTTAAAAATATCAGACAATCCGAACACTGATGAACCCGAACCAGAAATTTTATACAATTCGATTCATCATGCAAGAGAAGCTTGTTCGCTTACACAATTGATTTATTACATGTATTATTTATGCGAAAACTACAACTCTAATTCACATATTAAATACCTAGTTGATAATCTTGAAATGTATTTTGTGCCAATTGTCAATCCTGATGGCTACTTGTACAATCAAACAACCAACCCAAATGGTGGTGGTATGTGGCGTAAAAACAGACGAAATAATGGCGGTGGCACTTGGGGTGTAGATCTAAATAGAAATTATGGTTTAGGTTGGGGCTTTAACAACAGTGGCTCTTCACCCAATGCAAATTCTGACACTTATCGTGGAACTTCAGGATTCAGCGAACCAGAAACCCAAGCTATTCGTGATTTTTGCAATGCCCATCAATTCAAATTTGCTGTAAACTACCATACATACAGCAACTTGATTGTATACCCTTGGGGTTATCTTGGTAAAAATTGCGATGACTCATTGGCCTATCGTGAATTTTCGAGTGAATTAACAAAATACAATGCTTACAAATATGGCACTGATCTCGAAACTGTGGGCTACTCAACCAATGGCAGTAGCGATGATTGGATGTATGGCGATGTAATTTCCAAGCCCCTCATTTTTGCAATGACACCTGAAGTTGGAAACTCTACCGATGGATTTTGGCCAGCCTTAAATCGTATTTTGCCCTTGTGTGAAGAATCCAATTATATGAATATTACTGTAGCTGAATTTCTTTTAAAATACGCCAAACTTCGTGATGTAACACCTCGATTAAGCAATACAATGACGAATTCTATCAAGTATACTATTACTAGACTCGGATTAGAAAATCCTGCAACTTTCAATGTTAGTATAACAGCGCTATCTCCTTTTGTATCAGTAACAGGTGCACCTAAAACATATTCTGCTCTTACATTAGGCGTTCCACTAATTGATTCTATCAGCTATACATTAAGTGGTTCAGTTCCCAATAATACTGAATTGAAATTTGTATTATCTGTCAGCAATGGCATCAATAGTCATGATGATACTGTCAGTGTATTTTACGGCAATGTTCAAAATATAATGAATGACAATTGTACATCGTTTGCCAATTGGACCAATAGTGGCTGGGCACTTGACAATACTCAATTCTATTCATCAGGAAGTAGCTTTGCTGAAAATGCCTCTGGTGCTTATACTGGCAATCAAACAAAAGAATTAAGCACTGCTTCATCTATCAATCTTACCGATGCCTTACGTGCAGAATTGAATTACAAAACAAAATGGGAATTGGAAAACAGCTACGATTATGTAGCCTTATCTGTTTCAGAAGATAATGGAATTAGTTGGAATGTGCTATGCACTCCTTACACTCAAATCACTGCGAACACAAATCTAGGAACAGATGTAGTCTATACTGGCGTTGTATCTGATTGGGTTCATGAAATAGTAAATTTAGATGCATACATAGGCAAAAATATTCTTCTTCAATGGCTTTTCAAAAGTGATGCTGGCCTCAATATGCAAGGGTTCAATATGGATGATGTCGTAATCAATAAAATTGTAAAAACAGGATTAGGCACTTCTGCATTATACGATGAAAACATCCATTCAATTTACCCAAATCCAGCGAGTGACGAATTGAACATTCTTTTAAATTCTAAAGAAGGGAACCAAATGACTATCTATAGTTTAGAAGGTAAACGATGCATGTCTTCCAATTTAACCGACATGAATACCATCAATATTAGCCATTTACAAAATGGAATCTATTGGGTAGAAATACAACATAATAAATCAGCTAAAATTGAACGAAAAAAATTAATTATTGCTAAGTAGTAGATAAGAAATTTGTTAAAATTATTCCACTTAAGGATACTTCATTTGAGTACTTAATATTGATATTATACCTTTGTTCCAAAGAGTTAGTATACAACAATATTTATGAACGAAAAAAATAGTGACCGAATGCCAAGTTCTAAAAGGCCTAATACCCAACCTCAGAAAAAAGAAAGTACTAAGAAGTTTGTACCTTCAAAGAATGCACCATCTGATTCAACTCCTATTCATCTCAATGCGCCTAAAAAACCTTTTACATATCAAGATTTTAAACTCATTGCCGAAAAAGGGCCTTTCACTATTGTAGAATGGGGGCAAATATTGCATATGAGTGAACGTACCATTCATAGATATGCTATCGAAAATGCCGAATTCAACGGATTGCATATTGAGCGTGTACTTCATGTAGAAAAATTAATCGATAAAGGCAATAAATTATTTGGAAACGGTTTTAAAACTTGGCTTAGAAGCAAACCAGTTGCTTTACACCCTATTCAACCCAAAGAGCTTATAACCTCCTATGATGGCATACAAGAATTAATTGATATTATAGGACGCATTGAACATGGAATACTATCATAATGACTATATATCGATTATGCAATACTGAATACAAGCATGACCACTCAGGGATTGGAGCTGAGTTACATGGTGGGCGATGGAATGCAAAAGGAACCAAAGCTGTATATGCAAGTAATCACATTTCACTCATCGTTGTAGAAACCTTGGTCAACCTAAATATCAACGAACATACACAAATGCCCGATTTTCATTTAATTGAACTTGAATTGCCCGACGAATTAATAAGTCAATTGGATACAAAAAAATTAAAAAATGGATGGAATTCAGACATCCCTTATACTCGTCACATAGGCGAACATTTTCTACAAGCAAAACATAACCTTGCACTCAAAGTCCCTTCTGTCGTAATACCCTTAGAATGGAATTATTTAATAAACCCCAAACATCCTTTGATTAAACAATTGAAAGTAAAGAAATCAAGACTTTATAAACTTGATAATTGGCTTAATGCGTATTGATTGTGTATTAAAACACGAGTTATCCACATATTATACGTACTTTTTTCTCAATTACACACATAGTCCATTTTTCATGTGAGGGAATTTCAAAATCGATGTACAAAAAAGTATATTCGAGCCCTAAAATAGCGAAAAGTGCGACTGAAGACATTAGAAATAAAAGGATTTAAGAGTTTTGCTGACAAGACAGTCATCAATTTAGATAATCAAATTACAGGAATAGTAGGACCCAATGGTTGTGGCAAATCAAATATTGTTGATGCTATTCGATGGGTTATTGGTGAACATAAAATCAAAACTCTTCGATCGGACAATCTTGAAGATTTAATTTTTAACGGGTCCAAAACTAGAAATGGATCAGGCTTGGCAGAGGTAGCCCTCACTTTTGAGAATACAAAAAATTTACTTCCTACTGAATTCAATACAGTTACAATCTCACGTAAATTTTATAAAAATGGCGAAAGTGAATATCGCCTCAATGATGTAACCTGCCGATTGAAAGACATTACCAATTTGTTTATGGATACAGGAGTCACTTCCGATAGTTATTCCATTATCGAATTAGGCATGGTAGACGATATTATCAAAGATAAAGAGAATAGTCGTAGACGAATGTTGGAGCAAGCTGCTGGAATTTCGATTTATAAAACCAGAAAAAAAGAAGCTAAACAAAAGCTAGATGCTACTGAGCAAGATTTAAATCGTATTGAAGATTTACTATTTGAAATTTCCAACAACCTTCGCACGCTCGAAAGCCAAGCAAAGAAAGCCGAAAAATACCATCAAATAAAAGGCGAATACCGAGATGTGAGTGTTGAGTTTGTAAAAGCTTCCTTGGAAGATTTTAATTCTTCGTATCAAGATTTAAATACTCAACAGCAACATGAAGTAGACAAGATATTAGCCCTTGATACAGTTATTTCTAAAGAAGGTGCTGAACTTGAAGCCCAAAAACTAGAATTGACTAAACGCGAAGATGAATTACATTCACTCCAAAAAACCTTCAATGAACTCGTAGATAAACTACGACAAATGGAGAACCATAAAAACCTTTCGACGCAACGTATTGAACATCTAAATCAATTGATTAAAAATATTCAACACGCCATTACAGAATCGAATACACAAACACAACTTTTGCTAAACGCAACAGATGATGCTCAAAAACGATTGGCTACTGAAGAAGATACACTCAAGACGTTTAAAACAAAATTAGAAGACCTTCGTGAAAATCTCGACGAAAAACGTTCAACCTACGATCAGCAAAAAGCTGATTTGGATAAATTACGTACAGAACATCAGCAATTACAAATCAAACAATTTGACGCTGAAAAGAAAGTAGCTATTGCAGAAAATAATATCAATAACCAACAACGATCGATTCATCAGCTAGAAGAAGAAAACAAAAATCGTGAAGTTGAAATTACAAAACAAGAATCTCAAAAATCGGAGTTTGCAACTCAACTTGAAGAAAAGCGAATGCAAATGTCCGACCTTCAGCGTCGACAAGATGAGGCCACCGAAAAATTACTTTCATCCCAGGCACAATTGGAGGAATTAAGAGTCAAACAATTTGAAGAAAATAGAAAATTAGATTCAAAACAAAATGAATACAACCTATTAAAATCATTGGTCGATAGTCTTGAAGGCTATCCCGATAGTATTAAATTTTTGAACAAAAACAATAGCTGGAATCATGGTGCTCTCCTACTTTCAGAAGTATTCAATGTACAAGATGATTATCGTACTTGTATTGAAGGCTATCTGGATAAATACCTGAACTATTACGTAGTCGACACGCCCGAACAAGGTTATCAAGCCATCGATTTATTAAAAGGAAATAAAAAAGGTAAAGCAGGCTTTTTTATCTTGTCTGAAATTGTTAGTAAAACTACCGAAGAAATATATCCCGAAGGTTCAATCCCTGCTATGAATGTATTGACTTGCAAAGACAAATACAAAGCCTTGCTCAATTACTTGCTTCACAATGTTTGCATTGCAGATGAAATGAATGTATCACAGGTTGGTAATGCCGTATTAATTCAAAAAGATGGCACAGGATTCAAAACCAGCAAACGCATTGTAGGTGGTTCTGTTGGATTATTTGAAGGCAATAAAATTGGACGTACACAACGTTTAGAAAAACTAAATGAAGACATTAAGCTTTTAACAGAATCTGTCCAACATTATAAGTTACAAATATCCGAAACACAAAATCTTATTGTTGGTTATAACCAAGAATTGAAAGATGATCAGTTGAAAAAAACACGCGAAGAAATCAATCGACTCGAGAATACAATTGTTCAACTTGAACATCGAATTGAAAACTTCAACCAACAAATACAACAATCTCAAACAAGGATTCAACAGCTCACAGAGCAACTCGATCATACCAAAAAATCTATAGAGGAGACTCAACAACTCTATGGCGAAATGAAACAACAAATGACCTTGACGTTTGGGAATCTTCAAATGAGTCAGGAGAAATTTTCGCAAGCCGAAGCCGAATACAATAAAACCAACGAAGAGTATAATCAACACAATATCATCATTACACGACAACAAAGTCGTATCAACGAAATCAACAATGAGCGTGGCATTCGTGAAAAACAATTGGAGGACCTTCAATTAAAAATTGTCAATAGTGAACAACAACTCATTGATACAAATCTACAATTGACTGAAACGGATGTACAACTCAAAACCTTGCAAGATCAATTGTACACAAGTATGCAAGAAAAAGAAGTAAGTGAGAAAAACTTAAATGAAAAAGATCAAGCTTTTTACAATTTCAGAAATCAATTGGCCGAAAAAGAAACTGAACTTAACAAGAAACGTAGAGAAAAAGAACATGCAGAAACACATCTTACATCTATCAAAGATAAATTAACTGACATGAAATTGCAGTTGAGTTCGATGAAAGAACGACTCTATGTAGAATTTAAAATTGAATTGGATGAAGTGCTGAAGCAAGCACGTACAGGCGAACAAACCATAGAAGAACTCAATACCGAAGTAGAAAAACTCAAAAAGCGTATTGAAAATTTAGGGGATGTAAATCCCATGGCCGTGGAAGCTTTTCGCGAAATGAAAAGCCGATACGATTTCATACAAGAACAAAAAGCCGATTTGACAAATGCCAAAGAAAGCCTTCTCAAAACGATAGAAGAAGTAGAACTGACGGCCAACCAAAAATTCAAAGAAACATTCGAACGTGTTAAAGAAAATTTCATCAATGTATTCCATGCGTTGTTTACCAACGATGATATGTGCGATATGAAATTGGTCGATCCAGAAAATCTCGCTGATACGACCATCGAAATATATGCTCAACCAAAAGGGAAAAAACCAAGTACCATTACACAACTTTCGGGTGGAGAAAAAACATTGACTTCCGCAGCCTTCCTCTTTGCCATTTATTTGATCAAGCCAGCGCCATTCTGTATACTCGATGAGGTAGATGCCCCATTGGATGATGCCAATGTAGGTAAATTTACTAAAATGATACGTCAGTTCTCCGACAACTCACAGTTCATCATTGTAACGCACAATAAGCAAACCATGGCAAGTGTGGATGTAATCTATGGTGTTACCATGCAAGAAGCAGGTGTGAGCAAGCTTGTACCGGTCGATTTCAGAAGTTTGAACTAAATCACGAGTATGCATATTGAAGATATACGCGATTATGTATTATCACTTCCTGAGGTAGAAGAAACTACACCCTTTGGCCCCGATGTGATTGTATACAAAACCAACGGTAAAATGTTTTTGCTTTTACCCATCGAAACCGAACAACTTCAATTCAATGTAAAATGCGATCCAGAGCGTGCCATTCAATTACGCGAACAATATCCCGAAGCCGTATTGCCCGGCTATCATATGAGCAAAAAACATTGGAATACGCTTGTGGCAGGCAAGGGATTAACGACAAAGCAACTGATTGATTTTATCAATGATTCGTATCAACTCATACGTGAGAAAGGAAAGTAAGTTTGTCATACCATTGTCAAATTATAATACAATGCTATTAAATATCAACGCTTGTTTTTAACTTTATTGCATGAAATCAGGATCAAGATTCATGTTGGCATTTTACATTATACTCACAGCTATTTATCTAAATTGTATGTATTACATTCATTTTGTGATGTGACAAGTTCATATGTATATCTAAAAACAAGAGAAACATAGTAAATAACAAAGCCATTTCTAGGAAACGGCTTTATTATTTATTTGAACAAACGAATTAATGTTATGGATATACTATTTCGAAACTACAGTCGTCAATAACATGTGGGACATTTCCAGCCCAGCTTGAAGTGTCAAAGTACATATTTAATGGCACTGTTGGTATATTCGTAGTATGAGTCGCAATTAAGCTACCATTAAAAAAGAATTCAACTTTCGTAGTACTCGCAATGATACTATATGAATAATCCTTTGCAACCGATGCCCCTACATTAAAATTAGTCGTAGTTGCCACTCCATTTAATACTGTTCTTGCTTGTATTGTACTACCATTTATGTTTATAAATTCAATAGCATTATTTCTATCTGTACCATTTACCAAACCTCTAGAAAGAGGCCCATAAGCAACATTATTATCTTCATATGTAAAAAGACCAGCAGTAAATATTAGTTTTCCATCTTGTACAGATTTCGAATATTTTGAATATAATCTTGCCGTTCCTTGACCGAAATTTGTATTCATTTGCAATTGACCATTTGTATTTATAAATACAGACCCACTTGTAGTAGAGTCATATAACCACCAAGTACGAATTGTAGGATGAGAAAAATCATCACGAGTGATAAGCACTGGTATATTTGAGCCACTCGATGGTGCTTGCCATGTGGCTAAACCTGTTGCATCACTTGTCAATACTTTTCCTAAACCAGGCGCACCTCCTTGAATTTTTACTTGCCCAGCCACTTCTAATTTGACAGTTGGAGTTAAAGTACCTATACCAACATTTCCTGTTGCACCACTTATTATCAACCGAGGAAATTGATTTGCCCCAACTGAATTACCAAATACCATATCAGATCCTGAGTTAAAGACAAACGGACCAGTGGAGTTATTTACTGCAGCCATATTTGATCTTGGTAGACTCATAAATGTTCCAGATGCACTTGGGCCAAATTTATTAATGCCAAGTTCAACACCAGCAGAATTACGCAATCGCAAACTTGAAGCAGCTGCTGTATCCAATGTACGGACTAAGATATCTGAATTTCCAGTAGACTTTTGAATATGCAATTTATATAATGGACTTACTGTTCCTATACCAATATTCGTTCCATTATCATAGAGCTGAGATTTACCAATGTAATTAAATGCAGTAAATTTAGTCAAGTAATTTATATCACCTACTCCATGATCCGCAGCTGAATTCATTGCACCAGTTCGGTCTCCACCTGCTGTCTTTGCCATGCCAGCTTTGTCAGCATAAATTGCATAAGGAACACTCAACAATTGAGTTGTGCCTGCATCAACAAAATCGCTACCACCTTTTGGATCAATGGCTACCTTTATATACTTGTTACCTGTTTCCCATTTTACGGTTTTCATTTCGCCAGAAATTGGTGTGCCATTACCGATTTGCAAGGTATACAATCCAAACTCATTGGTAGTAACCGTTTGAATTTCTTCGTATTCGCCTGTGGTTGCATCGGCTGTAGGTAATACGGTTAGCTTCAAGGTCATGCGTTGCTGTGCCATCGGATTCCCTTTGGTATCGCGGGCGATGCCTTGATAGTTGAATTTTTGGGGTACTTGCGCAAACAATGTACCACTGATGGCCAATGCCATCATAAAAGCTGAGAGTTTTTTTAAGATTGTTTTCATGTTCTTGAGATTTGAGTTGTGAGTCTTAATTTATTTTTTGAATTTTGAAGGAGTAATTTTCTAATTGTCCTGTTGGATTTGGTTTACGCAACATTAAATAATAAGTACCAGCAGCATAGCTTTGTAAATCAAGTACAAACTTATTGAGGCCAACTTGCGTTTGACCTTCTTTTTGTAATACGACTTTTCCCAAGCCATCCATTAACTGATAGCTATAATCAGCCACTTGCGTTTCGTGGGTCTCTACAAATAAACTATTCTGTGTAGGATTTGGATATACCTTGATATTATCTAACAAAACTGACAAGGTAGTATTACCTGATTCATCGTTGGCTACGCTCCCCGAGACTTGGGGTTGTAACATACCCTGTGTTACAATTAAGTTGGCATTGCGTTCAGTACTTACGAGTGTCATTTCTCCAATTGAATAATCGAAGGTCATACCATTGATCTTTGCAGAGTTACCAGCAATATTCAAGGTTTGTTGTGCTTTTGCCACGGAGACAAAAAGAAAAGAACTCAGAAGACATGTACATAGTTTTTTCATAGATTATTACTAATTTTAAGATTAAAAAATAAAAGACGAATAAATCATAAATCAGACTACAATGTTAAGTCAAAAATATTTCTTAAAAAATGACAAATATCATTACTTGCCATGATATATATCATTAAATAAAGACTGACTAAGACGTATTTTTGTAGATTTTTTTTGAATGAATTATTCAAGGTTTTTTCCAAATGATAAATCTCACTTACCTTATGAATTGAATAAAAAACATAACTACATTTCAATACCCTGCATTTCAGCAGTAGCATTTACAGTTACTGGTATATAACTTGAAGTAATTGGATCCCAATATACAGTGTAATTTCTTACTCCAATTTTAAACGGAACACCTGCCACACTTGGAAGTAAATGAGCGAGTGAAAGTGTGATATTTGCATTCGGTTGTACAATATTGTGGTATCGGTTTTTAAATTTAATAAGACCATAGCTAGGATGTAAATACTCTACCCAAACTTCCACATCACCAGGAAAATAACCTACATTAGGAACATTAGGGAAATCAACTCTTACATTTCCTAATACCATAATACCTTTTCCTCCTACCCATGGTGTACTTGAAGTTAATATAATAACATCAGATCCGTTGGATGGAACAGAAACTGAGCTACCAGCATCATAACTATTTGCAGGAGATTGCCAAGTTGCAAGTCCAACAGAATCAGATGTTAAAACTTTGTGCATCCCTGGCACACCACCTTGAATACGGATTTGTCCATTTACATCCAATTTTGCTGTAGGTGATATGGTTCCGATTCCTACATCACCATTAGATGAGATTCTTGCTCGTTCAGTATTGTTTGTTGCAAATGCCAAGCTTGAATTCTCCCTGTTGTTAATCGATGCGATATTGCCTGACATCGTAATTGTCATCCCATCGGTTGCTGTATGTCCTGTGGTCGTATTCGTCAATCGAACATCCATACTCGTGCCATCGGTATTGTTCAGATGTACTCGCGAAACGGGCGCTGCATTACCACCGATACCTACATTCTCTGTAGCATAGTCGGCATGAAATTTTAATTTACTAGTTCCACTTTTAAACACACTGATACCTACATTACCTCCACTGCTGATTAGGAACCGCCCCAATCCATCGTTGGCTGCTTTTCCATTATTGCCAAATGCTAATAAATTGGCATAAGGGTACAAGGTAGGAATACCAGTATAACCTCCTATATATTTAGTTCCATATTTACTGAACGTGGCATAAGACAGTAAACTATCATTATACATCGTAAAACGACCTACACCTATAGAATCTGCATTTTGCATACGCAAATGTTGTTGAACGCCAGCAACATTGGAATATAGGTGCAAGCGAGCAGCAGGACTAGTGGTACCAATACCAATATTGGTTCCATTGTCGTATAATTGAGATTTGCCTATTACATTGAGTCCAGTAAATTTAGTCAAGTAGTTTGCATCACCAGCTACGTGACTAGCCGCTGAATTCACTGCTCCTGTGCGGTCTCCACCTGCAGTCTTTGCCATGCCTGCTTTATCAGCATAGATGGCATAAGGTACAGACAATAGTTGTGATGTACCAGCATCTACAAAGTCGTTGCCACCTTTGGGATCAATAGCTACTTTGATGTATTTGTTGCCCGTTTCCCATTTTACGGTTTTCATTTCGCCAGAAATTGGTGTGCCACTACCGATTTGCAACGTATATAATCCAAATTCGTTGGTAGTAACGGTTTGAATTTCTTCGTATTCACCTTCAGTCGCATCGGCAGTAGGTAATACAGTTAATTTCAAGGTCATGCGTTGCTGTGCCAATGGATTCCCTTTGGTATCACGGGCTATGCCTTGATAGTTTAATTTTTGAGGCACTTGTGCTGACAAGTAAAAAGTAGAAAGTAGAAAGATGAAAGAAATGAGGGAGATTTGAATGTGTTTCATGTTTTGTTTAGATTTAAGATATGAGATGTTGGATATTAGATGTAAGTAGTTAGTTGTAAAAAATTATTTTATATAAATCCTGTTGAGTAAGGGTTAATTGCCTAGTTCATTTTTTGGATTTTGAAAGAGAATGTTTCACCTGATTTTTGAATAATCAAATAGTAAGACCCAGCTGCAAATGACTGCAAATCCAAGCTAAACTTGTTGAGCCCGAGTTGAGTTTTTCCATTCTGATTGAGCACTACTTTGCCCGTGGCATCATACAGATTGTAGGCATAATCGGATACAGCTGTTTCGGTAGTTTCTACATACAACAGTGTGGTAGTTGGATTAGGATATACTTTTATGTTATCCGACAGGTCGGATAAAGTACTTTTGCCTGACGCATCGTTGGCAATACTCACCGAGCCGCTGGGTTGTAACATGCCTTGCGTTACAATCAAGTTAGCATTGCGTTCGGTACTTACCAATGCCATCTCTCCGATTGAATACTCGAAGGTCATCCCATTGATGTGGACTGAATTTCCTGCGACATTGAATGTTTGTTGAGCATGTAGACTTGATGTGATTATTAAACATGCAAGCAGAGTAAAAAGTGATTTCATATTCATGTGTTTAGTCAACAAATGTAGATTTACCTAAGTAATAATAAAATGATAAAAATCATTATCACACATGCTATTTATCATATTTTAAATAAAAGTTTAATATTATCTTTGTGGTTTTTTTTATACAAAAAAAACGCCTTGATTTTTCAAGGCGTTAATGAAAAATCATTGTTTGTTTAATTGGTCATATAGAGAACAACAAACTTCACACGTCTATTATTACTTGTCAAAACCACTTTATCGTCTTCGTAGCAATTTTTCAGTATATTGTATTTCATCATTCATTACAAACTGCAATAAATACAAACCGTCAGCTAAATTATCTACAGAACATTCTTGATGATTCAAACCTTCTTGAACAACTATATTTTGACGATAAATTAAACGCCCTGCCACATCATACAATTTGACACTTCCAAAACCAGCTACTTCGGAAATAAACTCAAGTACAAATGCATCGTTGATTGGATTAGGATAAACTTTAAATTGTGGAGGATTAAACTCAGCTTCGTCTTTCTCAGCATCGAATTCAGCCTTGTTCGCTACGTTACCTAGCTTAACGGTTACCTTCAGAGTATCTTTACAAGAAGCGTTTACTGTTCCAATAATATAATAAATACCAACAGGTACAGAGGTAGGAAAAAACACAGTACTCCAATTACTTCTTCTATAAGAATACGAGGCCCCAGGAAAACTAACTATATTAGTTAAATTTCTAGTTGTATTAGGTAATATGTATTTGATTATGTCAGCACCTAAAAATTGAAATTTGGTGGTAATGGAATTACTATTAACAGAAGGAACGCTTGCACATTGCGCATTACTTATCATTACACATTTAATAATATCGCCATAAGCGGGTGTGACAGAATAGGTAGAACTATTGGTACCAACATTTACGTTATTTTTTTTCCATTGATAGCTAGGTGTAATTCCACCATTTTGGGGTACTGCTGTAAAAACATATGGTGTACCAGAACAAGAGGATATAGGATTCGATGTGATAGTTACACTAGGTGTAAATACATTATTGTTTACAGTAACTGAAATACTATTACTTACACCAGTGCAAGACGTGTCATACATCTGCAATTTGTACGCCCCAACCTGTGTAGCTGAATAAGAATAACTAGTTGCCCCGTTTATAACAACATTGTCCTTTAACCATTGATAATTCTTACCTGCTGTACCACCAGTAGTATCTGCTTTAAGCAAAACGCTACCTCCAGTACACAACGCTGTAGTTCCAATAGCAGAAATCGTAACAGTCGGTGGTGCTATACAAATATTAAATGTCAAACGCTCTGAAAGTGACCATTTTCCCAAACTGTCGCAATACCTAATATAAAGCGCATGATTACCAGCTACCAACCCAGTGGTAGGTATTGTCAGATTCTGAAGTACCGAGTCGCTAGCTGAAAAATTTGGTAAAGCTGTTCCATTTTCTGGCCCAGGATCAGTATTAAAATAGTATTCTCCTTTCTTCAAACGAGAAGTATTCATATTGACCAGCGGATTTGGTGGCGTAGTATTTACGACGAACGTAACACGCTCAGGCAAACTCCATTTACCACTTGCATCCTTATAGCGGATATAAAGCATATGATATCCTTCAGATAAACCTGTTGTAGGAATGGTTAAATTTTGAGTAACCGAATCTACAGCAGAAAAGGTTGCTGTTGGAGTCCCATTTCCTGGACCTGGATCCGTATCAAAGAAATACTCTCCTTTAGTAATTAAAGGCTGTACTATTGGAGCCGGCGGTGGAGTTGAAGGATAAATAATAAAAACTAAATGCTCGGGTATACTCCATTTACCATTGTTGCTTCGATAACGAATATATAATCGATGAAAGCCCTGGCTTAAGCCGTTCGTTGAAATTGTTAAATTATCGGTGATAGAATCCGCAGGCGAAAAAAATGTGCCGAAGCCATTTCCAGGCCCAGGATCAGTATCAAAAAAATATTCTCTATAATTAAGTTGCTGTGCTGATACATCAAAACCAATAGCAAATAAAAGTAACAGCTGATAGATGATTCTTTTCATGTTTTCAAGTTTAAAGGGTGAAAAGATCTTAATTAATTTTTTTCGCTTTGACCTGGATTTGCAAGTTACCACCCGGAATTACAGAATTCGTGCCTGTGTGATTCAAAAAGCGCATAGCTGGTATTGGTGGTTCTCCAGTCAAAACTGGGTTAGTACTTAAGTATATAGGGTAAGCGCCTCCTGTAGGGCCAATATCAGTGGAATCGGTAGCTGCGAATTTAGCTGGCGAATTGGCCAGAAGTCTAAAATTGTCCAAATTAAAATCAACGGGATTCCCTGAATTTAAAATACTTGTAAAGAGTGGGTTTACATTGTTCAGGTTTCCACCACCTATTGTGCCGGGAGTAGGCAAAAGAGGTAAAGGACCACCTGCAAAAGTGAGGTTATTATTGTAGTTGTAATTAACTGGAGTTAATAAACAATTTTGGTCAGCAGGATTATAACCAACTGTCCCCCCATTTGTATTATAAAAAATATTATCCCGAATATTCATATTACGCATTCCAGTTGTTAGAAGGCAAGGATTTCCAAAATTATTCCAGTTTGAGGATATGAGCGGATTACTGACATTACCATTTATCCAAAGATTATGTGCAAATGTTATTGAAGGATTACTAAGAGGCACTATACCATAACCATAACTATTTACAATGGGCCCCCCTCCAGTAAAAATATTATTGACAATATTACAGTTGGTGTGCCCATGGACTCCACCTCCATTAAATTGTATTGCACCAGAAACAATGTTCTCTGCGAAAAGCAAATTACTTGTTGAATCATAAGCGTATAAACCTGAAATACTATTTCTTCTTATTTGTATATTCGCATGAAATCCTCCACCAGTAAGCGTTATACCACCACTTATAACAAATCCCATAACTTTACTTCCAGATGTATTGGAAGAATTAAATGTAAATCCTGATGTAATATTAGCCACTAAGGGTATTGCTCTTAATGGGTTATATCCAGGTCCCAAGAAAACCAATTGTTTGTTCACATTAAATGGACTGCCATATGCAATTGGAGAACCCGCTACCATAATCGTATCGCCGGGAGAGGATGCAGTGATGGCAGCTTGAATGGTCGTAAACTGCCCAGGATTTGTGGGTAAATCAATTCGATTATCTACGGTTCGTATTGTACCAAACAATTGAGTAGATGCCAATAAAGCAAGAATGGAAAGAAAGATGTTTTTCATGGTTTTATTTTTTTTGTTTATAATATTTAGAATTAGTGATTTGATTTTTTTAAACTTGGTTTATGTTGAGCAGGGTGACTTAGGTGATTTCGTTGACGTTTAGATCCTTTTTGTTCGTAATTAAAAATGCCATACTGATCTGACTTACCCACGAGTTCAGGATATAGGTACTTACCCTTTTCATTTTCCTTTTTATCCTCTTCTGGAACTACCCTATGTGCATTAGCCCAAGCATCATTTCGAATGCCAGTTACTTGCCAACTTACTTTAGTGTTGGGCTCAGATGTTTTTATTGAAAACTGATTATATGCAATTTCATCGAGTACATATGCCCTAGCATCCTTTCCAATAACAGTGAGTTGATAACGAAAGTCCTTATTTGATGATTCAAAATAGCTAGGCAACGTAACAATAGCCATTCCATTCACATTCGTAATGGCATTGCCATTATAAATATTCATCATATCAGGACTTTCAACAAAACTATGAATCAGGTATTTATTGGCTGGGTCTTGAGGATGATCAATTTTAAAAGTACCTCCTCCTTTTGAAAGATTACCTAACACATTTACGTCTCCATTAAAAAAACCTGCATAGTTTGTACCCCCTCCGCTTGCACTCGCATAAATACCATAGGCAGTCGAACCTGCTTGCGAGGTTGCATTCACATTTACACCTGCATTATTCAGTCCACCTTCAGCCAATCCAATCAATCCAACTCGCTCTCCAACTGCAGGTGATGCCAAATTGAGACTAGTTGCATACCCAAAAACGCCGAAATGGTCACTATTTCCTAACCCAGTTGCAATAAGACCGTAACTACTATTTACATCCTTATTAACTCCGTAAAAAAGACCTCCCAAATAGCCACCATCCCCACGAACCCCTACACCACTGAATTGATTACTATCAGGTAAAGATTGACCATAAATGGCGACATGATCACTTAAATCACTTCCAAGGTAAGTGGCACGTAATATTCCATCTCCAGTATAATTATTACTTGTAGAAGAAAAATATGCAATTGTATCTTCTATACCAGACACATCCAACTTAGCTTTTGGAGTCAATGAACTTAAACCAAATCTACCTGTTCCAGTAA
This sequence comes from Bacteroidota bacterium, assembly GCA_947460175.1. Taxonomy (GTDB): domain Bacteria; phylum Bacteroidota; class Bacteroidia; order Chitinophagales; family Chitinophagaceae; genus OLB11. Next base: position 72,924 of record CANHGW010000006.1, on the reverse strand, counting down.
TTGTCATGCGTACTGTATTGCTGGTCCCTAAGGTCAATGGCGCATTTTCTCTATTGTTGATGGATGCATTATTGCCAGACATCGTAATATTCATACCATCTGTAGCAGTATGTCCTGTTGTCGTATTTGTCAAACGAAGATCCATTGTTGTTCCATCTGTATTGTTTAAATGTACTCTAGAGACTGGAGCTGCATTACCACCTATACCTACATTCTCAGTGGTAAAGTCTGCATGGAATTTCAATTTGCTGGTACCACCTTTTAGCATACTTATACCTACATTTCCGGCGGTACTTATTAAGAATCGACCTGTACCATCATTTAATATCTTTCCATTATTACCGAATGCCAAAAGGTTGGCTAATGGATACAAGGAAGGAAGACCTGAATAAGCTCCGACATAACTATTACCATACTTTGTAAAAGTTGCATAAGAAGTAGTCGTATCATTGTACAATGTAAAACGTCCTGCACCTGTTGTATTTAAGTTTTGTAAACGCATATGTTCTTGTAAACCTGCTACATTTTGATTGATATGAAATTTAGCTGAAGGTGTTGTTGTACCAATACCAACATTGGTTCCATTGTCGAACAATTGGGAATTATAAATGGTATTTGCTGCGGTAAATTTGGTCAAGAAATTGACAGTACCTGTTCCAGCTGCAGATGTGCTTACTGTACCAGCACGATCGCTACCTGCTGTTGTTTTAGCCATGCCAGCTTTGTCTGCATAAATCGCATAAGGAACGCTCAACAATTGTGTTGTACCTGCATCTACGAAATTGTTACCACCATTAGGATCTATAGCTACTTTAATATACTTGCTCCCTGTTTCCCATTTCACTGTTTTAATTACACCATTTACGGGTGTACCATTTCCGATTTGAAGATTGTATAATCCAAATTCGTTGGTTGTAACTGATTGGATTTCTTCATATTCACCTTCAGTTGCATCTGAAGTTGGCAATACAGTGAGCTTCAACGTCATACGTTGCTGTGCCATTGGATTCCCTTTGGTATCACGCGCGATGCCTTGGTAATTGAATTTTTGGGGTACTTGGGCTTGAGAGTAGAACGAAATAATTAGAACGAACAAGGACAGGATTGTACAGAATATCTTTTTCATAAGGATTGATTTAGAGTATAAAAATAATAAAAAATCAAAGGGTTTGTGTGTAGGGCCGTACGAATAGCATGAACCTAAAATATCAATCCCAAAAATAATATAGCTGTGTATTTTAATTTCATAGACTCAAGTTAAATTAAAAATTATTTTTCATCATACAAAACAACAAACTCTACACGTCTATTTCGTTCTCTTCCCTTTGCTGATTCATTGTCTGCTATAGGAGATAGTGAACCTAAGCCCCAATATTCAAGTCTGCTTTCAGCTATCCCTTTGCTTACAATGATATTTTTAATATTCTCAGCTCTCACCTTAGAAATTTCTTTATTTTTCATTTCATTTCCTTTGCTATCAGAATGTCCAGTAATTAAAATATTTGTTTTTGAATATTTTTTGAGCAGTTGGGCAAATTTTTCCAATGGTGGTAGATAATCACTACTAGGGAGCAAATCTTTGGATTGATAAATAATATTATTGGGGAATAATACTTTGATACTATCATCAATCAATTCTACTTCTGCATCCTCTAAGGTATTCTTTATCTCTGTATATGTTTTAAACATATATTCCGATTTGGATACTGGTGCTGGTATTACTTTAGCTACTGGTGGTGGTGGTGGCGGCGGCGGTGGATACCCATATGGCTCATGAATTGGCCCGTAACTATAACAAGAAGCTAAAAACAATGATGTAATAATAAAACTAACTAATAGTTGATAGGTTTTCATACTAATTGTTTAAAATTGTGATTGAATAAAATCGGTTAATTCTGCTTGAGTTATTGGTGTACCTTTTATTTTATTATAAGGTATCGCATCTATCAAAAATTCACTTCGAATTATTTTTACCAATTGCCCATTATTGATTTCAGGAACTATGACTTTTTTAAAGTTTTTCAATATTGAATTTAAATTTTTTGGAAATGGTCTTATATAACGCAAATGACAATGTGAGACCTTCTTTCCTTCTTTTATCAAATTCTGTACCACAGTTGTGATGACTCCATAGGTAGACCCCCAACCGAGTATTAAAATATCGCCTTGATCTTCGCCATGTGTCAATTCTTGCAACGGAATATAATCGGCTATCATATCCACTTTAGCCTGACGAGTTTTCACCATGTGCTGATGATTATCGGGATCGTAGCTTACATTGCCTGTGATATCTTGTTTTTCCAATCCTCCAATTCGATGTTCCAATCCTGCATGACCGGGTATTGACCATGGTCTTACTAATTTCTCATCACGTTGATAAGGCATAAAGGTTTCTTCACCTTCGTTTAAATTCTTTTTAAAATTAACCTTGATTTCCTCTATATCAGATGAAGAAGGGAATTTCCAAGGCTCAGCTCCATTGGCTATAAAACCATCACTTAATAAAATAACAGGTGTCATGTGTTGAATAGATATACGACAAGCCTCTATGGCAGCCCAAAAACAATCGGAAGGTGTACTTGCCGATACGATAGGCATAGGACATTCACCATTACGACCATAATAGGCCTGCATCAAATCGCTTTGCTCTGTTTTAGTAGGCAAACCTGTAGATGGTCCTCCACGTTGTATATCAATAATCACCAAAGGAATTTCAAGCATCACTGCTAATCCCATTGCTTCGGCTTTCAAGGCCATGCCTGGACCTGAGGTGGTTGTAATACCAAGTGAACCTCCATAACTAGCACCAATACTTGAGGTAATTGCCGCTATTTCATCTTCAGCTTGAAATGTGATAACATTAAAATGCTTGTATTTACTTAATTCATGTAATATATCTGAAGCAGGTGTAATAGGATAAGAACCTAAAAACAATTGCAATCCTGATTTTTGCCCTGCAGCAACTAAGCCCAATGAAAGAGCTGTATTACCAGTGATACTTCTGTAAACACCAGCTTCCACTTTTGCCTTTGCTACCGTATATCTTGATGTAAATATCTCAGTGGTATCTGCGTAATGATAGCCAGCTTTGAGCGCTTTAATATTACTTTCTAGTACATCTGGTTTTTTACCAAATTTCTTTTCTAAAAATCGAAGAGTATTGTCCATGTTACGATCGTACATCCAATAAATGAATCCCAATACAAACATATTCTTTGAACGATCCTTCTCTTTGACACCTAATGTGGTAATCTCAGCCAAGGCTTCACGTGTGAGCTTGGTGACATCTATTTTATGAACAGTATACGAATCTAAACTATGATTATCCAATGGATTATCTCCATCGGCATAATTGGCTAATCGTAAATTTTTATAATCAAATCCATCCGTATTCAGGATAATAATACCTCCTTTTTTGATGGATTTCAAATTCACTTTCAATGCGGCTGCGTTCATAGCTACCAACACATCACAATCATCGCCCGGGGTATACACCGCATCGGACGAAAAATGCAATTGAAAACCACTCACACCCGGTAAGGTACCGATAGGGGCACGGATTTCTGCTGGAAAATCAGGAAAAGTAGACAAATCATTGCCCAGTAAAGCCGTATTGGTTGTAAACTGTGACCCTGTAAGTTGAATACCATCTCCACTATCACCAGCAAATTTGATGACTACATGATCTAATTCTTTGATCTGCTCGCTCATAATGCGAAGTTAAGTTAAGTGTACCAATTTTAATAGCAATTGATACAACGTTGATTAATTGTTATTCATCACCTTGGCCATTGTTTTGCCAATGTCAGCTGGGCTATCTACCACATGAATACCACATTCAGCCATTATTTTCTTTTTGGCAGCAGCAGTATCATCGGCACCACCTACTATAGCACCTGCATGTCCCATACGGCGACCAGCTGGAGCTGTTTGACCTGCAATAAAGCCTACCACCGGTTTGCGCATATTATCCTTCAACCATCGTGCAGCTTCGGCTTCCATACCTCCACCTATTTCTCCTATCATTACGATTCCCTTCGTTTCAGGATCATTCATAAGTAATTCAACAGCCTCTCTTGTAGTAGTTCCAATGATCGGATCTCCACCAATTCCAATTGCAGTTGTTACGCCTAAGCCAGCTTTAGCTACTTGATCTGCAGCTTCGTAGGTCAATGTACCTGATTTTGACACGATACCGATTGTTCCTTTTTTGAAGATAAAACCTGGCATAATACCAACTTTAGCTTCATCGGCTGTGATAACGCCCGGACAGTTTGGTCCGATTAATCGACAACCTTTGTCCTTGATGTATTCTTTGGCATATACCATATCTTGTACTGGTATACCTTCGGTGATACAAATAATAGTTTGAATACCAGCATCTGCTGCTTCCATAATGGCATCTGCTGCAAATGCAGGCGGTACAAAAATGATAGACACATCTGCTCCTGCTTGTGCTACAGCATCTGCTACTGTATTGAATACAGGTTTATCAAGATGAGTAGTACCACCTTTACCCGGTGTAACACCACCTACTACATTGGTTCCATATTCAATCATTTGTGTTGCATGAAATGTACCTTCTGTACCTGTAAATCCTTGTACGATTACCTTACTATTTTTTCCGACTAATACGCCCATTGTAATTTGTTTTTTTAGTGGCGCAAAGGTAGTCGTTTAATAACTATTTTTCAGAAAAAAGTAATGACAACTTTTAAAAGTCATTAAAAATTAATGGTTAAGGAAAAATGTGATAAAAATCAATTAAAACGTTCAAAATCTGTATCAACTTTATAATGAAAAGCCATTACCTTTGCGCCACATTTTAAAAAATTTAATAAAAATAGCTATGAAAGTAACAGTCGTAGGAGCCGGCGCAGTAGGCGCAACATGTGCAGACAATATTGCACGCAAACAACTTTGTGATGAATTAGTGATTGTAGACATTAAAGAAGGATTTGCCGAAGGTAAAGCCATGGATTTGATGCAAACTGCCCAAATCGAAGGATTTGATACCAAAATAACGGGTAGCACCAACGATTACTCTAAAACTGCTGGTAGCCATATAGCCGTGATTACGTCTGGTATACCTCGTAAACCAGGTATGACACGTGAAGAATTGATCGGTATCAATGCTGGTATTGTAAAAACAGTTTCTGAAAATTTATTAAAATACTCACCAGAAATCATCATTATAGTGATTTCTAATCCTATGGATACCATGACATATTTGGCGTTGAAAGCTACTGGTCTTCCAAAACACAGAATCATCGGCATGGGTGGTATGTTGGATAGCGCACGTTTCCGTTACTTTATGAGTCAAGCCTTACAATGCTCTCCAAACGATTTGCAAGCAAACGTAATCGGTGGACATGGCGATACGACGATGATACCGTTGACTCGCTTGGCTACTTATATGGGTAATCCTGTAGCTGAATTTGCTGATGCAGATACCTTGGCTAAAGTAGCTGCCGATACAATGGTTGGTGGTGCTACATTGACAGGCTTATTAGGTACTAGTGCTTGGTATGCACCAGGTGCTGCAGGAGCTTTCTTGGTAGAATCTATCATTCGTGATGAAAAACGTATGATACCATGTTGCGTGGCATTGGATGGCGAATATGGTCAAAAAGATATTTGTCTTGGCGTACCAGTAATCATTGGTCGCAATGGATGGGAAAAAATCGTTGATTTCAAATTGAATGAAGCTGAACAAGCAGCTTTCAACAAATCGGCTGATGCTGTACGCAATATGAATGAAGTGTTGAGTACGTTGAGTTTGTAATTAAAAATTTTACTAAATATAAAAAAATCAGGACTAGAAATGGTCCTGTTTTTTTATTTGTATTTTTTTTCAAGAATTGCCCTACTCCACTTTCGTTACTTTTTCTCTTATTACAATTCCATCTTCATCAAGGCAAATAAGAATATAATTTCCTTTCGCTAAATGGTCAATTTGAGTTAATACAACTTGGCCAAGATTAGTTGATTCTTGCATTGTATTATATACAATTCTACCATAGATATCAGTAAGTTGAATTGTATATGCATTTTCTTTTTTCAAACCTGCAACTGTAATTTTAGTTGAAAATAGTGTTGGGAAAACTTGTTGTTTTTCTAAAGAGTTTAAGTGAACAAAAGCAGTATTTGAATAGTTGATCTGACCATCTATATCCACCATTTTTATCCTATAGTAAAGAGTACTTTTTAAATTAGACACATCATCATACAATGAATATAAATTGCTATTTACATTATTTCCTTGAGATGCTATTTGCTGTATAGTTAAAAAATGAATACCATCTATACTACGCTCCAATTCAAAATGACTCACATTATGCTCATTCGTAGTTTGCCAGTTTATACTAACTTGATGCTGATTAGACTTTGTAGCTTCTAAATACAACGCATCTGCAGGCAACAATATATTATACTTTGCACCGCTTAAACAACCATTGATATTGTAATACGTATACTTGAACTCACTCATTTGTGCAAAATTGTCTGTTTGAAATTGATATTGCAAACCAAAGCCCTCTTCAAGAATAACATCGATATGTTCTTTATATATTGGAAAGACCATAGTAGTAGCAAATTGAATACATCCATTACTCTCGTGATGGATAGAATAAAAATCCATGAATTTCTTTTCTAATTTTAATTGTTGATTGCAACCATAAGTTATGTAGTTATGATAAATTGAAACCCCATTTATGTCTGTAATAAAATTAGGATGATATCCAAATTCATAATCTATATATTCGGGTAAGATATTTACTAAGTGATTTGTCAACACGATAGTTGTATCTTTCAATTCGGTCAAAATTGAATCATATATTGTCTGTGTTGAATTCTGAAAGTCATTCACTTTTCGCTTTCTTTGAAATATGATTCTATATCCAATACTGGTATCTATTAAACTAATAATTGAATCATACGTATATGTCGTGAGGCTTGAAGATGGAAATGGATTTAAAGATAATTCAGTAATCCACTCATTGCCTGGCGTATACTTTGATTTTGATTCATTCAATGAAATCATAGTCTTTATCTTATCCAACCTGTTGTGACCAATTGTAAATGATTCTACAAATTGATAGTTTAGATTCAATGAATACGGAAACGAGTACCATTCCAAGGTTCTTACAAATCCATGATTTTTGCTCAATATTAGTTGAGTATTATAATCGTGTGTAATGGGATTTCCCAATTGAAACGCTTGTAGTTGAATTGATTTGATACTGTCCATCATTCCATCTATCGCCAACACCCCTTCTGAAATTACAGTTGCTACTATATCTATACCTGAAGTATCTGATACCACTATCCAAGTGTCATTGAGTCCCGATTTTGTTTTAAGGATTATTGTATCATTGAACAAATTATAATATTGCTCTTCACCAGTTACTTGATTTCTTGTATACTTCTTACCAAGCCAAGATGCACCTGCTGTATCCAAACAACCTATTGAATTCATCCTTAATGAGGGATAAAAATAGTTTGTAGTAATACTTCCAATACTTATTGAAGAATCTAGCCATGCGACTCTTAGTCGACCACTTTGGTTATAGGGTGTATTGTTGATTACAAACCAATTCGTATCGTTTGCAGGAACAGATTGCCAGTTTTGCGCGTTGATATTCAAAACACAAAAGCAAGCTATGTATAATGTAAGTAGGTATTTATACATAGAAAGTGTTTTTAGTGAACTACAAATCTACTGCGTATCGTTTATTATTAATCTCGGCTGAGGCTTGATTATCACATTCGCCATTACCATAATCAATTGTGCGAAGTGCTTTTCCTTGTGGTTGTAATTCTACTTTACCTGCTTTGATATATCTACACATCACTTCACGTACGAGTGGTTGTGTAATATTCATAGCATAATACTCATATCGTACACCACGACCATTACCTGTACCGATGGTTTCGTATACATCGTCAAACCACATAGGAGTATCTTCACCAGCTACCCATGTCATTTGACGGGATGCATTCCACTGCAACGTATCTTTAATGGTTGTATCTGCTTTCAATATTTTGCCAACGACTTCTTGAGAGAAAAAGGATTGGCCTAAAAGATTATGCCCTTTGTTTTCTACCACTTGTGTACCCATTACATGGTAATCATTCACAAAATAATTTTCGAAATTGAAGTTAATTACGTTACTTGAATCAGAAAAATGGGTGGTATATGCAACCAATATTTTACCTCTACGTGTACGACCATCATTGCACATACAATTCAATGCACCAAAGTCAATCACCATGGTACGTGGCGAGCTCATTGTATCATGTATCAATGAAGCGCAATAGCCCGTTGTTTTATAGTTAGCCAAATTTTCACCTGTATTTTTAGTAGAAGCATCGGAAGCAATATGAAAAGCATCACTGTATACAAAATCACCTATCACTTCGTCTTTTGCCAACTCGATATCAGTATCACGTTCTCGAACACATGATGTAAAAATCATGGATGTGCTAAGAGCCAATATCGCTATGCCTACAATCAGTTTATTTTTATTCATATCAAGAAATTCTGTTCTATAAACGTCTAAAAGTACTACAAATGTGTAAATTGGTATAATTATTTACAAAAAATATTTTTCCTTCCTAAAAATCAAAAATCCTGCAAAAATGATTTTTTTGCAGGATTTGAATAAATACCCAGATTCAGCATTTGAAATTCTGAAACGATTAAGTATTTGTAAATCAGCTTTTTGCAAAATCTGATAACAAATACTAAATCGGGGTAACCCCAACTAACGCACTATTCTTTTCCTTCGTCAAAGCCTATTGCGTAATTTGGGGTATATTGGATTTTTTAATTCAACGTAATGTTATAGACATTTCCGTTAATGGTAACTGTCGCTTGATTATCACAACTACCGTTTCCAAAATCAATGGTACGAAGTGCTTTGCCAGTTGGTTGTAATTCAATTTTACCTTCCGAAATCCAATTACAACTTAAATCTTTGACCAACGGCTGTATAATGTTCATCGTCCACGTATTGCCATTGGCGCGTTGTCCACTTCCGTTCCCCGTAATTTCATAGATATCATCGCCCCAAGTTTGGGTAGCTTCACCTTGTATCCATGTGCGTACACGACTTGCAGTCCATAAAACAGAATCATTGCTTGCTTTTATAATCAAACCATTCACATTGATATTGAAATAGCTTTGATTGCTGGCATTTTTACCCATATTGCTTACTTGTTTAGACCCCATTACATGATTATTATTGATATAATAGTTATTAAATGTAATGGTATGTACAGAACCTGAATCTCTGTATTTACCAGTATAAGAGACCAATATTTGACCTTTACGGTATCGACCATCGTTGCATAAACAATTCGTTGGTCCAAAGTCTATCGTAATCGTTTTTGGATTTGAAACTGTGTCATGAGTAACAGTAGCGCAATTGCTAGCCGTTTTATAATTCCCTAAGTTGTCGCCTGTTTTTTTATCAGATGCATCATCGACGATATTACCTACATCATTATAAGCAAATTCACTTATTGAATTGTCGCTTGCCATTTCAGTGTCATTGTCTGTATTATTGTTTTTATCTCTGCGACATGAGCTAAACATCAGACTGCTTGTTAGTGCGATCGCTACCAATCCAAGCTTAAAATTTGTGTATTTCATTTTTTATATTATTTGTTAACTAAGACTTAGCAAAGGTATCGAAGTTTAAATTGGCGTTAAAAAAAATGTATAAACTTATTATTCTTGATATTGTAGTAACTTTAACCCCTTAAGAAATCGTTTTCAACCCTTCATGAGTAAAAGAATCGCCGTATATGGCAGCACGGGTTCTATTGGAACCCAAACATTAGAAGTCATCCGAGAAAATCCCACCTTATTTTCAGCAGAGGTTATCACAGCGCATAACAATGTTGACTTATTGATTGAGCAAGCGATAGAATTCAAACCCAACATAGTCGTTATTAGCAATGAAACCTTGTATAGCAAGATAAATAATGCTTTATCACCTCTTGGAATCAAAGTATATGCAGGCGAAAAAGCTTTGATAGAAGTTGCTGCAAGTGATGTATACGACCTTATGTTGGCAGCCATCGTTGGCTATGCTGGCTTGTCTTCTACCTTGGCCGCCATTGAAGCGGGCAAACAAATTGCATTGGCCAACAAAGAAACCCTTGTAGTAGCAGGCGATTTAGTGACTCAAATGGTTATTAAACACAAATCCCTACTGATACCTGTTGACAGCGAACATTCTGCTATTTTTCAATGTTTGGTTGGTGAACATCAAAACGCTATTGAAAAAATTATATTAACTGCCTCTGGTGGTCCTTTTTTAGGTAAAAAACCAAATTACCTGATCAATGTAAAAAAAGATCATGCCTTGCAACATCCTAATTGGGCAATGGGTGCTAAAATTACCATTGATTCGGCCAGTTTGATGAACAAAGGCTTGGAGATGATCGAAGCAAAATGGTTGTTTGGCTTAGAGAATGATCAAATTGATGTATTGGTACATCCACAATCCATTATTCACTCCATGGTACAGTTTGAAGATGGTAGTGTTAAAGCTCAAATGGGTTTGCCTGATATGAAACTCCCTATACAATATGCAATGGGCTTTCCAAATCGTATCAAGAATAATCACAAGCGATTAGAATTTAAAAATTATCCTTCACTCACGTTTGAAGCGCCAGATACAAAAACTTTCCGTAATCTTGCACTTGCAAAAGATGCTATGTATCAAGGTGGCAATGCGCCCTGTATACTCAATGCAGCCAATGAAGTAGTGGTAGATGCTTTTCTAAGAAATAAAATTAGTTTTCTTGAAATGAGTGACATCATCGAGAAATGTCTTGGGAAAATAAGCCATATCGCACTACCTGGCCTCAACGATTATATAGAAAGCAATACAGAGACACGTAAATACGCATCTTCACTTATTTAAACTTTAGAAAAAAACATGCATTTATTAGCAATAGACTGGGCTGTAGTTGGTGTAAAAGCCGGACAATTAATTTTAGCATTGAGTATCCTTGTGATACTCCATGAGTTTGGACATTATATTACCGCTAAGTGGTTTGGGTGTCGAGTCGAAAAATTTTATCTCTTTTTTGACCCATGGTTTTCATTGTTCAAAAAGAAAATAGGTGATACCGAATATGGAGTTGGCTGGCTACCACTAGGAGGTTACGTAAAAATATCGGGCATGATAGATGAAAGCATGGATAAAGAAGCGATGGCACAACCTGCCAAAGACTGGGAATTCAGAAGCAAGCCAGCTTGGCAACGATTGATTATCATGCTTGGTGGTATTATCATGAATGTGATTGTTGCTATTATTATTTATGCCATGGTTTTATTTGTATGGGGCGAACAAAAAGTACCTATTTCATCGATGAAATATGGTATTACTTTTCAGGATAGTATTTTTTACAAAATAGGATTTCAACAAGGTGATAAAGTAGTGGCTGTAGATGGCAAACCCATTGAATATTTTGACAATCTTACCTATGCTGTTATCACAGGCAAATCGGCCAAGATATTACGCAATGAACAAGAAGTGAATCTTACATTTCCAGAAAGTTTGATTGGCGATATGATTAGTCGCAAAAAGAAAGGTACCATGATGATGGATCCTCGTGTACCTGCATTGATTGGTTCGTTTGATGGCATTGACAATACACCTGCTATGAAAGCTGGATTGAAAGAATGGGATGTGGTATTGGCAGTCAATGGAACACCGGTCAATTACTTTGATGAAATCAGAACCGTATTACAAAACACAACTGGCGATTCTGCTCGATTAACTGTATTGAGAAAAACAGACACGTTACAACTTACATCCTCATTCATGGATGATCGCAAACTAGGAATTGTTCCCATTTTTTACGACTTGAAAAAAATGGATAGTCTTGGTTTATTAAAAATCGAAACCAAAAAGTATGGCTTTATAGAATCTATCCCTGCTGGCTGGAACAAAACCATTGAGAAGTTGAATATGTATATTGCTCAATTTAAAATGATTTTGAATCCGAAAACGGGTGCTTACAAAGGATTGGGCGGTTTCAAATCCATTGCCAACGCCTTCCCTGGCGTATGGGATTGGCAGTCGTTTTGGAGTATGACAGCTTTTTTATCCATCGTATTAGCCTTCATGAATTTGTTGCCGATACCTGCATTAGATGGCGGTCATGTGATGTTTACATTATACGAAATGATAACCCGTCGCAAACCCAACGAAAAAATATTGGAGTATGCACAAATAGCAGGCATGATATTTTTACTCATCTTGATGGTTTATGCAAATGCCAATGATTGGCTAGGTTGGGGTAAATAAGTTACTACAACATTGATATGATTAGATTGTCCATGTTGTTTTCTTACGGTAATAAATTCAGATTGCTTCGTTCCTCGCAAAGACGATATTAAAGTTGACATCGTAAATGCGAGGATCCCTGCCTAGCGGCAGAAAGGGGAAGCAAACTCTATATAAAAGTAACTGTAGTGAGATATATAAGATGATTTATATCATTTTTCTGATGCAATAAGTAGAGATACCTTTGTAAGATTAAAAATGAATATCAATACAAATTAATTCAAACCATGAAACTAATCTTAAAGTCATCATCTACCATACAAGAAATACAACAAGCTTTCCAACAACACTTTAGTCATTTGAAGATTGAGTTTTACAAAAAACCACATCATACCGAAGAAGGAAACGCTAAGAAAGAGCAATATCTTCACAATGTAACATTGGCTGAAATAACACAACATTCAAACGACCTTGAACTAACTATAAACCCTTCAATGCCAACAGGAGAATTTGAGGCTTCAGTAGAAAAAAATCATCAATTGCATATTCAAGTTTTACGACTTCAACGTGGCACATGGCTTCAAACTACACATACTGATATGTTGAGCCTGCAAGAACAAAACGAAAAAGGGATTCAAGCTGATATTGACATCGAACCTGAATCCCCTGCTGATATAGATTATCAGTAAAAATATTTATTTTATCAATTTATACGATTTAGTATTGGAATTATAATCTGTCAATTTCAATAGATAGATTCCTTTGCTCAACGATGATGTATTGAGTTGAGTTTTATTCACTAAATTTTTCTCTGATAAAATAATTTTTCCATTGATATCAACCATAGTTACTGATGCAAGTTGCCCTTGATGTTCAATGTTCACAGATTCATTGAATTGGGTTGGATATACTTTTATACTTGCAAAGAGTGCTTCAATTTCATTCACAGATGCTCCGATTGATTTTGGTGCAAATCGAAATACCTGACCATTATCAGGCAAACCGACAAATGCGAAATCAGATGGAGGCAAAAGTAAATTGACAGCTGTAGTAGGATTAACCGCAGCAGCCGTAGATGCATTGCCGGCTATATATGTACAAGTATCCAATGTGACAGTCTGATTTGCGAGATTAATGGTTGCTTGGTACGTTAAATTAATCCAAGGCCCATTTTCTCCATCGAAACTTGTAGCAATATCAGCGACCGATTGAGGACCATATCGATATTCAATCACATTCGAGCCTTCGTATAACCAAATTTGAAAATTGGTTGAATCCATTCCTGTACTATCACTGTAAAAACCTGCATTTCTAAATTCTATTTTGCATATTTTACTCCCAGGATTACCTGTAGTTTGATAGGAAATAGGCGAAACCGGGATTTGATTTGTATTGTAGGATCGATCAGCTAAATCTACTTGATAAGGCATCATAATTCGAGTAGGGAAATCATTCACTACATCATAATCAGAAGGCTTATAAAGCATTCCGTATGAATCAATAGCAATGGAGTCTACGATGCGACTGTCCAACGCCCATTTAAAATTAAAACCAACAGGTACTACTATCGTAGTATCATCCCAAGAAACTCCTGAGGTGAGGTTAGTAGCCCCTACTAAATTGGCATAGGGTGCAGTTAATTTAGTGAAACTATACGGATACATCACCTGTGCTTTTGTTCCCATAAATGCGACTAACATCAACGCAATCATTGTAATTTTTTTCATATAAATAGTTTTGAACAAAACTAAATTTAAAAAGGCAATTAAAAATCATAAGAAAATGTAAAAAAATCAAGAAAACCATTTATGACTTTGATACAAAATGTAAAAACGAATATGAATATTGAAATAATCAATCAAGTATCTTTTACGTCCAACTATGTAAATCTAATGCATTGAAATACTTATTAATCCTAGGCTAAATCAAATTTAAAAAAATAGGATTCAAAAAAAACGATGATAGATAAGTATAACTGATAAAGAATTCTTCATAAAGTTTAAAAAAGTATGGTTAGATGACCGAAATTGCAACGTATTCTAACATCCTAACAATCATAATTATGGACAGAAAAGACTTTTTAAAAAAAGGTTTCCTTGGCACTGGTATGTTTGCTGCTTCAGCTGCTTTTGGAAATTTAATCAAGAATGACATTGATGAATTAAAAGACCTTGAAATACTAGGCTTTAATCATATACCCAATTCTAAGTCAGACATTTCTGAAAACATAATATTGCATAAATCCAGTTCGCGTGGATATGCCAATCATGGATGGTTAGAAAGTAAACATACCTTCAGCTTTGCTAACTACCACAATCCAGAGAGAATGCATTTTGGGGTACTAAGAGTTTTAAATGATGATAGAGTTAATCCTGGAATGGGATTTGGAACCCATCCTCATGACAATATGGAAATTATAAGCATACCATTAGAGGGTGATCTTGAGCACAAAGATAGCATGGGAAATACCACCATAATTAAACATGGAGATATTCAAGTGATGAGTGCTGGCACTGGTATCATGCACAGTGAATACAACAAGAATAGTGACAAAGAAGTAAAATTTCTTCAGATATGGGTTTATCCAAACAAAAAAAATGTAACTCCAAGATATGATCAAATTACACTCAATAAAAAGGAGAGTGTAAACAAATTTAAGCAAATTCTGTCTCCCAATCCTCATGATGCAGGTGTGTGGATTCATCAAGATGCATGGTTCAACATGGGAACATTTAACAAAGACATAAAAACAACCTACAATCTGAACAAAGAAGGAAATGGTGTTTATGTTTTCATGCTGAAAGGCACTGCAACTATTAATAATCAAGTGGTGGAAAACAGAGATGGTTTTGGAATTTGGAACATTAACAACTTAGAAATTATGTCAAATGAAGATGCGACTGAAATACTACTCATGGAAGTTCCAATGAGTTTATAAATATCTTCACTGACCATATAAAATCAATTCCACGAAACATTACCTATTGTGTCGCTTCGAATTCGTTGTTTTACGAAAAACATTATCATAGGCAAAACTGTTATAAAGCACTTAGCATTACAGTTAATTCTTTACCGATTCGTGTATCTTATTTTCATTCATATTACAAATGAAACTGTTTCAGTCTAAGTAATGCGATAGTGCCTGAACGGATTCCCAAAACATCGGGACTATTGCGCTTAATCGAAGCACAGACCTTGATATCCAAAACAAAAAAAAGACTACCGAAGTAGTCTTTCATAGTTTATAATTAAGAAATTATTTAATACCAAATGCTTTTTTCACTTGTGGCACAAAGTCCTCTTTTTCCCACGTAAATAATTCAACTTGTACTTTCTTTTCATTTGCTTTTCCTTTGTTGAATACTTTAGTTACTACTTCTGATTTACGTCCCATATGACCGTAAGATGCCGTTTCAGAATAGATTGGATTACGCAATTTCAATCGTTGTTCGATTGCATATGGACGCATATCAAATATTTTTTCAACAATACGAGCTATTTCACCATCTGTTTTATTCACTTTAGCAGTTCCATAAGTATTTAAAAACAAACCACAAGGTTTAGCCACACCGATTGCATACGATACTTGCACAAGCACTTCATCGCAAAGTCCAGCTGCTACTAAGTTTTTGGCAATATGTCGAGTGGCATAAGCTGCACTACGATCTACTTTACTTGGATCTTTACCAGAGAAGGCACCACCACCATGAGCGCCTTTACCACCGTAGGTATCTACAATGATTTTACGACCAGTCAAGCCAGTATCACCATGAGGCCCACCAATTACAAACTTTCCTGTTGGATTAATATGATAGGTGATTTTATCGTCAAACAATTTTTGGATAGCTGGTTTCAATTGTTTTTTTACGCGTGGTATAATCACACTGATAATATCACTTTTGATTTTAGCCAACATCTTAGCTTCTTTATCAAAATCATCATGTTGAGTAGAAACTACAATCGTATCAATACGAATTGGATTATTATTATCATCGTACTCAATCGTCACTTGACTTTTTGCATCAGGGCGAAGGTATTTCAACTCTTTACCAGCACGACGAGTTTTAGATAATTCTTGTAATATTTTATGTGCCAAATCAAGTGCCAATGGCATATAATTGTCTGTCTCGCGGGTAGCATAGCCAAACATCATACCTTGATCGCCAGCACCTTGTGCATTGGCTTTGCTTTCAAAACTTTGAGCTTTTACTTTTCGATCAACCCCTTGATTGATATCAGCGCTTTGCTCATGAATAGCCGAAAGAATACCACATGAGTTGGCTTCAAACATATACTCAGATTTGGTATATCCAATTTTCTTAATTACTTCGCGAGCAATTTCTTGCACATCTAAATAGGCTTCAGATTTAACCTCGCCAGCCAATATCACTTGACCAGTTGTTACTAAGGTTTCGCATGCTACTTTCGAATTAGGATCATAGGCAAGAAAATTATCAATTAACGCATCAGAAATTTGATCGGCTACTTTATCTGGATGTCCTTCTGAAACAGATTCAGATGTAAATAAATATGGCATTTATAATTTGTTTTTAAAAATGAATAAGAGTTGCAAATGTAATGTACAAATTGATTATTCAGAATAGCAATCTAATTTATTTCATAAAAGCTACATTCAGTAAGAAATGATACCCATCTTATCATTTTCTGTGTTAAATCTAAAATTCAGAATGTTTTTGGAACGTTTTTTGTCACAAGACTGTAATATTTCACATAAAAATCATATCGAAACAACCTAGATTGAATGTTTTCAAGTAATTTTAGGCAGTAAACACTATGTATAAATCTATCCTATTTTTCTTTTTATTATTTGGTATTTCATTCAATACCTATTCACAAGCCCCTGTTCAAAATTGTATGGGAGCTATTCCAGTATGTCAAAATGTATATGCTCAAAATAATGCTTATTCAGGAGTAGGTACTATCAATGAGTTGAATGCATCCAACCAAGGCTGTCTTACTACGGGTGAAAACAATTCTGTTTGGTATATTATCAATGTATCCTCTCCAGGAAATTTAATATTTTCAATTACACCCAATACGTCTAGCGATTATGATTTTGCAGTTTGGGACTTAACCGATAAATCTTGTGCAGCCATCAGTACAGGACTTGCTCCCATTCGATGCAATTATGCCTCATTAGCCAATTCAAGCCCAGGCGGACTTACAGGTTTATCAACTGCATCAGCCATACCATCAATTGGTGCTGCAGGGCCTTCATTTAGTAGCGCTATCAACGCAGTTTCTGGGCAAACGTTTGTCATACTAATTAATAATGCATCAGGTAGTGCAAGTGGCTATACGTTGAATTTTACCGGATCAACCTGCCAAGTGATCGACAATCAAGCCCCAACTATCAAAAGTGATACTCTTCCAAGTGGCTGTACAGCACCTACAAGCATGAAAGTCCTTTTATCTGAAAATATTAAATGTAATTCTTTTTTAACCAATGGTAGTGATTTTCAATTAGCACCTGCAGCAGCCACTATCACTTCTGCCAGTAGTGTAGCTTGTGCCGCAGGGAGTAATTTTTCAAATTTATTTACTTTGAATTTTTCAACAGGACTGGCCGCTGGAACCTATACATTATCTGTAAAAAATGGCACCGACGGCAATACCCTGATTGATAATTGCAACAATGCCATGCCTGTAGGATCGAATATTACATTTACAGTTTTACCTGCTTTAACATCTACTGTATCTGTACAATTTGGTTGTGCCGGTAGTCCCACAGGTGTGATAACAGCTGGTGTACTAGGAGGTACTCCTCCATTTACATATAAACTGAACGCAGGTGTTTATTCTTCCAACAACGTTTTCAGTGGTTTAGTTGCAGGTACATATACGATTTATGTAAAGGATCAAAACAATTGTATTGATGATACTGTAGTCAATCTTACAGCTTCATTACCTATCAACATAACGAGTACGAGTATTTCAAATCTCACTTGCTATGGCGTGAACAATGGTTCTATTACTGTAACTGCAAATGGAGGAAATCCACCACTTTCGTATTCAGTCAATGTACAACCTTATACGCCTAGCAATACAATTCCTAATCTTGCACCTGGTAGTTACGTAGTAAATGTAAAAGATGCCAACGGATGTACTGCTACTTCAATTGCGTTTATATCATCTCCGGGTCAAATATTGGTCAACACATTAACAATCACAAATCCAACTTGTGGAAGTAGCAATGGTGCTATATCTATTGCAGCCTTTGGTGGAACACCCCCTTTGAACTATGCACTCAATGCAGGTGGTTATCAAACGAGTGGTTCATATACTGGGTTGGCATCAGGTAGTTATACAATACATATCAAAGACGGAAATAATTGCATAAAAGATACCATTGTTTCTGTAATTCCAATTAGCGGAGTTACTATTTCATCCTTAACCTTAGTTCAACCCAATTGTGCAGGGAATACAGGTAGCATTACTATCAATGGATCTGGGGGCGTTACACCATATACCTATTCAATTAATGGAGTCACTTTTCAAGCTTCAAGTACGTTTGGCTCACTTGCCTCAGGAAGTTACACGGTCACTATCAAAGATGCTAATAACTGCACTTCCTCATCTGCAACTGTTTTATCATCGCCTGCCAATCTATTTTTCACGAATACTTCAGTTGTATATCCAACTTGTGTTACGCTGGGAAGTATAACCGTAAATGGAATTGGGGGAGCAACACCTTATACTTATGCTCTCAATGCCAATCCATATTCAGCAGCTAATACATTTTCTTCACTTGCTGCAGGAACTTATATTTTACATATCAAAGACAATAATAATTGCATTCATGATACAACTATAACTCTAAATCTATCACAACTTCCAACGATTACAAATTTAGGAATTACGAACCCATCTTGTAGCTTTCCGACCATAGGAAATATTAATGTAATTGCAAGCGGAGGAACTCCAGCCTATACTTATTCAATCAATGGTGGACCTTTTGTAGCTGGAAATACCTTTACGAATTTAAGCGCAGGAACCTATACAATCACCATTAAAGATGCCAACAATTGTACATCTTCAAGTATTGCTGTTTTGAATTCGTCAAATACATTGACCTTTTCTTCTTTTTCTAAGACAAATGTTGGTTGTGGCGGAGCACCACTCGGAACTATAAGCGGAACAGCAACTAATGGAAACCCTGCTTATCAATATAGTTTAAATGGTGGTGCATATCAAGCAAGTGGAAATTACACAGGACTTGCAGCTGGAACTTATACTGTAACTGCTAGAGACGCTAGCAATTGTACAGTATCAAGTATTGTAGTTATCACTTCATCAAGTATTGTTGCTATAACCAGTTTAAGTAAAACAAATTCATTGTGTTATAATCCTGGAAATGGCACGATCAATGTAAGTGGAAATGTAAGTGCCGCTCCCATCACTTATTATCTCAATTTTGGAGCGTCTAATACCACTGGTATTTTCACTGGATTAGGACCAGGCACCTATACAGTTTCGGTTTTTGATGCCAATGGGTGTCACAAAGATTCGATCATTTCAATAACTGCTCCTCCACCTTTGTATTATATAAACCCTGTCGTTGTGTTTCCACCTTGTAATGGCGGCGTTGGTAGTATCAGCATGCAAGGTGCAGGTGGAGTACCTTCTTATACCTATGCAGTTAATGCAGGTCCTTATGGAGCAACAACTTCATGGCCAAACCTTCCTATGGGTACTTATGTGATTCATTTAAAGGATGCAAATAATTGTATTCATGACACCACTATATTTTTATACGAACCGGCTGCAATACAAATTACAGGCATGGCTATTTTCAATGCATCCTGTAATAATGCTCCAACAGGTAGTATTAATGTAAACGCAAGTGGCGGTATTTCTCCTTATACATATGCCTTGAATGCTGGAGCTTACTCTGGCGTAAATTCATTTACCGCTTTAGCAGCAGGAACCTATACTGTCCATATTAAAGATGCCAACAACTGTATAAAAGACACCATAATTACGTTGAATAATAATGGCAATTTTTATGTTACATTAATCAGTGGTATAATGCCAAATTGCTTTGGAGGCAATGATGGAAGTGCTTCTATTTCGGTCACTGGTGGTGTATTACCTTATCAATATTCAATCAATGCTGGCGCTTTTGGTGCAAGCAATACATTTAACGGATTAGCATCTGGGTTTTACACCTTACATGCCATAGACAATAGTGGCTGTTCGAAAGATACCGTCATTTATTTAGCTCAACCTGTACAAGTAGGTTTTGCTTCAATTGTATTGACACCTACAACTTGTGCTGGAACTAACACTGGAACAGCAACAGTAATTGGGACTGGTGGTGTACCTGGTTATCAATATAAAATAGATGGTGGTACTTATGGTGCTTCTGGATCCTTTACAGGCTTAGCACCTGGAAGTCATACAGTTTATGTTCGTGATTCAAAGAATTGTATTTATAGTTCAGTCATAACAATTCTCGAACCATTACCGGTAGGATTTGCGAATGTTACAGTCATTCCACCCGGCTGTTTTAGCAACACAGGAGTAATTAGTGTTGGTGGTACAGGTGGCGTATCACCTTATACATTTGCTATAGGTGCAGGCCCCTATTCAAGCAATGGTTCTTTCAGCAATTTATTAGTTGGTACATATACCTTACATGTACAAGATGCGAATGGATGTCAACATGATACCATCATCAGTATTGTATTGAATCAATTGATTTCAATCACGTCTTTAAATTATACACCAGTGTTATGCCCAGGTGCAAGCAATGGCTCTATATCAGTATCAGGCACTTCTATATATGTACCTGTAACATACACTTTCAATGGTGGTTCACCTCAATTGTCTGGAAATATTTCTGGCTTAATTGCTGGTCCTTATTTAATCCATGTAGAAGATCAATTAGGTTGCTTTGTTGATACTACAATTACCATACAATCAGCACCACCAATTATTATTAATTCGATTAACACTACTAGCCCATTATGTTATAATACAACAGATGGCACAATTCAAATCAATGCTACAGGCGGACTTGGCACTCGCTATTATGCAGTCAATGCAAATCCATATACAACTTCTAGTTTGATTACGAATATAGGAATAGGCACATATACCATCCATGTTAAAGATAGTTTGAATTGTACTAAAGATACGATCATTACCATCACAGGTCCGGCACCCATATTAATTTCATCAGTTGCTATATCTCAACCATTTTGTAGTAGCGCAACCAATGGCTCAATCACAATTACTGCCAATGGCGGACAAGCGCCATATCAATATGCTATTAATGCATCTTTGTATACAACCAACAATAGTTTTACTAATTTAATCCAAGGTACTTACACTATTTATGTGCAAGACATCAATGGTTGTATTAATGATACTGTGGTACAATTAAATCCTGCGCCTTATATGAGCTTCAATAATGTAGTCGTTCAAAATGTAAGTTGTAAATTTGGCAATGATGGGTCTATATCACTTGGAGTTGCAGGAGGCTTTAGTCCTTATACATATTCCATTAATTCAATCCCGAATGGTAACTCTGGAAGTTTTGCCAATTTAGGTATAGGTAGTTATACCATTTTAGTTACTGATAATATTGGATGCGCAGAAGATACAGTGATTACTATTACAGAACCTCAATTCCCATTGACAGCATTGCTGTTAGGAACTACTCCCAATAAATGTAAAGGAGATAGTGCAGGTAGTATTATGGGGGATGGAATAGGTGGAACAATACCTTATACCTATTCGGTGGATGGGGTCAATTTCCAATCTTCCAATCAATTCAATAATTTACCAGCAGGTAATTATTTACTCACCATTAAAGATGCCAATGGATGTACTGACGATACATTAGTTGTAGTAACAGAACCACTCACATCTGTTCAATTGCTTCAATTGGGCATAAAAGATATTAGCTGTATTGATGTAAATGATGGCGCAGTCACTGTTACCTCACAATATGGAACGCCACCACTACAATTTTATATGAATGGTAACAACATGGGCGTTGATACATTTTATAACAATCTTAGTCCAGGAGAATATATCATAGTTGTAATTGATTCCATTGGATGTAAATCGACTGGCAAATACAATGTAAAACCATCGGATCGTAAACCTCATATCATTATTGATAGCTTACGAGGCGTATTATGTGCGGGCGACAAAGATGGCATGATTGATTGGCATGCAGTAGATTGTTTCCCACCCTATCGTTATATATTTAACACAGTGGCTTATGGCGCTACAAGCATAGCTACTAATATTACAAATGGTGTATTTTATATTCAAGTATTGGATACATTGGGATGCTATGGTGACACGACTGTTTCAATTACGCCCGGTAATGAAATTGTATTGGATGTATCAGTTACGCCTGCTACATGCAATGGCATTGGTGATGATGGCAAAGCAAGTGCAACTGTAACTGGAGGGTTTACACCTTATACATATTGGTGGAGTGCGACACCTGCTAAAACATCGAATGTCAACAATATAGTCTATGGTACTCATTGGGCTTATATCAAAGATTCATTGGGATGTGTGGACTCTACTCAATTTGAAATAACATATGACCCATGTTGTGTAGTAAATCTACCGAATGCATTTTCGCCCAATGGAGATGATAAGAATGATTTTTTCAGAGTGATACGCTATGGCAATATTTCATTGGTATCATTAGAAGTATACAATCGTTGGGGTAATATGGTATTCCGTACCACTGATCTCCTCGATGGATGGGATGGTAAATACAAAGGCACCGATGCCGACTTGGATACGTATTATTATATCGTACGATACAAATGCCCATTGAGCAATGATGTACAATTGCTCAAAGGAGATGTGATATTGGTGAGGTAGTAGTTGTATAGTTTCCTTTCTGCTAAATAAACTACAGAATCAAAATATCATTAAGCATAAAAATATCAAAAATTCGTAAGCCCAATTCGCAATCCTATTTGAGGTCGAAACTGAATAATATTATATGAATTATGATGGATACTAACATCAGTGCTATTACCGATTAAATCATTACCATAAAAGGTATTAAATTGTTCGTTGTAAGAAGTTATATTTCGTTGAGTATACAATAGATTTATTCTTACATAAAAATCTAACATCACATTTTCATACACTTTTTTAATGCCTTAATCTGTACCTAAGCCTATAGAATTCAATCTTTCATGTTGAGTTCTATAATGGGTCGTGTACTCAATATTATCATAGAAGCTGGTGCGTTTTTCTGATTTATTGTTATTATAGTTTACGGTTAATGAATCGTAGTGTAGCTTTTTAAGGATAGCTGACAAAGAAATATACTGATGAATCTTTGAAGGTTTAAAGTATTTACTTATTCCAATTCTATACGTAAATCCATTATACACATAAACAGGATATTTGTTGATAGGATAGCTTTCAAAAGGAGTTAGTTTTGATTGTTCGTTTGTAAAACCCTTTGAAAGAAATCCAGCCATTTTATTATCCTTAAACAAATAAGACCCTTCCAAAAAAATTGAATTCACTAGGGTATGTTTAAGAAATACTTCAACACCAGCTGTGGGATTTCGAAAACATATTGAAATGGGATTTATATATGCAACATATGTTTTAGTTGGTTGTCCAATTGATCTACAAACACATATACTACAAATAAAAAACAAGAACCATTTTCTCCAGGAATTATTCATAATATTCCGAAAATAGACAATTTAGTTGAATGATTAGATTTTAAGATACTAAAAACACAGGCAGTGATTAGCTACTGCAATGAAACCCTTTGGTATACAAATAGATTCTAAGTATTTTTTCTTAGGTTTGCAAAAAAAATTGATGCCGAAAATAATTCTCAGTATGTTGTTGTGTTTTGGACTGAGTTCATGTGGCTTTTTTGCAAAAGAAACAAAAAACACCAGTACTGGAACTGGAATAGATCTACCTGAAACAGCTGCTATCAATGAGAAAATAGCGAAAAATCCCAAAGAAGCTAGTTTGTATTTTAAACGAGGACTCATCTTACATGAACTCAAAAAAGATTCTCTTGCACTTTCAGATTTTCAAAAGGCGGTGAATTTGGATTCAACCAAAGCGGAATATTTTAGTGCTGTGGGCGATTTATTATTTGAACATAAAGATGTAACAGGAAGTATACCTTGGATACAAAAAGCTATATTTCTTAACCCCGATGATCCGACAGCACATCTGAAAATGGCTAAACTTTTTTTATTTTCAGAGGATTATCCCAAGGCATTTTCTGAAATCAATGTCGTACTTCGCACGAATGTATATAATCCAGAGGCTTACTTCCTGAAAGGTATGTGTTACAAAAACATGAAAGACACTGCCAAGGCAATATCAAGTTTTCAGACTTCAATACAAGCCGAACCACGATATGTAGATGCCCACATGCAATTAGCACTTATTTATGATGCCAAGCGCGATCCTATTGCTCTCAAATACTTTGAAAATGCCTACAAAGCTGATTCATCTAGTCTTGAGCCATTGTATGGTCAAGTGATGTTTTGGCAAAATCAAGAAAATTATCCTGAAGCAAAAAAAGTAATCAATCGATTAGTATCCATTGATCGTACTTATGCAAAATCCTACTATAATATGGGATGGATGTTACTACAAGAAGATTCTACAGAAAAGGCTATCCGACAATTTGGTATAGCCATACAGGAAAAACCAGATTATGTAGAAGCCTATTATAATCGTGGACTTTGCTATGAAATACAAGGCAATCATGCTCAAGCAATAGAAGATTACAATCAAGCCTTGACATTTAATCCTGATTACGAGCCTAGCAAATCGGCCCTACAACGTATAAAAAATAAAAAATAAATTCTCTATGGCACTTATAGCACCTTCAGTACTTTCCGCAAATTTTTTAAACTTAAGCAAAGACATACAACTTATCAATGACTCGGAAGCAGACTGGTTTCATCTGGATGTAATGGATGGTCGATTTGTACCTAATATCAGCTTTGGATTGCCCGTGATAGCAGCTATCAAACGTGAAGCGAAGAAAACATTGGATGTCCATTTAATGATAGAAGAACCTGGTAAGTTTGCTGAAGATTTCAAAAAAGCAGGTGCCGATATATTAAGTGTCCATATAGAAGCATGTCCTCATCTTCACAGAAATATACAACAGATTAAAGGTTTGGGTATGAAAGCAGGTGTGGCAATCAATCCACACACGCCTGTTCAATCGTTGTTTGACATTTTGCATGATATAGATGTGGTATGTATGATGAGTGTGAATCCTGGTTTTGGTGGTCAAAAATTCATTCAACATACTATAGTAAAAATACAACAATTGAAAGCAGAAATAACTCGTAGAAATCTAGATGTAATGATCGAAATCGATGGAGGTGTTACATTGGAAAACGCCCAAGAAATTGCACATGCTGGTGCGGATGTATTGGTCGCTGGCAATACCGTGTTTTCTGCTGCAAATCCAACTGCAACCATTGCTGAATTGAAAAAGATCACACAAGGCTAGACCTACACAATAGATACAAGGTTCAATGACCAAGTTAAAAGCCATATTTACGATCATCCGATTTCCAAACTTGGTGTTTATTTTTCTTACGCAAGTATTGACCTATTTTTTTCTTATCCTTCCTAGTATAAGTACACCAACTTTAAGCGTGCTTCAATTTATTTTATTTTCGTTTTCAACCGTATTAATTGCCACAGCAGGATACATTATCAATGATTATTTTGATATAGGAATCGATGCAATTAATAAACCCAAAAGAGTTACAATCGAAAATATTTTCAAGAGACGTAGTATTATTATATGGCATATTGTTTTAAATCTAATTGCATTGATAATTGTAGTATACTTTACCTTAAATTATATCAAACTTAGACTCGTTGGCCTTCAACTAATCAGTATTCTTTTGTTATTAGTTTATTCTACTACATTTAAACGTAAGTTGATTATAGGCAATTTTACCATTGCTGTATTGACTGCATTTACATTGATTACGACTGTAATGTATGAACCTAACTTTCAATGGATGAATCCTAATCAAGAACACGCAAAGTTATTATGGACATATTGTTTGTTTGCATTTCTAATTACTTTCATACGTGAAATTGTAAAAGACATAGAAGATATTAAAGGTGACGTTGCTCAAAACTGCAAAACAATTCCATTGGTTTGGGGGATTACCAAAGCCAAACAAATTATATACAGCCTACTTGTTATCATGTTTATTTTCCTAATCACCATTGGCATCTATTTTTTCAATACAAACCTACCATTGATTATATTCATTGGCCTTTTTGTATTTATTCCATTGTTTTGGATATGGAAAAAAATCAAGGATGCTCAACATGCACGTGACTTCCATCAAGTAAGTACTTATGTAAAATGGATTACATTGCTTGGGATACTCTCTATGGTATTGGTGTAAATATTAGATTGTTTTTTCAACCCATACCTGACATAAATGGACGAGAGTATCAACAGCCTTCTGCATATCTTGTACACTAACATATTCATGCTTGCCATGTATAGCCATTTCGCCCGTAAAAATATTTGGACAAGGCATACCCATAAATGACAATCGAGAACCATCAGTCCCACCACGTATCAAATGACGCTCAGCTTTTACACCAGCTCTTGTCATAGCTTCCTCGGCATAATCAACTACAAATGGAACAGTTTGAATCATATCCATCATATTGCGATATTGCTCATAGACAGAAAACTCATAACTAGTACCAGGGTATTTTGCTATTATATTTTTGGCAATAGTTTCTAATCTATCTTCGTGTACTTTCAACATAGACGTTTCAAAATCTCGAATGATAAATTTTACAATTGTTTTTTCTTGTATCCCATTGATTGCAGTAGGATGAATATAACCTTCTCTGCCTTCTGTCGTTTCAGGACTCCAACTATCTTTTGGCAATGCATCCAGTATTTCTGCTGCAATTTTAGTTGCGTTTTTTAGTTTGCCTTTTGCATAACCCGGATGGGCGCTCACACCATGAATGGTAAGTGTTGCACCATCGGCACTGAACGACTCTGATTCCAATGCTCCACGCTCGCCACCATCTAGTGTATAACCATATTGGGCACCGAGTTTTTGCATATCAATTTTTTCTACACCTCGTCCTACTTCTTCATCAGGTGTAAATAAAATACGAATATCCCCATGCGGTACTTCTGGATGCTGCATGATATAATGTACAAAATCCATAATGATGGCAACACCAGCTTTATCATCAGCTCCTAACAATGTATTACCCGAAGCAGTGATGATATCATCCCCTATCCGTTCTTTCAAGTAAGGATGTTGAGTGGTTGTGATGATTTGTGTAGTATCATCGGGCAAAATAATATCTTGCCCTTGATAATTTTTATGCAGAATCGGTTTTACATCTTTTCCACTGCAATCAGGTGCTGTATCCATGTGAGAGCAAAAACAAATCACTGGAACTTGCTTCGAGGAGTTGGAAGGGATTGTACCATATACATATCCATGAGGGTCTAGTTCTGCATCCTGAATGCCAAGGTCAAGTAGTTCTTGTAATAATATTTTTGCAAGATCTTTTTGCTTTTCAGTACTTGGAAAGCAAGTTGCTTCTGGATCACTTTGTGTGTCAATCTGAACATAACGCATAAAACGTTCGGACACTGTATAATTATAATTAGACATAGTAATTTTTTAATGGATGTAAATATACATCCTATCTTTAATATTATACCTTTGCATAATGGCACTAAATGATATCAGCAACATCAACTTTTCAGAAATCCTGACAGCATCTTTTGCATTATTTGCTGTCATTGATATTTTAGGTTCAATACCCGTATTGATTTCTTTCAAAAATAAAATGGGTCACATAAGTGCATGGCGAGCAACAATTGTATCAGGCTTATTGATATTACTTTTCTTTGCATTGGGCGAACGATTTTTAAAAATACTTGGTCTTGATATCAGCTCTTTTGCAATTGCAGGTTCAATAGTATTGTTTATACTTGGTTTAGAAATGGTGTTGGGTATCGAATTTTTTAAAGGAGATCCCAATGCAAAAGCAGGCTCTGTAGTTCCAATAGCCTTTCCAATCATTGCTGGTTCGGGTACATTAACCACAGTCATGTCAATCAAATCATTGTATCATCATTACAATATTTTGATTGCCATTTTAATCAACTTGATAATTATTTTTATTGCATTACGTAGTTTAAATTGGATTGAAAAAATGTTAGGTCAATCAGGCATACTTGTTATTCGAAAATTTTTTGGTGTGATATTGATTGCTATTGCAGTAAAAATGTTTAGAACAAATATTGCACTTTAGTAAAAAATACAAGCATGATTATTTTTAACATAAAAAAAATTACGCTTGAATATTAACAAGTAGTGAATAACTTTTATCTTAAAATATTTTTCTAAATAAATATTATTCTCTATACTTGTATTGGTTATAACGCTTACTAACCCATAAATTCAAAAAAAACCGAGTGATTCTTTCGTTCGGTTTTTTTATTTTCTTCTACAACCCTTTATTCATCAATATTTCAGCAATACATTTTATTTAGTTTCAATTCATCTACGTTTTATTTATTCCTTGAAAATAATTTTAATTGAATGTTGTTTTTAATTTTTTTTTACTCGTTTTTTTATTTTTTCGATGAATCACAAAATATTTTTTTCAATCAGTTCGGTATTAATGAATTATTTTTAACCACTTAACTTTACAAGATTATGCTTTATTCAATGACAGGTTTTGGACGTACTGAATTTAATGTCAGTGATTTTATTTGCTCGCTCGAAATAAGATCACTCAATGGAAAACAATTTGAAATCAATACGAAAATTCCTCCTATACTAAAACTCTATGAAATTGAATTGAGAAACAAAATTCAACAATTACTCACAAGAGGATCTATTGATTGTACTATCTTTTTAAAACAACATGGCATATCAAAACCAGTTACTGTAAATGTGGATCTTGCTAAGTACTATCATGAAGCTATGACTCAAATTGCGGATGAACTTAACCTTGAAAAAAAAGACATGCTTTCTACATTGATGCGTATGCCCGAAATCGTATCAGCTGTCAATGATACATTGAGTGAGGCTGACTGGGCTATCATCTCAGAAAAAATAGAAGAAACTTGCGCCATACTTAATAATCATCGTGCACAAGAAGGCATTATGCTAACCAAGCATATAAGTACCAACATAGAAAAAATAAAATCCTTTTGCCTGCAAGTAGACCCACATGAAAAAAACAGAACTGAACGTGTACGAGAAAAACTTACCTCTGCCATCAGCGAATTTTCTCAAACTTCCAATGCCGACCAAAATAGGCTCGAACAAGAAATCATTTACTACATCGAAAAATTTGATATAACAGAAGAAAAAAACAGACTTTCTCATCACTGCGATTATTTCTTTGAATTACTGAATGAAGAAGGAAACACAAAAGGAAAAAAACTCGGGTTTGTATTACAAGAAATTGGTCGTGAAATTAATACCATGGGATCTAAGGCCAATGATGTAGAAATACAAAAACTTGTAGTGATGATGAAAGACGAACTAGAACAATCAAAAGAACAATTACTCAATGCACTGTAACAAAACCTTTATGAAAATCTTTACTATTGTCATACTTCTATTTACATTAAGTGGCTGTCTTACATCCAATACATTTGAAAAAAATGTAGGTCTTCCTCACAATAAATGGAAATCAAGTTTCAAACCTAGTTTTGAATTTGACATCACAGATACTAGCTCCAATTATTTATTGTTTCTAACCATACGTCATACGGATGCTTATCCATTTTCAAATATATGGTTGAATGTAAAAACGTCGCTACCAAATCAAACTACCCCTACAGAAATGAAAACAGAAGTTCCTTTGGCGCAAGCCGATGGCAAATGGCTAGGAAGAGGTATGAACGAAATTTGGGAGCATAAAATGCCCCTCAATAATAATGGTACAGTCCACTTTAGTAACAGAGGAAAATACAAAATTGAATTGCAACAAATCATGCGAGAGAATCCATTGCCTGAAGTTATGAGTGTCGGCATCCGATTGGAAAAAATAGTCAATTAATCCATTCTTTTTTTTCACATTTCCTTTTCATTTTTTCATACTACTTTTACCGCGTGCTATCTCAAATTCGAACAACAGAACTTATAAAAAAATACCGTAACCGTACGGTAGTTAAAAAAGTATCTATTGAAGTAAAACAAGGTGAAATTGTAGGGTTACTTGGCCCAAATGGCGCAGGTAAAACAACCACCTTTTACATGGTGGTCGGACTTATAAAACCTGATGAAGGTGAAGTATTTTTGGATGATATCAACATTACTCAATTACCTATGTTCAAACGAGCTCAATTGGGAATAGGGTATTTACCACAAGAGGCTTCCATCTTTCGTAAAATGACTGTTGAGGACAATATTTCCTCTGTACTTGAAATCACTTCGCTTACCAAAGAGGAGCAAAAAGATAAGCTAGAATCCTTATTAAGCGAATTCAGACTAACCCATGTACGTAAAAGCAATGGTGATGTATTGAGTGGAGGAGAACGTCGTCGTACCGAAATTGCTCGAGCATTAGCAGTCAATCCAAAGTTTATTTTACTTGACGAACCCTTTGCAGGTATTGATCCTATTGCAGTAGAAGATATCCAAGTCATAGTAGAACAGCTCAAATTTAAAAATATCGGTATACTTATAACAGATCATAATGTACAAGAAACACTCTCTATTACTGATCGTGCGTATCTTTTATACGATGGGAATATACTGAAATCAGGCACAGCTGAGGAATTAGCTTCTGATGAACAGGTTCGTAAACTCTATTTGGGTCAAAACTTTGAACTCAGACGCAAAGCATCCCTTTAAGGTCTTTTCCCCATCGCTTTTATTTTTAGATAAAAAAAATTACTTTTACATTGTTTCAAAATTATAATTTTTGATAGAATTTTCTTTTTGAATCATAATTTGACTTATGAAGATACTAAACCCTGCGTTGAAAGGCTTATTAAAATTGCGATGGAGTTCCATCGATAATTTTTTGCTTAATCCACAAAACACGCAGGTTATGGTATACAACTCACTCATCAATAGTGGCCAATTTACGGAATTTGGACGTAAGCACAATTTTCAGCACATCAACGAAATCAAAGATTATAAAAAAAATGTACCTGTTCACGAATACGATGACCTGAAACCATATATCCAAAAAATGATGGAAGGCTCACAAAATGTATTGTGGAATTCACCAATCAGTTGGTTTGCTAAATCGAGTGGTACAACTTCTGATAAAAGTAAATTTATACCCGTTAGTAATGAATCATTAGAAGAATGTCATTACAAATCGGCTAAGGATGTATTGGCATTGTATTATCGCAATTTCCCTCAATCTGGCATTCTCACTGGCAAGTGTTTGACATTAGGTGGAAGTCATCAAATCAATCAACTCAATGCAGAATCATATTATGGAGATTTATCGGCTGTAATGATTCAAAACATGTCCTATTTTACTCAATTGATTCGTACACCTGATACGTCGATTGCATTGATGCAAGAATGGGAGGAGAAAATTGAAAAAATGGCGCAAAGTACCATTTTGGAAGATGTAACGATGATTGCTGGTGTACCCACTTGGACAATCGTACTGATCAAAAAAATATTTGAAATAACAGGGAAGAATAACCTTCATGAAATATGGCCGAATCTTGAATTGTATATGCACGGTGGCGTCAACTTTACACCATACGAACAACAATTTAAACAATTGATTCCATCTGCTCAAATGAATTATCTCGAAACCTATAATGCCTCTGAAGGATTTTTTGCGGCTCAGGACATTATTGGCAGAGATGGTTTATTGCTTTTTTTGAATCATGGTATATTTTATGAGTTTATGCCTTTGGAAGAGCAAGGCAAAGAATTCCCTGAAACACTTCAACTAGAAGATGTAGAAATTGGAAAAAATTATGCCATTGTTGTGAGTACCAATTCAGGACTTTGGCGATATATTGTAGGCGATACGATACAATTTGTTTCGGTAAACCCCTATCGTATTAAAGTATCAGGTCGACTCAAACACTTTATCAATGCCTTTGGCGAAGAGTTGATTGTAGACAATGCAGATTATGCCATTGCAAAAGCTTGCAAGGAAACAAATTCGTCCGTGACTGATTATACAGCCGCTCCAGTTTATTTTTCAGATGATTCCAATGGATGTCATCAATGGATAATCGAATTTGAAACTAATCCAGAAAGCATAGAACAATTTACGGAAATACTTGATATCTATTTGCAACAATCCAACTCAGACTATGAAGCCAAACGACATAAAAGCATTGCATTGAGTATACCCCGAGTAAATATAGTACCAAAAGGCACCTTCAATGATTGGCTTAAAAGCAAGGGCAAGCTTGGCGGACAACATAAAGTACCACGATTAAACAATGATCGTAAATTACTCGAGGAGATACTTGAATTTTCGATGTCGAAGGTGTAATAATTTTAGTTTTTAAAATCTAATCTTAATTCTATCCATTGAAATCATTTCTACAATTAGTACTATTAGTATTTTATAGCTATGCATTATTTGGTCAAACAAGGACAGATACCATTGTAGTCAAACAGAATACAATCCCTATTGATATCATACAACATCAATCTACTTCATTGGCTTTTATAACCTTGCATCATGACGAACAAACAGGAATAGCTGCAATTCAAAATGTTCTTAAAGATTCGGCAGGTATATATTACTGTATCAATACCAATAGCAAACGAACGGTTCCTATTAACTCAGATGGAAAACGATTCGAAATTGATCCAAATCGTATTTTCAATCTAATGACTTCTCCAACAAATTATGAAGATGAAAGTCATGCAATCAAACAACATATTGCTAAGTATCTATTAGAAAAACTATCCGCTGCAGATTTAACAATTGCCTTGCACAATAATCACGATGGACGTTATTCTATAAAATCTTACCAACAAGATGCTAGATTCAAAAATAATTATCTTAGTGTTTCAATCAATCCTATGATGGATGTGGATGACTTTTATATTGTAACCGACTCAACCCAGTTTAATTATTTCAAAAAGCAACATTTCAATGTTGTATTACAAAATAATGAAGCGATTCAAGATGATGGATCCTTGAGTGTATTTTATGGGAAAAATCATCGTCCATTTATAAGTATAGAATGCCAATTTGGGCATCTACAGCAACAAATTCAAATGACAAAAGCTGTCTATGGCTATTACAACACCTATTTCGAACCTATTGAAAACATACTGCAACAAACCGAACCTGACACTTCTAAATAAAGTCTACTAACGCATAAATTGAATCATTTTTTAAGCTTTTTGTTCGCTTCTTCACCTTTTCATTTTTATATCTTACTTTTGTAGCATGCTCAATTTTACGCTTACCTCTGATTTTGGATCACAGAATTATGCATTAGCGAGCATTAAAGGAAAAACACTCTCTGCTTTTCCTGAATGCAATTTGATCGATATCTCCAACAGTATTTCACCTTATAATCTTCAACAAGCCGTTTATATTTTCAAACAAGCTTACACTCACTTCCCTCCTCATACCTTTCATTTTGTTTTCAATGATTTATATGCCGATTCAAAACATCAGCTATTATATGCCTTTGAAAACCAGCAACACATTTTTTGCGCCGACAATGGTTTTATGACGCTGTTATTTGATGACAAGCCGGTTCAATTATTTAGATTAACTGAGCGTATACCAGCATATAATTATTTAACAGTTGCAGATGCTTTCTTATCACATGTCGCTAGCATTATTCACAACAACCCAATCGGTATTGAAAACATTGATGTCAATGATCTCTTGATCAAACATCCTACTTATGCCTTTCATAATCAAAATACTCTAGAGGCGCAAGTATTACATATAGATACTTACGGCAATGTGGTACTGAATGTAACTCGCTCTCAGTTTGAAGAAGTGCGCAATGGACGAAAGTTTAAAATACTTTTTATGCGCGATGAAGAAATTCATGAATTGAGTCAAAATTACAATGATGTACCTGAAGGACATAAATTATGCTTTTTTAATACCGCAGATTATCTCGAAATCAGTGTCAATAAAGGCAATGCATCGTCTCTCTTTGGGTTTCAAGTTAAAAATGAACGAAATTTATTTTACAATAATATCAAATTATTTTTTGAATGATACGAGTTGTACGAATGCACTTCAAGCAAGAACATATCGAAGATTTCAAACAATTATTTGAATCAAGAAAAGAACTCATTCGAAATTTTGAAGGTTGTACATATTTAGAATTGTGGCAAGACGAAGCTGATGCATCCATTTTTTATACATATAGCATATGGAAACAGCCGTCAGATTTAGAGTCTTATCGAATGTCCGATTTATTTCAAGACACTTGGTCATGTGTAAAAAAATGGTTTCATGATTCTCCAAAAGCTTTTTCAGCTAATAAATTAATTCAATTACCATGAGCACAAAGTTGTTTTTCGAAGGAGAAGAATCCGAATTCGAACAGTATATACAAGGACAACAATATTCATCATACATTCTCTTAGCCGATGCAAAGACGAATGGCTTTTGTGTTCCATTGTTTAAACGCATTATACCTTCATTGTCCAATTCTTCGTTGATAATAATTCCCGATGGGGAACAAAATAAAAATTGTACAACATGCGAATTGGTTTGGGATGAATTGAATCGCATGAACGCTAGTAGGAAATCGTTACTCATCAATGTGGGTGGTGGCATGGTGAGCGACCTCGGAGGATTTGCTGCTTCAGTTTTCAAACGTGGAATTGATACAGTTCATATTCCAACTACTTTACTTTCGATGGTTGACGCTTCACATGGAGGCAAAACAGGTATTGATTTCAATCATACTAAAAACATGATTGGAACTTATCATCCTGCAAAATCTATTTACATCAATACACTTTTTTTACAAACATTATCTGAACGAAACCTTCTATCAGGCACCGCTGAAATGATTAAACATGCGTTGTTAGATTCCGAAGAGTATTGGAACGAAATACAATTCTATTCTCTCAACGATTTTTCACAAATAGATGCCATACAACATTCTATTGCTATCAAAAATCGATATGTAAATGATGACGTTCATGATAATGGAATTAGACAGGCATTGAATTTTGGACATAGTATTGGTCATGCTATTGAAAGCCACAGTCTTACTACCTCACAGCCATTGTTACATGGTGAAGCTATTATATTGGGTATGGAAGTAGAATTACAATTGAGTCGAATGAAATTGCAACTTGACAACCGTTTTATTGAACAATTCCATTCTATGCGTCGTGAATTATTCCCATCTTTAACTCAACATTTCGATACAGCACAATTATTACCATTTTTGAAAAATGATAAAAAAAATGAAGATGGATTTACGATGAGTTTAATTAAAAAACCAGGTGAACCTATCATAAAGGTAAGCGTAAGTGAAACTGAAATCAATGAAGCAAATCAATAAATATGCTACTTCGATATTCAAATAAACCTATTACTGAAACAATACAATTACCTGCTTCAAAGAGCATAAGTAACCGCGTTCTTATTATACAAGCCTTGTGTAAAAATACATTTAATGTAAAAAACGTATCAACTGCCAATGATACTCAACTATTACAAAAACTGCTCACAGAAATAAATTCTTTCAAGCCCAATTTAGTAATCGATGCAGAAGATGCAGGAACTGTTTATCGATTTCTTACATCATATTTAGCAATTCAAC
Organism: Bacteroidota bacterium; assembly: GCA_947460175.1. Classification (GTDB taxonomy): domain Bacteria; phylum Bacteroidota; class Bacteroidia; order Chitinophagales; family Chitinophagaceae; genus OLB11. The sequence continues at coordinate 36,813 of CANHGW010000006.1, read as the reverse complement.
AAAATCGAACTTTTACATTAACTGGTTCTGAAAGAATGTGCGAGCGACCTATTGGTGATTTAGTAGAAGCACTGATAACATTAGGGGCCGATATTACTTATTTAAACAAAATAGGCTTTCCTCCTTTGCTTATTCATGGAAAAGAAATAAAAGGTGGAAAAGTAAAGATAGATGCATCAACCTCAAGTCAATTTGTGTCTTCTCTTTGTTTAGTTGCACCTACATTTTCAAAAGGGATTAACATATTTCAAGAAAATACAATTGTTTCAGAATCCTATCTCGATATGACATTGAGTATTATGAATGATTTCGGGATTGATATGTCCTATGAAGAAACATCTATTGACATACCTCATGCAGCGTATCAATCAATTGACTATGAAATAGAAAATGATTGGAGCAGCGCAACGTTCTTTTTTTGCATGCTTATAATGATGGAAAAGAAATCTACTTTTACATTGAATCATCTTCATGAATACAGCACACAAGGTGATGCAATGATTGCTGAGATAGCAGAAGTATTTGGAATTAAGACAATGTATGAAGATGAATTAACATTTATAAAAAAAATAAATGAGGTTGATCCACTAACAATTACTAACACTTATAACCTAGAATCATTTCCGGACCTTGCTATTCCATTCATTGTATTATGTGCTATCAAATTTCCATTTGTAAAATTGACAGGCATTCATCATCTTGAATATAAAGAAAGCCAACGACTCACTGCTCTATCAACTGAACTAAAAAAATTTAATATTGAATTAGTATATCAGCAAGAATGTCTTTCATTCATTCATCATTCTCAACTAGGTGAAACTAAATCAGTTCAGTTTAATACATACAATGATCATCGTATTGCCATGGCTTTAAGTATGGTAGCACTTATAGGAATAGATGTAGAATTAAACAATACGGATTGTGTCAATAAATCTTTTCCAACGTTTTGGAAAGAAATTCAAAAAATTGGGTTTGAACTTAATCCATAAAAAAAGGCTAAGAAAAACTTAGCCTTTAAAAAAATCTATGTTGTTAGCATTAAAATCTGAAACCCAAGGCCATGTGAAATTGAGCAGCCAAGGTAATATTATTATTGTTTGAATTAAAATTACGGTTTGATTTATCATCGAAATAGTTGATACCAAGTCCACCATCAATGCCGATATACATTTGTTTCATAATCGTAACATTCAATGTTTGATTTAATAAAAATCCAAAATGGGTACGAGGCGATTTAGTAAATGTTTGAACATTGTAACCTAATACTGGATCGTATACATAGTCTGAATATTTTTCATCACCAGTTCCGAAATTAATTGAAGGTGCAATTGCATATTTAACAACGCCATTATTGCGAGCTGGATACAATTTTGCTTCCAATCCTACATTAACATAATTTGTATTGATTGATTTCATGATTGGCACTTTAATACCGATATAATTATTAACAAGTCTTTCATATGAAAAACCTACGCCCACAAAATTATCGGCAACGGCATGTAAAGGATGAAATGCAATAATGTTTTTACCAAAATCATTATTATTCGATTTTGATTCGTTTTTTTGGGCAAATGCACTCAAAGTCAAGAAAGTGACAGAAATTAAAAAAAGTGTTTTTTTCATTTTTATTTGTTTTTGTTTAAAATAATAGCAGTTCTATTGATTGAATAAAAAAGATAGAACCACCTCTTAGACGTTGTAAAAATACTCAATAATAGAGAGAATATTCTAAAAGTATGTTAAAGGTAGTTATCCGCATTCCTGTGGATATTCACAAACAAGTTTTCTGAACATTAAAAACTATTTTTGGCACAAATCGTCCATATGTTTCAAAAGTTCTTGCTATCAAGTGTTTTTTTGTTTTTCTGTTGCTTAAATTTTCTAAATGCTCAACCAGCAAACAAATCAATCCCACTTCCTCCGTTGCAATCTGAAATAAATGTATGGGTAGATAGTATATACAATTCCCTTACATTAGACCAACGCATAGGTCAACTCTACATGATAGCAGCTTATTCGGGTGGGGAAAAATACAATCAACCATTGATTGAAAAATTGATTCGTGAAAATAGTATTGGAGGCTTAATATTTATGCAAGGCACACCCAAAGCTCAAATCGAACAAACCAATCGATACCAATCTATATCTAAAACACCCTTATTGATTGCCATGGATGCAGAATGGGGATTAGGAATGCGTTTAACAGGTGTAAGAGACTTCCCTCGACAACTTATGCTAGGGGCTATGAAAGATAGTACCCTTGTATATAAAATGGCTACTGCTATAGCCAGTCAATGTAGACGAATGGGTGTACACATCGATTTCGCACCAGTTATCGATATTAATAATAATCCTAACAATCCTGTCATCAATTTCAGATCCTTTGGCGAAAACAAACAAAAAGTATCAAACTATGGCATTCAATACATGAGAGGACTTCAAGATAATGGTGTAATGGCTTGTGCCAAACATTTTCCTGGTCATGGTGATACTGATGTAGATTCACATAAAGATTTACCAGAGATAAGTAAATCATACTTCGAATTAGAAAAATTAGAACTGTATCCATTTAAACAATTGATAGCAAATGGAATTCAATCCATGATGATAGCGCACCTTCAAATTCCATCATTGGATAATAGAGAACATACCCCTTCCACACTTTCTGAAAAAACAGTCACAGATTTATTAAAAATGAAAATGGGTTTCAATGGACTCATTTTTACAGATGCATTGAATATGCAAGGAGTGGCAAAATATTATCAACCTGGCGAAATAGATTTAAAAGCATTCGGAGCAGGCAACGATATGCTTTTATTTTCACAAGATGTACCAAGTGGCATTGCTAAAATAAAAGAAGGACTTAAAAAAGGAACTATCAGTGAAAAACGAATTGAAGAAAGTGTAAAAAAAATATTACGTGCAAAATATAATGCTGGACTCAATAAATTAAACAAACTCAATCCTGAATCAATCGATCAAGATTTAAATCAATATATCCCCTCTATACGAAAACAAGTAGCAGAAGCTGCAATCACATTGCTAAGTGATCCTTATCAAATTATTGATAATATAAAACGAAATGCGGCTAAAAGCATCGTGTATGTTGGTGTAGGTACAACAGAAGAAACTACATTTACAAAAGCATTAAAGGACTATGGTGTTAAAAAAATATTTTTTGCCCCTACAAACGAAAAAGAAATAAAAGACTTCACCAAACGAATGAAGAATGCTGATGCTGTCATCATCGGAATACATAAAACAACAGGATATCCTACCCAAAATTTCGGATTAGATAAAACTGAAATTCAAGTGATTCAAGAATTGGCAAAAAATAAGAATACTATATCCGTTTTATTCGGCAATCCTTATGCTGTTAAGAATTTTTGCAATGCGGAAGGTATATTGGTAGCATACGACGAAGCAGATGAAACACAATCTATTGCAGCCTTAATTGTGACAGGACAGTTGAAGGCAAAAGGAAGATTACCTGTTACAATATGTGACAATTTTAAAGCAGGAGATGGAATTGTATCCCTTACAAACAGCTTGGGAGAAATTGTAGATAGTACCAAATTTGTCAAGCAAAATAAAGATGTAAATCCTATCAACAAAGCCCCATTTATCAAAGACATACCATTAGAATGTTGTGTTAGCCCCATGGCATTAGGAATTAATATTAACGACTTGGATCGATTAGATGATTTTTTGGCAAATGCAATTAGAATTGGCGCATTTCCTGGCTGTAGAGTATTAGCAGCAAAAGATGGCAAAGTATTTTACGATAAGGCTTTTGGCCATCTTACACAAGACAGAAGAAACTCGGTTGATATAAACACTATTTATGACATAGCCTCTGTGACTAAAGTAGCAGCAACTACTATGGCCATCATGAAGCTATATGATCAAGGCAAAATCGACCTCAATGATTACTTAGGGAAATACCTTCGAATGACTAAAGGTACTGATAAAGAATATTTAAAATTGAAAGATATACTCACTCATCAAGCTGGACTAAAGAGTTGGGTACCATTCTATAAAGAAACATTGGATAGTACAAAATATCCTCGTACTGATATTTATAGTAAATCAATGTCTGGAAAATATTCAATCAAAGTTTCAAACAATTTGTATATGAGGTCAGATTGGGTTGATACGATGTTTAAACGCATTATGATGAGCCCATTGGAGAATAGAGGTAAATATGTTTATAGTGATTTAGATTTTATTTTATTGCAAAAAGTAGCAGAAACAATAACCAAAAAACCATTGGATGAATATGTTTATGAAGAATTTTATAAGCCCCTAGGTATGAATTCCACTTCATTTAATCCATATAAAAAAATGCCTGGTAAAGAAATTGCTCCAACCGAATATGATGATTATTTTCGTCATCAAATTATACAAGGTTATGTGCATGATATGGGAGCTGCCATGTTTGGTGGAGTAAGCGGTCATGCAGGATTATTTTCGACTCCCAACGATCTTGGTACATTATTTCAAATGTTGCTCAATGGTGGAATCTATAATGGCAAACGATATTTTCAAAAATCAACGGTCGATTTATTTACTTCGAAATATTCGTTGATAAGCCGACGAGGACTTGGCTTTGATAAGCCTGAGCCTAACGCTAATAAAGGTAATCCATGTTCAGACAATGCCTCCTTAAGAACATTTGGACATCAAGGTTTTACTGGCACTTGTGTGTGGGCTGATCCTGAGCAAGGTTTATTATTTATATTTTTATCTAATCGTACCTACCCTTCAGCCGAAAATAAATTAATTAATAAACTAGATGTGAGAGAAAAGTCTCAATCTATTTTATACTCTGCACTTGGTATTGCACCTAAAGCAAGAAAATAAATTTAAAAAAATACCCTATACATGGTATTGTCTTACAACTTTTTGTAATGTACTCTTGCATTATAAAAATAGATATATATGAAAAAACTAATACTCATTGCTTTATTAACAGCAACTTCATTGTTTTCATTTGCAAAAGACAAAGAAGCGGCAGGTATGCCTGCTAAGAAAAATTGTGTGAAATTAAATTTAACTTCTTTAGTGTACAAAAACTTTGGAGTTCAATATGAAAGAGCCCTTACGCCTAAAATTGCAGTGGCTTGTCAATTACGATTAATGCCAAAAGGAACTCCTATGTTTTACAATTCATTGGAAACAGCCATTCAAGATGACCCAAATGCATCGGCAGGCACTATCAATGGATTAACTGTAGGAAGTTTTGCCATAACACCTGAATTTAGATTTTATCCTAAACATGTTATGAGAGGATTTTATCTTGCTCCTTATTTTCGATTCAGAAGTATAAATATGGGAACTGGGTATACATTCAAAGATGATAACAATGTTACTCGTACTATGACACTTGATGGCAAAATGACCACATTTGGTGGAGGACTTATGATTGGCTCTCACTTCAATATTGGTAAATCATTTTCATTGGATTGGTTTATACTAGGCTTGCATTATACATCTTCTAACGGTTCTTTTGATGGCGCGATCTCTGGTTCAGGAATGTCTGCTGCTGATCAACTTAAGTTAAGAAACGATTTGCAATCTACATTAGATGATTCTCAATTTTTCAAGAAAAATGTAGTGTCTGTTACTTCAAACGCTGCAAGTGTTTCTACTAAATTCGGCATGGTAGGTCTTCGTGGATTTGGTTTAAATTTTGGATACAGATTCTAATAAAAACCAATTAATAAAATTATTTAAGAACCGACCTAGTGTCGGTTCTTTTTTTTATTGCTTTGATAGTTTAATAGTTTGAGTCCCTTCAGGTAGTTGAATTTGTAAGAAATAGATTCCTGAATTTAATCCTTTTGGTGATATCACGAATGATTCCATTGCATTAAAATCAGTTGAATTAATTACCTCACCTAATAAAGTATAAAGTATCCATTTACCAGATTTCGATTCATTGAATTGAATCCTTAAATCGCTTTCATTGTTGGCAAATCCTAACGAATTAATTACTTTAAATTCATTCCTATCTGTATCAAAATCATGAAAACCAACAGCTATACAATTCCCCATCAACAAATTACGATGTTGGAAATGACTACAAATTATTGGAACATGAACACCGTTAAACAAAATAGAATCTGCTTGTAATATATACATAGCTGCTTCAGGCAAGATGGTTTGATCTGTAAAAAAATGCAGGGACTCCAACATCAACTTATCCGTAACTATATTTCCTAAATCGGTCCAGATGGCACTCATAGCGCCATTCCATATTTCACCGACGGCATATATATTGCCTGTGCTAGGATAACTTGCAAATGAATTGGCCCTACGTCCACTCCAAAATTCGTTGTGACCATCCCAAGTAAACATTCGTTGCCAACTATATGGATTAATAGCTCTTGAATACGATGTTGCAAAATAATCAGCCAAGCCTTCATCCAATCCACTACGTTCAAAAGTAAAATTAGCATTGTCATTCGCGCTCCAACTTATTCCATGACAATATTCATGAATAATGACATCAGCATCTTCAGCATCATCAACTCCACCAGTACCAAAACTAATTGTAGGATTACCTCCATTGCGATTAAAAACAGAATTATCTCCACCAAATTGCCCATGAGTATCTACTAATAATTGCAACTTCATCAACGTATCGTATCCGATTGAAGATATATAATCGTGAAATTTTGTGATATGATATACAGCATTGCAATCTTCAAATCCAGATTCATTTCGATAAAATAGAAACTGATCAGATAAACTAGTAACAGGATCAATCACAGGTGATTCAAATTCATCAACCTTCACCAAACTATTTTCGAGATAAAAAGTATTGTTTAAGTTATCAAATGTTACTGGCAAAGTAACTTGATTATATGCAGGCAACATCCAATCAAGATGACGATCGGCACTATCAACATTTATACCACCGTATATTAATCCAAGCGTAGTAATAGGATCAGGATTGAATATACGTGCATTGACAACTGTATCAATATTTAAATTTCGTGAATGATTGTATTCCAATAATTTAGCACCATCGATTTCATAAATACTTGTAATATCTTTTACCTTATTCCATTGATTAACTTCCAATACAATGGATGGCTTCGATGACTCTAACGAAATTTTCAGTTGAGTTGATTTTACATCATTGATTTCAATAGTATGTTGTTGCAACCATTTGTTCAAATCTAATGCATCCCATTTCTTCAATGCTGACTCCAAGTCTACAAAAGGTAAATAATCGAGTGCATTTAGTTCCTTTTTAATTGAATAAACTCTCCCAGACCTATCAGTACTAAGTTTGATAGTTGAATTAAGAATTGGGATTTGCTTATAGACGAGCGAATATGTATAATGAACAATATGTTTTGTTGCTTTGCAAGACCTTAAATCTAATTGAAAATCCTCATGATAAATTTCATTAAAATAATTTTTCAAATAACTTTTGATTTCATCTTGACTATCAATTGAGATCGTCTGTTTTGGAAAATACAAATGTCCCTCAGCAGAAAGAGATCGAGGAACTATGGATAATAAAAGTAATAAATAAATAAACTTCATAGTATAAAGTTAAGAAATCTAATCCTTGCGAAAAATTATTTTATATCTTGTTGATTTCGTTTAATATCTAATGCTTGTAATAATAGAAATTCATCATCAGTCAATTCATTGGCATCAATACTCACATCTTCATTCAGTACCACACACGTTTCACTTACCAATTTTAAATGAGAAGGCAAGGCTGCATTCATCACATCTCCTTCGGCGCATGCATAATAAGATGCTATCCACTCCCAAAACTTAAGTTGTTGCTCATTGACAACAGGTACTAAATCAAGTAAACTTCGTATAGGTTTTACAGCATAGATATCAGGTTTCTCATTGTGCAATCGCTTTACCAAACCGCTGTATATTTTCCGTTGACCAAATTGAACTTCAACTCTACAACCAACTTTAATATCATCTTGTAATTCGAGTGGTACTCCAAAAGTGTAAGACTGAGGAATAGAAAGAGGCAATATGACGTCGGCGTATTTCAACTAAATTTTATTTTGGTTCAGCCAATTTACAGCAAATTCCCAAACATCCTCAGGATTATTTTTTCGGCCAAAATCTAAACATGCCTGCATATAATGCTGAGCATAATCTTTCAACTGATTAGCATGTGTTTTATCAATTGCATGCGTTGACAAAGGAGGCAAATAAACAGCTCTATTCACTCCTGGCGAAAATTTCCATAGCTTACTTGGATGATGTCTTTTTGCTGCATCCAAAAATAAAACAGGCAACACATCTACCTTTTGTAGTATCGCCAACGAATAGCCTCCAATTTGAAATGGTAACAACTCAGTTTGAATTGTATTTGAAAAGGTACCTTCAGAAAACAATACAATTGACACCCCATTTTCCAATTCTTTTTTCATTTTACGAAAGCTTGCAGCTCTTGCCATCATCGAACTTCGATCCACCGTTATCACCACTATTTTATAAATAATACCGTAAATAGGTGCTTTCTCAATTTCCTTTTTACCTAAACTTTTAAAAATTGTAGGTACTACAGTATAAATAATAGCTGCATCAATAAAAGATTGATGATTGGGCGTGATGATATAACTTTTCGAAAAATCAATCTTTTCTCGATTATAATTTTTTGTAATAATACCACATAGTATAAACCATAAGTTGCTTATTATTTTCATATTGTAATACATCCCTTTATCCTTGATCCGATTGGGTAACAACAATAAAAACAATGTGACAATGAAAGATGCTATTATCAATATCACAAACCAACTAATGACATAGATAAAATAAATAAATTGAAAAAATGTTACGATTAATTTCAACATTCCTTACAATACGATTGAGGTATCTTTTGCAGATTTCGAAGCCGCATTTTTATCAGCATTCTTTTTTACTTTCATAGCAAGATTAATAATCTGTAATAACGAATTTTCATCTTTGTTTGTAAAAAATAAATTCCCTTCAAGATGATTCGCATTATTTTTCATATGCCCACCATGCATTTCGAAGTAAGTAAACATTTTCTTCGTTTCTTCCATCAATAATTTATCATCTTCATTCATTTCATCATCAGGTAAAAATTGAAGTATTTTATTGATATCAATGTACAATCCAATAGGAGAAGATGTTACATTTTTCCATACTTCACCTGGCAATACTCCTTTCGCATTACTTCCTCCATCCACATATTGTTGAGCCATAGTTTGCTTAGATGAAAAAACGAGCAAATCCTTATTTTTGATTATCGCCGATTCACTTGAAGCCATAGCATATACATTTCCATTCTTAGTCAATACATTTTCTTTTACGCCTTTATTCAAAAATTTTTCTACTGCTGATTCATCTTGTATACTCATAGCAAACGTAAAATTCATTTCAGGGTTCACTACTAATTCTAGATCGCTATTAGGTATTTTCTTCACAGTATCTTTTAAATTCAAATCAGTAATTGCAAATACCATATCTCCTTTAAAGGTGGAAGCCAACTTATCCATACTTGTACCCATCATCATTAAACCAAGATTGGCTAATCCATCTAAATTAAATTTTTTCAAAAAATCTTGTATCATTTGTGGCTTCAAATTATATGACATCATCATGGCTATATCCTTTGAAGGGATTCGTTTAATCAAATCTGCATTTACATTATCTGTACTGTATTTTTTATAGATATTGGCCAAATCATCACTCATATAATAATCCATTTCAACCTCTGTAGCTCCTTTTTCAAAATCTACACCTGTAGCCAATGCAGCATCTTTAAAGTAATCTTTTTTAATAAATGCCTGCATCTCTGAAGTATTCAAATCTTGATTTTGATTAAATATTTCTTCATAGTTAGCCCAAAATGAAACATCATGCCCGCTTTTTTGTAAATCCTTGAAATGAGCTAGTGAAGTAATTGATTTTTCTTTATCAATATTGAATGCCGTAGCTAGAAACTCCTCAACTGATTTGATAGTATTAAATTCAGTATTGATTCCAATATTAGCTTGCACTGAATCAGAAATTTTTCCTAACGGAAAAAACATGGCTACATCTTTATTCCATGCTGCATAAACAGATGATTCTATTTGAGCCGATTTATAATTCGACTTCGATTGAATAGTAACGCCTTGTAAATTTTTTTGTATAAATTCTTCAAATTGGGATTGATTTTTCATTCCTACCAAAAAACAAATTTTACTATCACGGCGAAGGCTTCCTGTATAAAAAAAATATATAGTTGAATTTTGATTCAATCCGACTGAGGAGAAGTCTTTCATGGCTTCTTTCGATTTTTCATTTTTGAAGTCTTTTTGCATTTCATCAAACAATTCACTTCCTGTGATTGCATTCCATATCATTTTCTTACCCAACTTATTCATGTCAACTGCACCTACTAGCAAGGCGTCTTTAGGAATATAATGAGCATGATTGGGTATTTTTGTACACCCAATTGCAAGTATCATGTATACAAATGCAACTAATTGCATAGCTCTATTTTTGTTCATACTATTTCAATTTCTACAAAAATAGTAGAATAACGTGTTTTAATGATAAAAATCATGAAAATACCCAATTGAGGGTATTGTATTAGAAATTTTATACACGTACATTCGCCTAAACATTAAATAATAAAAATTATGAAAAAATTAATCCTTTTGGCAGTAATTGCAGGAGCTTTCACAATGACTTCATGCAGAAAAGATCGTACTTGTTCTTGCACAGGTGCTGTAACTATTGATTTTACAGTACCTAAAGCTACAAAAGCTGAAGCTACTACAACTTGTAACACAGCGCAAACTACATACAGTAGTGCTGGTGCAACAACTTGCAAATTGAAATAATATTGATATTATTTTATCAAAAAAGGCACTCAATGAGTGCCTTTTTTATTTTTATCCCAAATTACGCAATAGGCTTTGACGAAGGAAAAGAATACTGCGTTAGTTGGGGTTATCCCAATTTAGTATTTGTTATCAGATTTTGCAAAAAGCTGATTTACAAATACTTAATCGTTTCAGTATTTCTAATGCTGATTCTGGGTTTATCTTACGATCGTCAATAATTCGTCTAAGGGTATTTTAGATTGTTCGCCGGTTTTAAAGTTTTTAATGCTTATTAAATGATCGGCTAGTTCGTCTTCGCCAATCATAATTACATATTCAATATTCTTTTTATTGGCATATTTAAATTGTTTGTCAAACTTAATCGGCTCGGGGTAAAACTCGCATGACACATTTCGTTCTCTTAAATATTGAAGAATTTCTCTATTACGTGTTTCATATTCATTCCCAAAATTAACCAACATCACTTTTACTGAAGTATGCGTAATTTCTTCTGGAAATAAATGCAATTCATCCATCACATCGAAGATACGATCAACACCAAAAGATATACCAACTCCAGGTATATTTGGCACGCCGAATAAACCAGTTAAATCATCGTATCGGCCACCACCGCCTATGCTCCCCATTTGAACATTCAATGGTTTCACTTCTAGGATTGTTCCAGTATAATAATTTAGTCCGCGGGCAAGTGTTACGTCCAATTTGACATGTTCAAATTGAGTCATTAAATACGCCAATTCTGATACTCCTTCCTCCCCAATGGTAACTAATCTGAACATTTCTTTCAATTCATTCAAAATAGATTCATTGGATAAATTTTGTTGTGCAATATTTAAATAACGAGAAATAATGTCAACAGAAGTCGCCACAATACCACGCTGAATCAATTCTTCTTTTACCTTATCAATCCCAATTTTATCCAATTTGTCTATAGCAACTGTAATAGGTGTAAGGTATTGTTCGCCTCCACACAATTCGGCTAAGGCGGCTAATACTTTACGATTGTTGATACAAATTTGAACTTCAACTCCGAGCTTTTCAAATACATTGGTATAAAGTCCAATCAATTCTACTTCATTAAATAAAGATTGACTTCCAACTACATCTGCATCACATTGATAAAACTCACGATAACGCCCACGTTGTGGCTTGTCAGCTCTCCACACAGGCTGTATTTGATAACGTTTATACGGAAATGTCAACTGTCCATGATTCATGGCTACATATCGAGCAAATGGAATAGTAAGATCATATTTCAACGCACGCTCAGTAATTCCTTTTACATTTTTCCCTTGAAGAACTTGTTCAAAATCAAGATTAGCTTGTTCATGTTTTTCCTTACGATCAAGTCCATTATTGAGAATTTTAAATATCAACTTGTCGCCTTCTTCGCCATACTTCCCCATCAGGGTTTCTATATTTTCAAAGGCTGGTGTTTCAAGTGGTTGAAAGCCAAACAATTCAAATTCCTTGCGAATAATATCAAAAATGTAATTTCTTTTCTTAACGACTTCTGGTCCAAAATCTCTTGTTCCTTGTGGGATAGATGGCTTCATACTTTTGTTTATGGGATGCAAAAATAATCAAATAGTAGTTAATAGAGAATGTTATATATTTACAGCTTATATCTTGAACATAATGAGAAAACTAACTGCCCTTCTTTTATTAGTCATAGCTTATACAACAGCATCTGCACAAACTGCTCGTGTCAAAGGGTTTGTATACGAATTGACTAATGGCGAACCCATGGTAGGCGTTACCATACAACTGAAAGGCACTAAAATAGGAGCTCATACTGATGTAAATGGTTATTTTAATATCCCAAAATTAGATTCGGGTACTTATACAATCGTAGTGAGTACCATGGGATTTGAACCAAATGAAAGAGAAGTACGATTAATAGATGAAGAAGTTTTTACTACAAAAATATATTTAGCCAAAAAATCAAGGGAATTAAAAGGCGTTAGCATATCAGCTAAAAAAGAGGATAAGAAGTTTGAAACTAAAGTAGGTATTACTCGTATCACACCCAAAGAATTAAAATTACTACCAAGTATTGGTGGAGAAGCTGATATAGCTCAATTTTTGCAAGTAATGCCCGGGGTTATTTCTACAGGCGATCAGGGTGGACAACTATATATTAGAGGCGGTTCTCCTATTCAAAATAAAATATTATTGGATGGTATGACGATCTACAATCCTTTTCACTCAATTGGCTTATATTCAGTATTCGAAACGGATGCTATTCGCAATGCAGATGTAATGAGTGGTGGTTTTGGTGCAGAGTATGGCGATCGTACATCTGCTATTGTCAATGTGACGACAAAAGATGGAAATAAAAAAAGGATGTCGGGCAAAATTGCAATCAATCCTATTCTTTCAAAAATATTTTTAGAAGGTCCTTTAGTAAAAGTAAAAGGTGATAGTACTGTTTCCATTACCTATATCGCTTCTTTGAAACATAGCTATTTGAAAACATCCTCCTCGGCACTTTATGGGGCAATGGGTGAGCCTTACAAAACCAAATTGCCTTACACTTTCACGGATGGATATGGCAAAATCAATATTAGCTCAACCAATGGTAGTAAATTTAGTTTGTTTGGCTTCAGTTTCAATGATAGAGTAAATTATACAGGCACAAGTGACCTTCAATGGAAAAGCAATGGTGGTGGTAGCAATTTTGTAATTTCTCCTACCAATTCCAATTCATTAATATCAGGTGGTTTGTATTATTCCGATTATTATATCAAACTTCAAGAATCTGATGATCGTCCTCGTGAAAGTGGAATCAATGGTTTCGATGCTAATATCAAAGTAACATCCTATCTACCTGGACATAGCGAAATCAATTACGGAGTAGAATTTACCGGTTTCAAAACAGCGTATCAATATTATAATTTCATAGGAATACGTCAGGAACAAAATGATTATACCACACAAATCGGCGCTTTCTTAAAATTGAAAAAAACCTTTAGTGAAAGATTGGTAATAGAACCAGGCTTACGTATACAATATTATGCATCATTACCTGCTTCGCGAATCGAACCTCGTTTTGCAATGAAGTATAATCTTTCAGATAAAGTACGATTAAAAGCAGCTGGTGGGTTGTATTCTCAGAATTTAATTTCATCAAAATCTGATAGAGATATTGTCAACTTTTTTACTGGATTCTTAACTGCACCTGATTATGAAATTAAAAATCCTGATGGATCAATAGCTAAAAATAATATTCAAAAATCTGAACATTTAGTAGGTGGTGTAGAAGTTGATTTTGGCAATTTTGAAATAACAGCCGAGCCATGGTACAAACACTTTACACAATTAATAGCAATCAATCGTTACAAACTATTTCCTACTGATCCCGATTTTAGTATAGAAACCGGGAAAGCCTATGGCTTAGATTTAACGATGAAATATACCAAAGGGCGTCAATACTTATGGGCAGTATATTCGTATGGCTATGTAGATCGTAACGATGGAGTACAAACTTATCCAACACCCTTTGATAGAAGACATAATGTGAATCTTTTAGCATCTTATACAGCTGGTAAAAAATGGGATTGGGAATTCTCTGCACGATTTAATTATGGTTCAGCATTCCCATTTACACAAACACAAGCATTTGTAGAACGAGTTGATTTTTCAAACGGGATTAGTACCGATTATTTAACTCAAAACGGCACTTTAGATATACAATATGCCGGCAAAATCAATGGAGGTCGATTGTCTGACTATCATCGTTTAGACCTTTCTATGAAAAAGAAATTTTATACGGGTAATAACTCCTCCCTTGAAGCAGCTGCAAGCATTAGCAATGTATATAACCGACAAAACATTTTTTATATAGATAGAATACGTAATACTAGAGAATATCAATTTCCTATATTCCCTAGTTTGGGTATTTCATGGACCTTCTAGACTTCATAAAAAGATTGATTTTGAAAAAGTTTCTTTTAGCATTTAGCCTACTACTTTCGTGCAAGAGCTATACTTCATTTAGCCAACGTACTATTTATTTTACCAATAGCAATCGTTCATTTTATAGCGCTGTCAAAGAATATCAGGCAAATCATTGGCCTGAATCTCAACAATTATTTCAATCTTTTTTAAATCAACAAACTCATGAAAAAGATATTTTAAAAGAAGAAGCACTTTTTTTTTTATTTCTAATAAATGTCAAACTCAAACAACCGAATGCTGAAAACATTCTCAATACGTATCTAACACAATGTCCATATGATCAGCTTGTATTACTTGGCAATCACGAATTAGCCAATTATTATTTTCAACAAGGACAATTTGAAAGAGCTATTCCATTTTTTGAAAAAGCGAACAACAGTATGCTTTCAAAAAAAGAAATCAACAAACAACAAGCAGATTTAAATTATAGCTATTTGACAACCAATGAGCTAGAAAAATATACACAAATCGACATCAAAGAAGCGGTCACAGCACAAGACAGCTTTCGAAATGGGCTAATTGCTTTTTATAAAAAAGATTACTCCTCAGCTAGTGCATTATTAAAACCACTTAAAAACAATTCAAATTTCAAAAAAAAGATACCATATATACTTTCAGAAATAAATTATTTAACTGGTAAAAAAGAATTGGCCCTGAAGGAATCAACCACCAATTTAATTAATAAAAAAAATACTGTTATAGAGTACAACCAACTTGCAGGACAACTCTTTTTTGAAAAGGAAGACTATCTCAAATCTTCATCTTATTTATCCAACTATATAAGTCAATCGAATCATACTCGACGTGATGATTATTACCGTTTAGGATATGCCTATTTTCAACAAGGAAATTTCGAATCGGCTATTTCTAATTTTGAGCAGATGTATAAAAAAAATGACGAACTTACACAAGCTAGTTATTATTATATGGCTATTTGCTATTTAGCATTAGATCAGAAAGAAAAAGCCTATACCGCTTTGCTTGATAGTAAAAAACTAGACTTTAATAAAGAAATTAATGAAGCTGCCGAATTTAATTTAGCCAAATTAAGTTATGATCAAGGGGATGATGCTTGGGCCGAAAAGCAATTAAACTTTTTTCAAAAAAAATATCCTCAATCCATCTTTAAGGATGAAGCCATCGAATTAGAATCTTATATTCATATCAAAACAGATCGATTTGATGATGCAATCATGACTATGGATCGGATGAAAACAATTTCTGCTCCACTTCAAAAAGTATATCAGCGAGCAAACTATGCAAAAGGTGTACAAATGTTGAAGTCTCAAAATGCCGACAAAGCACTAAGCTATTTTACAAATTCGACCAAATACCCAATTGATAAAGACTTAATCATACTTACATCTTTTTGGCAAGCAGAATGTCAATATAGACTAGGACAATATCAACAAGCATTGATATTTTCCGATTATTATCTCAACCTTAAAAGAAATGCTTCCTACACATCCTATGATAAAAATATTCATTTATTAAGAAGCTATCTTTTCATGCATTTAAATCAACAAGAGAAGTTGATAAAAGAATACAAATTAATTAATCCTTCTTCAAAAGGCGATCCATCTGTTTCCTTGGGTACTTTAAAACCCAATTTCGTACCCGATAAAATCCCAATTATTGATAATGACCCGTATATCATTACATTTGATTTACCTTTAATTCCAAGTCAATATCAATACACGCCTATACCTCAAGCAAACAATCTCAATAATAACAATTCATCCAACAATACAAGTTATATCAAACTTGGTTTAGGCAATTTAGGTGGATTTGAATTTGAAACTGGTATTGATGCAAGTGGCATTTCAAAATCACCGTTGTATTTCAACTTTAAGCGAAATTCAGTCAAAGGCAAAATCACGGGTCAAGAATTTGGCGAAACACATTTGGGTGTTTATACAACTCAACAAATAAAAAACTTCTCCTTATTGTTGACTGGAGAATATGATCAAAACAAGCAATTTTATTATGGTTACGATCATCTTCAATATAAGTATGAGAAATCTAGTATACAGCAATCATTTAAAAATCTTAGCCTAGGTGCAACACTTATTCCTTCACAAGATATCTTAAAAGGAATTGAACTTAAGCCATCAATACAAGTTGGTTTCTATTCCGACGCTTATGATGCTAAAGAAAATAATTTTAAAATTGTATTACCTGCACATAAAAAATTAAATCCTGAAACAGATGTAAACTTAACTCTAGAATCCGATTTGAATATATATAGTGTAATCAATAAAACCACACAGAATAATTCAACATTCAGCATACAACCTTCAGTAAGCAAACTATGGCAAGGTGCTACTTTTAAAATAGGCCTCTATCCTACCATTGCACAGCAAAATCATCTCTTACCAGATGTATCAGTTTCTTTACCAATTACCTCGCTGCAAAGTAATTTCAATCTGCACTATGTTAGTTATTTGAACCTAAACACCTTCAAGCAATTGACCCAACTAAACCCATTTATATTTAATTATTATAACGTAAAACAATCCAAAAATACTGAATTAACTGCTGGATTAAAGGGAAGCTTGAATGACAATTGTTTTTACAATTTTAGAATAGGATTCGCTCAATATAAAAATCTACCATTATTTCTAAATGATACGGCTAGTGATTTCAAGCAATTCAATGTTCTCTTTGCCGATAAAGCCATTGCTTGGATGACCGACTTTCAGATAGATTATAAATTAAACCAACATCTATATGCAGGCGCAATTTTTGAATTAAGACCTTTATTATCAATCTCAACTGTTGAGAAAGCTTGGCATTACGTTCCCGCAACAATCGATTTCTATAGTAAAGTGAAACTCACTAATACTATTTCAACCAAAGCTGATTTTTTCATTCGATCAGGATACGCACATTTGGCTAAAACAAGTATTGTCAATTCTATCTACAGTACTACCTCTAATATCGGGTTTGATTTAAATCTTACGACCGATTTTAAATTTAATAATAAATGGACTGGATATATTAATATTTTAAATGTATTGGGTACCAAGTACCAACGTTGGTACAATTATCCTAATTTGGGTACACAATTCAGGGTTGGATTAGTTCGCTCATTTGCCACTTCTAAAAATTAGACCTTAAAATAATTTTTCGAATAATAGAATGGTGCTACATTTACACCTTTAACTCAACAACGGAAGTATGGATATTGGAAAATACATTGGTAAATTTTTAATCAAAAATAACTATTGCAGTTTGCCTGGTCTTGGTGTGTTTGAATTAAAAAAAGTAGCAGGTTCTATACTCAAATCTGAAGGAACAGTTACACCACCTACTCATCAAATTTCATTTACTCCTGTTGGTAGTATCGACGATTCATTTGCATCTTTTATTGCAAATTTCGAAAACGTTAGTATCAGTAATGCCTCAAATAACATACGTGAATACTGTATAAAAGTAAAAGAAGAATTAAATCATACTGGCACTTTTGAAATCGATCATCTTGGGAAATTCAGTTTTATAAATCAAATAATTGCATTTCAGCAATCAGCTGATTTAGATTTAGGACATCAGCCTGTTGGTATTCCCACGCTAGATCAAAAAGTATCAGTACCTGAAACAAAAACAGAGAAAGGTGATAAACTCGATTTCAGTTATCCTCCCGCTCAAGCGAGTTATCATGGCAAATCCTCTTCTGCTTCCAAATACATTATTGGAGGTGTTTTGCTTGCACTCCTACTAGCAGGTGCATACTTCGGGTATGATTATTATAAAAATAATGCCACTACCTCAGAAGAAATTAACCCTACTCCTACTTCAGCAAATGTCAATGCTGTAAGCGACACTTCACAAGTCAATAATTCAACTGATTCGAGTTCTATGCGACCTGCGAGTGACACTTCTACTATTGTTACTAACAATGCTCCAATAGCTACACCTAGTCCTGGTGCACATCAAGTGGCTGTATTTACATTCACAACCGAAGCAGCCGCTACAGCCAAAGCAGCCAAACTTAAAAACTATGGCAACAATGCAAGTGTATCCAAAGTAGACAGTGCAAAATTTATTGTTGCTATTGAAGCTTCTCAACCGCAAGGAGATACTACACGCTTAGTAGATTCACTTCGTAAATTTTTCAATCCAAAGGGGAATGTGTATATTTTGAAATAGAATAATAAAATTAATGCTATAAAATACAAGTCATTCTTATTGTGAATCAATTCATTTAAAATCCTTATCAATTTTACATACACTGTATTTAATTCAATACAGTTACCTATATGTATTTCAATACAATGAGTCATGATTTAAGTTAAAAATAAAACACCCCTAAAAGCATGTGCTCTTAAGGGTGTTTATTAACACTAAAAAAAAAATTACATGTCTTTAGAAATTTCAATTGCTTTTGCTCTTGGCAAATATACATTCGCACCAAATGTAATGCTTAATGATGCTCGCGCCTGTGCTGAACCCATGCCTGTATTGAATACATATCGTGGCATCAATTCAAATCCAATATTCTGTGCTGGAAAATAAACTAAACCACCACCAAAACCTATGGCCAATCCATTCACTGTTGAATTTGGTTTAGTTTTATCAGCTACTCTCAAATTAAGTCCACCGAATCCTGTTGAAAATTCACCAAATATTCTTGTTTTTGAATAACCTGTCATGCCACCTTTACCTGTATAGGCTCTAGCAAACAATCCAGCGCCATATCGAATTTGAGTTTGTGCATTTTGTACAGCTTGAAAATCAAAATCTGCAAAAACTCCCCACATAAATCGCTCTCTTAACATCCAACCTATTCGTGGTGTTAATTGTAATGACACTTGATTAGCATCTGTCTGAAAATTGGTTCTGAAGCTTCCAATATTACCACCTACCATTATCACATCTTGTTTCAGTTGTTGACTGTTTGCTTTTGTTTGAGCTTTCAATACTGAAGCAGACATTAATAGTACTGCGGTGCATAAGTAAATAATTTGTTTCATATTTTTTGTTTTTATTACTTAGATATTTAAGTAGGTACAAAGATGCGATCAACCTGAAACGAAAGCATTATACTATTTGTAACAATACTTACATAATTATATTTTACTATATTTTTTCATTTCTGTAAGCTTCTTTTTTGATGTAGAAAATACATGAATAATTGACAGAAAATATTTCATTTCATTTTTGAAAATATAAAATAAATCGTAGTTTAGCATTATGCAATCGTCACACCTACTACTCACGATTAAGCAATCCCCATTTGTTCGATTATTTATTCCATTTGCTTGTGGAATAGCACTATATCTATTATTACCTACTAAAGATTGGGTAATACCACTTTCAATCACTTTAATATGGCTAATAGGATTCTTCTTATTCGAATTCAATAAGTCAATCACTTTTAAACTCAATAATTTATTCCTTCGAGGCCTATTCATCTATATGCTTTTAGGAAGTTTTGGTTACTTATTACCAATTCTACATAATATATCATCTTCAAAACATTGGTATGTAAATGATGCCAAACAGTATGAGTTTGCAGTGGTAAAATTGGTGTCGGATCTCGAACCAAAAGCAAAATCATATAAGATAAATGCAGAGGTAGTTCAATTGGTCAATGGGCAAGATTCAAAATCGACCCAAGGTGAAGCTATTCTCTATTTAAGCAAAGGAGATACTATTCCGAATCTTCATCAAGGTGATTTTTTATTGGTCAAAAACAAATTCAAGGATATTCAACATTCGGGCAATCCTGGCAGTTTTGATTATGGTGCGTATTGCAGAAACAACAATATATACCAATCCTCCTTTCTCAAAGATCATGAATGGAAACAACTATCCAAGCATGAAACCTCCCTTTCATCCATATTCAATCAAGGCAACCGAAATACGCGTTCAATACTCCAATCTTATATTTCAGATTCATCCATATTAGGTATTGCCGAGGCATTACTCATTGGCTATCGCAAAGATGTAGATCAAGAGATATGGCAAGCTTATTCCAATACAGGCATCGTTCATATCATAGCTATATCGGGTTTGCATATGGCTATGGTGTATGCTACCGTACGATGGTTATTATTACTCATTCCATTTTTCAAAAAACGCAAAACAATTGCAATTCTATTTGCATTACTATTCATGTGGGGGTTTGCTGCCTTGACAGGATTACCACCCTCTGTAACTCGCGCTGCCGTGATGTTTACAGCCATTGGTATAGGTGAAATTACAGGACGAAAAATTGCTATCTACAACAATCTTGCAGCTTCTGCATTTATACTACTCTGTTTCAATCCACTTTGGATAATCGATGTTGGATTTCAGCTATCTTACCTTGCCCTTTTAAGCATTGTATTATTTTACACATCAGTCTATAATTGGTTATATTTCTCCTACAAAATTCCAGATGCAATATGGAAACTCATAGCAGGAACCATCTCTGCACAAATTCTTACCTTTCCTCTTTGTGTATATTATTTCCATCAATTTCCATTGTTGTTTATCATTACCAATTTAGTAGCAGTACCTGCAAGTACTATTATATTATATCTCGAAATCATATTTGTAGCTTTTCATTGGTTTACACCACTAGCCAAAATCTTAGGTCAATTCATTTCTTGGTTAATCCATTTACTCAATGAATTTGTATTCCTCATGGGCAAACTTTCATTTGCAGTATGGGATGGTTTAAATATCAACATCTTTCAGTTCATTCTAATGTTCTTATGTGTCATTTTCTTTTCTATTTGGCTCATGCACAAAAAGTCAAGATGGCTTTTACCAGCCTTATCTTCTACTCTCCTTTTGACTTTTACTTTTTTAATACAAGAATGGAACATACTTCATCAACATAAATTGGTGGTTTACAATATCAATAAAGAAAGTTATATCCAGTTCATACATGGTCATGATTATTACTCGCCCGATACGAATCAAATTAACCCTCCACAAAATCAAGAATTGTATATTTTCAAACCTGGTCGTACCTCGATGTTTTTAAAAAACAATAACCCAACAATTGTGCATACAATGGAGAACAATGCCATTGCTCTTTTCTCATTTCATAATAAAAAAATTGCACGTATCAACGCTAACAATATCTTGGTAGACAAACCTATTCCGGTAGATTTTCTCATATTAAGCAAGGGCTTCAAAGCTGATTCAGCCTTACTGTTTTCATATTTTAAACCCAAGCAACTCATACTCGATAGTAGCATCCCATATTGGGAAATCGAAAAATATAAGACCGTTTTTCAACACATCACTTTACCGGTGCATTATGTAAGCGAACAGGGTGCATTTAGTTGCGATCTTTGATAATCGTAATATCCTTTGCAAGTAACACCAATTCCAACGATAAATAGGCCTAAGTCTGTTTGAGTGGTGAAGTGGCAAATGTATTCCAAGCCAGCGGCATGGCCGAGAGAATAGCAGTTTAGTCTAATTGTGATTGGATTATTACTGATATGGAATCGGTATAATCCTCCATTCTGTCCCCGCGGTGTCTCCCGCCTCCGGTACTCCGCGACTTTCTGAACTAAATGTTCATCTTCATATTTTGTAAACATAAATACATTTTATGCTATTAGCCTTTTGTCAAAATTAATATCTTTCATATTCATTATGTGATAATAAAGATGCAGCTTTGATAAGGTATTTTTTTTCGTACTGTCATTTAGTAAAGATAAATAAAAAACATAATCATTTTATAACAAGAATGTAATTACGATTTCGTTTTCTAAGTCGAAGAGGCCAAGAGGCTGGAGTCTCCGATCACTTTAGGCTATGAAAAAACTAAAAACAACCACTTAAGTATAGAATATCTGAATTTTCAGTTTGGTGGGTATCCGAATACTATATAGATTTGGGTTAGTTTTTTCACAGACTGCCGTTGGTGGCAAGCATATCGAACTAACACTAAAAAATAAACAATGAAAAAAATATTCAGTATAATTTCACTTTTGACTATTTCTATACTAGCTCATGGACAAACTGACATTGACAAACTAACTAAGCCCATTGTTGATGAAGCTAAAAGACTTTACATGACTGAAATGGCCTCTTGGTATGGAACTGATTTGTTTCTTGAAAAATTCGCAGATCCAGAAAAAATAGGCGGTTACGTCTCATATACAGAAAATGAAATTTCCAAATGTGTATTCTTTTCTAGAAGTGACACACCAAAAGTTATTGGGACAATTTCATTTGACAGCATAAATAATTTAACCACTGCAAGTACAGATTTACAAGAGAGAGAATTAACCAAAACAGAAAACGATTTATTTGAGATTAGACAAATTGCTTTAAATATTGTTCAACAAGACACTTTTTTTAAAACCTATAAAAACACAAATTTTAATTTCATTCCATTAATAAGCGATGGAGAGAAAAAGGTTTATATTTTGACAAGACCAACAGAAAATGGCGTTGTAATTTTTGGAAACGATTATCTTTTGACATTTAATAATGAAAATAAGCTAATTTCAAAAAAACAATTACATAAAAATATTATTCCCATAAATTATGTAGATAAAGAAGAGGGTAAAGAAGTTGTAAGTACAATGCATTCTCATTTGTCAGAAACAGAAGACTTTATGACACCCACTGATATTTGCACATTAATGTTGAACGAAAAGTTCACGAAATGGAAACAGCATAATGTTGTATCTAAAAATTACATTTCAACTTGGAATTGTCAGACAAATGAACTTAATGTAATCACAACAGAATCGATGAAAAAAATTAATAAAAACAAAGAAAAGAGAACTAAAAAGGATAAAAAAAACAAAGAATAACAAATGCCAGCCACCAACATTCAGCAGAATAGAAGAATGGCCTTAAATAGTAAACGCCCCAGATAGCCCTCTCCACGAAGGCTATGCCTTCGTGGCTACTATGTTCTTGATAGGCTTTGCCTAGTCATAGCTGCATCAATGTAATAGACGTCGAAAACTAGCCGAGACTGTCGTGGAAATCCGTTGCCTTGCTCTGAAGGCAAGGTTTGGAATACCGATAGGACAAACAATATAGTTCAATATTGGCTAAAGCCTCATTTTACTATTTGTTTGTTGCATCGGCATATACCACTGTAAGATTTATTAAATATTAGCATATTTAATAAATCACATTGGTATAACAAAGGCTCGAAGTGGTTTAATAGAATTATACTGTTTGGCCCCTCTCCACGAAGGCTATGCCTTCGTGGCTACTATGTTCTTGATAGGCTTTGCCTATTCATAGCTACATCAATGTAATAGACGTCGAAAACTAGCTGAGACTGTCGTGGAAATCCGTTGCCTTGCTCTGAAGGCAAGGATTGGAACAAAGGCTCGAAGTGGTTTAATAGCATTATACTGTTTGGCTCCAAAAAAATAGTTCATTATTATAATGGTTTGTTTTCATTGCATATCCTACACATTCTCTCTACCTTTGCGCATTATTTTTACGCATAGCACACATTTTTCATGAACAAAAAAATTACCTCAGCCCTTATCTCTGTATTTTATAAAGATGGCTTGGATTCACTTGCCCATACCCTACATCAGCAAGGAGTTATCATCTACTCTACCGGTGGCACTCAACAGTTTATAGAACAATTAGGTATTCACTGCATCGGTGTTGAAACCATTACCCATTATCCTTCTATCTTAGGGGGTCGGGTCAAAACCTTGCATCCCACTGTATTTGGCGGTATACTAGGTCGTAGAGACCTAGAACAGGATATAGCCGAAATGAAGGAATACAATATACCCGAAATAGATCTTGTGATAGTGGATTTGTACCCCTTTGAAGAAACAGTGGCTTCTACTATTGAAGAAAAACTCATCATCGAAAAAATAGATATCGGTGGCCCATCTATGATACGCGCTGCCGCCAAAAACCATGCACACACTACCGTATTAGCATCTAAAGATGATTATGCAGTTCTTGAAACTATATTGAAACAACAAGAAGGAACCACCTCTTACGAACAACGTAGAGCCTTTGCAGCCAAGGCATTCAAGGTAGTAATGGATTATGATATCGCCATTTCGAATTATTTCAATACTCAAACGAGCGTATTGCGTTATGGCGAAAACCCTCATCAGAAAGCGAGTTTCACTGGCAATCTGAATCAATTATTTACACAACTCAATGGCAAAGAATTATCCTACAACAATCTCGTGGATGTAGATGCTGCTATGCAATTGATACAAGAGTTTAAAGACTCTAACGAATCCATTTTTGCCATCATAAAGCATACCAATGTATGTGGGGTGGCAAGTCGTACAAGTATGATCGATGCATGGCAAGATGCACTCGCAGGCGATCCAGAAAGCGCCTTTGGAGGTGTACTTGTATGCAATGGCACCATAAATAAAGCAACTGCTGAAGCAATCAATGATATTTTCTTTGAAGTATTGATAGCACCATCTTACGATCAAGATGCACTTGAATTACTAAAGCAAAAGAAAAATAGAATATTGCTTCAATCAACCAATGAGTTTGTACAGACAACTATTTCTAAAAAAATTCTCAACGGTATCATAGAACAAGAAGCCGACTTAGGCAATATACAAGAGTGGAAAGAAGAAGGTGGTAGAGAAACCACCGAACAAGAACGTGCTGATATGCTATTTGCCAATTTGATATGCAAACATTTGAAGTCAAATGCCATTGCTTTGGTCAAAAACAAACAACTCATTGGTAAAGGTTGCGGACAAACCTCACGGATTGATTCCTTAAAACAATCCATTGAGAAAGCAGGTCATTTCGCATTTGATTTGAAAGGGGCTGTACTAGCTTCGGATGCGTTTTTTCCTTTTGATGACTGTGTAAAAATAGCCCATCAGCACAATATCACTGCTTTTATTCAACCTGGAGGGAGTATTCGAGATAAGGATTCTATTCAATATTGTAAAGACAATAATCTCGCCATGGTGATTACTGGCATGCGACATTTTAAACATTAATGAGATATTAACGTGCCATTCTTTTACATTATTTCGAATTGGTAGTCTATATTTGGTAAAGTTTTTAAAACATACATATATGAAAAAAATAATTTTTAGTGCAGCCCTTGCTTTTTTAAGTTTAGCATCCTTTGCACAAAATCAAGAATTACCAAAAACAATGGTAAGAGACATCAATGGTA
Source organism: Bacteroidota bacterium (assembly GCA_947460175.1). GTDB lineage: Bacteria > Bacteroidota > Bacteroidia > Chitinophagales > Chitinophagaceae > OLB11. Next base: position 10,887 of record CANHGW010000006.1, on the reverse strand, counting down.
AGCAAATTGCTTTCAATGAAACAATCGAAAAAGGTAAATTAACCTTGGTAAGTTTTTGGGCTACATGGTGTATACCTTGCAAACAAGAAATCAAAAATATCAAAACTAAACTACCTGATTGGCAGAAAGAACTTGATTTCAATTATATGACCGTTTCAATTGATGATTCACGTGCAACGGCTATGGTAAAAACATATTCTAAGTCGCAAGGATGGACATTCCCAGTTTATTTAGATCCAAACAGTGATTTGAAACGTTCATTGAACTTTCAAAATGTACCTTATACTATGATCGTAGATAAAAATGGTAAAATAGTCTATCAACATACTGGCTATGAAGAAGGAAGTGAAAACGGATTGTTTGATCTGTTGAAAGAACTTAGCAAAAAATAATACAAGCAAAAAGTATAATAACTAAAAAAGCAACTCGATGAGTTGCTTTTTTTATAATATCACATTCACTATTTTATTGACCCAATCTTCATTAAACGGGACTGATACTTTAATATAATTATCAGAATAACCTTCCATCATTCCTTTCTTTTCGCTTTGCTCAAATAATATAGCACGAGTTTGTCCTAAGTGTTGTTCTGTAAAATAATTCATTTTCTTTTCTGACAAATCACGTAATCGAGCATTGCGTTCTTTACGTATATGCATTGGCACTACACCTTCCATTTCAATAGCAGGCGTATTCTCCCTTTCGGAATAAGTAAAGACATGTAAATACGAAATATCAAGGCCATGTAAAAAATCATAAGTTTCTTGAAACAATGCATCCGTCTCGCCAGGAAATCCTACAATTACATCTACTCCAATACAACAATGTGGCATGAGTGATTTTATAGTAGCTACTCGGTCAGCATACAACTCACGTCGGTAACGTCGCTTCATAAGCGCAAGCAAGGTATTGCTACCACTTTGTAATGGAATATGAAAATGTGGCATAAAATGTTTCGACTTGGCTACATAGTCAATAATTTCATTGGTCAATAAATTGGGTTCGATCGATGAAATTCGATAACGAGGTATGGTAGTTTGTTGATCCAATGCAACGACTAAATCATAAAAATTTTCCTCATGTTGACGATTCCCATTGAAACCCTTCCCAAAATCACCTAGGTTAACACCCGTCAAAACGATTTCTTGTATGCCTGTTTGTTGCAGTTCTTTTACATTATCAATTACACCTTGTATTGTATCGCTTCTACTATGCCCTCTTGCTAATGGGATAGTACAAAATGTACAACTGTAATCGCAACCATCCTGTACCTTCAAAAAAGTTCGAGTACGATCGTTGAGCGAAAATGAAGAATGAAACCCTTCTACATCATCGATATCACAACTGCATATTTTGGTAGTTCCGTTTTTCTTGTATGTTTTAAGATGCTCTACTATGTTGTATTTTTCACCAGCCCCTATCACTATATCCACTCCATCCATTTTTGCAATCTGCTCCGATTTCAATTGCGCATAGCATCCAGTAATCACCACCGTTGAGTTAGGATTTTGCTTTTTTACTTTACGTATAAGTTGTTTACATTCTTTATCAGCATTTTCTGTAACCGAGCATGTATTGATTACATATACATCGGCCTCTTGATTGAATTCCTTTTTTTGAAATCCCTCTTGGTCAAATAATCGAGACAATGTGGATGTTTCCGAAAAATTGAGTTTACACCCTAGTGTATGAAATGCTATTGATTGTTCGTTGTTCAAGATGTGGCAAAATTAAGGTATCAGGATTGTATTCAGACTATTTTCAGCATAAAAAAAGGAGCGATAAGCTCCTATGTATATAAAACTACTAATTAATATATTAATAAAACTGTGTTTGTCTAATCGTTTTGTGCCAACGAATATCAAATGCGAGGCCACTCATTACCATCCAATGATTTTGACTAAATCGTTTGCCATTCAAAGGAATTTGTCGATCTACTTTATACTCATTTCTGTAGAAATTTATTCCTAAACGCCAATACAGTACATTGTTTAAGCGGAAAGATCCATAAGCTTCAGACATAATAGTACCGTAACTTTCCCCATTGAACATATTGATGTTAAAAGCGTAAGGTTCTGTTTTATACTTTGTACCAGGAGGTATTGGATCAGTTTCGTACGATCTGAAATAGCCTGTTTTGCTATCGCCAAAATTGATTCCACCAATATCAGTATTGATAAAGAAATCAACTCCTTTTTTGATATGAATCTTTACTGCAATATAAGCATTCAACGTGTTTGTTTGCACTTCAGGCATATACATCGTATCTGCACCACCTGGGTTTAAGGCTATCAATGCTTCGCTTGAAGTGGTATATGAACGTTTCTTTGTGCTAAACACATTGGCTCTTAATCCCATACCTACACTGAAAGTTTGTCTTTTGCGTCCTATCCCATGTAAATAATGAATATTGGCACCAGCACCCCAATGTGGGTTACCATAATATCCAATATTACCATAAACACAAGCCTCTGCTGTTCTTTTCTTAAGTGCTTTACGCATCATCTGAGCATCTGATTGCAGAGCTACAAGAGTACATAATGCAATAAATAGTATTCGTTTTAGCATCATTTTTGCTTTTCTAAAGTCTAAAAATAAGATTACAATGATAGAAATGCAACTATTTTTTCAAACTAAATGATATTTCTATAATACTGGGAGGTGTAAAATGACTTTTGTACCGGTCGCATTGCCTTTTTCATCGTATAAATCAACGATCTCAATTGGATTCTCAATCGTTATTTTTGCCAGTCTTTTCAACCTTTCGAGCGTAATATTGATTCCTTTTGACGTATGTTTTTTCAATCTACTCTTCATAGATTCACTCATTTTTCTGCCGATTCCATTATCTGTAATTATACAAAGTATTTCATCTTGATTATTGGCTATTTCCTTAAATTGAATGTTTAATACGCCATCATTGCTTTCTTTGGCTAATAATCCATGCCATATCGCATTTTCAATAAATGGTTGAATAACCATAGTAGGTATGTTGATATTGGCAAAATCCAATGATTCATCCACTTGAATGTTGTAAGCAAATTTATTTGAGAAACGCATTTGCTCTAATCCTACATACAATTTCAACATCTCTATTTCTTCTTCTAGTGAAACGTTACTTTGCTGAGAGGCGTCTAATATTTTACGCATGAGTGAAGCAAAATTGGCTAAATAATCGCTTGCTAATTGAGACTCATTCTTTATAATAAAATTACGTATGGAATTAAGCGAGTTAAAAAGGAAGTGTGGATTCATTTGTGAACGAAGCGATTTCACTTCCATTTCGGCCAATTGCTGATTGTATTCAGATAATTTCTGTTGTTCTTCTAATAACAAATTACGCTTTTTATGTCTAAATGAATTGTATATAAGTAATACACTCACAAATGCTAATAGCAATGCAATAGCTGAAGCGATCAATAATAAATTCTTTTCACTTAATTTTTTTGTTTGTTTCTTTTGTATTGACCTTAGTTCAGCATTTTCTTGATCAATTAATTTTGTTTCATATTGTGTTTGAATAAATGTGAGATGAGCAAAATTTTTATCATTTAATATTACATCACTGATTTCCTTATGCTTTCGAAGAAAAAAGATACTTGAATCAGGCATTCTCATTCTTTCATATTGTAAAGAAATTAAATTGTACAAATCACATTCTTCTGTTTTATTCTTTAATTCCTTTGATAATTTTAATCCTTCATTTAAATATTGAATTGCAATACTATGTTGATTTAATTTATCATAAGAAGCAGAAAAGGCTTTACTACATTGTATTTGAGTTAACAACTCTGATCTTGATTTTGCAATAGAGTCTGCAATAGATAAACTACTGATTGCTTTTTTTATATTGTTGGTGACTAAGTAATATTTACCGAAATTGATATAATAAAGTGAGATCAAATTTGGTTCTCCTGCCGACTTAGCTAAGTCAAAGCCTAACGTCCAATTTGCAATGGCTTTTTCATAGTTCTTTTTTTCGTATTGTATACTACCTATTTGTTCGTAGTTAATCGCTTCTCCTCGAATATCGTTGATTGAGTGATTCAAGTCCCTTGCTTTGTTAGTATACTCTATGGCTTTGTCATACTGTTTCAGTTTAAGATAGTTCTCTCCAATATTATTGTACGAAATACTTAAACCTCGTGTATATTTAATTCGTTCAGAAATAGCAATTGCTTTCATGTAATAGTCTGCACTATTTTTAAAATTGCCTTCTCCAGTTTCAAGAATGGCATAATTGACATTGGCTAAGGCAATACCTTTATCAAATCCTAATTCTTTAGCAACAATTTCTGTTTCTTTGGCATACTGCCATGCACGTTGCGTATTGATTTCAGATAATCGATACGAAAGTCGATGTGTAGTCATTACACGCATCGTATCTTTGATAGGATGCAAATTCAACCAATTTGTTAAGCTATCTACATATCTATTCTGAGCTAAACTAGTTAACCCAATTGACAATAATAATAGGAATACAGTGACTTTTTTCATAGGTTCACTTCATAAATCTACAATTCAATTTTAATAATTTATACTATCAGTAAGAGTATTTTTAAAATTGGTATAAATTAAAATCTATTTGAATATCATGAATCTACTACAAATCATCAAACTCATACAATGGGTCTAAATGATCTTCGTGTGTCATAGTGCAAATTTCTTTGATTAGGCCATCTTCTAAACTATACACCCAACCATGAATTTCAGGACTTTTCTTATTCTTCCAAGATCTTTGTACAATACTTGTTTTGGCTAAGTTCATAACTTGCTCTTCGACATTCAGCTCAATTAATTTATTTAATCGATCTTCAGGTTTGGTTTGAAAGTCGATCATATCTCTGTGCATTCTATACACATCTTTAATATTTCGAATCCACTTATTTATCAAGTCGAAATTGTGCCTTGACATAGCAGCTTTAACACCACCACAGCCGTAGTGTCCGCATACAATAATATGTTTCACATCAAGATGGTCTACTGCATATTCCAATACAGCAAGCAAATTCATATCAGTATGAACTACCATATTAGCAATATTCCTATGTACAAAAATTTCTCCTGGTTGTGTACCCGTTATTCTATCGGCAGGTACACGGCTATCACTACAACCTATCCATAGAAAATCAGGTTTTTGAAAACTAGATAATCGGGTGAAAAATTCTGGATCATCTTTAACCACCGATGCTGCCCATTCTTTATTGTTTTCAATTAATTTAACGTACTCTTTTGATTTTTTACTTTTCATGATTTAATATTTTATTGTTTAGGTATTTTATTATTTAGAGTGCACATGTTGTGCATCTGCCATTTTATATTCTTCTTTAAAATTAATTAATTGAACTTCAATGTTTTTATCTTTTGAACCAAAATTCACAAAATCTTTGATTAATTCCAGCACATCATAATCAATGTAAACTGTATTTTTTGCGTCTATTATAACCTTACAATTATTGGGCAAATGCGACAAGGTTTGTTTAATGGCTGCTTTGTTTAAAAAAGAAACTTCTTGAGCTAAATCTATCGTAATGGTTTCACCTTCGTGATGTTCTTCTTTTTTAAAGAAATAAGCCAATTTCATATTTCCACGGAGAATGAAGAAAATGCTAACAACCAATCCAATGCCAACACCTTTCAACAAGTCTATGCCAACCACCGAAATTGTAGTAACAATAAATGGTATAAATTGAAATTTACCAGCATGCCACATGTGTTTAAATACCTTTGGACTTGCTAATTTCAATCCTATCATAATTAAAATGGCCGCTAAACATGCCATTGGAATTTTATTTAAAAGACTTGGTATCAACACAACTGCAAGTAGTAAAAATACACCATGTGCAATTGCTGAAAATTTAGTACGAGCTCCTGCATTTACATTGGCGCTCGTACGAACGATAACTGACGTCATTGGTATTCCACCAATTAAACCAGCTAGTATATTTCCAATACCTTGTGCCTTCAACTCAATATTAGCACTTGAATAACGCTTTAATGGATCCATTTTATCGCCTGCTTCAAGACAAAGCAAGGTTTCAATACTTGCAACTGCCGCAATAGTGGCCGCAGTAATCCATACAGCGGGGTTGGTAAACCCAGCAAAATTTGGAAAACTAAATTGAGTAAAAAACTCGCTAAATGAAGAAGCTGTTGGTAATTTCACTAAATGCTCTTCAGAAATGAGTAAAGCTGAATTGGTTAGTCTAAATAGTTCATTGATTAAAATCCCTACAATAACAACTATAAGTGCCCCAGGTATTGCTTTGATTTTCTTTAAAAATGCTACTTTATTAAAAGCGATTAAAATAGCCAATGAAACTAAAGTGACTAGTATAATCCCATTGTGAGCGTAGTTAAAAGAATGAATCAACTCGCCAAAAAAACCTTGGTCCGCCTTATCTAATAACTCATATGAATAAAAATCACCTTCATGACCTTTGTCATATCCAATGGCATGTGGTAATTCTTTTTTTATAATTATAATACCAATAGCGGTCAACATACCTTCAATAACCCCCGAAGGAAAGTAGCTGGAAATGCTACCTGCTTTTGCAAAACCAAGAATCAGTTGGAATACACCTGCTAATACCACAGCAAGCAAAAAGGTTTCGTAGCCCAAATTGGTAACAGCTGCTAAAACAATAGCAATTAATCCTGCTGCGGGACCTGAAACGCTTAAATTAGAATTACTCAAAAAACCAACTACGATACCACCTATCACACCAGTTATTATACCTGCAAATGGCGGTGCGCCTGAGGCTACAGCTATACCTAAGCATAAAGGTAATGCAACTAGGAAAACGACTAATCCTGAAAGGGTATCTGTTTTCATGTACGAAAACATTGAATTTTTGTTATTCATTCTAATATTTGAAATTTAAAATAAGTGGACCACTATACTCGCTTTTAGGAGTGTGATAAGATATTCAACTATAGCCTTAAGCGTTTGGAGGAGGTATGAATATGGGATTTGCTTCCCTAGAATTTAAGAATTCAGTAGCAGCAAAATATTGGTTCTCAGTCGATTGATAATACAATTTAAATTGATTGACTTCTTGACAAATAATATAAAAATTCACGTCACCAATATTGTCTTCTTCGGAGTCAGTATCGTTCGTTTCTTCATCCGACATTGAACTAGATGGTTTTTTAAGATTTATTGCTAACTCATGCTTACCTATGCATTCACTTAATTGACTTAGAACTTTAATCACATTATTAGTTCCAGAGATTAAAACAAATGAAAAGAAAAAAAACGATATGAACGATATTATTTTCAATGAGTGCAATAATAAGAAAAATTGAATGAATATAATTAATTTTGATAGTTAAATTTAAATCATATATTTTGTAATTATAACTATGCATAATCGACTGAACATACTTAAAAATGAAAGTTTAGCAACGATATTTCTTTACATTAAATTAAAACTCTAACAGATAATTTTTAGTTACTGCATAAATACCTTAATAAAATTTAAAACCTATAAAAATCATACATTATATTGAATATTCTTAGCTTGAAATGTCATAAATCAAATCATTATAGATAGTAACTACAACTTCCCATTCTTAATTTCTTCTACCACATTAGGATCCAGCAATGTAGAAGTATCACCTAAATTTTCTGTCTCACCTTCTGCAATTTTACGAAGTATACGACGCATGATTTTCCCACTACGTGTTTTGGGTAAACCTGATACAAACTGTATTTTATCTGGCTTGGCAATAGCACCAATGAGTCTTGAAACAGTTTGATTAATGTCTTGTGTAATTAAATTTTTATCGTCCATGACGCCACTAAAAATAACATAAGCATAGATCCCTTGTCCTTTGATGTCGTGAGGATAGCCAACAATGGCACTTTCCACCACACCCGTATGCATGTTAATTGCATTCTCAACTTCGGCAGTACCGATTCGATGTCCACTTACATTCAATACATCATCTACTCTACCTGTAATTCGATAATTACCATCAGCATCTCGCTGACATCCATCTCCAGTAAAATACATATTTTCATATGTAGAAAAATACGTTTGTTTGCAACGCTCATGATCGCCATAAGTAGTTCTAATAATAGAAGGCCAAGGATGTTTGATGCAAAGATTTCCACTCACGGTTTCTGTTGGCATTTCTGGCAAGGATGCATCCCCACCTGGAATTGGATGGCCATGTTCATCGACCAAAATTGGTTGCACACCTGGCAAAGGCAACGTTGCATGTGCTGCCTTGTGAGGTGTTACACCTGCTAAATTTGATATCATAATGCCACCGGTTTCTGTTTGCCACCACGTATCTACTATTGGGCATTTACCTTTTCCAATATTATCATGGAACCAATTCCAAGCTTCTTCATTAATCGGTTCACCAACACTTCCCAATACTTTCAACGAACTTAAATCTTTGTTTTTTACATAGTCTAATCCAAAACTCATGAGGCTACGAATAGCTGTTGGTGCCGTGTACAAGATATTGACTTTGTATTTGTCAACTACATCCCAAAAACGACCAGCATCAGGCCAAGTTGGAACACCTTCAAACATCAGCGTTGTAGCACCTGCACTCAAAGGACCATACACAATATAACTATGTCCAGTAATCCAACCTATATCAGCTGTGCAAAAATGAATATCGCCAGGTTGATATTGGAAAACGTTTACAAATGTATAATTGGTATATACCATATAGCCAGCACAAGTATGCACTACCCCTTTGGGCTTGCCCGTACTTCCACTTGTATAAAGTATAAATAGTTCGTCCTCCGAATCCATCGCTTCAGCTTCGCAAAATGGATTACCTGCAGTTTCTACTTTTTTAATTTCATCTTCCCACCACACTTCTTTTCCTTTAAGCATACTTACAGGAGTTCGTGTACGAGTCAGTACAATCACTTTCTGTACAGAGCGACACTGTATCAATGCTTCGTCCATCACTGATTTTAAAGGAATTTCTTTATTCCCTCGATAACCTCCATCAGCTGTTACCACAATATTACATTCAGCATCATTGATTCGATCAGCTATACTTTGCGCGGAAAATCCACCAAAAATAACTGAATGAATTGCACCAATACGAGCACATGCTAAAATAGCAATTGCCAACTCAGGCACCATGGGCATATAGATACAAATACGATCGCCTTTTCTTGCGCCATTGTTTTTCAATACATTGGCAAACTGATTGACTTTAAACAATAATTCTTTGTATGAAATAGAACGATGATGTTCTTCTGGATCATTGCTTTCCCATATTATTGCAGGAGTGTGTGGCTGGGTTTCAGCCCATCGATCCAAACAATTTTCGGTAATATTCATTTTACCACCTTTAAACCATTCAACTTTTGGTTCATTAAAATTCCAATTGAGTACTTGATCAAAATGTTTTTTCCAACGAAAATGCATGGCTATATCGCCCCAAAATTTTTCTGGATTTTCAATGCTTTGTTTATAGACTTCGTGATATTGTTCTAAAGATGTAATCTGATATGGATAAGACATATTGTACTATTTTAATTTGACGATATAAAAGTAAATCTAAAAATTAAGCACGAAATAGTTTTCTTGCTAAAAAGGTATAGATAACTTTATTATAGTAAAACAGTACAGACCATATTATAAAAAATAAATAGTCATTTCTAATGCAACCAAAACTATTTAGTGAGACAATTAGACTAATTTTGCTCAATGGCAAAGCCCCAAGCATTTAGAAGAGTCCCGCGAAAAAGCACCTCATTATTTTTAATTACAAAAGTAACTGGCACACCATCCATGCCATATTCTTTAATTACATAATCCCAATTGGGAATAGTAAAAATGGGAAACTTAGTATTTTTGATAGTTCCAATTTCATAAGGAGTTTTTCTATCTCCATTTTGTAAAATACATGCAGTATATAATTTGATTTTACTTGACTGTAATGACAAATTATACAAAGAATCAATTTGAGGAAATTCAGCAATACAAACCCCACAAGATGTAGCCCAAATATTCAATACAATTAAATCAGCAGGATTAAATAATTTATCATTTATGTTTACATTGTTTGAATCAAAATAAGGGACAGCGTATATTTTTATTTGTTTTGTATTTTTATTAAATAAATTACTATATATCAAACTATCAATTACACTATCATGCTTAATATATACAATCAATGATGATAAAAATGTGATCAATAAAATTATAAGCTTACCTAATTTACCAACATAAATGAAAAGCAAACCTAATATCACACCTAAAATTTCACACATGAATTCTGGAAAAGATATTAGTTGACTTTTAAAATCAATAATTCTTTGTGGTACGTGTACTATCATAGTTCCAATAAGTATTATTATAAGCTTGAAATGAAATTTTGATGTTTTTAAAGTAATGAACACATAATAGGTAAACAACATGTATGCGATAATCGCTATAATACAAGCCACATCTAAACCCAAATACCCTCTGATAAGACTTAGAACAAGTATGTTCAATAAGATTGAAACACATGCTAATAGTAGTTTTTTTTTCATATTAATGTATGTTAATTATTCTAGGAAGTGACAATCTCACTTCCTAGAATAAAACTTAAATTTATTGACATTTACCGTCACAATTTGTAGTTCCAAAAACACCACAACCTGCTTTAGGAGGTGTTTGACAATTACCTGTTATACAACTTCCACTACCACCGCCTTTAATCCAACAATAGTAGCCATAATAACAATTACATGGATTTTTTAAACCTCCACTGGAATTCCAAGAATAAAGTGGACAAATTAAATTGATCATTAAGCTGCATTTTTTAAATTGTTATTGTTAATTAATTTTTGAAATTCTAAAAGGGTTAAATTATTTAAATGTTTGTGTCGTCTGGTGGTGTTGTAAAAAGCCTCTATGT
>CANHGW010000005.1 GCA_947460175.1 Bacteroidota bacterium | reverse complement strand
TGGACTCTAGATGATTAAAGGACTCGAACATTTCGGAAAATATTTGATGATGCTGGGTGGAATGTTTTCCAAACCTGAAAACATGCGTGTTTACTGGAAAGAATTTATTCATCAATGTTATGAAATAGGAATAGGTTCTATGGGAATTGTGGTGATTATTTCAGTTTTTTTAGGCGCTGTAACCACCGTACAAACTGCTTATCAATTGATTAGCCCCTTGGTACAAAAATATGTCATTGCTCAAATTATTCGTGATAGTACTTTTTTGGAGCTTTCTCCAACAGTCGTTTGTATTGTATTAGCAGGTGTAATTGGATCCAAAATTGCTTCAGAATTGGGCAATATGCGTGTGAGTGAACAAATCGATGCGCTCGAAATCATGGGAATCAATACTAAAACGTATTTAATATTACCTAAGATAGTCGCATCATTTATTGTAATACCTTGTTTAATTACGATTTCAATGTTTTTAAGCGTTTGGGGAGGATATTTAGCTGGAACTTTCAGTGGAATTATTTCCGAACAGCAGTTTACACAAGGATTAATGAAAGATTTTGTGCCATTTAATTTAACATTTGGTCTCATCAAATCATTCACGTTTGCCTTTATCATATCCAGTGTTTCGGCTTATTTCGGATACTATGTGAAAGGTGGTGCCTTAGAAATAGGTCAATCTTCTACTCGTTCAGTTGTAGTTAGTTGTATTCTAATTCTTTTTGCCGATTATGGTTTGGCAGCTTTGTTGTTGTAAATGAAACTTCAAAGTTTTACACAATCCGTTTTTTGAATTCAATCTTATTCCATTCTTTGTAACTTTACGGCTTATGAAAATCACAAGTTGGTTTTTTCAAAAATAATTATTCAAACGGATTATGATTAAAAAAGTAAGAAAAAGTGATGCCTTAGATTATCATTCCAAAGGCAGACCTGGGAAAATAGAAATTGTACCTACTAAAGAAACCAAAACACAACGAGATCTTGCATTGGCCTATTCGCCAGGAGTTGCAGAGCCTTGTATGGAAATATATCGTAATCCTGAAAATGTATACAAGTATACAACCAAAGGAAATCTTGTAGCTGTTATTACCAACGGTACAGCCGTATTAGGCTTAGGCAATATTGGGCCCTTGGCATCCAAGCCGGTAATGGAAGGTAAGGGGTTGTTATTTAAAATTTATGCTGACATTGATGTATTTGACATCGAACTCGATGCCAACAATGTTGAGGATTTTATACGTACTGTAAAAGCATTGGAGCCCACATTTGGTGGTATCAATCTTGAAGATATTAAAGCACCCGAATGTTTTGAAATCGAAGAGCGATTAAAAAAGGAAATGAATATTCCCGTCATGCACGATGATCAACATGGCACGGCTATTATATCTTCAGCAGCTTTATTGAACGCACTCGAAATACAAGAAAAAGATATAAAAACAGCCAAGTTTGTGGTGAGTGGAGCAGGGGCTTCGGCTATGGCATGTTGTAAACTTTATATCAAATTAGGAGCAAAGTATGAGAATTTTATCATGTTTGATAGCAAAGGTGCCATCACAAAAGATCGAAAAGACTTAGATGCTGGAAAACAAAAATTTGCGACTGCTCGAAAAGTAAAATCCTTGGAGGATGCCATGAAAGGTTCAGATGTATTTATAGGTTTATCTAAAGGTGGGGTAGTGAATGCAAAAATGCTAAAAGGCATGGCACCAAAACCTATCGTATTTGCGTTAGCGAATCCAGACCCAGAAGTGGATTATGAAACAGCTGTAAAAGCTCGTCCAGATGTAATCATGGCAACAGGCCGTAGCGACTATCCTAATCAAGTGAACAATGTATTGGGATTCCCTTATATATTCAGAGGAGCCTTGGATGTGCGTGCTCGTACGATTAATGAAGATATGAAATTGGCTGCTGTAAAGGCCTTGGCCGCATTGGCTAAAAAAGGTGTGCCTGATATTGTCAACTTAGCTTATCAAGAGAAAAATCTGAGTTATGGTCCTACGTATATAATTCCCAAACCCATGGATCCTCGATTACTTTCTGAAGTGTCATTGGCTGTTGCCAAAGCGGCTGTGAAAAGTAAAGTGGCGCAACGCGCCATTACCGATTGGAAGGCTTATGAAGAAGAATTGCAAAGCCGTTTAGGCAATGATGATAATATATTGAAAGCGATTATCAACAAGGCTAAACAATACAAACAACGTGTGGTATTTGCCGATGCTGAGAATTTTAAAACATTGAAGGCTGCGCAAATAGTGAATGACGAGGGTATTGCCATTCCAGTATTATTGGGTAATGTGAAAAAAATTAAAACCATCATGAAAGAAAATAATCTTGAATTGAATGGAGTTGAAATCATTGATCCCAAGTCTGAAGAAAATGAGGCAAAACGAAATGCTTATGGTGAAATATTATTCAAAAAACGTCATCGAAAAGGATACAATACCTATGAAGCTCGAAAAATAATGCGAGAACGAAATTATTTTGGATGCATGATGGTAGAAACAGGCGATGCGAATGCAGTTATTACGGGTTTGACACGCAAGTATACCGATACACTTCGACCTGTATTAGAAATTATTGGAGTCGATAAAAAGGTAAATAAGTTAGCCGGTATGTATGTAATGCTTACCAAGCGAGGTCCTATCTGTTTTGCAGATACAACAATCAATGAGTTTCCTACTCCGCAAGATTTGGTAGATATTACCTTATTGGCAAGTGAAAATTTAAAAAATCTGAATATTACACCACGTGTGGCCTTACTATCTTATTCTAATTTTGGTAGTAGCAATTTGAGCGAAGCTAAAAAAGTACGAGAAGCAGTGGCTTTATTGCACGAACATCATCCGGATATAATAGTAGATGGTGAAGTACAAGGTAGCATTGCTTTTGACAATGATTTGTTGAAAGAAAACTATCCGTTTAGTTCATTGGTCAATAATCCTCCAAACATTCTCATTTTCCCCAACCTATCTGCAGGTAATATAGCCTATCACTTAATGATGGAATTGGGCAATTCTGAAGCGGTAGGTCCTATTTTATTGGGTATGAACAAATCGGTGCATGTATTACAGTTGGGAAGCAGTGTTCGCCAAATAGTGAATATGGTAGCGATAGCGGCTGTGGATGCGTATGTTAAGAGTAAAAAGAATAAGTAATAAGTAATAAGAGTCTTAATAGTTAAATCATTGAAAGGATTGTGATTGTTGGAAAAATTCATTTTCCCGATTTCACAATCCTTTTTCCGTTTTTGCCAAGTGAAGTTATAGGTGCTAAAATAGATTTGCACCATGAATAAAAACTATATAAGAATATTACTTTTCCTTTTAGTGTTAGATAGTTCATTTCAAATGAATGCGCAACAAAATGATACTATCAATCGGATCGAAATGCCACAAATTCAAATATTAGCTAAGAAAAATAGCTTGTTGAATACCTTGCCAGGTTCTGTTGGGGTAGTAGGTAGTAAAGAGATGGAACAAGTGGCACCTGTTTCTGGAAATGAAATTTTTAGACGCATTTCGGGCATACATGTGGTAGATGAAGAAGGTGCAGGCTTACGTATGAATTTGAGTATACGAGGTTTGGATCCTGATCGAAGTAGAAGTGTATTGGTATTAGAAGATGGAGTTCCTGTATCGTTAAATCCATATGGAGAACCTGAGTTATATTATACACCATTGATTGATCGAATGGCAGGTGTTGAAGTACTCAAGGGGAGTGGACAATTGTTGTTTGGACCTCAAACCATCGGTGGTGTAGTGAATTATATCACTAAAGATCCTTCGTTGCAACCCGAAGGAAGAGTGAAATTGACCGTAGGTGATTTTGGCTATATCAGTGGTTTAGCAAGCTATGGAGTTACACATGGCAACGTAGGGATTCAAGTCACTTATGCCCACAAACAAGCAAATAAGTTGGGTTACACGAAATTTAATGTGCATGATTTTTCTACTAAATTGAAATTTAAACTATCCGAAAAGTCAATACTAGGTATTAAAGTAGGGTATTACAACGAACAATCCAATGCTACATATATTGGCTTAACACAGCAAATGTTTGCATCAGGCAATCAAGATTTTGTTTTGATGGCACCCGATGATAATCTCAACATCCGCAGAACTTCCATCAGTGCAACCCATCAGTATAGAGTTTCCAGTCGTCTTCAACTCAATACTACATTGTATGCCTATACGACCGATCGTGATTGGCAACGACAAGATTTTAGTACAAGTAAAACAGCTTCTAATTTATCAGGTGTAGTTTGGGGTGATACCGCTATAGTCGGTGGTGCAATTTATATGCGAAACCAAAACGCACATCGAAATAGAGCATTTACAGTATTGGGTGTAGAACCTCGTTTGAAATATGCACATCAACTTTTTAAAATGCAAGGAGAATTACAAGCAGGCATACGTTTTCATACAGAACAAGCCAATGAACAACGCATCAATGGCAAGAAGGCTGATGCACAATCGGGCGAATTGGTAGAAGATGAAGTACGATCTGGTAAAGCATTCAGTGCTTTTGTACAACAAACACTCACAGCATCAAAGTATATAACCTTCAATGCGGGTGCGCGTATTGAATACTATGATTATAAACGTATGATTTACCGAAACACATTTTCGATAGGAGGCATATCAAGTGTAAGAGATACGAGTATAATGGCAGGTCAAGCCATTACATCTGTGCTTCCTGGTATTGGTATGAATTTGAATTTATCAAAATCCAATACTGTATTTGCTGGTGTACATAGAGGCTTTGCACCACCACGTGTGAAAGATGCTATTTCAACGCAAGGTGAAGTATACTTGCTCGATGCAGAACAAAGCTGGAATATAGAATTGGGAACGCGAGGTCGTGTCAACAAACTACTAGAATATGAAGTAACATTATTTAGGATGGATTTTTCTAATCAAATCATACCTGTAGCCGAATCGGCTGGAGGAACAGGTTCGGGATTAGTGAATGGTGGTAAAACATTGCATCAAGGTATAGAAGGATCGTATATATTCAATATAGGACAATTGTGGCATAGCAAAACGATGTATGTTTGGAAATCGAATGCGACCTATACACAAGCTACATTCAGTCAAGATCGATTTGTAAAAGAAGGAACAAATAGTATCAATATCAATGGGAATCGAACGCCTTATGCGCCTACATATAACGTTACAAGTTCGCTGAGTGCAATGACTACATTTGGTTTGGGAGTACAAGCGACCGCCACCTTTACAGGTATGCAATACACCGATATGTTGAATACGATATTGCCAAGTGCCGATGGTAGAATAGGGCAAATGCCAGCTTATCAATTATATGATGCGACTCTTTTTTATACAATTCCTAATACGAAAGTGACCTTCAATGTGGCTGTAAAAAACATTACCAATGAACGCTATATCTCCAGCCGAAGACCACAAGGGATACGTGTTGGGAATCCACGCTTTGTGAGTGCAGGAATAGATGTGAAATTTTAAGATTGTAAATCGTCTTTTTAAGGATTGGTTTTTGATTTAAGGTTATAGCTTATACAACGTTTAAAACGTTGAAATTAATTTTACATTTTATTAAATTGTACATTTGTTAGGGGAGACACCAAACATTATAAAAATGGATATAATTAAGTATAGCTCTATAATGATATTATTCTTGTTGATAGAATTAAAATGCTACTCTCAAGTTGATACATTTGAAAATGATATAGTAAAAGGGGCGCATATTTTTATGAAATTTCAAGACAGCTTAGTTTTTAAAGGAATTGCATCTCCTGTTTTAGTTTATGTTGTTAATTTAGGATACCCACGTAAATGTGAAAGTAAAAATACATATACAATAGAACCAGTATATTCAAAAGAGGATTTGATTTTTAGAAAATATAATTCTGAATATTTCCATAAAGGTAGATATGTATTGATGCAACAAGATTTAGTGAAAATGGGTTCAAGTTTTTATCCATTAAAATCAGATGCTAAATTAAATTGCATACTAGACAAGGAGTCTCATTATGAATCTAGATTTGTATTAGAATATACACCATGTAATGATTATCCATTTGAGATTAAATATTCAGAAGGTAGTAGACATTTTTTAAAAACACCTATATTATTTAGGTAATTTTAAAATATTCGACCATGCATCGTATCTTCAACTTTATTATTGACGTGAGTATACTTTTAGTGAGTTGCTTTACAGTGAACGTAAATTTAAAAATATGATCAGATTTATTTTTATTTTATATGCGACATTTTTTTCAATTGAATGCTATGCACAATTGAATATTTCAAAAGAAAAAAGATTTGATTTGACGACTAGTAATTATAAATTTTCAATATTTTTAAATGAAGAAGGTGAATATGAATTAGTAGGAAAAAACCTCAAAAATAGAAGCGACGGTTTAGGCTTAATGAGCATTGGTAATTATTTCGTAGTAAAAGATACACTCATATTAAAAGATACGCTTTATGGAAATATTTCTAAATATAAAATTTATAATAATACATTAAAAGCGATATATCCAAATTATTATTTTTTAATTAAATTCAAGGAACAATTTATTGAAAATACTAATGAAATATATGCCTCTATTTCAACTAAATATTTAGAAGATTATTTCGAATATTTTCCTAAAAAGAAAAAAGAATATGAAATTTCAAATTCGAAATTCAACGTCAGTAAAAAATATTGTAGCGGAAATTTATTAATTACTTTTAATAATAAAGTTGTAACTCTAAAACACAATGGATTTGTTTTATTTAAAGGTAGATACAGTTACATAGATAACCACATATCTTTTTTTGATGAAGGATTTTTAAAATTGTTTACAATTGAAAAAGGGATTAAAGAATATGATAATATAATATTGAAATTTGATAAAACTATTGAAGGAGATTATAGAAAATGTTATAGTAACAAAAAATGGAACAAAATTGTTAAAAATAATTTTAGGTAATTTTGCAAATTTGTCATTAAAGTAATACGATATATATTCATAATATTATGTTCACATTCTATAAATACATCCCTAGGCAGAAACTCTTTGCGGACAGAAGGACTTGTGAAAATACCAAAATGAAAATGTATAGTACCAAAATCCAGTTAATACTAATTCTGAATTTATTGATGGTAATTGGTTGTAGAAATAAATTACCTATATACTTTGGAGATGGTTATAAACTAATCCTTTCAGCCTCTTATAATGATAGGGCAATAGTAAAAAAATATAATATTTATATTATTCATGGGCATATTTTAAAATATGACTTTGATTCAACATTTATTATAGCTATTCAAAATCCAAGATTTTTGATTGTACCTAAACAGGAACATATTCGTTATAAAGATTTTGACCATACAACTAGAAGACAGTATTGGATTATAAATAAAAAAATAGAAAGTATCTTCAATAGTGAAACTGAACAATATTCAAATGTATTTGGACCATATAGTAAAGAAGAATTTTTAATAAAACGAAAAGAACTTAGAGTTCCTGATAAATTATTATTAGATTGATTTTCTAAATTTGTAATTAAAGTAATACGATATATATTCATAATATTATATTCACATTCTATAAATACATTCCGTCCTCGCAGAGTCTCCCGTTTCGGGGACTCTGCGACTTAGATAACGCCATCAAAAAACTTTTTCAAAAGCAGTTAAAACTATTTTTATTTATCTTTACCTCATGGCTGTAAGCAAAAAAATACCCTACAGTAGCGGCATCTTTTCCATTACATTTACTTGTGCTAGGTGGTTACCATTATTTGAAATAACAAACGGATATAGTTTTGTTTACAAGTTTTTTGATGTTGTAAAGGCCGCAGGGCACTATGTAAATGCTTATGTAATCATGCCTGATCATGTTCACGCGATTTTAAGTTTTACCTATACTGAGAAAAGCATCAACAGGATATTAGGCGATGGTAAGAGATTTATCACTTATGATATTATTGATGAACTTACAATGGCTAACAATGTAGAGCTTTTAGAAAAACTTTCAAGCTTCGTAAATCAAACAGACCGTAAAAATGGAAAACTTCATGAAGCCTTTGAACCATCCTTCGATTGGAAGGAATGCTACTCGGATGATTTCATTGAGCAAAAATTAAATTATATACATATGAATCCCTGCATATGTAATCCACCATTGGCAAAAAATCCTATAGATTATTTGCATAGTTCGGCCAATTTTTATCTCGGGGGTAGTCAAATTATTTATCCTGTTGAGCATGTAATGAATATGAAAGATATTAACTTTGATAAAAGGGAAATAAAATAATAATATGAATATAAAATGTGAAGAAGAACATTTCGTTCCGAAAGTCGCAGAGTCCCCGAGGCGGGAGACTCTGCGAGGACGGAATTAAAATAAATAAAATCATGAAAAAGCAATTTATATTAGTTAAGTATTATTTTATTTTAACTATTTTATTTTTCTCATCTAATAAGTTATCAGCTCAACATTTACCCTATAATCCACATTTTGTATGTGACTTTGATTTTAATATTAATATTAATTGTCTATTATTTATTAAAGAGTCTGAGTTGATGAGGTTAAATCATAATAAAATTGAATTATTTTGTAATACATCACATAATAAGGCATTAGATAGCATGAGATATGCTATAAATATTGTAGAGTTAGATTCAAATAAATGTAAAATGAAATTTACTTTTAAACCTATCTCAAGTGCTATTCCTAATTCCGAACAATATTTAATTTACAATTTTCCAGTAACTCATATTTATACATTAAAAACAGGTTATCAAATGATGGTATCATTTGATAAAAAAGTAGATATTATTTTAGCAGAAAAAATATTAAACATACGTAAACTAGTTGACCAAGATACCATTTTATATAAACAAAAAATGTGGAGTTATGGTTTTAGCAATTCTCCTTCTGGTGTAGTTGTGTATTTTGAATCTGGTGAAGATAATCAAAAAATTATAAAAGGATATCCTGCGATGTTGAGAAAAAAATATTTAAAGTATTTTTCGAATTATAATGCTATAAAGGCTAAGGAATATAACAAGAGAATGAAAAAACAACTTGAACAATTATATTGATTATGTAGGGCATGTAAAATATGATTGGTAATGTTTTAAATTAGATATTAAAGAAAAACGATATTTAAAAAGTAAATTGTAAATATAAAATCTAGCGTTGGGCGAAGGAAGCCCACTCGCAATGGTAACGCCTCATATCTGCGCATGTAGGGTTTTAGGACGATTCTAAGAACGAACTGTCTACAATGAAACATTGAATTAAAAAAGATTGAGCAAGAGTTTATCCTTCCACTTCTTTCATACGAGCAATATACTTACCAATTACATCAAATTCAATATTTACGAATGTGCCTTCAAAAACCTCAGCAATGCTTGTATGCTCGAAGGTATAGGGTATGATGGTCACATCAAAGGTAGTTAGGGTTACATTGAAGCAGGTAAGGCTTGTGCCATTAATGGATACTGAGCCTTTTTCGATGATTAAATGTGAAAAAGAAGGAGAAATTTCAAATGTAAATAACCAATTTTGTTCGAGGTCGGTACGTTTTGTACAAACAGCCGTTGAATCTACATGTCCTTGTACGATATGCCCATCGAGTCGCCCATTCAGTTGCATACATCGTTCAAGATTTACGATATTGCCTATTTTCCAATGCGAAATCGTAGTTTTATCGATGGTTTCTTTTACAGCACATACAGTATGGATAGCGCCTTCAATATGAGTAATCGTAAGGCAAATCCCATTGTGTGCAACCGATTGGTCTATTTTTAACTCAGTTGTGATCGGACTTTCGATTTGCAATACAAGATTATGATGTTCTTGTTCGATGGACATGATTTTTCCAGTCGATTCTATAATTCCAGTAAACATGTCTTTATTGTTTTATAGCTGTGCCAGCATGTATGACTACACCTGTATCAGTCTGTAATGTGTACGAAAATTTGATTGTACTTGTGTCTGCAATGCCATATTTATGTCCGCCGCCTGCAATTGTATCTTTGTTGTTGCAGAAAATCTGCCCATTTCCAGCGATACTATCAATGATAAAACTGAAAAAACGAGAGGCCTTGGCAGAATGAGGATTAATGCCACAAAACCCTATTAATTGCATATGGGTAGAGTCCAATTGGTTGATAGTAATAGGAAATGAGTCAATTTGAATAACGCCTCCTTCGGGATTTAAGATAGAATCATGATATAAATAGGTCCCCTTGAATACATCGGTAGGGTAGATGCATACAGTATTATCGGGTACTCCCGGAAAATCCCAGTTATAATTAATCGCAGCAGGATCGTTGCAATACTTGGTTGTAAGTCTGCCATCTGTAATAGGTGCTGGGTCTTTGTATTTTTTACAGCTGGTCAAAAATAATACAATCGCAAGAAATGAAAATCTAATATACATAATGCACGAAATTAACGAGATTTCACGTAAAATATTATATTTTGAATTAATTTTGGTAATTAGTAATATTTACTTACTTTTGCGTTCCTAAAAAAACAGGTAAACTTATATGTTAATTATCGATTCTAAAGATTGCGAAAGCATCGACAAGGCCTTAAAAAAGTATAAAAAGAAATTTGAAAAGGCTCATATTTTAATCCAATTGAGAGAGCGTCAGTCTTACACTAAAAAGTCTGTAACACGTCGTACTCAAGTGCTTAAAGCAATTTACAAGCAGGAAATTTTTTCTGGTGTAAGAGATGGCAAATAGTCGTATTTTAGCCTAAATTTTCGATCATGCAATATGTATCTGAATTTTTAGGATATTTACAATACGAAAAAAGATATTCTACAAATACTGTTCAAGCTTACCAACGTGATCTTGAACAGTTTTTTTTATATATACAAACACACTATGATGATGTTCAGTTCAACGAATTGACTCATATTCACATACGAAGTTGGTTGGCTTCCTTGCGTGAAAACGAACTACAAGCACGTAGTATCAATCGAAAAATTTCTTCGTTAAAATCCTATTTTAAATACTTACTCAAAAAAGGGCTTGTGGGCGTTACACCGATGAGTAAAATAATCTCACCCAAAAATTCGAAAAGACTACCAGTTTTTGTGAATGAAACCAATATGGATCAATTGCTTGAACATATTGAGTTTCCGGCAGATTTTGTAGGGAAAACAGATCGAATGATTATTGAATTGTTGTACCAAACTGGTATGCGCCGAGCAGAATTGATTCAGTTACAATTATCTCAAGTGGATTTTTATAATCGATCTCTCAAAGTACTAGGGAAAGGAAATAAGGAACGGATTATTCCCATCAGTCAGTATTTATGTGACCTCATCAAATCCTATTTGGAGGAACGGAAGGCAATTGAACATGCGGACGAACATCATTTGTTGATTAGAAAAAACGGGAAAGCACTTTATCCTAAATATGTACATGCTACTGTAACCAACTATCTTGGATTAACTACTACATTGGATAAAAAAAGCCCCCATGTATTAAGGCATACATTTGCTACACACTTACTGAATAAAGGGGCCGATTTGAATGCTGTGAAAGAGCTATTGGGACATGCCAACCTTACAGCAACTCAAATATATACGCATAATACAATCGAAAAACTCAAAGAGATTCATAAAAAAGCCCACCCAAAAGCTTAATGTTCATTTCAATTTAGACTATACGTTCTTAAAGAAACAGTTGTATCTTCGTCATTCAGAAAACTATACGTTGAAAATTACATTTTTAGGCACAGGTACATCACAGGGAGTTCCTATTATAGGTTGTCAATGTTATGTGTGTCAATCAATAGACCACAAAGATAAACGCCTGCGAACGTCCTTACTAATCGAGACAGAAACAACTACAGTTGTGATAGATAGCGGACCTGATTTTCGTCAACAATTACTCAGGGCGAATTTATGTAAACTTGATGGACTCGTATTTACACACTCACACAAAGATCATCTAGCAGGTATGGATGATATACGTGCTTTCAATTATTTGCAAAAAAAACCTGTGGAAGTTTATGCCACTGAGTTTACACAACAGGTTATAAAGAAAGAATTTGAATATATTTTTTCAAATAGTAGCTATCCTGGCGTGCCGCAAATCAATCTAAACACTATTGATAAAGAGAAGGAGTTCATTATCGGAGATATACACATTCAGCCTATCGAAGTCATGCATTATAAAATGCCAGTTCTTGGATTTCGAATCAACAACTTTACGTATATCACTGATGCAAATCATATCGAAGATGCCGAAATGAATAAGATAATGGGTACTAAGTACCTTGTTTTGAATGCATTGAGAAAAGAAGCTCATATTTCTCATTTTACGTTAGATGAAGCGATTCAGATTTCTGCAAAACTAGCGCCTGATTTGACCTATTTGACCCATATTAGTCATCAATTGGGATTGCATCAGGATGTACAAAATGAACTCCCCTTTGGAATACAACTAGCGTATGATACGCTTTCATTTGAGATATAATTTTATTAGTTTTACATACTAAACATATTTGTTATGGATTCCAAACCAAAACCAGTCATTAATGTATCGTATTCGTATAATCCCTTGGAAGAAACGTTGGAATATGTACATAAGAATAATTCATTGTATATAGGAATTCCAAAAGAAAATTCTTTTCAAGAAAATCGAATCCCATTAACGCCACAAGCAGTATCCGTGATTGTCAACAATGGGAATCGGGTTGTGGTGGAGCATAACGCTGGTATAGCTTCATCGTTTACCGATAATGAATTTTCGGAGGCAGGTGCTCAAATAGTGCACGATAAAGCTGAAGTGTTTAAGGCCGATTTAATATTGAAAACGGCCCCTATTAGTACTGATGAATTAAATATGCTGCAAAAAGATCAGATTATATTTTCTCCTATTCATCTTCCTACCTTGACCAAAGAGTATTTAAATAAATGTCTTGAAAAAAATATCATTGGGATTGCATTGGGGAATATCAAAGATCATGCAGGTTATTATCCTATAGTACGATCCATGAGTCAGATAGCAGGGGTACATGCTATTGAAATTGCCTCTAAATACTTAAGCAACAATCATGGTGGTAAAGGGATTTTATTGGGTGGAATAGCAGGTGTACCACCTGCCAATGTAGTGATTATTGGTGCAGGTATGGTAGGGGAATACGCCGCTCGCACTGCACTCGGTACAGGTGCTCAGGTGAAAGTATTTGATAATTCTATTTATCGTTTGATGCGATTACAACGTACAGTTGGCCAAGCCGTTTATACCTCTGTAATAGATCCAGCTCAATTGTCAATTGCTTTGCAAGAAGCTGATGTTGCTATAGGTGCTTTAAAGCCACAACAAGGCATTGTACCAATGGTAGTAACAGAATCTATGGTTGAAAAAATGAAACCGGGTTCAGTCATTATAGACATTAGTATTGATAATGGAGGATGTTTTGAAACCTCCTCTATTACCACACATGAAGATCCTGTATTTATTAAACATGATATTGTTCATTATTGTGTGCCAAATATAGCATCTGCTGTATCACGTACTGCCTCAACTGCTATTAGTAATATTTTGATGCCTATTATACTTTCTTGTTCTGAATCAGTAGGAGGAGCAGATTCAATTATTTTTAATAAACCAGGATTGGTAGGTGCTACCTATATGTACAAAGGGAAATTAACAAGTCGAATTTTATCACAGAAGTTTAACTTGAAATATACTGATTTGAGCCTTATCTTGTCGACAAATTTATAATATTCCTATGCCTACTCGACGTATGAACAAAACCATTGCTGGCTATCATATATTAATGATAATGTCTGCAGTTGATTTCAAATTTAGCCTTGAAGAAGATAAAATTATTAGAGAATATATATTTCAAGAATTTCCATTTCAAGTAAGTCTTGATCGAGAAATGGAGGTAATTAGTCATCTGAAGCACGATGAATGGCATCAGCATTTTCATCAATGTATCGACGATTTTTATGATGATTCAACCGAAGAAGAACGAAATGGTATATTAAAGTTTGCATTGTATTTGGCCAAAGCAGATGATATAATTACTGCAGAAGAAAATGAGTATTTGCAATTTTTATTTAGCGCATGGGATCATCATAGTGAATAGACAGTACAATGGAATTTCCATTCATATTAAAAAGTAAAAATCAGGATATTAAAAAATGGAGTGGTGGTAATACCACTCAATTGTGCATTTATCCATTCGATTCTTCATACGAAGATCGTACATTTATATTTAGGGTGAGTACAGCAACTGTAGATGTTGAATCGTCAGCATTTACAATTTTACCGGGTTATCATCGTAGTCTAATGATATTGAAAGGTGTTCTAGAAATCAAACATGCCAGACATTATAATAAGACGTTGAAACAGTTTGAAATAGATGAATTTGAAGGTGGTTGGGAAACATACGGATGTGGTATTGTAACCGACTTTAATGTAATGACTTCTGAAAAGGCACAACACAAATTGAACTATATTCAGTTGAATGCAAATGAGTTGCAAACACTTGAAATAGATGCAAGCAGGTTTCATTATGTTGGTTTTTATATTTTGTCAAAACAACTTAATTTCAATTTAAATAACAAACAATATCAACTTGAACATCGTGATTTTATTTTAGTTGATTCTAAACAAACAGAAAAAATTGAAATTCAATCCAGTGAAGTCATTGAGATAATACAAGTCTCGATTACTATTCTTTAAATTGAATACTTACTTGATTTTCGATTCCATTGATTGTATTGAACGAGTAATAAAAGTACTACAATGAATGTAACAATACTAGAATATAACAGCATGGCTTGTGAGCCAAATTGAAACCATATCCAACCCGCTAAGCCATTGGCGATTAATAGCCCAAAGCTATTCATGCCTTCGTAAAATCCAATAGCACTTGACTTTTCGTGTGATGGTACCCTTGAAATCAATAGTGCTTTAATAATTCCTTGCGTAAAAGCATAAAACAATCCATAGAAAATAAATACAGTCACCGTAATCCATACATCGTTGAAACTAGCAAACAATATATAAGACAAGGCATAAATCAGTAAGCCTAAAATCAGTATTCTCATATGACCAATACGGTCAGCTAATCTCCCAACAGGAAAAGCAAATATTGTATAGGCTAAATTAAATGTAAGGTAAAGTAGTAGTACATCTCGCTCTCCCATACCGATTTGTTTTGCACGCATGAGTAAGAACATATCAGAACTATTTACCAACGCAAAAAGTAGTAATGGAATGAGTAATTTTAAATATGGAGATGGTGCTTGCTTGAAATACGAAAAATGTTTTCGAATTGAAAAAGTTTTAACTGGACTCGTAGTCCGTTTTTTTTCTTTGATTTGAAAAGTAAAAAATAAAGCAACAATACCAGGGATGAGTGTGATTAAAAACAGGCTACGATAATCTTCAGGATTATAGTATAAGTATACTATGGCAACAATTGGACCTAATACAGCACCGGCAGTATCCATTGAGCGATGTAAGCCAAATACCTCTGCACGATTTGACTCAGTACTTTCATCGCCAAGTATAGCATCTCTTGCTCCAGAACGTACTCCTTTACCTGTTCTATCCAAACTACGTCCTAGAAATATCAATCCTACTATGCTTGTAAGTCCTATCAATGGACGTGATAATACACTCAATGCATAACCTAATTGCACAAAAGGCAATCGTCGTTGAAATGAATCGGAAAGACTACCCATGTATATTTTGCTCAGACCAGCAACGCACTCTGCTATACCTTCCAATATGCCAATTAATACTGAACCATAACCGATTTGTTGTAAATACAATGGAATAATAGGGTATAGCATTTCACTACTAAAATCGTTGAATAGACTAATCAGTGAAATGAACCAAACCGTTCGAGTTATGTTTTTAAACATAAGGTAAAACTAACAAAGTTTAGCTATACATCGCACGTTGTTCGGCAGTCAATAAATATACTTTTTGAAATAGGCGTAATTCTGCTGCATCGAATTCTAAATTGCGACGTGCAAATACACGAGCAGCTGTATTGGCTGCTTTGTTGATTTGGTATTCGGTAAATCCTGCTGCACTTCCCCAACTAAATGAAGGAACAAAATTACGCGGGAATCCAGCACCATATATATTACAACTTACACCAACAACAGTACCCGTATTAAACATAGTATTAATACCACATTTAGAATGGTCGCCCATGATAAGACCACAAAATTGCAAACCTGTTTTTACAAAAGAATTTTTGGATTCACTCCATAGTTTCACTTCTTCATAATTGTTTTTCAAATTAGAATTATTACTATCCGCACCGATATTACACCATTCGCCAATCACTGTATTTCCTACAAATCCATCATGTGCCTTACTCGAGTTAGCAAAGAATACCACATTGTTTACTTCGCCGCCTACTTTGCAGCCTTCTCCTAAAGTGGTGGCTCCGTATACTTTTGCACCCATTTTTAATACAGCATGTGAACCTAAAGCAAAAGGTCCACGTACCATACAGCCTTCCATGATTTCAGCATCACGACCTATGTATACAGGACCTGTACTTGTATTAATCATACTGCATTCAACCTTAGCACCTTCTTCAATAAAAAGTTGATCACCTATTACTTGATTGGTACTTGAAATAGGTTGAGATGTTCTTCCTTGAGTTAATCGTTGAAAGTCATCTCGTATTGCACGATCATTTAAACTGAAAATATCCCAAAGGTTATTCAATACCATGATATCATCCTGAAAAATGATATTATGAGCATTTAAAACTGTATTAGCAATATCAAATTGTTTTGCACTTTCCTCATTCATACGAGCGGCTAGCAAGGTATTTTCTTTGATAAGGCATTCGCCACTTTTTAAATTCAAGATAGCCTCGGTCAATGACTTAGAAGGAAACAAACCTGAATTGATAAATACATTATCGGCAGTGGTCTGAAAGGGAAATTTTTCTTGCAAATAATCCATGGTTTTGTAATGCAATTTGATACCTACTATATGTTCCCATTTTTCTTGAATAGTAAGTATACCACATCGCATTTCAGCTACAGGTCGTGTATAGGTTAATGGCAAAAAATTGGCATAACGCTCGTCGTCAAATAAGATAAAATTCACGTTTCTAGTTTTGCTTGCAAAATAGAATAAAAAAATGATTTGTATTTAGTTTTTAGATAAACAACGAATGACTAATTCAATTTTAAATATTATTTTTATTTAGATTCTAATTGATTTTAGTATTTTTTTTATCTTTACTAAATGACAAATTTTATTCCGATTTTTCCCTTGAATATAGTTGTGTATCCTGGCGAAAAATTGAATCTGCATGTTTTTGAGCCACGTTACAAACAATTAATTAGAGAATGTTTTGATCAAAAGAAACTATTTGGTATACCTACCGTATTAAAAGGATCGATTAGTGAAATCGGTACCACAGTTGAGATAATGTCTATCGAAAAAGAACATGAAAATGGGAATATGGATATTAAAACCGAGGGGAGGGCTGTTTTTAGAATTTTAGACATTATAAAAGAAGTACCTGATAAGCTTTACAGCGGCGCCGTTGTTAATTATTTGGATAACAATATGCAGGGTATACGATCTAAAATGGATCTTATATTGAACGAATTGAGCTATTTTCATCAGTTATTGGAAGTATCCAAAAAATACCAAAAACCAATAGATGCGATGCATATATATGATATTGCTCATCATGCAGGACTATCTACTGAGCAAGAGTATGAATTATTAAGTCTTTTAAGAGAAGATCAGCGACAGGAATATTTACAAAGACACCTTAAAGCCATTATTCCTACGATTATCGAATTGCAAAATTTGAAAGATAGAATACAGTTAAATGGTCATTTTCGGAAATTATCGGTCGATGAAGATTAACTCACGCTCACAATTTTAACATTTACCACATTGTATACTAGAAATTACCAATTTATTTTTTACTTTGCATTTCCTTAGTTTGGTTTCTTAAAATTTAAATCAAATCAAGTAAACTAATTCAGTCGATTCATTGAGTAAATTAAATAAAAAATACGAACCTTTTGCCTCTTATTGGGCTATTCAATGTCAATTGAATCATAACATTGATTGCACTATGAATCTATCGAATCGAATCATCCTACCTACTAAACTAAACAACAATTAATGCTTCCAGTTTCTCTTTGTATAGATTTCGGTAATACCAATTTGAAAGCCGCACTTTTTTTCGGTGATCGAATGGCCGAGAAATTTACGTTTAAAGAGTCCGACGCTATTGATACTCTTCAACGAATTGTTACATTACATAGCCCTCAAAAAAGTATTCTATCCTCTGTAGTAAACCATTCAAAAGATATTGAGAGCTATTTGAAAAAAGAAACAAAGTTGTTGGTACTAGATAATCAATCAAAATTGCCGTATTTAAATGCATATGGATCGCCCGAAACCCTTGGACATGATAGACTTGCATTGGTTGCTGGCTTAAGTAAACGATTCCCTGGAGAAGATTCTCTAGTCATATCAATTGGTACTTGTATTACTTATAATTTTTTAGCCAAAAACAATGCCTTTCGTGGTGGGGCTATTTCACCTGGAGTGGAAATGAGGTTAAAATCAATGCATGAGCATACAGATAAATTACCATTAATTGATCGTGAAGGACATTTTTCAATTTTAGGTTATGATACTGAAACGTCAATACGAAGTGGAGCCTTAAATGGGATTGCATCTGAAATCGACGGCATGATTGATCGATATGAGGCTCAATATGGTAGAATTAACGCAGTTTTAACTGGTGGTGACGCTCCTTTTTTTGAAAGCCGTTTGAAAAACAAGATATTTGCAGACACTAATTTCTTGTTCAAAGGTCTATATGCAATATTGGAATACAACAACTTTTAAATCTACACTTTTTTTTCTTTTTCTATTTTCCCAATTTGCTGTTTTTTCGCAAGAAAATTCTCCTTATTCCCGTTATGGTTTAGGCAACTTAAAGCCTATAGAGAATATAGCCAATCGAGGAATGGGTGGTGTAAGTATTGCTGATGATAATCCACTCATTGCAAATCCATCAAACCCCGCTACGTATACTGGCTTACGTTTGACTTCCTATCAAGTAGGTGTTGAAGGTTCTTCAGTGAAAATTAAAAATGCCACTGATGCGTATCGTACTGGCTATACCGTTTTATCCTATGTTAATATTGGTTTTGCAGCGTCTAAAAAAATAGGATTAAGCTTTGGATTATTACCTCAAACCCGTTCCAAATACAATATGGAGCAAATAGATTCACTTCCTTTTTCAAAGGTATTGAATAGCTACTACGGTGGTGGAGGTGTTCAGAAAATATATGTAGGTGCTGCTTATAAGATGGGTGACTTCTCCATAGGAGTCAATACAGGTTATACATTTGGAAATCTTATAAATACGTCGGACAATAAATTTGTTGATTCTCTAAAAATATTTTCAAATAGTGTAACTACTCGTACCACTATGGGTGGTGTGTTTTGGCAAGTAGGCGGATTGATGAATAAGAAAATCAACGAAGAATATACCATCAAATTAGGAGCAACATATACTGGTGCTCAAACCCTCAATGCAAAGAAAGAAGGCTATTGGAATACATTCATAGGTGATGTAACTGATCCATTGTATTCAAGAAATGTAGATAGTATCAATAATGTAAAAGGAAAAATAAAATTGCCTTCTCATTTGGCTGTAGGTGCAATTATTGCTAATGGAGATTTTTGGCAATTAGGTGCCGATTTCATTTCTTCAGACTGGACGAAGTATTCATACTATGGCAATGCAGATTCAATGACCAAAAGCTGGACATTGAAATTAGGAGGGTCCATTACACCCGATG
Organism: Bacteroidota bacterium; assembly: GCA_947460175.1. Lineage (GTDB taxonomy): Bacteria > Bacteroidota > Bacteroidia > Chitinophagales > Chitinophagaceae > OLB11. The sequence continues at coordinate 83,923 of CANHGW010000005.1, read as the reverse complement.
TAAATGCAGTAAATAATTATTGGAAAAAAGTAACCTATAGAGTGGGTGCATATACTGGTAAAGACAATCTACAATTCAATGGGACTACTTTTTCTAAAATGGGCGTTACAGCTGGTATTGGATATCCTATACGCCGTACGAATTTAAGTATAGGTCAAATCAATGCATCACTGGATATTGGCAAACGTGGAACTACCGAAAACGGCCTATTACGTGAGGGTTATACTCGATTTGCAGTAGGATTCACATTCAATGACAAATGGTTTGTAAAACGTCGTTACGATTAAAATGACACTTATGTCTCTTCCGACATCATACATAAAGAATCTCACGCTCTCTTCTTACATTGTTGGACTTTTCATTGTGTTATCAATGGTTTCGTGTAAAAATGATATCAAAAAAATCAAATCAACACTTGACCGTAGTGCATTAAATGCTGAACGGGCAGATGAGGTGAATATCATATACAGCAAAGAAGGGCATACCAAAGCGCAGCTTTTTACAAAAACCTTCAATCATGTTCAGAATACCACACCTACTTACATTGAAATGCGCAATGGCTTACGTGTCGAATTTTATGATGATAGCTTACATGTATTGAGTACACTTACTTCGAAATATGGTAAAATGTTTGAAGACACAGGCAATGTATTGGTGCGTGATAGTGTTGTTGTAACTAATTCAAAAAAAGAACAATTGAATACCGAAGAATTGGTTTGGAATGAAAAGATTCAGAAATTTTACACTGAAAAATTTGTCAAAATAAGTACACCAACACAAATCATTTATGGTGATGGACTGGAGTCAAATCAAAATTTTACGGAGTATAAAATTACCAATGTAAAAGGGATTATAGGTGTAAATAAAAACAACCTTCCTGGACAATAATACCGATATGGAACACCTACCCAAACTCAATGAATCTGATTTGAAACCATGGTTTGACAAGGTTGAAATGATACATGATTGTGTAGCACAAGTACAGAAGGATTTGGGCAATTATGGTATTCAATTGACCTTTAGTGGCAATGTACTCACGGCCTATCAGGAATTGTTTCAACAATTGGAACCACAACTCAATCAACTCATCAAACGTGGTTCATCCTTGATGGAAATATTGTATAGGGTAGATGTAGACGAATCAAAAGTGAAGCAAGTTGCTGAACTGAATGAGCCTTTCAGTGCTTCACTTACACGACTCATACTTTGGCGCGAATTGCAGAAAGTGGTGACTCGGTTTTTATTGAGTCGTGAATCCTAAATTTATTTTTTCTTTTTCAATACGATAAGGACAATATCCTTATCACACAATTGTAATTGATCTGCTTTCCATTTATAAGCATTAACCTTACTCAAATTAAATACAAAGGGTTCTTCAATTTTGTTATCTGCGCAATACATTTCTGTTTGCATCAATTGCATAGGTTCTATATTGTTTTTATTGGTATTAAATCTCCCCGAAATGCTATTGCATCCTACATTGGCACTGAATGATTTGTTTTTGGTATCAATAGTAATCGACGTTTTTTCACCAGAAATGGAGGTCATGGTTGATGTTGATTTATACTGAACCAATGAATATGAACCACTTAATTCATTCGGTTTCGGTTTGCATTTTTTCTTTGCAAAAACAGATAAGGTAATAAGTGTAAGTATAGTTACGATTAGTAGGCTTTGTTTGAACATTTTTATTTATTTAAAAGCAAATTTCAATCATATTGATCGAATTACAGACTTTAATTATATAAAAGAAAGTGGTTATTAATCATTTCTTAACTCAATAGCCTAGCGTGAATTCAGAATCTTCACTTATTTAGACTACCTTTGCGCGCCTTTACAGAATAATCCCAAGCATAATAGAACACTGTCTGATCTGTTTTTTAGTCTTACAAACAGTCGCTTGATTTATGTTGAAAAGGTGAGAAAAAATATAAAATTCGACATATGAATATCAGAAATATAGCGATTATCGCACACGTTGATCACGGTAAAACAACCTTAGTTGACAAAATTTTACATCAAACAAATGTATTCCGTGTAAATCAGGATGCAGGCGAATTGATCATGGATAACAACGACCTTGAGCGTGAACGAGGAATTACCATCTTATCTAAGAATGTGTCTGTAATGTACAAGGATACCAAAATCAATGTAATCGATACTCCAGGGCATGCTGACTTTGGTGGAGAGGTAGAACGTGTATTGAAAATGGCAGATGGTGTATTACTTTTAGTAGACGCCTTTGAAGGACCAATGCCACAAACTCGTTTTGTATTGCAAAAAGCATTGCAATTAAATTTGAAACCAATTGTCATTATCAATAAAGTAGACAAGCCAAACTGTCGTCCGGATGAAGTACATGATGCTGTATTTGAATTGTTTTTCAATTTAGATGCTACAGAAGAGCAATTGGATTTCCCTACTTTCTATGGTTCAGGTAAAAACGGTTGGTTCAATAAAGAAAATTCACAATGTGATGATATTACACCATTGCTAGATGGCATATTGGAATATGTACCAGCACCTGCTGTATCGGAAGGTCCATTGCAATTGCAAATCACTTCATTGGATTATTCTTCATTCCTAGGTCGTATTGCGGTAGGTCGTGTAACGCGTGGTGTCATTCACGAAGGTGAAAATATCATGTTGATGCAAGCAGATGGTACCAACAAACGATGTAAAGTAAAAGAATTATACATTTTTGAATCGTTGGGTAAAAAGAAAGTATCGGAAGTAATTGCTGGTGATATATGTGCAGTAGTTGGTATCGAAGATTTTAATATTGGCGATACAATAGCATGTGTTGAAACTTCGGAGGCATTGCCTATCATGCCAGTAGATGAACCTACGATGAATATGACATTCAGTATCAATAATTCTCCTTTCTTTGGTAGAGATGGTAAGTTTGTTACTAGTCGTCACTTACGTGATCGTTTAATGAAAGAATTAGAAAAAAATCTTGCATTGCGTGTAGAAGATACTGACAATGGTGATACATTCTTGGTATTTGGTCGTGGTATCTTGCATTTAGGTGTATTAATCGAGACTATGCGTCGTGAAGGTTATGAGTTGACAGTAGGTCAACCACAAGTAATTGTAAAACAAATAGATGGTAAGCGTAGCGAACCTTATGAGATATTGGTAATCGATGTACCTGAAGCCTTGGCAAGTAAAGCCATTGACTTAGTAAGTCGTCGTAAAGGTGAGATGTTGGTTATGGAAACAAAAGGTGATATGCAACACTTAGAGTTTGAAATTCCATCACGTGGATTAATAGGTTTGCGAACACAAATGTTGACAGGTACACAAGGAGAAGCTGTGATGGCGCATCGCTTCAGCGAATACAAACCATGGAAAGGTCCTATACCTGGACGTAACAATGGTGTATTGATATCCAAATTCAATGGTTCTACTACGGGCTATTCAATAGATAAATTACAAGATCGTGGATCGTTCTTTGTAGATCCAGGTGAAGAAGTATATGCTGGTCAAATCATTGCAGAAAATATTAAGCCAGGTGATTTGTTGGTAAACGCGGTAGAAGGTAAAAAATTGACCAATCACCGTGCTTCTGGATCGGATGATGCCAATCGTATTGCACCAAAAATATTGATGACCATCGAAGAGTGTATGGAGTATATTGAGCAAGATGAGTGTATAGAGATTACACCTAATTTCGTTCGTATGCGTAAAATTATCTTAAACGAAGATGATCGTAAAAAATCACAAAAAAGTATGCAAGCTGATGCTGTAAACTAGTTTGAAAATTGATAATTGAAAAGGATGATTTTGTGGTCATCCTTTTTTTTTATGAAGTATTAACTCTATTAGTTTTAATTCATCGAAACTCTAATTAGTGTTACTTTTTTACCACAGATTTCTCAGATAACACAGATATAAATATCTGTGAAATTTGTGTAATCTGTGGCTTTGATTTTTAAAATTTCATTGCTGATTTACAAAGAGTGGTGCTCATTTTAAACAGCAGTCTACTCGATTGACCATATGTTATTGTTTGAGTATCAAAATCCATTAAATGCCTCTGTTCTTATCATTCTAAACGCATCCTCACTCGTGGATGGAAATCGTTCATCGAAAATATGATAGTTTAAACTATCTATATTATCTCTCCCAAAAATCAACATATGTTTCGACCCTTTTTGTATAATTTCTACCTTAATTCTGTTAATAGGTCCAGAGTGATTTGGTTGAATAGAATTGAATAAATTAATCTTTTTTAATATTTTATTTGGTTCTAAAATAACACTGTCATTTATAATTAATTTATCAGATTCAGTGTTAAAATTTTTAATAACATTGGAATATTCTTTTGCAATTTTATTTTTAAATATTCCATTGTTAATAATAAAAAGCATGAAAGTAAAAGCGGACATAAATCCTAAACGAATTAACCACTTTGATTTCTTATTATTCGAATTGCTAAGTATATCTAGTATGCTTTCATCTTTAAAGACATTATAATTAATAATTAAAATTATAAAAATCAATACCAATAAAATAGATGTAATGAGTAAAAATGTAACAATGTAGCTATAGATCAACATTTTATTTTTGTTTGGTTCGCAATACTTTCTACACTCGTAAGTCTCATGCATTAAGTGTAATAAACAATAAAAACTCAATGGGCGGAATAATTCGAAGTTAGAAAAAATCAATTGAAGTAAAAAGTAATGTGAACTAAAATCATACTCATTATGATATATCAACAAGTGATGAATAAAGAATAAAAGCTATTAAATGAGTCGAGTTCATAGAACTTACACCAATCAAAATGGTAAAGGATTCGATGTATTTTTAATACTGTTTATTTATTGAATGGGATTTTAGTACCTTTAGTACAAATTCAAAACTATGAAATATCTTTTTCTATCTTTATTATTCTCTTTTTTAACTATTCAATTGTACGCCCAACATCCAGCCGGAGGAGGCGAGTATAAGCATGAGGCAGTAGAGTGTGTACCAACTTCGTTGAGAATACAAATTGAAGAAGACCTTCAGAAAAATATCCATCAACTAAAAGCTTCCGGTAAAATTAAACCAGGCAAGAAAACAAGATTTGTAGGATTGGAATGGCCATTGAAACAAGCCTCAGGATTTAACTATTGTAGCTATTTCGGCATTTCTAATTTTGTAGATCACAATCTTGCTTATCCAAATCAAGTGTTAGATTATAATTGTGGCTCTCGTACATATGATTTAAACACAGGTTATAATCATGGGGGTGTTGATATTTACTTATGGCCTTTTGATTGGAATATGAAGAATGCTAGTCAAGTAGAAATTATTGCTGCTGCTCCCGGTATTATCGTAAACAAGTATGATGGAAATCCTGATTCAAATTGCAATTTTTCTAATCCTAATTGGAATGCTGTTTTTATTCAGCATGCTGATGGTTCTGTTGCTTGGTATGGACATATGAAGAATGGTTCATTAACGACTAAACAAATTGGAGATCCGGTAATTGTTGGTGAAAAAATTGGTTTAGTAGGTAGTTCAGGTTCGTCTACTGCTCCTCATTTGCATTTCGAATTACATGATGCGTCAAATAATTTAATAGATCCATATACTGGTACTTGCAATGTTCCTACGTCATGGTGGAATACACAAAAGCCCTATTATGAATCCACCATTAATGCGGCATTTACTCATAGTGCAGCGCCTGTTTTTAATCCTTGTCCTGCACCTGCTACTACGAATCAGAAGGATACCTTTTTAGCCAATGAGTTAGTTTACTTTATAGGCTATTTTCATGATAATGAAGTGGGGCAGGTTGCTACTTATACAATTTACCAACCAAACAATTCAGTTTTTGCGACATGGACCCATAGTCCTCCGTTAACCTATAGTTCATCCTATTGGTATTGGACATATAATCTACCATTGACACCTATGTTAGGGACTTGGAAATTTGATATTACCCTTTTGGGACAAACGTGTTCTCATTCGTTTGAAGTCATTGATCCCTTTATTGCAGCAAGTACGAGTGATTTAGAAAAGTCTAAAATGCATGTTTATCCTAATCCAGTAAAGAATTGGTTGAAGGTTGAGAATCCAGAGTATCCTATTCAATTAATGACGATTTATGGCCAATTATTGTTTAATACTTTTTCAGAATCTTTGATTGATGTTTCTCATTTAGCAGATGGAATGTATATTATTAAAGCAGGAAATCAATATCAAAAAATTAGTATTCAACATAATGAATAGCATAGTCCTTTTTTAGAAAATTTATATTGCAATAGAAGAAAACATACTATAATTTTCAACAGAATGATGAATTTAAAAATTATTGGATTACCAAAAAGAAATTCCCCATAGTTGAGAATAATAGAACACGGATTTAATAGGTTGAAAAGATTTATACAGATTTTCTAATGCGTAGCAAAGATACTGAGTTTTATATCCACTGCCAAAGGCAGAAATCAGTCCTAAAATCTCTGTGTGAATCATTCTAATCTATCCAATCAGTGTTCATGTATTTTAGGCATATAAGGGTTAAGCATTTAAAATGGATAATCCTAAAATATTATTTACCTATTGAATTTAGTATACTTTCAATTTGATTCATATCAAATGGTTTACTTATCACAGTCAATACGTTGTGTTTTTTTGATTGTTCTTCATTTATTTCCGCTCCCCATCCTGAAACTATAATAACAACAACGCGTTGATTAAATTGTTCGGATATATACTCAGCTAATTGCCATCCATTCATTTCAGGCATGCCAATATCTGTAAATACCACATCATACTGATTGTCTTGCATTAGCTGAATAGCTTGCTTGCCACTTGAAGCTGTTTGTGTTTGATGTCCAATCATGTCTAACATTAAGCTTGCATTGGTTCGTATGGCTTCATTATCATCGACCCATAATATGTTCAATTGTTTTTTTATTTCTTGCGATGAATGTTCATTCGTTTCATTTTCGTTAGGGTTAAGTCGATTATCTTCAATTGCATTTTTTAAGGGTAATGCAATTTCAATAGTTGTGCCTACACCTGGAGATGTATTCTTCACATATATTTCGCCATCATGTTCTTTGATAATACTGTAAACGCCACTCATGCCGAGTCCTCGACCTAGTTCATAGCCTTTTGTTGTATAAAAGGGTTGAAATATTCTGGCTTTTATTTGATCGCTCATTCCTACTCCATTGTCACTTATGCTGATGAAAATTTTATTCTCTTTTTCAGTGGTTTGAATAATAATGTTGCCACCTGTTGGCATTGCCTCTACGCTATTTTTTATGATATTGAAAAATGCTGTTCTTAAATCAGCATCGTTTCCACTTAATTCAGATAGAGATGTGAATTGAGTTTTAATTGATATTGATAAGCCTTTTTTCTCTATTTCTTCTTTCCAAATGGGACGAGATTGAAGAATAACTTCTTCGATTAGCTCATTGATATTAATTTTTGAAACTTTATTTTTTATTATTTTATTTCCACCGAATCGTTGTAATAATTGAACTCTAATGGCAGTATCTTTGACCATTTTTTTTATGGTTTCTAAAAAATAGTTAGTGGTTTCACTTATGTCATTTTCTGCCAAAGCAAGTTCTATATTGCCATAGATGGCTTGCAAAGAATTATTGAAATCATGGGCTATGGATGAAGTCATTTCGCCGATAGCGCCAAGGCGTTGACTTTCAATTAAAGCGATTTGAGCCTTTTTTACCTCAGTGATATCTCGTATTACCCCGATAATAAACTTATTGCCTTCTTTGTCAATATACCTTGTTTTTCGGGTAGAAATCGTAAGTGTTTCTCCACCACGAACTGTTAAATATTCCTCTGTTATATTTTCAATGCCAGTTAAAATTACTTCCTTGTCTATTCGTAGAAAGTTGATTCTTTCTTCTTCTGATACATCTTCTGCTAGTGATTTGCCTATGATATCTTCCCTTGACAACCCAAATAATTTGCAAAAGGCATCATTTACAATGAGTAATATGCTGTCTTTATCTTTTACAAATACAGGGTCACCAATATTATTGATAATATTCGATAAATTACTTTCACTTCTGATTAAAGAATCCTCTGCATTTTTTTGTTCTGTGATGTCGATAAAATTGACAATCACTTTTTCAATTGTATTATTGTTAGCATTAAAAAAGGGAGTAGCATTTACATTAACCCATGTGATTGGTTCATTGTCTTTATGCTTAATTCCAACATTATAATTGGATATTGATGATTTTGATTGAAGTACTTTATTGACAGGGTAGTCAATAACTAAAACAGGTTCTAGATTTTCATATACAAACATCCATTCTTTATCAATTGCTACCTTACCTAGCATTTGCTCAGAACTTAATCCAAGTATTTTTGTAGCTTGATTGTTGCTATAAATTATTTGTGTATTACTATCATGAATAACTACACCTATCAATAACTCGTTGAATGCTATTTTAAATTCGGCTTCATTTTTAAGTATAGCTTCTTCGTGTTTATCATAGCTTAAAATTGCATTTTTACTTTCAGTGATGTCGTTTATAATGACAGTTAATCCTGTCACAAGCTGATTTACAGTAATAGGTAATAGACGGACATTTACTAAGCGTATGTCGCCTTGAATGTCTTTGAAAATACTTTCATAGTATTCTTGTTTTGTATTCTCTTTTACACTTTGATGTAATTGCTTAATTAATAGATGATTTTCAGTTGGAAATTGTTCTATTAAATTTTTACCAATCAATTCTATCTCAGTATAACTCTTTTCGATATAATTAACTTGAGTAACTATATCATTTAAATCAGTGTTTAGAATAAATAGAATTGTATGTGATGAGAAGAAAATATTTTCTCTTTGTTTTTTTAATTGTTCTATGATTACATCATTTGTTTTCATTTGGTAGTAGATTAAATATTAATAAATTCAGCTATTCACTAACAATAATATCACTGATATAATACTAGTTAATAATAACTATAGACTTAAAATATAAAAATAAAGGTATGGCATAAATTTTAAGAGTAGAAATTTATTGGATTCAGAAATGGGTAACCCTAATAGTCCATTCCTTAAAAAGGTATTTAACCCAATTGAACAATTGGATTTTAGGGACGTAAATGCTATGGTTTTTCTCTTTATTCGAAAAAATTTGTTGTAGTCACTTCCCCAAAATGCTGGACCTTGGTTTACTTACTTCTAGATTTTTTGTATAAACTTATAATCAAGTTTTTTTCAACGAGAACTAAGCATTATTATCCAATTCAACCTATATTATAAGTAATGTTGATAAAGCTAAATTTACTTCAATATCACTTTACCGCTCACTTTCTTTTGCCCTGCTTGTATTTGATAGATATAGGTGCCAGAAGGTAATCGGGTAGAAGCTTCATTCGTTCCATCCCATGTAACGCTGTGATAACCAGGTGCTTCAATGCGTGCATTGAGTTGTTTGATTTCTACGCCATTAATGGTGAATATTTTTACTGAAACAAATTGTGCAGTTGTCAATGAGTATTCAATCGAGGTTAAATCACTCATGGGGTTGGGGTAAACCTTTACGATACCTATAGTTTTGTCCTGTTGACTAACACTTGTAGGTGCAAATAATGGATCATTTGAAAGCAAACTATCAATATTGACAAGTTCGTCGCCAGGAAGATAATAGGTATACAAATAGCTATCGAACAACATCTCATCGAAGGTATTGGTACCTGGTAATACTGGCTGATTAGGATTAGGTGTATTTGGGTTGTTAATCGTATTGTCAAATTTGTGTGCAGCAAACAAATGATAAGTAGCTGGTATTTTTACTAAATTTTTAAATGTATACTGACCTTGCCAATGAAAATCCCAATGGGGTATGCGAATAAGAGGTATAGTATCGGTATTTTTATATGCATAATTGAGTATAGCAGTACAGGTTTTGTGTGAATGTGGGAACGCCCCATAAAGCGACACATCGATAGGAATACCTGCAGCGCCCGTTGGATATTTTTGTGTAGCTATTATACTATCGTTGGCCGGAACATAAAAATTCCAGTTTTGCAGTACAGTTTCAAAAAACATCGGGCGGATATTGGGTTCATTGATAGGATAAAAAAAGATTCTGAGTTGTGAACTATCTTGTAGTCCTGAAGTTCCTTCGGGTACATGTATTTGAAACGACATTTTAGAACCTGCTTTTAATCGGAATCCAAACTTAGTAGGCACAACACCTGGCAAAACAGTTGGTCCCATACCTGGGGCAAAATCGCCAATATTGATTTGTCCCTGAAAATTGAAACATCCGCCAGTCATATCGTCTACCGCCAATCCTGTGGTATCGATAGTAATTACTGCGTGGTGTATAAGAGGTGCATTTCCAGGGATAAATTCAAAAGCACGAATGTAACGATCCTGTACTAATCCTGTTGGTACATTTACACAGTAGTAATGGTCATCTACAGTGGCAGTGCTTGTAAACTTAGGCAATTGTAGTATTAAATCGGGTGTGCCGTTTAGCTGCGTAGCACCATAAGTAGGTATGGGTGGTGCAAGAGTAGTATCCCCAGCTATCATACCATTGTTAATCCAAGTTACAAGGGTATTTTTATCGGCTGCACTTACAATACGTTCGTGCACATAATTCTTGTAAGTAGAATCTGGAGGCCAAGGTGGCATATGGTTGTCTAACACGGCATTTTTAATACTATTCCCCATCGGAGTCACCTCGCCAAATGTAGTAAGTGAAAAAGCAATCCCACCATTGTGATGGCAACTTGTACAATTGGCAATCAAGATAGGTGCTATGTCTTTGTAATCCTGTGCTTTGGTTGTAATAGATTGGATTGTGATTGAAAATAAACAAAGAAGGAATATTCGAGTGTTCAATTTTTTTGTCATAGTGTATTAATTTGTTGTGGTTAATTGAGGTGTAAGACTTCTCAAATATAACGTAGTTTAACCAAAAAAGAAAATCAAGGATTACAACTTGAATCCAAATAATCATGATTAATAGCAATGATGAAATCGAGCCTAATGTGAATATTATTATCCAATACCAAAAATTCTTCATGATTTGAGGTATAAATTGTTTTGATTAGTGCATTTTCAATGCATCGTTTTTCATTCTCATGCCAATACAATATCATACAGGGTGTATTCATTGTTGCCCATGCTTCCAGCTTGTCGTAATAATTGCAGTCAATGGGTTTGTAGTTCATTTCAACTTTCTTATGCGCTGCAATCGCAGGTTACTTCATCAAATATAGTCAGATACCAACGACCATCGATATAGCTTAAATAAAAAATGAGATTATCATATTCCTTTCCTGTGAGTACAATTCGACGGCTCATGAGTTCGAGTTTGTAATATTGTTGAATAGTAGAAATGGGAATATTATCAGGAACTAACTTGTTTCTTGTTTTACATATTGTAGATGCCAAATGGTCTGTTTTTTTAGTATCTACAAATAAACCTTTTTTAGTCCATCGTGTATTCTCACAATTAAATTTAGGTAGTGGAGCATATTTCAAAGGAAGTGCTTTGATGCCTTTGCATTGTGTAAATATTACTTGCGGAAAGCCTTCGTCGTGAAAGCTAATGGTATTGAGTTCAGCCAAATTATCAAATACACCTTGACGAAATAATAAAAGTACGCCTCTTTTGGGATGAATGTATTTTGCTACAGTAGCACTGTCCTGCATAGAGAAAGCCTTTACCAATGCGTTGACAGTCTGTACAAAGCGCTGTTCCTTATTGCTTTGGGCAAAAGTTATTTGGTTTATAAGTATAGATAAGAATAGAACTAGTGTTGTTTTTTTCATGTGGTGCAATGGATAGAATATAACACTAAGATAGAAATTAATTTGAGTATTCAACTATGAAAATGGATGATTATCGTCGATCAATACCTTCATATTTCAACTCGCCATCTGATGCATACAATGAGAATGTTTTACCTGTTTGCATAAGTTGCATATTATTTCCAAGCCATTCAGGTTGACCTCCTGTTTTTAACATTATAAATGAAGTGGACTTTGCGGGTAAAAAAATTTCAGCTTGTTCATTTTCATCCAACGTTTTAAAAACCACAAAAGCAGAAACCGATTGATTTAACTCAGGCGATTTGGGATTAAGTTGTATACCTTCTTCAAATACTCGGATACATTTCTCTTGTAATGAAGAATAGGTATATCCTGCAGAGCCTTTACAACCATGATCATCACTATCATTACCAACAATTAATTCTTTCACTTCTTGGGGCGCAATATTAGGACTAGTTTCTTGTTTAATTGGAACTTTACTAGTTGGGTCTACAGACGTTTTTTTGCTTGTTTTGCATGAACCTAACGTGAACAAAAGACAACCGAATACAACTGATATTAGCAGATATTTTTTCATATGTTACAAGTTTTTGATAATTTCATCTGCAAACTCACTTGTTTTTAAGAGAGTTGCATTTTCCATCAATTTATGAAAGTCGATGGTAACTCGCTTATTTCGAATGGCTTTGCCTACAGCATTGGTTATCATTTCGGCAGCATCTTTCCATCCCATATATTCTAACATCATTACGCCACTTAATATTACAGAGGACGGATTCATCGTATTTGTATTTGCAAAACGAGGGGCTGTGCCATGGGTTGCTTCGAATACAGCATGTCCTGTATTGTAATTAATATTTGCTCCAGGAGCAATACCGATACCACCTACTTGTGCAGCCAATGCATCACTGATATAATCACCATTAAGATTTAAAGTGGCTATCACACTATAATCTTGTGGAGCTAATAAGGCCTGTTGTAAAAAATTGTCTGCAATGGCATCTTTAATAATGATACGTCCGCCAATACCAGCTACTTTCATTTCTTCATTGGCTACAGCCTCACCACTTTCGGCTTTGGTTTTTTCCCATTGATTCCATGTATATACTTTGTCGGCAAATTCTGTTTCAGCCAATTCGTATGCCCAATTTTTAAAAGCCCCTTCGGTAAACTTCATAATGTTGCCTTTGTGAACAATTGTTACTGATGGTAATTTATGCTCAATAGCATGTTTTATCGCTGAACGAACTAAACGAACTGTTCCTTCTTTGCTGACTGGTTTTACACCAAACGAGGACGTTTCTGGGAAACGAATGTTTTTTACACCCATTTCATTGACTAAAAAGTCAAGCATTTTGCTAGCTTCAGGAGTGCCAGTCATAAATTCGATACCCGCATAGATGTCTTCGGTATTCTCGCGAAATATGACCATGTTTACTTTCTCGGGATGCCACATAGGAGAAGGCACACCTTCAAAATATTTTACAGGACGTAAGCATACATATAAATCTAACTCTTGACGCAATGCGACATTAAGACTACGTATACCACCTCCAACAGGGGTTGTCAAGGGACCTTTGATTGAAATTAGATAATCTTTAAAAGCTTGCATGGTTTCTTCGGGCATCCAACTTCCAGTTTCTTTAAAAGCTCGTTCGCCAGCCACAACTTCTTTCCATTCAATCTTTTTTTCACCATGGTAGGCTTTTGCAATTGCAGCATCAAATACTCGTACACTAGCACTCCATATATCTGGTCCTATGCCATCACCTTGTATAAATGGTATAATTGGATGATTAGGGACATTTAATTTCCCGTTGGAACTCATTGTAATTTTATCTGCCATTGCTTTTGATTTTTTTAAGTTGCGCAAAAGTAAGGGTAGAATTAAAATAATAAAAATGATATTCTAGGGAATATGCAAAAATAAAATAGTTGAGTTCTAAATAAAAATATACCAAAGCATACGATCTACATATTGCCCCCATTGCTTCATGCTTTCTCGCATAGTTTTTTCAACTTGTACATTTGTTTTTTTATCTCCTTTACTTGGAGCATATATATCTTTTTCCGAAGGAAGATAATTATCTACTTTGGTAGCAAAGTAAGTTGTATTCAATCGCGGCATTACAACGCCCAATACCATGCCAGGTAAGCCATTGAATCCTTCTGGTCCACTTGGTGTCATGATAGCATCTGTGTAGAATGCAATTACATAGATTGAATCCATGATGATCGTTTCGGCTCTTCGACAATTGAAGCCAGCTATTTTTCTAAATTCTTCTGTTATTTTCCATTCACTTTTTCGCAATGAATCTTTAATTAAATAGGTTTTTTCAAATACTTTTTTTTCTGAAATAGAACTATCTTTTTCGAAATCATTTAAAATGATATTGCGATCAGCAGGGGAGTTGCCCATCATCATTTTACTTTCAGTAATTCCATTCGGTGCAGGCTTGTACAGTGATTGTTTTTCATTGAAAAATAATTCAAATACATCTGTTTTGTATTTTGGTATATTTTTTTTCATTTGATCCATCATGCCACCTCCTTGGTTGCCCTTCATCATGTCGTCCAATTGTTTATGCACATTGGTTTTGCGTTCAAATGTAATTTTACCTTTGAATGTAACAGCAGGTATAGGTGTTTCTTTATTATCTGCACGCGCAATGCTTGTAACTATACAAAGTAAAAATGCTATATATAAATTGATTGTTTTCATTGATTGTTTCTATTTTTTTAATCTATAAAAAATTAACGTCCCATACGTCGACCTCCACCTTTACCACCACCCATTTTAGGACGACCCATGCCACCGCCTTGATTGGCTTGAGCTTCGGCCATTGGGCCCGAACTAAAATTCCATACAAGACCAACCATCCAATAGCGGCCAAGGGTTTGAAAGAATCGTTCTGTATTATAATTGTTGGTCGTGGTGCGTTCATAGCCACGGTTTTGATTCAACATATCATTCACGCTCAGTTTCCATTGAAGGTTTTTCTTTTTTAGCATTTTGTACGAAACATAACTGTTCCAAATTAAACGACTAAAGTTTGTTTTATAAGGTGACACGGCTGGATTAAATTGATAATCTGCATCTGTACCCAATTCAATTACTTCTTTGAAAATGTATGAGGCAGATGCAGAAGGGGTAAATGAAAAGTACTTTATGCCACCATTTGAACGTACTGAACTTTGCGAATTGTTATACATGGTTCCGAGGTCCAAACTTAAATTCATATTTTCGTTTTGTGTATAGGAAATTCCAGGCGTAAATGTGATGCTATATGTATTTGTGATTCCTTTTACATTGTTGATTATATTGGGTGTATGATTCAAATTGCCACTAACATTTAAGCGTCCATCAAAAATGGTTTTAGGTATTTTAGTATTGATACCACCCCATAAAGAAGCATTGTAACCACCATTAATATTAATGTATTGATTAATGATTCTACCTAGCTGATCAAATACTCTATTGATAGAAATATTATTGAAATTATTAGAAAAGTTAATACCACTATAGATACTTCTACTTGATAATACTTTGTAATTGAAAAAAGTCACATTGAAACTTTGGTTGTAACCCATTTTTAGATTTGGATTTCCAATATATATGTTCAACGGATTGCTATTGTCTTGTACAGGTTGTATTTGAGTTATGCTAGGCTGCTGTGTAGAACCATTGTAAGTAAAACTAAAACGACTGAATTGATCAAATTTATAATTGAATCGAAGAACAGGGAATACATTGATTCGATTATAATCATAATTAAGTTTACGTACCAAATCATCTTGATGAAATATTGAATATCTTACTCTTGCACCGGCAGCCAAATTGTATTTCTTTTCATTGTATTTCAATTCGGTACCTACTGTATGACTAAATACATTTGAATTAAAATCACTACTCAAAGAATCAATGCGTTTGCTATAATCATCTGTCAATGTAGGCTTTACCAATGTTGATTTTTGTGACTGACTTTGGTCAGATGAATATCCATAGGATGTTTTTAATAAGAACTTTTTTGATAAAGGTTCTGTATAGGTCAATTCAGCAGTTAATGTATTTTGCTCAAGTCCTTGAACCTTTTTCTGGTCTAAATTTTCATAAATTGTAGAAGAACTTTGTTGGTATGAATTATTTCCATCAAGCATACCATCGGCATCGTTATTATTATACACATATGAGGTGTTTAATGAGATAGTTCGTCCAGTTTTCTTGAATTTTCGATTCACCGTTATTTGATTTGAAACACGCGTGGTGGTTGATTTGCTATTATTATCCCGTTGACTAGTATTAATAGGAACTTCGGTAGGTGTAATATTGTTTGTAGCATTGTATGTTTCAGATTCATTGAACGAAAGTCGAGTGTTCAAATTATATATTAAGGTCGTTGCAGAATCTATGTTCCAATTATGACGTGCAGTTATTTTATGAATATTTCTGCTACTAAATGAGTTGGATGTATCATTGGTAAAATAGGAGCTATTTGGTAGAAGATTTTGTGTAAAACTATATTCTTTCTTGGTTCTATTAATTAATCCATAGGAGTAGTTAACATTCAAATGATGTTGATTCTCGTTCCATTTATTGGCATAATGTAATCCACCTGTCCACGCTTTGGTAATTCCTTCGGGTGATGACATGCCACCTCTTCCTGTATTATCATCTTCATCATCCGAAAAGGTCCACATGAAGCCTCCATCTTCATCCATTTGCATACCGCCGCCACTACCTGTATAGGTATTTTTATCCTGCCATCCTAATCCTGTTCGTCCATTACTACTCATTAAGCCATAGGCACTCATTTGTCGTTTGTTTTTAAATGCATTGATCATGCCTTGATTTTCCCATCGATCTTCCCAACCACCTGCAAGTGCCACCTTACCAAATACTCCATGGTTCATATTGTCTTTTAGTTTCAGGTTAATGGTTTTTTGCGTTTCACCATCGTCGAAACCAGTAAAGGTTGCTTGCTCACTTTTTTTATCAAATACTTGAACTTTTTCTACCACTTTTGATTGAAGGTTTTGAGTGGCAACAGTAGGGTCGTCACCAAAAAACTCTTCACCATCAACCAATACTTTTTCTACCTTTTCGCCCATAGCGGTAATTTCACCTTGCTTATTTACTTGTATGCCAGGAAGTACTTTCAATAAGTCTTCAACTACGGCACCTTGTTTCACCTTAAAACTATCAGCAAGGTATTCGAGTGTATCTCCTTTTATTTTAATGGCTGCTGAATTTTTAATAATCACCTCTTTGAGCAATTGACCACGTTGATACATATTGATATTACCTAAATCTTTAGTTTTATCGCCTTCTTTTAGTTCAATATTATCTACATAATCCACAAAAGTGCCATGTGCAATTAGAATGATGTATTTGTCAGCTTTGTTAGTTTTCAAATTAAAAACACCTTGCTGATTGGTACGAGTACTTGTAATCAAGATTGAATCTGACTGACGAATCAAAGAAACAGAAGCAAACACAATCGGTTTTACATTCATGGTATCTAGCGTTTTACCAGTTATAGTGTATGTCTGTGCATCTACATTCAATGACATGAATAGGATAGAAGCTATTATAAGATATATTTTTTGCATAATATTAGAAGTGACCAAAAATAGAAATATTAATAGATAGTAGCTATAAGAAAATGTTATAGACTAGTTTTGGTAGGTTAAATGGTCGAATACTTGGATATGTGGAAGTGATATCCTCCACATTGAATTGAAACTGCTGAAAATAGTGAATAACAGTTATTTTGATTTTTTAATCTCATGCAAAATAAATTCCGTATTTTTAATTCTCAACAAAATAATGAGTTATGAAATCATTTACATGTTTTATCAAAGTAGTATGTAGTATTTGTTTGTTACAAGTAATTTCATTTGAAACTTTTTCGCAAGTAAGGGTTATAATGACTGATCCCTTAAATCCTATAAATGAATCATCAAAAGTGTATGATACCATTTTTGTGGAACAGCCTAATGGTGATATTCTTATGAAAATAGAAGAACATATTCCGATAAAAAACAAATCGGACGAAATTATGAATTACGGCATAAATCCTACTTCTCAATCAGCGAAATTGTATGATACCATTTATATAGAACAGTCAGATGGTAATATCTTAACGAAATTTGTAAAACTAGATGCATGGACTTTGTCTAAAGAAGAAGTTTATACTAAAGCTGATGAATGGCCTGAATTCAATGGAGGCGATATAGCATTGTCCAATTTTTTGAAGCAACAAATGAGATATCCTGTTGAGGATAAAAAAAATAAAGTAGAAGGATATGTGATTTTAAATTTTTTAATTGATGAAAAAGGACAACTTTCAGAATATAAAGTATTGAGAAATACAAGTGGTTCCAAATCACTAGAAGCTGAGGCACTGCGTTTAATTAAAATAATGCCGAATTGGAAGTCAGCCACTAGAAGGGATATCCCTGTTAAAGTGAATTTTACTATGCCGATTCAATTTAGTTTGAAAGATTAAATATTATTGGTTTGAAGCATGTAAATAAAGTAGTATAGAAAATCCGTGATATATATATAATTCATGCTCTATACAAATGTGTTATAGGGCATTTTAAAACCACAAACAATATGAAAAGACAATTTAAACTTTTGACCATTTTAACGTTGATATTGACAATTGGAATTTCAAGTTGCAAGAAAAACGACTTTGAAAACAAACAGACAATAAAAAAACTTTACAAGACCTACAAAAACGGACAAATTAGTGAATGTAAACACAACGGAGAAACAGTTTACAGTGCAGGACTAAATGCTTATGACGCTGGTGGTGTGGTTTTCGACAAAGATGGGAAGCAAATTGGGACTTGTAATTTCGGTTGGGGACAACCGGATTCTATTTGTGGACAATTGACAGACTGCGAAATTATTTACAGAGTTAAAAATAATATTTGGGGCCAGCCACCGGTGGATAAATACGGACTTTGTAGATAATGGAACATTGTATTTTGCCTACCAATCTCAAATTAAGAAGTAGAACAAATGGACGAATGACAAGAAAAACGCCCTATAAGAGCGCATAAGCCTAATGCGGGCTTTAGGAAGAAATTGATCATTTGGAATTCTATTGAACCTTCGTACTTTTAGCGAGCTGACGTTCTTCGATTTCCCGCACTAGGCCTATACGAGTAACGATAGAGATAGGATTTGAAATTTCTATCATACATTTGCCACTTCATGCCTGAAATCAACTATACCGACAGTCTTAATTTTTTAACCAAACTCACATTCCGTCGATGTTGGAATGGATTCAAAGTCCTATCGAGTTTTTATTTGACCAAATGGATGAAACGTCCTATACAATGGGGTGTTCCTTTTTCAATTTCATTTGAACCTACTACGTCTTGTAATCTACGATGTCCGGAATGTCCGAGTGGATTAAGAGCATTTACACGCCCTATAGGCATGCTCGAAAAGGATTTTTTTACCAAGACGATCGAAGAGCTTCACAAAGACATGATGTATTTGATTTTTTATTTTCAAGGTGAACCTTATCTCAATCCAGCTTTTTTGGATATGGTGAAGTTTGCTTCTGATAAAAAAATATACACTGCCACAAGTACCAATGCGCATTACCTCAACGATGAAAATGCACGACGTACCGTAGAAAGTGGTCTCGATCGATTGATTATCTCCATAGATGGTACTACACAGGATGTTTATCAACAATACAGAATAGGCGGTAAGCTGGATAAAGTATTGGAAGGAGCCCGCAATATAGTAAAGTGGAAAAAAGAATTGAATTCCAAAAAGCCATATGTGTTTTTTCAATTCTTAGTAGTGAAACCCAATGAACATCAGATTGAAGATGTGAAGAAGCTAGCAATTGAAATAGGTGTAGACGATGTACGTTTCAAAACGGCTCAAATTTATGATTACAAAAATGGAAATTCGCTGATTCCGACAATCGATAAATTTTCACGCTATCGAAAAATGCCCGATGGAACCTATGAAATTAAAAATTCTTTAGAAAATAATTGTTGGAAACTATGGCATGCTTGTGTAATCAGTTGGGATGGATTAGTTGTACCTTGCTGTTTTGACAAAGACGCCGATCATCGATTGGGCGATTTGAAAAAGGATAGTTTCCTTGAAGTATGGCACAGCGATACGTACAAAGAATTTCGTAAAAAACTAATTGCAGGTAGAAAAAATATTGATATCTGTGCCAATTGCAGCGAAGGCACTAAGGTTTGGAGTGAATAAATCATTTTTAAAATTGTGAGTATTTAGAATTAGTTTCTTATATTCGTGAAACAAAATCTAAAAAATATGCGATATGTTTTACTTTCAATGCTTGTATTAGCTACATTCTTTTCTTGCAAAAAATCTAAAATTGAGACCGTCAATACAAACAACAGCAAAGATTCGTTGACCTATCAGCCACGTGTGCCAGGTTCTAAATGGACTTATGAAATGACCATCGCGGTTGTAAATAAAACAACCTACAATACAACTCGGCTTACCTATGATACTGTCATAAATGGTAAAACATATCAGGCTTTCAACAGTGAAGCAGAGGGGAATCAATTCATTCGTCAAGATGGTGACAAGTATTATTCTGTATTGACCTCATCAACCACTAAAATGGAATTATTGATTTTGGATGCGTCTAAAAATGTAAATGAAACGTGGATAGGTGGTGTAAATGGTGATGATCAATATTCCTATACCATGAAAGAAAAATTTCCTGTGTTTTCATTGGATGGATTTACCTTTAAAAATGTGTTGAAAGTTTATCAAGAGCGAAAAAATACCACTACCAATAATGTAACACTTACGAGTGACAACTACTATGCACAAGGTGTAGGAATGGTGCAGTCTGAAGGTACCTTGAATAGCATTCCAGTTAAAGTGAAAGTGATATCGGTTGATTTAAAATAGAACTATTATTAAAATTTATACCTTATTAAATATGTGGACATTGAAGTTGTTTTTTATGCTCATTGTAATTGCTTTTACGAATGTATCGTATGCTCAGTCAATCTTGCATGGTAAGGTAGTACGTATTTTAGATGGTGATACTTATGAGATATTAATCAACGGAAATACAACGTATAAAATCAGGATGACCGATATCGACGCACCTGAGAAAAGCCAAGATTTTGGTCAACGATCCAAACAAACATTATCAGCGTTGATTTTCGGAAAAGATGTCAAGGTAATATATGATAAATTGGATCGAAATAAACGAATTTTGGGGCATACCTATCAAAATGGTTTGTACATAAATCTAATAATGGTACAAAAAGGGATGGCTTGGCACTTTAAAAAGTATTCGAGCGACCAAACTTTTGCACAAGCTGAACAATTTGCTAGAAATCAAAAAATTGGAATTTGGAGCAAATCAAATGCAATAGCACCTTGGGACTATCGGTCGAGTCGAAGAAAGCATTAATTTGTCCTATTTTTAATACAATTTATTAACAAAGTGCCAATAATATTTCCTCGTTTGAACTAAAAGTATATTTTTGCAGTCTAAACTCAATTAAAATGTCAGAAATAGCAGCACGTGTTAAAAAAATTATCGTTGACAAGTTAGGCGTTGACGAAGCTGAAGTTGTAAATGAAGCAAGTTTCACAAACGATCTAGGAGCCGATTCATTAGATACAGTAGAATTAATCATGGAATTTGAAAAAGAATTCAATATTTCTATCCCTGACGAACAGGCTGAAAACATTTCAACAGTAGGACAAGCAGTGACTTACTTGGAAGAATACGCAAAATAAATTTATCGTACTACAGAATGGAATTAAAACGTGTAGTCGTTACTGGAATCGGCGCTTTAACGCCCATAGGCAATAACATACAGGATTACTGGAATGGACTTTGTAATGGTGTGTCTGGCGCCGATTTTATTACCTTATTTGATGCTGAAAAATTCAAAACTCGATTCGCTTGCGAAGTAAAAGGTTTTGTCCCTGAAGATTTCATGGACAGAAAAGAAGCTCGCAAGATTGATCGTTTTTCGCAATTGGCCATCGTCAGTAGTGACCAAGCAATAGCTGATGCCAATTTAAATACCGACGATTCTATCAATAAAGATAGAGTAGGTGTAATTTGGGCTTCTGGAATTGGTGGTATTGGTACGTTCTACGAAGAAATGAAAGGTTTTTTTGCCGGTGATGGTACACCTCGTTTCAATCCATTTTTTATTCCAAAAATGATATCTGATATCGCTGCAGGTCATATTTCAATGAAATATGGTTTTCGCGGACCTAATTATTGTACAGTAAGCGCTTGCGCTTCCTCTTCTCATGCATTGATTGATGCTTCACATTTTATACGACTTGGCAAAGCTGATGTAATCGTATGTGGTGGTTCAGAAGCAGCAGTTACACCGCCTGGAGTTGGAGGATTCAATGCTATGAAAGCATTAAGTGAAAACAATGATAATTGCAAAACGGCTTCTCGTCCTTTTGATAAAGATCGTGATGGTTTTGTATTAGGTGAAGGTGGCGGTGCCATTGTATTAGAGGAATATGAACATGCCAAAAAGCGTGGAGCAAAAATCTATGCAGAATTAGTTGGTTCGGCTTGCTCAGCTGATGCATATCATATTACAGCGCCACATCCTGAAGGATTAGGCGTCATTTTAGTTATGAATGGTGCATTAGATGATGCGAATATGAAACCTACAGAAGTTGATTATATCAATGTACATGGTACATCGACTCCTTTGGGTGATATTGCAGAAATTACTGCCATACAAAAAGTGTTTGGAGAACACGCTTATAATTTAAATATTAGTTCTACTAAGTCAATGACAGGCCATTTATTAGGTGCTGCAGGTGCAATAGAAGCCATTGCCTCTATCTTATCTGTTCATAATGATATAGTACCTCCTACGATTAATCATTTTACCGATGATGATCAATTGGATCCTAAATTAAATTTTACATTTCATACTGCTCAAAAACGAACAGTCAATGCTGCATTAAGCAATACGTTTGGTTTTGGTGGTCATAATGCAAGTGTGATTTTTAGAAAAGTCGATTAGGATTAATATTTTCTAAATTTAATTTTCTACCCTCATTTACAACTACAGGTGAACCTTCTGCTAAAAATGCAGAGAGTGGTTTTTGATTGTTTAAGAAATCAAATTCATCTCCGTATAAATCCTTGAAATCTACATTTACTTTATAATCCAGTGTATCGTAAACTTCCCATATAGGATGTTCCACCTGATATTCATTGGTTTCATTTTCATTGATTTTAGCATAGCCCCAGTAATGTTCTGTTATAAACTCTGCTTCACTGCCTGACGTAATTGCCTTTGGATGTTTATTAGTTTTTATTTGTAATTCATACCATTTTTTCTTTAGGACGCTATAACTTGTCAGAAGCTCTTGATTCGATTCATCCCAACGATGCTTCATATTCAACGTTTGATAATTTTCTTTGTAAATTGTATTGGCAACAAATGTTATTGCGGGTTTAGGAACGATTTCTTTTATAAATACAACACCCCGTTTCCATACACCATCTTGAAATGATTTTACATAAAATCGAAGATTAACCTCCTCGAAATTAGTATGAAATGGGATCTTAAAACCTTTGATTCGCACATCTTGAAACATAAATCCGACTAAGCTGATATAACAGATATTATTCCATGTATCTAATTCGGTGCCTTTGGGTAAGTAAGGATCTAGTATTTTTTTGTCTACAGCATAATTTATCATTAAAAGTTTTCTCCATTCAGCGGTCAAAAAATTGGTTGCCATAGTTGATTTTTTTGTAAAGATAGATTTTATTTTAAAATAAATTACTAAACTTTCAGAAAATATTGAAATTTTAGTATCTTTGTGTCATGAAATTACAAGAAGCAAAAGAACAATTTACCCAATTGTGGGGAGCACTCGGGAGTAGTTGGGGTATCAACCGTACTATGGCGCAGGTACATGCACTTTTATTAATAAGTCCCGAGTCCTTATCAACTGAGGATGTTATGGTAAAATTATCAGTATCTAGAGGCAATGCCAATATGAATTTGCGTGAGTTGATGAATTGGAATTTGGTATATAAAGAAATTAAAACCGGTGATCGTAAAGAATATTTCAAAGCCGAAAAAGATATATGGGAAGTTACAAAACGTATTGCAAAAGAACGAAAACGTAGAGAAATACAACCCCTCATAGCATCATTGAATATCCTAACAGATATTGATGAGGATAAACGAAATTCGGAAGCAAAAGAGTTTTTGGAAATGGTGAACGGTATTCATACTGTTGTTACCAAAATGGATTCAGCAGTGGATACATTGATTAAAGCAGAAGAACATAAATTTTTTGGCGCTATTGTAAAACTTTTAAAATAAATTCATCATGAAACTAACACTTTTAAACTGGAAAAAAATTGATTTGTATATACAGCTAGCATTGATTGTATTATTTTTTGGTCACTTATCCTTAATGAATTACAACGCTGATTATATTCAAGATTATTCATTTATTGTACAATGCACGATATTTGGCTTGTTTGCGATTACACAAATGAGTAGTTTCTTTCTGCATAGAGCATATGCACCTCAATACAATTCATCCTCAGCACGAAAATTATATAAGTTTCTATTAATAGTTCATCATGTGATGGCAGCATCAATGGTTTTAATTTTGTTGAACGAATTATTTTGGGGAGTCATTTATTTATTGTTTTTCTCAGCAATCATATTGTCCTTGCTTTATTTATTTATCACACTATTTGAAATATTGAATTTCAGTCAAATAAATCATGAAAACACTCACTAATTATACCTTGCTATATGATCAAGATTGTCCTTTATGTCATTGGTATACTAATCTTTTTCTCAAGTATAAACTACTAGACGAAAATGGGAGAATAGCATTTCAAGAAGTTGATGAAGCAAACTTTCCATTGGTTGATTTTGAATTAGCTCGAAATAAAATTGCATTAGTGAATAGAATCAATGGTGAAGTTTATTAAGATATAGATAGCCTTGCAAAAGTGTTGGGAACCAATTTTTGGATTGTATCTTATTTTTTGAAATTTAAATTCATTCATTGGTTTTTTGAACAATTGTATAATTTTATTTCATATAATCGTAAAATAGTCATACCTGTTTCATGCAATAAAACTGCAAGTTGTAATCCATCTCGAAATTGGTTTTGGCGAATAGTATTTATTCTTTTTTGTGCTGTTGTTGTCAACTTAATCGTAGGACATTATTTCACACGTCATCTATCTTCATTCTTTATTGGAAATCCTGTATATGGAGATAGTATTTATTTTATAGGGCAACTTTTGTTTCAATGGATTGTTTGTTTGTTACTAGGTGAGCGTAATTGGTATGATTATTTGGGACATGTTTCGTTAGTTTCATTTCTAGGTTCTTTAATGCTTGGTTTTTTTGGTTTAGGATTGAGTTTGCTTGCCTATTTCCATATCCAAATTCAATTATTACAGCCATTTTGTTATGGAATGGTCTATGCTTGGATGTTTTTAGATCATCGCAAACGATTGAAAATAGCTGATATGGACTGGCGATTAACGTATACTTGGCTTATCTATCGATTGATGATTTACCCTTTTGCATTTATAACAATTTAGAAATCATTTCTTATGTTGATTTTACCACTAGCAAAAGAATATAGTATCTTCGCTCATATTCATGAGAACTCTACTTGCCACACTAAATTCAAAGTATATTCATAGCAACCTTGCTATTCGATTGTTGTATCAATTGAACAAACATATTGATGGATTAGCTTGGAAAGAATTTACTATTAAGGAAGATAAGGATGAAATAGCTGCTTATTGTGCTCAATATGATGTGGTTGCATTGAGTTGTTATATTTGGAATATTACGCAAACATTGGATGTATGTAGACTAATTAAAGCGTTGAATCCTGCAACAAAAATTATGCTTGGAGGACCTGAGGTAAGTTATGAATACGAACCTGTTATCATGCTCGATGAAGTTGATTATATAGTTGTAGGTGAAGGAGAAATTCCTTTCTCTCGATTTTTAGAACAATTTCCCAACAATGATAAAATACCGGGCATTGTTTCAAAACACAATAATCAAATTTTCTATCTGCCATGTCAGGAAGATTTTCAACTAATCGATTTAGAACATATTAATCCTTACATTGATGATGACCCGAAAGACTTATTAAATAAAGTATTGTATATAGAAACATCCAGAGGTTGTCCATATAAATGTGAATTTTGTTTGGCAAGTTTGGACAACAAAGTACGTTACTTAACAATGGATCGTATCAAGGATAATTTATTGTATTTGATGCAACATGGTCGTACCATTAAATTTCTCGATCGTACGTTCAATGTGAAAAAAGACTTTACAATTGAAATATTTCAATTCATACTTGATCATCATAAGCAAGGAAATATATTTCAGTTTGAGATAACAGCCGATATTCTTCATCCTGATATTATCCGCTATGTCAATGATATTGTCCCACCTGGACTTTTTAGATTTGAAATAGGTATTCAAACAGTGAATCAGAAAGCTAACTTGGAAGTTAGTCGAAAACAAAATTTCTTTAAGACTAAAGGTGTTATTGAGCAAGTAAGAAGTAAAATTGAAATGCATTTGGATTTGATTGTGGGTTTGCCACTCGATTATTGGGAGGACATTAAATATAGTTTTGAAGAAGTTTTTAAACTGTTCCCACCTGAGTTACAATTGGGTTTTTTGAAATTTTTGAAAGGAACACCTGTAAGAGAAAAATACCTTGAACATGATTACGTATTTGATCCTCATCCACCTTATCAAATCATCCAAAGTAAATATTTGAGTAAAGAAGAGTTATATCAGATTACCCAATTAGAATTTGCCTTGGAAGCTTATTGGAATAAAAAAAGAATTATTCATACATTGAAGTACGTCACGAATCGGTATAGTTGTTTTGATTTTTTACTGGGAATAGGAATTGCTTTTGAATTGAAATACGATTATCATAAACATACCTTAATGAATATTTATGAAGTTGCTCATCAGTATATTAAGCAAAATTATCTTGAGGATACTATCATGGAATCCTTGCTTGCGATAGATTACTATATGCAACATAAAATAAAACCAAAGAATTTTATTCTACATGATTTGGAACATAGAGAAAAATTTGAATGGATTGAGTCACAACAATTAAATCATCATCAGTATCGATATGTAGTATTGGATTTGCCTTTTAATTATGAAACATATATTCAAACAGGCGAGATTGTAGAAATTATAAATCGAGTATGTATCGAATATACTGGTGTTTCAGAACCACGATTGATAAATTCCTTGGCTATTGAAACGATTTGACAAATTGATACAAATGAAATTGATTCTGATTGATTAACGATTGAATCTGATTTGTCAATTCATCTTTTTGAATGTCAATCATTCGCTTATGTTGAATCAATTGATACGCTTTTTCTGTAAGCATAGCCGCTTTTTTTGTTGTATTGGAAGATGCATAGTTGTGATGGGATTCAATTTTCTCTAATAATTCATCTATGCCTATATATTCTGTTGCAATACACTTTACTACAGGCACTTCCCATTCATTTGCTTTGGAATGAGCTAAGTACTTTAAATTTTTTACAAATTCATCTGCATTCGCTCTGTCCGATTTATTTACAACAAATATATCTGCAATTTCCATTACACCTGCTTTCATCGTTTGTACTTCATCGCCTGCCTCAGGTACCATTACAACTATGGTGGTATCTGCTATACCGGCAATTTCAACTTCACTTTGACCAACACCCACCGTTTCGATTAATATGTAATCAAATACAGATGATTTTAATACATCTAGTATTTCTATAATTGTTGCATTCAATCCTCCCAATGATCCCCGACTTGCCAACGAGCGAATATATACATTAGGATTTAAGTAAAATTCACTCATTCGGATACGATCACCCAACAATGCTCCATAATTAAATGGGGAAGAAGGATCAATTGATAAAACGGCTATTTTCTTGTTTTGTTTCACAAGACTTGAAAGTAATGCATTGATCAGCGTACTTTTTCCAGCACCAGGAGGACCTGTTACGCCTACTACTTTAGTTGTTGGGTTTGAATGAAGCTGTAATAGTAATTCACTACTTCCATCTAGATTATTTTCAACTAAAGTAATTGCTTGCGCAATGCTTCTAAAATTGCCTTCGCCGATATTTTTTATAAATGAAATTGTGTCTTGCACAATAATTGGATTTGAATTTTAGTTTATATATTCGTTGTCGGACAAAAGTAAAACTTATCATCTTTACTTTCGTGAAAACATTTAAAACTTATTCGCATCTTATTCATTGAGAAATAAATTATATAATTTCCTGCAAATTCTCCCTCACGATGTGATAGCTTTTGGAGCATGTGTAATTGTCATATTAGGCATGTATATCTCAAGGGCAATGATGAGTATTGGCATGATGTTATTATTGGCTAATTCGATTATTAATGTCAATTTAATTAAAAATTTCAACCATTTCTTAGAAAAAAAACATTTATTATTAATAACGGGCTATTTCTTTTTAATGCTAATCTCATATTTTTGGAGTGAGGATAAAATGTATTTCAGTGAGCGGATGCAAATCATGATTCCATTTTTAGTTTTGCCTTTTTCATTTTTTTCGGTTACTCGTTGGGAATCAAAATGGTATGACCGATTAATAGTGTTGTTCATTGTATTGAATTTAGCTGGAATATTTTGGAGTCTATATTTGTATTTGCAACAAAAAGATATGTACGATATTGGGTATGGCTATTCTAAATTAATTCCAACGCCATTTAAAAATGATCATATACGATTCAGTATTGCTGTAGTGATGAGTATTTGTTTTAGTGTAGATCTTTTTTCACGTTATAAGAAAGCAGGCCTTCGGTTCTTATTAATTGCAGTCGTATTATTAGATGTTATCTATATTCATATTTTAGCTGCCAAAACAGGTGTTGTTTCTTTTTATTTAGTGGCTTTATTATTTATATTATATATGTTGTTTTCTGTACAATATAAAAAAGCAGGTATATTGGCTTTGCTTATATGTCTTGTATTGCCCTTTGTGATGTATGCGTTATTGCCTTCATTCAAAAATAAAATTGGATACTTTCAATATTCAATCAATCAAATGTCCAATAATGAAAAAGAAGCTAATATAAGTGATGAGGGCCGATTGATATCCTATCGATATGCATTAGAATCAATACAGGAAAGTCCCATTATCGGTGTTGGGGTAGGAGACGTATTCAACGAAATGAAGCGTAAGTATCAGTTAGGATTTCAAGATAATCAAGTGAATGTTTTATTGCCTCACAATCAGTTTTTGATGGCAGGCATGGCAGTGGGGGTATTTGGTATAATTTATCTTATATCAATGCTATTTTTTATTTTTAAAATCGTTAAAAAGAATGATTTTCTTTATTTCAGTTTTTGTCTGATTTTACTATTTGCTATGATGATAGAGCCATTATTTGAAACTCAATATGGCACATGTATATTTTTGTTCTTTTTATTGCTATTGATGAAACGATCAAAGTATTATTTAGCGTAACTAGATATGAGATTTGAGATGGGAGATATGAGATGTGTGAGATTTTCAATTTTAGGTTTTTACATATTTTATTTTACTTTCTTTTATGGAATATTAATAGGATTTATTCCTCTAAGTTGTCATTAAGTCATCTTTTATTAATCTTAACACGTCACACATCTCACATCTCCTATCTCACATCTTAAATCGTTTTTAACTTTCTACTCATTTTGTTATCTTTACTCAATGAAACGATTTGTATTTTACATCATTTTTCTGAATTTAATTTTGCCATTAGCAGACTGCCTATTGCCAACTGCATTTAGTCAACTTCATCAAAAAGTTAATCCATTTATTGGTACTGGTGGTCATGGGCATACATTTCCAGGTCCTACGATGCCATTTGGTGCTTGTCAATTAAGTCCAGATACACGTCTCGATGGCTGGGATGGATGCAGTGGTTATCATTATTCCGACTCAGTAATATATGGCTTTAGTCATACACATTTAAGTGGTACTGGCTGTAGTGACTATGGCGACATTTTACTTATGCCAGTTACGAAGCGAATGTTGATGGATAAATATCAATATGCATCACGATTTTCGCATAAGAATGAACAAGCACATGCTGGTTATTATCAAGTATTTCTAGACGACCCAAAAGTAAATGTAGAATTGACTTCTACCTTGCATGGAGGTATCCATCGTTATACTTTTCAAAAGGAAGATGAACAATTCGTTGTATTGGATTTAAAACATCGTGATGAAGTATTGGATAGTAAAATGGAACAAGTAGATGAATTTACCATACGTGGGTATCGATTTTCAAAAGCGTGGGCTAAAAATCAAAAGGTATTTTTTGAGATTAAATTTTCATCGCCTATTGAAGAAATACAATATGAAGAATTGAAATCGGGTAGTAATACAAGTGTAGTGCGATTGGATAAATCATTGCATTGTATCATTAAATTACAAGGAAATACAAAAAAGCCTAATCCAGCAAATGCTGGCTATTTAACAGTTAAATGTGCCATATCGGGTGTAGACGAAGATGGAGCCCATAAAAATCTTGAAGCTGAAATGCCAGAAAATAATTGGAATTTTGATTCGTATCAAAAAAAAGCAGAAAGTGAATGGGAAAAGGAATTATCTAAGATACAACTACAGGAAAGTGAAAATAGTCGCAACAAAGACAAAGAAATTGTTTTTTACACAGCACTGTATCACTGTATGATTCATCCATCTTTATACAATGATGTGGATGGTCGTTACCGCGGAAGGGATAATAAAATACACAATACCGATGGCAAGTTTGATTATTATACAGTCTTTAGTTTGTGGGATACCTATAGAGCCTTGCATCCATTGCTGACGATTCTAGATAAAAAAAGAACCAATGATTTTATCAATACATTTATCAAACAATATGAACAAGGTGGACGATTACCGATATGGGAATTGAGTAGCAACGAAACCAATTGTATGATAGGCTATCATGTAGTAAGTGTAATATGGGATGCTTATAATAAAGGCATCCGTGACTATGACGTAGAAAAAGCGTATGAAGCTATGACGAGTATTGCCACACATTATACCGATTATGAAGGCGAGGGACTTGAGATGAAGATGAAATTAAGTGCCATGGAAGGTGCTGCAGATGCTGAAGCGCTTGAGAGTTATAATAAATACGGCTACGTTCGGTCGGATGATTCTCATGAAAGTGTGAGTAAAACATTGGAATATGCCTATGACGATTGGTGTATTGCACAAATGGCCAAAGCCTTGGGAAAGGATAAAGATTATGCATATTACGAAAACAGAAGTCATTATTGGATGAATGTGTATGACCCAACAACAGGCTTTATGCGCGCAAGAAAAAATGGCTGCCTTTACGAACCATTCTCACCATATACAGTCGATAATAATTACACTGAAGCCAATGCATGGCAGTATAGTTTTTATGTGCCACATGAAATATTTCAGCTTGAATCTTTGCAAGGTGGACATGAGAAATTAAAAAATAAATTAGATGATTTATTTTCTGCAAAAGAAAAAACTGAAGGTCGTGAGCAGTCCGATATTACAGGTTTAATTGGCCAATATGCACATGGCAACGAACCGAGTCATCACATTGCATATCTTAATAATTATTTACAACAACAACATAAAACTGTAGATATTACTAATACAATAGTAAATGATTTTTATAAAAATTCGCCAGATGGATTAATAGGTAATGAAGACTGTGGTCAAATGAGTGCTTGGTATGTTTTGAGTACCTTAGGTATATATCCATCTTGTCCTGGGAATAATTTATATGATATTACAAAGCCTGTGTATGATCATGTATTAATAAATAATCATACTGTTTTTGTTCGTTCAAAAAGTAAAATCAACAACGATGAATTTTATTGTGTAAATAAAACAACTCAGTTTCATGACAGTTTATTGAAATATAAATATGTTTCATTTAATACAACTTTTAAAAATCGTCAATTTGCACAATTACCTAACATTGGAATACCTTCTAATCCTTATATTAAAACTTCCAACCTAATTTTTAAAGACTCCTTGAAAATAGAAATGGGTATTCTTGGACAACATAAACAAATTTTCTATAAGCTAAACAACTCAAAATTGATAGAATATGATAAGCCTTTTTATATTAAGGATAATTCTGTTATAAGTTTTTATTCAGGTTTTTATATGAAATTAAAGTCTTATGATAAAGATGAACGTGATATAGAAGAATTAATTAAAAATAAATCTCACATCCAATCCGCCATCTTCACAAAACTCCCAAGTGATCGTAAAATTATTTTACACAATGAATACAATAAATCTTACAGTGCAGGTGGGGCTGAAGGGTTGATGGATGGTATCTATGGCAAACTCAATTGGCGTGCCGGTGATTGGCAAGGCTATCAAGGTCAAGATGTAGAAGTAATCATGTCTTTTGATTCTCCTCAGGAGATTAAAAAATTAGCTGCTAATTTTCTCGAAGATCAAAATTCATGGATTTTTTATCCAAAAGAAGTAGCCTTTTACGTAAGTGAAGACTCTGTCAATTGGACCTTAGTTGAAAGTATCCCAACGAATAAATCCGATCATAGTGAAACTACGACTATCTCAAAGTTCGAAGCTAAATTTTATACGATAAAAAAACAAATGTATAAGTATGCAAAAGTCGTAGCTAAAAACTTTGGACCAATGCCTCAATGGCACGAGGGGAGAGGTAATCCGACGTTTATTTTTATTGATGAATTTGAAGTGAAATGAGATATGAGAAATGAGACATGAGATTTGAGATATAATGTCATTAATAAAAGCCAACTGTATAAAGTTGGCTTTTATTAATTTTTTAAATAAATTGAATAAAGGTATTCTTACTTTTCTATTTGAAACTTAGATCTATTGTCTTACATCTCATGTCTTGCATCTCATGTCTAATTTACTTATCTCAAATCAACTACTTCCACTTTAGGATGTTTCTTTGCATCGTAGATGAACATGTTATCTTGTAATGCAGGATTTGGTGTATATCCTGTTACTGTGTATTGATATATATTGCCATTCTTTTCATACATTTTACCACCAGCTACCACACTTTGCGCTTTGTCAATCATCAATTCTACTTTCGTATATTGTTTTGATTTATTGGTTGGTGTAAGATGAATCACATCGACCTTTTTACCACCGACAGTTTGTTCGCCTATGTATTTGTACGAATATTCTTTATCGTAGAAATTTGTAAATAATTTTGAAGGAGTAAATGAGTTTTCATTTGGATCAAAACTACTAATCTGTACTTCATTGCTTTCTTTCATGTAAGTCCAAATGGTTTTGGTATCGCAATATATTTCTTGACCTGAAAGTGAAACGAAATATTTATCACCTTTCATAAATACATTCCCTTTTTTAGTTTGAGGTTTTGCATTTTTAGCACCTGTGATAGTAATTGAGAAGTTTGCTTTTAATGATTTGAGTGATTTTACTTTTTTGCTTACATTGTCCAAAACAGCTTTTGCTTTTGGATCGCCTTGTGCCATTAAACTAATCGATAGAGTCGTAAATAAGAATGCTAAGAGTATTTTTTTCATGTATAGTTTTTATATTAAATGTTTGACTTTAAGTATTTTGCAAAGATTAAAAAGGATTTGCTAATAGTATGTGAACTAGAGAAATGTTTGCTATCCTGATTGTTAAAGTTTTTGAATGGTGTAGTATGCGCAGGTAGTTAAGAAATTACGCACAAAAGGAACTGCACCAAATAGCCAGTTTTGCTTACGTGGGTTTACTCCAAATTTGTATTTATAAATAGGATTAAACAGAAACCATTGTTTATTTACGATTGCATAACCCGACGATCGACTGATACGTTCAAACCGTTCAATTGAGATACCGGTCTCTTTTACATCAACAAGTGAATCAATTGTATGATCATTTTCTCCTGCTTTTCTTAGTATCCATTTATAAAGCCCCATCGGTAACAGGTGATAATAAGGGAGTTTTGAGGTCCATTTTTTCTTAGCAATTTGCTGATGTCCACCAAATGGCATATACCAAGGGGGAAAACCAAAGAATATTTGCCCTTTATCTTTCAATAAAGTTTTCATGAAAGGCATAAATGTTTCTTGATCATGTATATGTTCAATAACATCTTTTAATATAATTAAGTCAAAGTATTGATTGTAATGTTGTTTGAAATCATCATCAAATACGTTTTTGTTCATGATGGTCATTCGCCCGCTTTTTATTTCTTCAGACAAAAATTCGTGCGCTAGATCGATACGCATTTGATCTAAATCAACTCCTACACATTCACAGCCTTTTTCGAAAAATGGTTTGAGTACTCCACCTTCACCACAGCCAATTTCGAGTATTCTTAAACTTGGTTTTGTGGGAAGGGTTTTTTCAATAAAAGGAATCACAAATTCAGCAGCATTTTCAGCTTGCTGATCAAAACGCATTTTGTGATTACTGTGGTGTTCGAGTGCCATAAGTGGGTGCAAATATAACGATAGATTTGATAGTATAAAGCAGTGAATACAATCTAAGAGAGGAACCTAACGTAGTATATTTTTATTCTTCATTCCTTTGTAGAAAATCAAATTGAGTTTTAATGGATTTGTCATGTATTAGCTGATAAAGCTGTAAAATAAAGGTTTCATCTAACTCATTTGCTTTTCCCCATTGATTTCTCGACTCAATGATTTCGCACCATCTATCTTGCTGAAATATAGGCATATTGTATTTCTTTTTGATCAATGCCAATTTTTTGACCATTTCCATTCTTTTCCCCAGTATATCTACTATTTCTGCATCCATGGAATCTAATACTAATCGTATATTTTCAATTTCGGTATCAGAATCTACAGTGGGTTTTCGTAATATTAAATTCGCTAAAATATCCTTTAGGACTGATGGAGTTATTTGTTGTTTGGCATCACTCAATGCATCATCGGGTGTAGGATGCACTTCTATCATAAGACCATCAAAATCCATATCAAGTGCACGCTGAGAAATAGGTGCGATTAAATCTCGATTACCACCTATATGACTTGGGTCGCAAATAATAGGGAGTTCTTTGTATCTGCGTTTTAACTCTATAGGAATTGCCCACATAGGTTTATTACGGTATTTGGAGGTCGAATCATAAGATGAGAAACCTCTGTGAATAGCTGCTATATCTGTAATGCCTATGGCCATCATTCGTTCAATAGCACCACTCCAAAGTTCTACGTCTGGATTAATTGGATTTTTTACTAAAACAGGTATCGGATTCCCTTTTAATGCATCGCATATTTCTTGTACCGCAAAAGGATTCACGGTGGTGCGTGCGCCAATCCACACAGCATCAATATTGTATTTGAGTGCTAGTTCTACTTGAATGCTATTGGCAACTTCAATACATACGGGTTTGCCAGCTATTTTTTTTACTTGATTTAACCATGGCAAGGCTGTTTCACCCATTCCTTCAAAATTTCCAGGTTTAGAACGTGGTTTCCATACGCCTGCACGTATCATATCAATAGGAAGGTTTTTAAATTCTTCGGCAATTGATAGCATTTGATGTTCATTTTCGGCACCACAGGGTCCAGCTATTATATAGGGTTTTTTTGAAGAAAATAAATTCATTGTATGCAAATGTAAGTCCTCCTTCAATATCAGAATAGAGTAGGGACAATTTTCTTTTTGATAGTAGATTATGAAACAAAATAATACCTTTAACGTTGTTATAGACTGTGAAAATTTTAATTTCCATATTATTACTAGTAGGTTTTCAACTAAATCTTTTCGCAAAGTTCAAAACTTGCTATGAATTTGGTATTGGACTTGGGTCTATTCAATACACCTACTCTCAAAATACTTATAGTAATAAATATAAATCATGGCAACACTTGATAGCATTTAAGAAAAATAAAAACGAGAATGATTTTTTCAAAGATAGTTATTACAAGTACAATGTAACTTTTCCTGCTTTGTATGTTGGTATTACTTTACACAAACGATTACAAGCTCGATTATCGATTCAAATAGCAAAAGCGAATGCGACTTATCCAGATAATAGTAATTTTGGACAATCCTATTGGCAAATAAATACTAAGTGGACCAACTACGATATTTCATTGGGGTATTATTATTCCTTTTTACAAAACAAACGTTTTGACATTGCATCTGGTATTGGTTTTTGGGCAAATCCAACTAAGACTACTGATAGTTACTTTAGCCAATTTAATGAAATAGATAATAGTAGTTATTCAGAAATTGAAAGTGATTTTATGCCATTTTTTGCTTTGAGTACATCCGTTAATTTGTGTAATAATTTAAGTCTTAAATATGATATTTCAGCTATGACTGATTTTACTTCATATCATATTCGACCAATAGGTCGATTATCATTAAACTATCGTTTATAAAATATTTTCTATTTAAAGATATGTATATGATATAAATCAACTTTTCAATTTTGTAAATAATCAACATCAGAATAAGTTTAACTTTGCATTCTATAAATGACTCATCGTAACTATATAATTATTATGTATACAAGATATGTTATCTTTCTTTCAATATTCTTTTTGATTTCATGTGAGAAAAAACAAGAATATACTCAGCCCACCGTTGAGAAAATTACCGAGTCGGTTTACGCTTCCGGATCGGTTAAAAGCTTGGGCCAATACCAGGTATTTTCAAAATCAAGTGGGATATTGCAAAAGCTATGGTTGAGCGAAGGTGATTTTGTTCGAAAAGGGCAAGTGTTGTTTTCACTCTCCAATGATGTATCCCAATTAAATACAGATAATGCCCAATTAGCAGCTTCTAATGCAGACATCAGAGCCAATGCGGATAAACTGCGTGAATTGAGTTTGACAATCGAGTTGAGTAAAAAGAAAATGGAGAATGATCAATTAGTATTGAATCGACAACGAAAATTATGGGCTGATCAAATTGGTACTAAGTATGAATTAGAACAACGCGAACTAGCTTATGCAAATTCAAAGTCGGCGTATGAATCAGCTCAACTTAGATACAATGAATTGAAAAAACAATTGAATTTCACATCGAATCAAAGCAAGAAAAGTTTATCAATCAGTAAGTCAATGTTAGATGATTATAATGTACGAAGCGAAGCGAACGGTAAAATCTATTCAATATTAAAAGAGAAAGGCGAAATGATATCGCCTCAAATGCCCTTAGCAATTATAGGTGATGCCACAAGTTTTTCGTTGTATTTGCAAGTAGATGAAAATGATATAGTAAAGGTAATGCCAGGTCAAAAAATATTTGTAACAATGGACAGCTATAAAGGTCAAGTATTCGAAGCAGTGGTAGACAAAATTAATCCAATTATGAACGAAAAAAGTAGAACGTTTGAAATAGAAGCTAGTTTCACAAAGCAACCAAATGCATTGTATCCTAACCTTACATTGGAGGCCAATATAGTTTTGAATTCAAAGGAAAATGCATTGACCATTCCTCGAAAATATTTGATTGATGATGAATTCGTAATGATTTCGAGTAAAGAAAAGAAGAAAGTGAAAATTGGTCTGAAAGATTATCAAAAGGCTGAAATACTGGAAGGATTAACCAAAGAAGACAAAATTTATTTACCAGAGTAATGAATTCAAATCTAATCACAGATATTGCCAAGGCGTTACTATTAGCTCGATGGAAACAAACCCTCATTGCAGCAGTAGGTGTTACGTTTAGTATTACCATGTTTATTACATTACTTGGTTTTATGAATGGACTTAATGATTTGCTTGATGGACTTGTGCTGAATCGTACACCTCATGTGCGACTATTTAATGAAGTTAAGCCTAATCCAATTCAGCCTGCATCATACAGTAAAGAATTAGGGTATACATTTATTCGAAGTATTAAGCCAAGTGGAAATGGACAGAATATTGATAATACAGCTGCAATAATGCAAGCATTGAAAAATGATAAGCGGGTTTTTGGTGTATCGCCTAAAGTAACCGCACAAGTTTTTTACAATATTGGTAACATTGATATCAATGGCGTTATAAATGGAATTGATGTGGAATCAGAAGCTAAATTATTTCATTTTCAAGATTATGTTTCTCAGGGTAATTATATGGATTTGAAAAATGTACCCAATAGCATTATTTTAGGAAAAGCCGCAGCCGATAAAATGCAAGCTGTAATAGGTGATGTAATACAAGTAACTACACCAAGAGGCGATCGTCAATCGCTTAAAGTGGTTGGTTATTTTCAGTCGGGATTGGCCGATTTGGATAAGGTTCAAAGTTATGCTTCTTTAGGTACTACACAGAAATTATTGGGGAAGCCTGTAAGTTATATTACAGATATCAATGTGAAATTATTTGATATATTAGCCGCACCAGCACTGGCTTTAGAGTATAAAAAATTGTTTGAAACTGATGCCGAAGATATTCAAACAGCCAATTCACAATTTGAAACAGGGAGTAGTGTCAGAACTATTATATCTTATGCAGTAGGTATCACTTTATTAATTGTTGCAGGCTTTGGGATATATAATATACTCAACATGATGATTTATGAAAAAATGGATTCAATTGCTATTCTTAAAGCAACTGGTTTTTCGGGGAATGATGTAAAACGAATTTTCATCACAATTGCTATTTCTATAGGTTTTTTCGGAGGTTTATTCGGATTGATTTTTGGATTTTTACTATCCAATTTGATAGATCAAATACCATTTAATACAGCAGCATTACCTACCATTAAAACTTATCCTGTCAATTATAATCCCAAATTTTATATGATAGGAATTGCATTTTCTTTAGTCACTACATATTTGGCAGGATTGTTTCCTGCCCGTAAAGCAAGCAAAATAGATCCAGTAGATATTATAAGAGGTAAATAACATGAGTGAAATAATTTTACAAGCAAAGTCTGTCAATAAGAGTTTTCATGATCCGATTACCATACCTATATTGAAAGATATTTCGTTTTCAATTAATAAAGGTGATTTTGTATCGGTGATAGGAAAGTCAGGTTGTGGGAAGTCTACCTTATTATATATTCTTTCAACTATGGATACAGACTATGAAGGAGAATTACTCATTGATCAACAATTAATGACCGGGCTTAAAGAAAAAGAATTGGCTCGAGTACGAAATGAAAAAATTGGATTTGTTTTTCAATTTCATTATTTATTGAATGAATTCTCTGTTTTGAAAAATGTCATGTTGCCTGGAATAAAATTAGGTAAATATTCGCTAAAAGAAATTGAACATAGAGCCATGGAAAAGCTACGTATTTTAGATATACATGAGCAGGCATTGAAGATGCCCAATCAACTTTCAGGTGGACAGAAACAACGAGTTGCCATCGCTAGAGCTCTCATCAATGATCCCCTTATAATTATGGGTGATGAGCCTACTGGAAATCTAGATAAGAAAAACAGTGAAATTGTATTTGAAATATTTAATCAGCTAACCGATGAGTTCAATCAAACATTACTCATAGTTACACACGATAATGAATTTGCTGCTCGTACACATCGTATTATTGAAATGGAGGATGGTAGAATTATCAGGTAATTATATTTATTTATACTATTTTCAAAAATTTAATATTATCTTATTGTTAAGTTTTATTAACTTTGGATTAGAAATCCAATGTTTTACAAAATCCTACATATTATATTATTTTTAATAATAGCTGTAACTACTGCTAACAGTGGATTTTCTCAATCAATTCGGTTTGAATTCTTAGGCGATTCTATAGAACTGAATCAATTAACTAAATCAAAAATTGCAATTAAAAACGGATTGTCTAACGAAACAATAGCTGATTTTTATCGCCAAATGAATAATTCTGATAATCTTCAACTAATATCTCAACTTCTAGAAAAGAAAAAATCATTGCAATTAAATGACTGGTTATACTATCAGTTAATACGAAATACTGCTGAACAATTAAGTCCCAAAGCAACTAACTATAATCAATATACCCTCGTAAAATGGTTTTTGTTGGCTAAGAGTGGCTATGATGCTACATTATCATATAGCAAAGATCATTTATTGTTTTATGTTCGTAGCGAGGATAATATTTATGGGATACCATTTTTTGAAAAAAATAACCATCAATATGTGTGCTTAAATATTCACGATTATGGTCAAATAGATTTTACAAAAGAAACTGTGATGCAAACTACGTTAATCGTTCCAGAAGGCCAACGCTCTTTTTCGTATAAAATAACCCAAATGCCAGATTTTAAACCAAGCGATTATGCAGTTAAGGAGTTACAATTCAATTATCATGATCAAGTATATCACTTTAAAGTGAAATTAAATCCTGAGGTAAATAAGCTATTTACCAATTATCCTGTAGCAGATTTTAGTACTTATTTTAATATACCATTAAGTAAGGAAACATATGGTTCGTTAATACCTGCTTTGAAAGATAATATACAAAACATGACACAAAGTGATGGAATTGATTATTTGATGCGATTTACACGTTATGCTTTTTTATACGAAACCGATCAAGAGAATTTTGGAAAAGAAAAAAGATTATCACCCGAGCAAACACTTTTGTATGACCAAAGTGATTGTGATGATCGAGCTGCATTGTTTTTTTACTTGGTGAAAGAAATTTACAATAAAGGTATGATTGCTGTATTGTATCCCACCCATATTACCATAGCTGTTCAATTAGAAAATCCTGTTGGGAAGCCAATCATTTACAACGGTAAAGCTTATTCGATTTGTGATCCAACTCCACAGCAAAATGATTTGTCAATCGGGCAAGTATCAAAGAATCTAAAACATACTTCGTATGAAGTAGTATATGAGTATAATCCTATTCATAAATAATCATTTTAATTTCATTTACTATCAATATTTTTCCAATAACTTTGAGAAAAACTAGACAACACAATTTTGATTCATGGCTGTATTTACATTTGAATATCAAAAACTTAAAAGTGATAAGGAACTGACACCTTCCTTTCATCATATATTGACCGAAGCTAGAATTGCTACTGAGAATGCATATGCGCCTTATTCCAATTTTAGAGTAGGTTCAGCTGTATTACTAGCCAATGGAGAAATTGTGATTGGAGTTAATATTGAAAACGCTTCCTATCCTGTAGGAATATGTGCTGAACGAAGTGCTTTGTCATCAGCGATATCTCAATATCCTGATGAAAAGATTGTTGCCATTGCTATAAGTATACTTGCCCCATCAGGAGAAAATAATACACCAGCTTTTCCTTGTGGCATGTGTCGTCAATTTATTTCTGAATGTGAAGATCGCAATGAAGAAAAAATTACATTGATACTAGCTGGTCAAACAGGAGAAGTATGGTTAATTAATTCTTCTAAAGATTTATTACCTTTTAGTTTTGGAGGAAGTGATTTGAAGCAATCATAATTCAATCTTCTTTTTTAATAAA
The DNA here is from genome assembly GCA_947460175.1 of Bacteroidota bacterium. Classification (GTDB taxonomy): domain Bacteria; phylum Bacteroidota; class Bacteroidia; order Chitinophagales; family Chitinophagaceae; genus OLB11. The sequence goes on along the minus strand of CANHGW010000005.1, from coordinate 42,669 downwards.
AAATGAATTATCATTGGTTTTAATTTTGAAGCTATGAAAAAGATCGATATACATACTCATATCATGCCTGAGCATATTCCCAATTGGTTTGAAAAATTTGGATACGGTAATGATTTTATTCATCTTGAACATCACAAACCATGTTGCGCAAGAATGATTAAAGGCGATAAGTTTTTTCGTGAAGTGGAAAGCAATTGCTGGGAGCCCAAGGATCGTATTATAGATATGCAGGCAACTGATGTCGATGTGCAAGTATTGTCTACTATACCTGTCTTGTTTAATTATTGGGCTAAGCCCGAACATGGACTCGAAACTTCTCGTTTTTTCAACGATCATATTGCGCAGTGTGTCGATTTGCACCCCGATAAATTTATAGGTTTGGGTACAGTGCCATTGCAGGATGTCGATTTGGCGATACGTGAAATGGAACGATTAGTAAAGGAACTCAAGATGCCGGGTATTGAAATAGGATCAAATATCAATCAAGTTAATCTCAGCGACGAACGATTTTTTCCTTTTTGGGAAGCTGCACAAGTGTTGAATTGTAGCATTTTTGTTCATCCATGGGAAATGATGGGAGAGGATAAGATGAGTAAATATTGGTTGCCATGGTTAGTAGGCATGCCAGCAGAAACATCTCGAGCAATTTGTAGTATGATTTTTGGAGGTGTAATGGAAAAATTTCCAAAACTGAAAATTGCATTTGCTCATGGTGGTGGTTCATTTCCTGCTACTGTAGGCAGGGTAGAACATGGGTTTAAAGTTAGACCCGATTTATGTGCTATCGATAATCCAATTAATCCACGCGATTATTTAGGAAAGTTTTGGGTAGATAGTTTGGTGCATGATGAAGCTGCATTTGATTTATTACTTAAAACAGTGGGTGAACATAAAATATGCTGTGGCAGTGATTATCCATTCCCATTGGGCGAACATCGTCCTGGTGAATTGATTGAAAGCCTTTCGCTTGCCGATGAACTAAAAGCAAAATTACTTTGGGACAATGCCATGGATTGGCTAGCCTAAATCTGGGTTAAACTTAGTCTTTAAATCGCATAAGATTATTTGGCTTGAAAGTATATTCAGGTGTTTCGAGTACATCGTTGATGTCTTCTACTTTATACCAAGGTGAAATGTTCAGATCATTCAAGTTTTTTAATACATGGATATCTTGTGCTGGCATATAACTTTGCGAAAGAAGAAAAACCTTTTCACCAGCTTTATTAACTGCAATATCCATTACTGTAACAGCATGACCCGGTGAACCACCAATAATAAAAACATCACCTGCTTCTATTGATTTTATATCATCTACGAATTGTAATTCTTTAGAAAGAGACAGCGATCCAGCATAAGAATATACCACATCCAAGTAATTTCTGAATGTTTCGTGAGAGGAGTCTGGCTTTGCTTTTTTGATCCAACTGCATGTATTTCCTTTAACCGAAATTCGTTCGCCATTTTGCCAACGTTTATAATCTGCTCTAAAACCGTTGGTGAAATTGAAATGAATTGCATCATATTTTTTTTGACTAAATAAATATTCCGACCTTATTCGCATAACAGCATCGGCACATTGTTGCAAATCAGTTTTACCTACATCAAAACGAAGTACTGCATCAGCTACTTTATTGTGTTTTTCAGCTCCATTATATAATTGGACCAATGTGCCATGAGGTTTGAGTTCAATGTTGCGAAGAAAAGTAGTATAAGTATTAGTGGATACATCTTGCCTTGTATAACCCTTTGGTGGAGCAAAACGAGTAGCAATAGTTTGGCCTTGTTTATGTACAATATTTGTATTGATTGGTGCATCTACAATATCGTGCTTAATAGCTTGTTGTTCGAGTTCATTGCAACTAACTATTGAGATTAATAAAAGAAAAATCATCATATACTTCATTTCTCAAAGAGAGACTAAAAATCTTAGAATTCCATATAGTATAAATTCTTTTGGAAGTTTTTTAACAGTTAAGCAAAATGAAGTGGAAAGTTGAGTAACTGTTTTATTAATATACTAAAAAAAGACCATTCTTTCGAATGGTCTTTTTAATTATAGTTTAGTTTGATAAAAATTAAGCGTTTTGCATCAATTTGGGTGCTGCTGCAAGAATCTCTTCATTTGCTTGTGCTGAATATTTTTCAAAGTTTTTCACAAACATAGCAGCCAAATCGTAGGCTTTGCGTGTGTATTCTTCTTTGTCGCTCCATGTATTAGCAGGTATCAAAACTTCTGAAGGTACATTAGGACAAGTTGTAGGCATATTGAATCCGAAAATTGGATGTGCTTCGTAGTCTACATTGTCCAATTCACCATTCATAGCAGCTGTAATCATAGCACGAGTCAAGCTCAATTTCATACGATTACCAATACCATAAGGACCGCCACTCCAGCCAGTGTTGATCAACCAAACTTTTACGTCTGGATGTTGCTCTAATTTTTTACCCAATAATTCAGCATATTTTGTAGGATGCAATGGTAAAAACGCACGTCCAAAACAAGCACTGAATGTAGCTTGTGGTTCTGTAACACCCACTTCTGTTCCAGCTACTTTAGCAGTATATCCACTAATGAAGCTATACATTGCTTGTCCTTTGCTCAAACGAGAGATAGGAGGTAGGATACCATAAGCATCACACGTTAAGAAAAATATATTTTTAGGATCACCACCTATGCTAGGTTCTTTGGCGTTGTTGATATGATTGATTGGATAAGCAACACGAGTGTTTTCTGTAATACTACTATCAGCAAAGTCAACTGTATTTGTTCCTGGTAAATAGTTTGTATTTTCAACCAATGCATTTGGTTTAATAGCATTGAAAATTTCAGGCTCTTTCTCAGCAGTTAAGTCGATACATTTTGCGTAGCATCCACCTTCGAAATTAAATACAGAACCTTTGTCCCAACCGTGTTCATCATCTCCAATCAATTTGCGATTAGGATCAGCACTTAAAGTAGTTTTACCTGTTCCGCTTAAGCCGAAGAATAAAGCAACATCACCATCAACACCTTCATTGGCAGAGCAATGCATACTCAATACACCTTTTTCGTGTGGAAGAATGTAATTTAAAACGCCGAAGATTCCTTTTTTCATTTCACCTGTATAAGCGCTTCCGCCAATCAAGATAATTTTTTTTGTAAAGTTTACAACTGTAAAATTACCTTGACGAGTGCCATGAACGGCTGGATCAGCTTCAAAGCCAGGTGCTTGTAATATAGTCCAATCAGGAGTTTGAGTTTTTACTTCTTCTTCAGTAGGACGTAAGAATAAATCGTAGCAAAATAAATTAGCCCAAGGGTATTCATTTACTACACGAATGTTTAAACGATGTTTTGGATCTGCACATGCATATGCGTCTCTTACCCACAATTCTTTTCCTCCATAATAAGCAGTTACATCTGCATATAATTTATCAAAATGCTCAGGTGAAATGGCGATATTGATATCACTCCAATCCACACTATTTTCTGTCATAGCATCTTTTACTGTAAGTTTGTCTTTAGGTGAGCGGCCGGTAAATTTTCCAGTATTGACAGCTAAAGCGCCCATATCAGTAATTGTACCTTGATTTAATTCAACAGTTTGTTTAGTAAGTTCTTCTGGTGATAAATTCCAATTTACTTTCGAAGGATTTATACCCATGTCGGTTAGATTAGCCGACGGGTTCTTGATTCCATTTTCTTGCATACGATTAAATTTTAGGTTGCAAAGATAATTCTGAAACTTAGTAATAGGGCATAATGCACTTCATAATTTGTTAACAAATAATAACTGTTTTTTAAAATATATGTTGCAACATACAATATTTCATGTATATTTGTACCCTAATAAAAAATAAAAAAAATGAAAAAAACAATTTTATCATTAGCAGTTATTGCTTTCATGGCATCATGCCAATCGGCTCCAGAAGGAGAAACAGCTAAAACAGCAGACACTCAAGAAGCTGCAAAGTCAACAGGAGCTGCTTACAAAGTAGACTTAGCAAACAGTACAGTTTCTTTTCTAGGTACAAAACCAGTAGGAACACACACAGGAGATTTCAAATTGACTGATGGTAGTGTAAATGTAGAAAATGGTAACATCACTTCAGGTTCATTTACTATAGATATCAATTCTATGAAAATGACTGATAAAGATACTGCATATATGGGTAAATTGTTAGGGCATTTATTGTCTGGTGACTTCTTCGAAGCTACAAAATATCCAACTTCAAAATTTGAAATCACTGCTTGTGAGGCTGTAACTGGCGATGCAAACGCAACACACAAAATCAGTGGTAACTTGACATTGAAAGATAGTACTAAAAATGTATCTTTTCCTGCAAAAGTTGATTTGACTGATGCTGGATTGAAAGCAACAGCTGATTTCAACATCGATCGTACACAATGGGGTTTATTTTATGGCAATGATAAATCATTGGGTGATAAATTTATCTATCCAGAAGTGAAAATCACATTGAACATCTCAGCTACAAAATAGTTTTTCATGTTTAATAGAAAATTGTCGCAGTCAACACTGCGACTTTTTTTATTTTAATATTTTCATAAATACACATGCTTTAACATAACTATATAGTATCAAGCGAAGCAATTCAATTTACTTTGCAATTCAATTACTTTTGTAATTATTAATCCAACTATGCAGCAAGCCATTCAGCTCAACAACGTAAGTAAAGAATTCAATGATTTTAAGGCCGTCGATGGAATTTCTTTTGAAGTTAATGAAGGTGATATTTATGGATTTTTGGGCCCCAATGGATCAGGGAAAAGTACTAGTTTGCGTATGATAATGGGGTTGATTAAACCTACGTCGGGCGAAATCAAATTATTTGGATTGTCGCTTGCAGATCATCGAAGAGAAATCATGCAAAAAGTAGGTTGTATTATAGAAAAACCTGATTTTTATGGATATCTCAATGCAAAAGAAAACTTGACATTATGTGCTAGAGCAAGTGGGATAAAGTATACACAAGGACAATACAATGATTTATTTCAATTGGTTGGATTAGCAGGAAGAGAGCATGACAAAGTAAAAACATACTCACATGGTATGAAACAACGGTTAGGATTAGCTCAAACACTCATTCATGATCCATCGCTCATCATTCTCGACGAACCCAATACTGGCTTGGATCCACAAGGTATCATTGATCTTAGGAATTTAATTTTGACCTTGAATAAGGAACGAGGAAAAACAATCTTATTATCATCACATATTTTGAGTGAAGTGCAAGAGATTTGTAATGCCATGATTGTGATTAATAAAGGTAAAACAGTCGTACAAGGGAATGTAGCAGATTTATTATCACATGAAACCTTGCATGTAACACTTGAAATCAATAATACACCTCATTCAATAAATACATTACATACATCAATTTATAATCAACATATCATTAAAGAATCTGATCAGATTTTTCAATTAATGTTGAGCAAAAATCAAATTCCAACATTGATATCTACGCTTACTCAACAAGGTGTTGAAATAATGCGAATTGATTACAGAAACCAATTAGAGGAATATTTCTTAAAAATAACGAATGCATAATATGGGAGGATTTGGTGCAATATTGAAAAATGAATTGTATAAAACAATTCGACGACCAAGAAGTTTTATAGGGTTTGTCGTTATTTTATTCATCTGTTTGATGTTACAAGGGGCGTTTTATCATGATGGTAAAGAATTAATTTCTTTTGTAACACAGCAATTTGAAAGTGTATTTAATATTCAAGGAAATGTGTTGAATGGAAATTTGATTTGTTTTATCATATTGCAAACATTAATAGTACAGATGCCTTTGCTTGTTGCATTAGTAACAGGAGATTTAGTAAGTGGAGAAACAGCTTCTGGTACCTTGCGTTTTTTATTAACACGATCTGCAAGTCGCACACAAATTGTATTAGCGAAATGGTTGTCGGGTTTGTTTTATACACTGTTATTGTTGCTATTATTAGGCATCATGGCTCTTTTTGTTTCACATTGGATTTTTGGGTCTGGTGATTTAATGTCATTGAACAGCGAAGGACTTACAGTGATAAGAGCCGATGATATCAATTGGCGATGGGGGTATTCATTTTTAATTGCTTTTCTATCACTCAGTGTAGTGGCTAGCTTAGCTACGATGTTATCATGTATCATGGATAATTCCATTACACCCATCGTAACAGTAATGGCTATCATCATCATATTTACTATTGTTGGTATGTTTGATTTACCGAGTTTTGATGTTATCAAGCCATTTTTATTTACCACACATATGATTGCGTGGAAAAATTTGTTTGAAGACCCAGTTCCTGTGAATGATATTCTATTTTCAGTAGGGATTTTAATGGTTCATATCGTTTTATTTTTATCTATTTCTGTATACTATTTTAATCGAAAAGACATTACTACTTAATGAAATATACCTTAATCATAATAAGCATACTATTCAGTATGCAATTACAAGCACAAGAAAACCCCAAAGCACTCATTAGCACCTTGAATCGTAAGTTTAATCTTGTACAAGATTATACAGCTGATGTAAAGATGGTATTTGATATACCAGGCGTGAAAATGAATAATATGAATGGGAAAGTGTTCTTTAAGCGCCCAAATAAATTTAGGATAAAAGCAAAGGGCATCTTTTTTATGCCAAAGCAAAATCCAATGCAGAATATCAGCACACTTTTATTGGATACTTCTGCCTATACATCTGTTATATCTGGTTATGAGACGATTGATGGTCGATCTTGTGCTATTATCAATATTATTCCGTTGAAAACTGAAAGTGAATTAATTTTAGGGAAATTTTGGATTGACAAGTTGGACCCACTTGTACGTAAATCTCAGATTACCACAAAAAATAATGGTACAATAGAATCGAGTAATACCTATAGTAGCAATGCGGCTTATACATTGCCCGATCAAATAGTTATAAAAGTAGAAGTGAATAAATTTAAGGTGCCCAAGATGATGAGTGTTGATCTTAATAAAAAATCAAAAGAAAAGGACTTGTCAAAACAAAAAGAAACAGGAACTATACGTATGGATTTAGTGAATTATAAAATCAATACTAAATTACAAGACGCTGTTTTTGTTGAGGGCAAAGAATAGTAATAACCTTACTATTGAGGCGTCATTTCCTTTTTTACAAAAAGTAATTTGACTTTTTCTTTTTTGTTTTTGATTAAAACATAGTAAAATCCGGGTTTGACATTTTCCCAGTTAATTGAAATTATTGTTGGTTCAGCATCAATAGATTCATTTTTTTTATAAAGAATAGTTTCTTTTTCATCCATTAATATTACTTGATATATGGAAGGGTGATTTCGACTAATTTCTATTTGAATAAATTTGTTGGTACTATCTGGAATAATTCGAACTGAATTATCTGCATTTGCATTTATAATACAGCCACAAAAAACAAGTATTAGTAATAGAATTTTTTTTATCATACAAAAACAATAAAACCCATTTCAAATGGGTTTTAAGGCGCAAATATATAAAAATAAACGATATAAATTCAACTAGTTCTTAGTGAATTTGATAGTTTCAGATTTGATACTGTTTGTAATCATCACACTATATTGACCATTTGCCAAATAATGAACTGGCAATTGAATCGTATTCATTCCAGAGTTAAAATCAAAAACAGATTGGTATAGACGACGGCCCATCATATCGACAATCATTACGTTGTAAGTATCATTATCGTTTGTGTTCATTGTGATATTGATAGAAGAGTTTGATGGGTTAGGGTATAAGTTTACAGAAGTTTCTGAACCGCAAAACATATTTAATGAAACAACTCGGCTATAAGAAAATTGACCATCTAAATCGATCATTTTCAATCGATATTGATATTTTCCATTTTCAAGATGCTCATCGTTAAAAGTATAGTTGGTAGCTATTGAACTATTTACTTGAGACTGTACTGTACCAACTTTTTTAAATCCATTTTCTTGCTCAGCTTTACGCTCAATTTCAAAATAATTACTATTAATTTCTTGAGATGTAGACCACTCAATTACTGGTGTACAATCTCTATTTACTGCATTGATTGAATTTAATATTACAGGTAATGTTGCATTGGGAGATAGCGGAAATGCCATTTTGTTACAATTCGTTGAAATATAATTTGTATCAAATGAGCCAACTGATAATCGACTTACAGAAACGTGTGGTTGGATGCTTTGTTCATCAAAAAATTGATTTCCTGTTGGTGATGCATCATAGAAATTGATTCCACCTCCATCATATCCAAAACTACCATTGTTTTGTGTTTCTCCAAGAGCGATAAAGGTACCTCCACCAATTACATTGGCGTTGTTGTCAAACATGGTTGTTTGAACAATTGCATTTTCGTCATTGTAAAATTCTTTATTGTTAACCAAGCGGTTAGATGCATTTGTACTATCGCTAGAAAATACTTGTATGTAGCCATAGTTTTCAAATTTCGAACTGTTATTAGTAATTGTATTTTCAGATAAGAATGTACATTTATTAATAAACGTAGAAGAGTTATCCATTGTTGAAAATCCAAATACTTTCATGATACCACCATTGTAAGCAATACCTGAAACACTAAAATTACCGTATACAAACATTACACCATCATTTCCAAAAACCGTAGAGTTATCAGCACTGAATGAAGCGTTGCATCGAACAATACCTTCGTTTGAAAAATTAGATCCATTTTGTAAAGTCAATGAAGTATTAATTAAAACATCACCATCTCTATCATTGGTAAGATTAAAAGCACCACCTAACGATTGTGCAACATTGATTTCAACTAATGCAGCTGAATCGTTTACGATAGAAAAACCGTCTGCTAATGAATTCGTTGAATTAAATAATACTGAACCGCTATTTTTGATTAAGCCAGATGCATTAAAAATTGCACTAGGATTAAATGTTGCACCTGGTGCAATTTGGATAGACGCATTGTTAGGCAAAGATTGAATTACACCCGTAAATGTGCCTGCTGTGATACATAACACCTCATTGTCGGCCAACGTATAGGTTGCATTTGTTCCTAAATCTGAATAGGTGCAAGCTTGTTGACCAAATGATTGTGCTGCGAAAAGTATTGTTAGTAGGGTAAAAGTGAAATTTTTCATCTTATATTTATTTGCATATATATACTATAAAAAATCATGCCAAATTGCATTACAAAATAAACATATAATTAAATATTATAATAAGTATTTGATGTTGAATCAATGAAAATAAACTTCTGAAAATGAACGAATTATTTTCAAAAAAACTGAAAAGCTTACTATTTATTGATTTTATGGAAAATATATCCACCTTTTTTTGCACCCCAAACCTGCACATCGTTTTTCTCAAAACCTCTATCCCAGGAAATAATTTTTGTTGAAAAAAGTTGAACACTTGAAGTTGCATATGTAGCACCTTTTAATGAACTTTCGCAGTCAGTTTTATTTGTAGAACCATGAAATTGGTTATTCGCATCTTTATGTAAATAAATTGAACATCCTTTACGTTCTTCCAAAGAGTCAGGTGTAAGGGAATTTAATGGGTCAATGTATTGCCAATCGCCAAAATATTTTTCACCATTTTTAATAGTAAATACCTTGCTTTCAATGGTGCTGTCATTGAATATACTTAATTGATAAACTCGTTGTCGATAGGGCTTATCCTCTTTTTCGGCTATCGCTTGTTCTACATAAAGCCAATATGATGGTAGATGGCTCCATAATGGCACCATTTTTAGTCTAATATCAAAATAAGAAGTGTCTTCGACTGACTGTATTTCACTTGAATAAGAACCTATCATGAAGTGATACACGTTGTATAAATCTCGTTGTGTAATTTTTTTTTGACAATAGATTGAATTGGATATCATTAAAATGATAACAATAAGTGATAAAAACCGCATAATATTAATTGTAACTTAAAATACTAAACATCAATTTTTGCATACTTAGCATGCTTTTCGATAAATTCTCTACGAGGTGGAACTTCTTCGCCCATCAACATTGAAAATACTCGATCGGCCTCAGCAGCGCTTTCTATGGCTACTCGTTTTAATGTACGAGTATCAGGATTCATGGTAGTTTCCCAAAGTTGTTCTGCATTCATCTCTCCAAGACCTTTATATCGTTGAATATGAACAGAATCTTCTTTGCCATTGCCTAAACGAAGAACTGCTGCTTTACGTGCATCTTCATCAAATGCATACTCTTGTTCTTTTCCTTTTTTTACTAAATAAAGAGGAGGTTGGGCAATGTAAACATAACCTTGTTCTACCAATTCTTTCATATATCTGTAAAGGAAAGTCAAAATTAATGTTGAGATATGTGAACCGTCCACGTCGGCATCGGTCATGATTATAAGCTTGTGGTATCTTAATTTCGTAGTATTAAGCGCTTTTGCATCATCGGGAGTGCCAATGGTAACACCTAAGCCAGTGTAAATGTTTCGAATTTCTTCATTTTCAAATACTTTGTGCGGCATTGCTTTTTCAACATTCAATATTTTACCACGAAGTGGAAGAATGGCTTGATATTGTCTATTTCGGCCTTGTTTTGCAGTACCACCCGCCGAATCTCCCTCGACCAAATATAATTCACATTTACTAGGGTCATTATCACTGCAATCGGCTAGTTTACCAGGTAATCCACTACCTGTTAATACATTTTTACGTTGAACCAATTCGCGTGCTTTACGAGCTGCATGACGAGCTTGTGCTGCTAAAATTACTTTTTCAATAATGATTTTAGCTTCTTTCGGATGTTCTTCGAGATAAGCTTCTAATACACGTGAAACTGCTGAATCAACAATTCCAGATACTTCACTATTTCCTAATTTTGTTTTTGTTTGTCCTTCGAATTGCGGTTCAGGAACTTTAACCGAAATAACCACACTTAAACCTTCACGAAAATCATCTCCAAGGATATCTACTTTTGCACGTTCAAATAATTTGTTTTTGTCGCCATAGGATTTGAATACACGTGTAATTGCACGTCTAAAACCAGCAACATGTGTACCACCTTCAATAGTGTTTATATTGTTTACATACGAAAAAATATTTTCACTATAGGACTGATTATACATCATAGCTAATTCTACAGCGACATTGCTTACTTCGTCATGATCTTCTACATAGATTGGTTCAGTCAATAAACCATCACGTTTAGCATTTTTATCAAGTAATAAAATAAAGTCGCTAATACCGCCTTCGCTATAAAATGTATCCTGAACAAATTCACCTGCATCATCTTTTTCTCTTTCATCGATTAAATGTATTCGTATGCCTTTATTTAGAAATGATAATTCACGTAAACGTGCAGCTAAAATTTCATAATTATAAACATTCACAGTGAAAATGCTATCGTCTGGTAAAAAGGTAACTTTTGTCCCTGTTTTATCACTTAAGCCTGTTTCTCTTACCGGGTATTTTGGTACACCACAGCTATATTCTTGTTCAAATGATTTGCCATCGCGATTCACTTGTACTAAAAGATATTTACTTAATGCATTTACACAACTTACGCCTACACCATGCAATCCACCAGATACTTTGTAAGATCCTTTATCAAATTTTCCACCTGCATGAAGCACAGTCATTACAACCTCTAGAGCACTTCGTTTTTCTTTGGTATGCATTGCAGTAGGTATACCTCGACCATCATCCTCAACAGAAATTGAATTGTTTTCTAAAATCTTTACGGTTATATTTTTACAATGGCCAGCAAGTGCCTCATCGATTGAGTTATCAACTACTTCATAAACTAGGTGGTGAAAACCTTTGATACTAATGTCGCCGATATACATCGCCGGACGCTTTCGTACTGCTTCCAAACCTTCTAAAACTTGTATACTATCTGCGCCATAATTTGGCATTTTTACTTCTTCGTTTTCTGCTGACATATTGTTTTTTTGTGTTCTATTTCTGATAGTAAAATCAGGATGATTCAAAACTACTGAAAAGTACTTTTTTCAGGGACACAAAGATAACAAAATACATGGGTTTTTATTACTTTTTACCATAAGGTTATTCACATTGATGTGAGTATTGTAAGTGGCTGTAAATCAGCCATTTATATCTAATATTTGAATGTATTTTTTTAAAAAATTAGAAGTAAGCATGTCTATGATTTTTTAAATGTAAAATCTCTATTAAATCCAAGAATAATGATACCGATTTTATCACTTTTTTTTCAAGTTATATGATGCATTTGGCTTCGATTCTAAATAGTAGTACAAATTGTTTTAGATTTGACAAAAATTGATACCAATGGATAAAAAACTAATTTTTTCTACAGAAAAATATACCTACCTCACGAACGATTTATTACATAGTGGTCTGTTTGAAAAAGGAACTATTTATTCTAAAAAATTCCCAGATGGTGAAACATACCATAGGATAGAAACGGATGTTCTGAATCGAAAAGTAGTTTTAATAGGGGGAACCATTGATGATCAAAATACAATAGAGTTGTATGATATGGCACAAGGAATTATACATGCTGGAGCTTATACACTTGAAATTGTTATACCTTACTTTGGGTATTCTACTATGGAGCGAGAGGTTTTACCAGGTGAAATCGTCAAAGCTAAAAATAGAGCATTGATGTTTTCGTCGTTGCCACCATGTGCAGAAGTAAACAAAGTATATTTGATGGACTTACATTCCGAAGGATTGCCTTATTATTTTGACAGGGATATAAGATGCAAGCACTTGTACTGTAAACAAATAATTATGCAAGCCTCTAAAGAATTAGGTGGCGATGATTTTGTATTGGCATCTACCGATGCTGGCAGAGCTAAATGGGTAGAGTCATTGGCCAATGAAATGCATGTTAAATCTGCTTTTGTATACAAGCAACGATTAAGTGGATCTGAGACGGCTATTACAGGTGTAAATGCCGATGTAAGAGGGAGAAATGTAATTATTTATGATGATATGATTCGTACAGGAGGTTCTTTAACACAATCTGCATTCGCTTATCAGCAGGCTGGGGCAAAGCACCTATATGCAATCACAACACATGGTTTATTTACAAATCATGCATTGACAAAAATTCAAGAACAAGGAATTATTCAAAAAGTAATTTGTACAAATTCACATCCAGATGCAATCATTCAAAATAATCCTTTCCTCGAAGTAAAATCAGTAGCAAGTATTATCTTTGATGCTTTGAAATAAGTGAATGAGTTTAGAGTTAAGTGTTATTAATTATGAATCTGAGTTTTATCCCCAAGTATTAGATTTAAGATACAAGGTACTAAGACTGCCATTGGGTTTAGAATTGACAGAAGATGATATAATCGAAGATAGAAATCAATATATAATCATTGGTCAATATGAATCGAAGGTTGTGGCATGTTTAATGTTAAAAATATTAGATAAGGATACGGTGAAATTTCGACAAATGGCAGTAGACCCAATAATGCAACAATCAGGTATCGGAACGTTACTCATCAATTATGCTGAAAATTTTTGCTATTTAAATGAATATTCTAATGTTGAACTCAATTCACGTAAATCTGCCAAAGGCTTTTATCTACAATTGGGCTATCAACCCATAGGCGAACATTTTACTGAAGTAGGGATTCCACATATAAAAATGATGAAGGTTTTGCCACAAAAATAAAGTTCAATAAATCTTCATCTTTAATTTTATTAACTTTAAAGTCTTGAATACACGTCAAAGTATAGGATTACTTGCAATTGTATATTTGCTCATTATAATTTTTTGTAATTATAGTTTGGGTTTGTATTCTTTTACTGATAGTACTATGTTTGAACAGTATGACACTGTTTCTTATTTAGAATCTACTCAACGCTTAATTAGTCATTTTCAGCCTCATCCTTATAGGTGTATTGGCTATAGTTTATTTCTGGCTATCCCATATGCTTTATTTAATTCTTCCAATTTACTTTTTATATGTGTGCATACTATACAACTCATGATGCTGTTCTCTGTTTATGTGATTGTATATGTATTATTTAAAAAATATGTATCAAATAAGTTAGCCCTTGTAATGATAATAGGCTTTATGTTGAATATCTCGTATATTGGATATGCCTATTTAGTATTAACCGAAATCCCTTTTTTATTTTTAATTACTCTATCGGCATATTATTTTCATCATTATTTACAGTATAGCAAAGTTCAACATTTATTTATTGGGTTTGCATTTTTATGTTTTTCAATATTATTCAAGCCAGGTTTTTATCTATTTGGATTGTTGATTTTTATAAGCATTTGTTTACTTTTTATTGTCAGAAATGCATCTTTCAAGAATTTATTGATTCTAATTATAATATTGTTTAGTACTGTAGGTTTTCAAAAAATTTGGATGTATTCATCATATAGTACTTTTAAGTTATCATATATTGATGATATCACCACTTATCGATATTTCAACTCTTCTATAATAGCTGCTAAGAATAATGTTGATTTGTCTCCTTTGATGCAACAAAGAGATCAAGCTATGTTGGTTAATTTTAATAATTTCAAAACAGCCGAGGATTTAAATTCCTTTCGCTTATCGGTAAAAGCTGAAAGTATGTTTTTGTTAAAACAATATCCCAAAGCTTCAATATATGCATTTATTGAAAATATTTATTCAAATATTCATACTGGCAATGCACTCATTAGAGATATAGAAGTTCCAAATTTCAATAATGAGACTTCAAGAAAGGCTTTTTTTAATTATACCCGTATTTGGAATATGTTGATGGGAGCTATTCTTTTTATTTCTACAATTTATTTTTTAGCTTCCTTTAGGAAATTGTATCGTGAACATAAGGAAAGGCTTTATTTTATTGTTTTATTATTTTTATATTGCTATTATAATATACTTATTTCAGGTGTCTCATTTTATCAAGGTGACCGATTTAATGTAGTTTGGATGCCATTTGTATTGATAATATTAAGTATGCTCGGATCCAAAAAGTCTCTGAATGTATAGTTGGATTTATAATTCTTTAAAACTGGAAAGAATTGCTATAATGTATGAGAAGAATAGAAAAATCCCGCCTAAGCGGGACTTTGTATTTTAGGAGCGGAGAGAGAGGGATTCGAACCCCCGGACCTTTGACAGTCAACGGTTTTCAAGACCGTCGCAATCGACCACTCTGCCATCTCTCCGCTGCAAATATATGTTATCAATAATGATAAATAAAAATAATAAGGTAACAATTTTTTAAACTCAATGCTGTCATGCGTTTTAGAGAAATAGAGAAATCAAAATCTATATATTATTTTTCAATTTCATGATCTAACTATATAGATGAAGCAAAATAAGAATAAGATGAGAGTATCAATATAATCAATAATGTAATATAGATAATACTTATTTATTTGTATTAACTATATAGGTAATTTTATAAAAATATTTCAAATGAAAAAGTATATTTATTTATATCTACTTTTAGTAATAGTTGGATTCTCATCTTGTTCGTTGGCTTTAAAAAGAGCTAACAGACTTTATACTGAAGCCAGTACTTCTAAAAAAGTGTATGACGCAATTATAGTACCTGGAGTACCTCTGAAAAATGGGAATTGGGATAGTACTATGAAATCAAGAGTTTTATGGAGTGTATTTTTATACAAAAATAATTATACAAAAAATATCATTTATTCAGGTGGGGCGGTATACACCCCATATTATGAGGCAGTTGTAATGGGGCTTTATGCACAACAAATGGGTGTTCCGAAGGAGCACATATTTTACGATACACTTGCAAAACATAGTACTGAAAATGTATTTTATTCGTATAAAATAGCAAAACTCAATGGTTTCAAGCATTTAGCGTTGGCTACAGATCCTTTTCAAAGCGTAATGTTGCAATCCTTTACTCGTAAGCGATTTGAATCCCATATCCAACACATTCCTGTAATCTTCGATTCTATTAAAACAATGAATGCTAACAATCCAGTAATTAATTATAAGTTGGCTTATAAATCTTCTTTTACCTCAATCACAGAACAAGAAGGAATTACTACCAGATTAAAAGGTACAATGGGACGTCAAATAGATTATGGCCCTACTAAAAAATTAGGTCCTTTGTAATTATATAAATAAGATATTAATCTCTTTTAATATAATTGATGAAATAAAAAAGACTGCATATAGCAGTCTTTTTTTATAGTAATTTGTATGTTTAAATTATTTGCTCCAAATAGATGGACCTGAACCATTCCCTCCAAATTCATCAATTTGTCCAGTTGCAATGGTAGTTATTTTGTAATAAACAGTTGCGATAGCATGTTGATAATAATGTTGATTCAACGGATTAGTATCAGTCAAATAAGCCCAACCTTCAATAGTTTTTGTGTTATTCGCAAAGTTTTGAAGTGGTATTGTCAACGTATCTTTGTATACGATACCAGTTGCAACACTTTCTTGTAAAAGGTTTTGAACATTTTTGATTAATACTTCATTGATTTTTGGTCCATTCTCGATACTTACAGAGTATTGGGCAGCGCTCGACAAGGTACCATCTTCGTTTACATTGTAAATACCTTTAAATTTGTCACGAGTGACTGTTTCGCAATGTTCTCCCTCGTATCCTGTTTGGCAAAGGCAAGTACCATCTTTACAAGTTCCACCATATGCACAACTTACATGCTTGCATTTGTCGGGCGTACATGCATTAAATACAAAAGCAAAAAACAGCGTCAATGTAGACAATGCGGTAATAATTATTCTTTTCATGCTATTCGATATTCTTTCTATAGGGTAAATATATAAAATTTTTTCATTTTCAAATCATTTTGCCTTAATTCTCTTTAATAAACTAAGGAAAAATCCTAAAATCATAATAATAGTTCCTATCCATAAGACGTTGATATAAGGGAAAAGGATAGCTTTCATTATAATATAATCATCCATTGCACTAGGTTGCTTGTATTCAATTATAGCTGCATTTTCATTTGGTAATATTTTAGTCAATCGCGTATAGATGTTGAAATCTTTAACGGTGTCTTCTAATAATATTTCACCTTGTTTTCGAATGAGATAGGTAGGTAAGGAAACTTGTTGTTTGCCTTCTAAATTGTAGACATTTAACTTGGCGGCAACGGCGATGTCACTTATTTCAGGTTTGTAGTTAACATTAAATGCTTTTGTATCAAATCCGTCAAAAATCATAAATCCAGATGCAAAGAATATAGTATCTCCCTGTTTTACCTTTTTGGATTTATAACTAGACGTATCTTTTACTTTTGATTTATCAACTGTTGAGGTAACATATGTAAATATATCATGTGTTGCATAATGTCGAGTATCAGGACTTGATATTAATCCCATTTTAGGATTAATCTGTGCATTGGGTTTTAGAATAAATTCTTCTTGCACTTTACCAGTATCTGAAGCAAATTTTTGATAACGTACTTTGTAATAATGATTGGGTTCGGCTACAGTATCACCTAAATA
This sequence comes from Bacteroidota bacterium, assembly GCA_947460175.1. GTDB lineage: Bacteria > Bacteroidota > Bacteroidia > Chitinophagales > Chitinophagaceae > OLB11. The sequence continues at coordinate 25,270 of CANHGW010000005.1, read as the reverse complement.
GGTGATTGTATAACCTGCCATAGTAATGGGAATATTCCTAAAAAGTAAAAGATTTTCTCTGCTTTCTTTCTTGTTTTCAGCATCGGATTTTTTACCCATATCAAAATCTACACCCAATCGATTAATGGATATAACTTCTTTGTTAAATGAAGATAAGATAATACCTACCATCATGAGTCCAAAACCAATATGAGCAGTGGTACCTCCCCATTTGATTATATTATTTTTTATAACACTCACTAAATAATACAAATTGGCAGAAACAGATAATACAGCTGCAAACATAAAAATAATAATAGGGGCAGTATTCAGTTGTTGTGAATAGCAAATAAACCCAGTACATACAATTGCAATCACTATAGGAATAGCCAGTGTTTTTAATACATCAGCCATATTACTTTTCTTGAATTTAAAGTAATAAATAGTTGCAGTGCCTAAAAGAACTAGGGTAGTAATCCAGATTTGAATTTTGTTGTAATGAGTTATTGGATCAGTAATTGCAAGTTGTAATCCAAACATTTTATTCCATACGGGCATCGAGGTAGTATACGTAATTTGTACAACCGAAATCATTAAAATCAATGAACCAATAAACATCCAAAACTCACGTGAGGTTAAAGCTTCTTCTTCTTTTTTAATATCAGGTATGGCTTTGAAATTTTTAAAGAAAAGAAATAATCCCAATCCTAAAAAGAGACCCATATATATCAATAAATGATAAAACAAGGATTCGCCTTCGCCAGTAAAAGCATGTACAGAGGTTTCTCCCAAAATTCCCGTACGAGTAAGGAAGGTTGAATAAAGTACAAGAATGAACGATAATATAAAAAAGAGGAATGTGGTTTTAAGTGAATATCCAGTAGACTTGTAAATCATGGTTGTGTGCAACCCTGCAATCATAATTATCCAAGGTACTAGCGATGCATTCTCTACAGGATCCCAAGCCCAATAACCGCCAAAGTTTAGACTTTCGTATGCCCAAGCTCCTCCCATCATAATACCTGTACCGAGTATCATGCCTGTAAATAAACTCCATCGAAGCAATGGCTTAGTTAATTCTTCAAAATCCTTTTTCCAAAGTGCAGCTGCTGTATATGCAAATGGGAATAAAGTAGCAGAAAATCCAAGGAAAAGTATAGGTGGGTGAATGACCATCCAATAATTTTGTAATAAAGGATTTAATCCATTGCCATCTTGAATGAAACTAAGATAATTGGGTTGAGCAAAGATAGGTGCTCCAGCCATTTGGTCGCGTAACAACATAAATGGAGTTGATCCAATTTTAAGATCTCCTAAATGTATACCTAATAGCATAGTAGCCAGAAAAACTTGTGCTAATGCCACTACAGCCATTACAGGAGATTCCCATTTATTATTGTTGCGAATTACAAAGAAGCTTAACACGCAATGCCAAATCGTCCATAATAGAAAACTACCTTCCTGTCCTTCCCAAAAGCAAGACAATAGATACTTGAATGGAAGTGCATTGCTTGAATGTTGCCATACATAATGATACTCAAAGTAATGATTGAATATGAGATAGAATAATGTAGAAAAAATACCAAAAACACTTATGGCATGAATATAAAAAGATGTGCGTCCAAGTTTTTTCCAATTTTCTTGTGAAGCAGTTAAAGCTGAATTGGTTGCAAAGAAATAAGATGCTGAAGCTAATAATGATGCGACAAATGAAACGATTACAAAAAGTTGACCTATTTTTCCCGGTATTAAGTGTTCATTTAAAAAAGTTTGATCCAACTTGATGTTTTAATTTAAGTGTAAAAATGAAATTATTAGCTTTGTTTGCCTATGGCAACTTGGTCTGTATTGTATTTGGAAGGGCATTTCATCAATATTTTGCTGCAGCGAAATTCACCATTTTCCATTTTACCAGTCATGGTTAGTTTTTCACTTCGTTCAAAATCCTGAGGTTTGGTACCACTAAAGATTACTTTTTGTGTAATGCCTGCTTCGTCGGTAGCATAAAATTCAAATCGATTCGCATCTTGAATAGGATCATATTTCATAGTATGATTGACTGTATCCAATTTTCCGATAATCTGAAACTCTTTTCCAGGTTTTTCTTCAGCTGATTTGAATGTTTCGTAACTACTAAAATCACCAACCATGCTTAAAATGGCTCCTAACGCAACTGCAATTAAAACCAATGCAAAAATATTTGATTTTTTCATGATGAATTCCTAAAAATTGTAGCGCAAAGCTACATTAGGAATCGTTTATTACCTAATTTTTAAAGTTGACAACTAGGGAAATTAAACTCTTTTTATGTAATAAAATATAAATAGAATAGATACAGAGAGGAAATTAAAATTGATTTTTCCACATCATACTTTCTACAGGTTTATTGGGTTGGCCACTATATTTTGCACCTGCTTTATTGTTGTATTTTACTTCGATTTCTCCATCTACAGGAAAGTAAATCAACTGACCCACGGGCATACCCGCATATACACGTACAGGAAGCTTGACTGATATTTCGAGTGTCCAATTTCCACAAAATCCTACATCGCCCTTACCAGCTGTGGCATGTATGTCTATTCCTAATCGGCCAGTACTTGATTTTCCTTCTAGAAAAGGTACATGATCATGTGTTTCGGTGTATTCTTCTGTAACTCCGAGGTAAAGTTCGCCAGGCTGTAAGACAAAACCTTCTGCTGGTATGTCAAAATGAGTTATCGTATTGTGTTTTTTAGCGTCTAATACAGGATCTATATAGGTTGCAAGATGTTTTCCTAAATGGACATCATATGAATTGCTTCCTAAGCAAGTACGATTATAAGGTTCAATTTTAATCGTTCCTTTTTCGATCTCTTCTAGTATACGTTTATCTGATAATATCATATTAGGTTGTAATTATTGCCTGCAAATGTAAGTTAGACATTGAATAGATACAAGTAATGCTTGATTTATGCAGATTTAAGCTATTTTTTTTAGCTGAAATTGCGAGTCGATCCAAATCAATACACCTATACAAAGGAAAAAGAAAGAACCTACTTTGTCGGTTTCAATCATATCGCTGAAAAAGTTAACAACAAGTATATTTATCATAACCATCACTAGGATTGATAGGACTTGTTTATAATATAGGTCATCAATAGTATGATATAAGTAAGTACATCGTTTGAAAAAGTAGTAAATTGAAAATAATAAAAAGAAAAATCCAATAAATCCTTGCTCTATCCATATTAGTAAATAGTAATTGTGCACAGATGATTTTTCAGGGTTTTCGCTTACATAGGTTCTAAATCGTTTGTCTGTATATGGTTTGTAATTGTTATAATAGCATGCAGGTCCAAATCCTGTAATTGGTTTTTCGGCTATCATTTTTACGCCTGCAACCCATCTATGTATTCGTTCAGCTCCCGATATTTCTCTGTTTGAATACATTGAATTCAGATGTTTTGAAAGTGAATTTTGTACGATTGTTTTTTCAAAGGATGGTTTTAAAATCAAATAATTATCATTGACTATTAAAATTGCAAAAAGGCTCACAATGAATAAAAATGTTACTAAAATAGTAGTCATTAATTTTGATCGCCAAAAAAGTAATAATCCAATAATGGAAATAATAACTGAAAGCCATGATCCACGTGTATAAGAAAAAAACAACGCAAATGTGAGTATGATTAATAAAAAGCCAATATGATTTCTGTAACGAATTGTTTTAGATTTTAAGTAAACAACAAAACAGACTGAAAATGCAAATGAAAGCATGGCAGCATAGTTGACATGATTTCGAAAAAATGGTTGTAAACAACCATTGATACTTAAAAAACTAAATCCAAATCCAGCGTGCTGATACAAGGCATATATTGCAATGAGTGATATTGGAATTATGACAGTTGCAGCTAATGTTTTAAAAGTTGATTTGTCTTGTAAAACAACCTGTGGTGTAAATATAAAGGGTACGATGTACCAAATCTTAGCAATGAAATATTTAATAGAAAGAATAGGATAGGTTGAAAAAAATAAGGTGACGATTATCCAAAGTAGTTGAAAAACAATCAATAATATAAACGGATGTTTGATGGCTGTTTTTATAGAATGAAATGGATTAAATGAAATTATCACAAATGAAATACCAGTGAGTGAAATCATAAATAATTCATCAGGGAAATCGGTACTGATGCTCGAGGGGACAATATATTCTACAGAAAATGGGATAGAAAATACCATGAGCCAAAACAATCTGCTCGGATTTAAAATCAAACCTATAAAACCTGTAAGTGCTAAGAATATGGATACAGGAATTGTAGTTGAATTGAGTATGCTAAAACCTGTTACAAAAATGAACAATGTTGCAATGCTATAAAAAAGAAACTCTTTACTATATACGATTGCTTTCATTTTGAGTACCGTAAAGTTTTAAGCTCTCGAGAACTGTGATTAAAAATATACAAAATACTAGTCCGCAAATCATGATAGTAACCAACGTCATAATACGCTTAGGGCTATCATGTTTGTAGTTTGGAGTTGCTTTGTCTATTACAATCAATGAAGGCTGTTGAGCTTTCAATACCAATTTATATTGATTTAGTATTTTTTCTTGTTGATTGATTTCCTCTAAAATTGCATTCTTTTTTATTTGCAAAAGTTGAACATCTGCTGGCGTTTTTGCTGATGGATTCGCAGTTTCGATATCTTTATATTCATTGGATTTTTCCTTGATGTTTATATTTATTTTATCAATGATATTACGATTGTATTGTTCTTGTAAATTTCTATTTAAGTTCTCTATAAATTGAATAAATGTATTGGCCATGTTTGCAGCAATAACAGGGTCTTTATCCCATACATGTATCCTTAGCAAGCCTGTTTCAGTTTTTTCCATTTTCATGGTTTCTGTTTTAAGTAGATGCAGTGCTTGCTGAACAGCTTTATTAGAATCCGACAAGTTTATTTTATAATGATCTGTAAGGTTAAATGTTCGAATTAGGAATTTATAAGATGTATCTAATTCGCATGTTGAATATATTCGATCAAGATCTGCCCAGTTTCCAAGCGAATTGTGTAATTCATCTAAATTAGGATTATAGATTGAGGACTTATCGTTTAATTGAGAATTAGTTGAAATGGCTGAAGTATATGAATAATATAAATTTGGAGTAAGTATTAATAATAGAGTACTTACAATAAACAATACGGCTAAAAATAATAATATCTTCCGTTTCCATTTTTGTATTAAATCAATAACGAATGGAATATTCAAAACAAATTTTTCGTGCATAATCAATTTTTCAATAACAATTAAAAGTAATCAGTTTCACTTAATAATCCGTAATGTAATAAAAGGTTTTTATACTTTGTTTTATATATTAAATTATTTAATAAGAAAAATCATACATTTACATCATGAAACGAATAATATTATTATTTATTGTTGTTTTTATATCATGTATTGTGGTTGCAAAACCTAAATTTGGAATTGACCTTGGAGTTGGAATCAAAGGTGGTTTGAATTTAAACAAAATGACAGGTTTAGGTTTGAAACAAGAATTTCATACAGATCCACACGGTGGTTTTTTTGTATTCCTCAATAAACGATCGGCAGGGGTTCAATTAGAAGCCGTATGGACTCAAAATCATATCACTACTGATTCTAGTTTTAAAGGATTATATCAACAATATTTGAATCAAGCAAATGATAGCTTAAATGCAGCTTCATTTAAATTCAATACTATTTCACTACCTTTTTTGCTAAATATTAAATTAACTCAATTCCTTTGGATACAACTAGGTCCGCAATTTAGCGCTAATATTAGTGTAGCAGACAAAAGTGAAATTGTAAAAAGTGGGTTGAATATTATTGCTCAACAAAACTATTCTGCCGTTGGTGGTTTGTGGTTTCAATTTGGGGGTAAGGCCCCATTGATAAGAGTGAATGCAGGAGCAAGATATGTTGTAGGCTTGACCAACATTAATTCCTTGTCGTCCAATACCGAATGGCAAAACCAAATGCTTCAATTACATATTGGGTTGAGTTATTAACTTTTTATCGTATGGCTACTACTTTTAAATAGCTCAGTAGTTCTGATTCATTTTGCTTTAAGTCTAACATTGCGAGTTGTGTCAATTGTTCTTCTTGCTCGTTTTCAGGATCTCGAAGACTTTCTAATAATTCGTAATAAGTGGCCTTTATTTTTCTCAAAATAAAATACGTAACGGTGTGATCTACATCTTCGCGCAATGTCATTTCACGAGTTGGTGTTGAAATATGATGTTCTTTTTCCCAGTTTTCGCTCAGCTCATATGGGAAATAAAGTGCTTCAATAGCCGAGGTTCTTAATTTTTCATTATCGTTGTAGGTAAAGGATTGTAGGGTAGGGTATTGTGCAGTATTACTCCATTCTATAAGATAGGCGTGGTATAAATTTTTCCATTCCACATTTGTAAAATCAGTGTCACCAATTTTATACTTTATATATTCAGCAATTGTTGATTTCTCATCATAAGGTCTATCACCATATTCTAGTAGTATACGTAGCAATCCTTTTTCTTGTAAATAATCTTTTTGAAGTAAAGATGATACTTCATTTTGTTCATGTGTATTTTCAGGAGATGCTTGCTTTTCTAAATTTTCTAATTCTTCACGATTACTCTCATCGCGTTTAGAGGCTTTTTCTCTTATTTTTTTATTGACGAGCGATATTAATCCAGCTTCATCTATTTGAAGTAATTGAGAGCATCGTCTTATATAATCATCTTGTTTAGTAAAATCTTCAAGCTTATTTATTTTCGACAATGTTTCTGCAATGTCATTGATAAGAGCTGTTTTTTTCAAACTATCATTGTTCGCTTCTTTTAATGAGGCTTCTAGTTTGAATAAAATGATATCTTTCTTGTTTTGACTTACATAGTTTATAAACCCAGCAGCACCAGTTTCTTTTACATAACTATCAGGATCATGATTGTCAGGAAGTAATACAACTTGAACATTCAAACCTTGCTCAATAGCCATATCCAAACCACGAAGGGCTGCTTTGATACCTGCAGCATCTCCGTCATACAATATGGTCAAGTTGCTCGTAAGGCGTTTTATAAGTTTCAGTTGCTCTTCTGTGAGTGAAGTGCCACTACTAGCCACTACATTTTCAACACCTGCCTGATGTAATGAGATTACATCAGTGTAGCCTTCTACCAAATAACATTCATCTTGCTTTGATATAGCTCCACGTGAATAATAGATTCCATAAAGTGTTTTGCTTTTATGATATAATTCGTTTTCGGGGGTGTTTATGTACTTGGGTGATTTCTCATTTGATTTTAAAATACGTGCACCAAATCCAAGAACCTTTCCACTTTGATTATGAATGGGAAATATCACTCTACCATAATAGACCGATTGTAGATTGTTGTTTCTGTCATATATCAAACCAGCTTTTACTAATAAATCTTTATTGTATCCTTTTTGTATAGCTTCTTGTGGTAGTTTGTCTTGATGACTGAGACAATACCCAAGTTGAAATTTTTCGATTGTTTCTTTTCTAAATCCTCTTTCCTGAAAGTAAGATAATCCAATTAGTTGTCCTTCTTCGGTATGATGTAAGGTGTTTTTAAAGTAGTCTGTTGCAAACGTATTGATGATTCGAAGACTTTCTTCGGTTTGTTGTAATTCCTTTACTTCTTGCGAAACAGCAGTTTCTTCAACTTCTATATGATAGCGTTTGGCAAGCCAAATAATAGATTCGGGATAGGTGAGTTTTTCGTGTTCCTGTATAAATGTAATCACATTACCTGCTTTGCCACATCCAAAGCATTTGTAAATACCCTTACTAGGTGATACAGTAAAGGAAGGTGTTTTTTCGTTGTGAAAAGGACAATTGCCAAGGTAATTTGCGCCACGTTTTTTTAACTTCACAAAAGCACCTACCACATCGAGAATATCGGCGGTATCATTTACTTTTTGTATGGTAGAACGAGAAATCAATGTATAAAACTTTCTAACTGCGAAAGTAATACTTCTTAGTTGTTTTAAGTTTTAAAAAAATATAATAATTAAACTCCTAGTAATAATAGACAGTTAATAATTTTGATCCTATTTTACAATGTATAAATTGCCAGTAGCCCACTTTAAGGATGCTTTCTGTTTATAATATTTGGCAATAGTAGCATTCAGTTTTTGGAAGGTTTCAATATTTTTTTGTTCTCGACTATTGATTAGGAAAAGTGAGCTTTCTCCATTTTGAAATCGTATTTCTTCTCCTTTGAGTAATATAGCTTGACTTTGATACAGATTCTCTTGTATGTTGAGTTGATTTCGTAACATAGATAGCGTATTGAGTTGTTCTCTAATTTTGTTTTCTATCATACGTTGTTTCAAATCAAGTTGTAACTCTGTCGATGTAATCTTTAGTTTAGCTTGCTTATATCCAGCTCTTCCTTGTGATAGTCTAAGTGGTACTGCAAACGACAATGCATATTGATAATTGTTTTGAAGTAGTGGTTGTGCTATTGTTTCAGGTACCGAATAATTTTTTCCTAATTGGTTGTATTTGATTTTTACATCTGGTAATAATTCTTGAAATTTTAATTTCTTTTCAATATCTAAAAATTTAAATTTCGATTTGTAAATCTCTAATTCAGGATGACTACTCATTGCATCTCGTATTAATTCTTCACTTGCAGGAATCATAAAGTCCATTTCATTTGTAGCAAACGAAGAGGTAGATGGTGTAAGTGAAAATGGCAATGTATACGGTTCACTAGATGGCTTCCAAGTATAGGTCGACAATTGTATTAATGCATTTTGCATTTGCATTTCAAGTTCATTTTGAAGACTTTGATAATAAAATAATTGAGTCAAAGCCTCGGTCGTATCTATAGCAGGACGTTCTCCAACAGTAACTACTTGCTTGGTATAATTGAGTCTGACTTCGTTGGTTTTTACAACTTCTTTTACAATCAACCATTCGCGATAATATCGAACCCATTCCCAATATTGTGTAACAGCATCATACACAAGGTCATTTAGAATTGCATTTCGTTCAGCTTGTGATTGTTCTACTACGATTTTTGCTTGTTGTAAGGTAGCTCTTCGTTTGTCAATTAATATGTTCTTTAATACAGAAAAACTAACCCCAGCATAGCTCGAAGCTAAGTTGGTTTTTTGTGGATCCGTATTAAGTCCGCTTACATTTTCAATGCCAGCGTTGAATTCAATACCATACCAAGTAGGAATTTTAAGTTCAGTTTGTTGGTAATTATAATACATAGATCCGCCAAGTTCTTTTTTAGAAAAGGAAGATTGAATTAAAGGATCAAAAGCTCCTCTAGCATTGAGTACATCCGTTTCGGCTTGTTGGATGCTTATGTTTGTTTGTAAAGCAAACGGATGATAGGCATTTACAATTTGAATTAATTCTGACTCAGATAAGGTTAAACGTTCATCTTGTGCCTTTAATTCATTAAAACAAAAAAGAATAATATTGATAAGTATAAACCGTTTCATTATTTTGATGTTGATTTAGATTCTACTTTGTCATTTTGATAAAAATCAGGAGGGAATCCATTGATATTTCGCCATAGCTCATACCATATAGGAACATCTTTCAGTAAGGCAATTGCATTGGCACCTGTTCCTAATCGCAATTGTTTTGGCCAAGCCTTGTCGGTAGTATCTTCCTTCACAAGGATTCTATATTTACCATTGGGCGAAACAGAATTTTCAATTGCAACGATGATTCCGCCAAAGGTTCCATAGCTTGCTTGTGGCCAACCACTAAATACTATAGCTGGAAAACCATCAAAGATAAATCTGATTTTATGATTGAGTGAAATAAGTGGTAAGTCCATTGGTTCTATAAATAGTTCAACTGCATAATCCAATTCTTTCGGAACGATTTGTGCCAAGATTTCACCTTCTTTAATAATTTCACCAATACCGCTTTTTTTAGCTTGTACTATCTGTCCTTCTTGTGGTGCAATAATGAAATATAACTTATTTCTGTTTTGATAATTAGAATACTGGTTTTTTAGTTTTGATACTTCGCCTTCACCAGTTGCAATTTGTGACATAGCTTGCATTACTTCGCCTTGGGTTTTATTGACTTTTTCAAAATAATCTTGTTGCACACCATTTAATTCCAATTGTGTAATCAAAATCTCTTGTCTTGAGTTGGATAAATTATTTTCGGCATTAATAAGTCTAGCTTGAATTGATTGTAAGGCCTGATTTCGTTGCTCTAACTGTGTTAAGGACACAAGTCCTTGATTGTACAATTCCTGTTGACGTATAAATTGTTTATTTGCAATCGAAAAATCATTTTTTGCAGCAGATAAGTTTGCACTATCAGACTGAATTTTTAATCCTTGTTGTTTGAGCTTATTTTTCAATTGATTTGTTTTGATATCAAGTGAATTTTGAAGGGCAGTAATCTGATTTTGTTGTGCATTTGTTTTACCCTGATAATATTCTATCGTTTGTTTTTTAGCATTCAATTGCTCTCCAGTACGTGTGATTAATTCGGGATCAAGATAATCATCTTTAATCTCCGTCAATTGCGCAATTGTATCACCTGCTTTTACATAATCGCCCTCTTTGATAAACCATTTAACGATTCTTCCAGCAATAATTGTATTTACATTTTGAGCACGTTGCTCTTGTCTTAAGGTAGTCACTATACCATTGCTTTTGATATTTTGGGTCCATGGTAGAAATAAGCAAATGATTAAAGTAATTAAGAAAATAATCAATACTCTGCTTATTTTATTGGGCTTGTTTATATTATAAATCCCTTGAAAGGATCTTGTACTTTGTAAATTTCGCATTGTCAATTATTTATTTGAATTGATTTGTAATTGTTGATTATGCATGTGAAAGTTTTTATCAGATAGTTTGATAAAAGATTCGTCGTTAGAAACTACAATGACAGTAGAATTTGGTAAATTATGCAAGATATAGTGTTGTATTTTTTCAACACTTTCTGGCTCTAATTCAGAATAAGGTTCTTCTAACAGAATGAGGGAAGGTTCATTGATGATGGCACGTAGAATCATTATTTTTTTTATGACAGATCGAGGCAATTTTTTTCCAGTTGTTTCAATAATTGTTTCAAAACCTTTTGGGGTATGATTGATATATTCTTCAAGGCCAATTGCTTTAGAAACTTCTATGATTTTTTGTAACAAAATTGATTTATTACCCATTGTAATATTATCCTCAATAGTACCTTTGAAAATATCTAATCGGTTAAGCATGATGCCAATACTATTTCTAAGAGAACCAAGTTGAAGATTCTGTATAGGTATTCGATTAAATAGTATCGAGCCATTATTTGGTGTATACAAGGACGAAAACAATCTTAACAATGTGGACTTACCTGATCCATCTTTTCCAGAAATAGAAATTTTTTCTCCAGGCTCTATTTTAAAATTCAGATTTGCTAAAATAGGTAATTGGTCGATATACTCATAGGATACATTATTGAATTCAATACTCATACCTTTATTATTTACAGGCAATAAATGAATGCCATCGTTTTCATTTGTCTGATTCTGAACTGTATGAAGCTTATCCAAGGATGTCAATAAATCATAAAATGTATCTAGATTCGTAATGATTTTTTCAACGGAAGCAATCATCATTAATATTATAATTTCAGCAGCTACAAACTGACCAATGTTTAATTTTTGATGTATTAATAGATAAGTACCTACGATCAACATCGCAGCAGTAATCATTATTTTAAGGAAAATGAGATTTTTGAACTGAAACAATAATATATTGAAATGTTTAGTACGATATTCTAAATAGTTACTCACTTTCTGATCCATTTTATCTAATGATAAATTATGTGCACGTTGTAACTTGAATGTATGTATCATTCGAGCGATTTCTTCAAGCCATCCAGTAGTTTCATATTTGTAAGAGCTCTCTTTTATACTTGTTTCTAGTCCTTTTTTACTTGTGAGATAAAAAATTATAATTATAATAATGAGCATTATAACTACCAAAATTAAAAACAACGGATGATAGATTGCCACAATGAGTAATCCTAATAAAATTTGAATACTTGCCAATGGAATGTCCAATAGTATTTTAGAAAATCCTTTTTGTAAGGTACTTATATCTAAAAATCGATTCATCATTTCTGGGAAATAAAAATCATCTGATTTTTTTAAATCCAATTCCATTAAATTTTTCTTAAACATAAATGCATAGGTGTGAAATAGTTTCTGTTGCATTTTTTCTATTATTTTCATTTGTTGTAACTGTAACATGCCTGAAAATAAAACACCAACAATAACTAAGGATATGAGCACAATTAGTGAGGTTGAGAAGGCTCCACCTAAAACAAAACCAATAATGGATTGAACGCCAAGTGGAAGTGAAAGTTGTATGATTCCACTAAATATTGCGAAAATATAAATATTCGTAATGTCTTTCTTTTCGGAAATTGCTAATTGTATAAGATGATTTAAAGAAGGTGTTTTTTTCATTTTAATTTAAAATTCAAATGTTTAAATAAATTATGAGAGTTGTATAATAACATATCTGGAGATATATTCAATGGAAATGTAATACTAAGTGCTGTAGGTATAAATATACCTGAAATGATCTTTTGTAAGTTTATTTCGCTATTTATTTTCGCTGATTTATTTTTTACATATGCAAGGAATAAGCCTACAATGAAAAAAAATAAAATTGAAATGCTAATACTAAAAAAGACGGAATTGAAATCCATTTAAAATTGAGTAATTTTGAATATAAAAATACAAAGGATAGCTTAGATATTCTTATATAAACTCAGGAGGATTTTCATTAATTTTGGAGGATCTCTTCAATAAACTATTTTGAAGATAGATTAAATTTTTTGAATAATTTGTTGAAATTAGATAGTAGAAAAGTGTGTTTGATGAATTAGTGTATTTATCACTTTTTTCATCATTATTTTTTTTAGAATTCTCTTTTTTGCCCGTTTCCTTTTCTAATTCTTCCTTTTCTATTTCTTCTTTATCAATATCTATTGTTGATTTAAACATTGTGCTTTTCTTAAATTCATTGGATAAAGCATAGTTCCCATTCGTCAATAAAATGGTAAAACAAAAAAATGATATTAAAATACTTACAATTCTCACTTTTGCAAATGTATAGTCTGAAATCTTAAAATCATATTAAATTATAGGTATATCTATAAGAATTAACTATATAGTATAGTGCACTTTATATTAATTTACCTTATTTCCCCTTAAAAACTCATCTATTTTCATTCTTTTTTTTCCTTCTAATTGGAGTTCTAATATTTCGATAAAACCATCGTTACTCGCAAAGTGCATATATGACTTGCCATCGGAGTGAATAGTACCAGGACTGAAAGAATGTTGAATATAGTGTGGCGAAGATAGAAATAACTTAAGCACTTTATTGTTTAATCTAGTAAATGCAGTAGGATAGGGGCTTAATCCTCTTATTTGATTATGTATAAGTTGAGAAGATTGATTCCAATTAATTTCGCACGTAGATGTAAAGATTTTTGGTGCATGTTTGGTGGATGCAGAGATTGCTTGTTCGTGTTCCGTAATAGTACCCTCTTGTATTCCATGCAATGTTTTTACGATTAAATCGGCACCTAAATGCATCAGTTTATCATGTAAAATTCCTGCTGTTTCGTTGCTATCTATATCAACTGCTTGTTGTAATAATATATTGCCAGTATCAATTTGGTGTTTTAATTTGAAAGTAGTAACACCCGTTTTAGATTCACCATTTATAATAGCCCAATTTATAGGAGCTGCACCTCTGTATTCTGGAAGTAAAGAAGCATGTACATTAATAGTGCCTAATGATGGCATATTCCATACAACTTCTGGAAGCATCCTGAATGCTACTACCACTTGTATATCTGCCTGATAGGATTTTAATTCTTCAATAAACGAAGGATCCTTTAGTCTTTCTGGTTGAAGTACAGGGATATGTTGTTCTTGCGCATATTTTTTCACAGCAGATTGTTGCAAATGCATGCCTCTTCCAGCAGGCTTGTCGGGGGCTGTCACGACTGCTACAACATTGAATTGGTTGTCGACCAATGCTTTTAATGATGCAACAGCAAAATCAGGGGTTCCTAAAAATACTATGTTCATTTATTTTATCTAAAAATGTTCATTTACCAAATTCTTACTCGACTAGAACTATCACGATACATTTTATGCTGTGGAGTTACATTGAAGGCCTGGTACCATTCGTCACAATTACTCATTGGACCGTTCACACGTAAAAATATAGGAGCATGTACATCGGTCAATAGTTGATTAGCCAATGTTTCTGGACGGCGAGTTTGCATCCATCCATAAGCGTAGCCCATAAAATAACGTTGTAATGGGGTTAAACCTGCAATGCTTTTTCCTTCTTTGAATTGCTTTGTTTTTTTGAAAGCATCCAAGGCAATTACAATACCACCAAGATCAGCGATGTTTTCACCCAGTGTAGCTTTGCCATTTGGATGCAAACTATCCAATACAGTATATTGGTTAAATTGTTCTATTAATAAGTCAGCACGTTGTTTAAATTTCAGTTCATCTGCTTTACTCCACCAATTTTTAAGATTCCCTTTTTCATCAAATTGACGACCTTCATCATCAAAACCATGGGTTAACTCATGTCCGATAGTAGAAGCTCCAACGTATCCATATATCACTGCATCGTCAACTTCTTCATCTTTGTAGCCAGGTGCTGTGAAAATAGCTGCCGGTAATACTATTTCATTATTGGATGGATTATAATAAGCATTGTAGGTTTGTGGAGTCATTCCCCATTCCATTCGATCCACTGGTTTGGATAATTTTTCTATTTCATAATTCAAATGCCATTTTCTGCTTTGCATAATATTGTCACAATATGAAGTACGATTGATATCCATTTTTGAATAATCTTTCCATTTACTAGGGTAACCAACTTTTTTAGTGATGGCATTTAATTTAGTAAGTGCTTTTTGTTTGGTACTATCAGTCATCCAATCCAATTTTTGAATATGTTCTTGATAGCTTTCTACGATACATTGTACAAGATCTTCATAGCGTTTTTTTGTTTTTTCGGGGAAATATTCTTTCACAAAAAGTTGACCTAGTGCATCACCTAAAGCATCTTCTTGTGCATCGAGGGCTCTCTTCCATCGTGGACGTTGCTCTTTAGAACCTTTCATGATTTCGTTGTAAAAATGAAAATTTTCTTGATCAAATTTTGAGCTTAAATAGGGCGCGTAAGATGTTACCAATTGCCATGCTAAATAGGCTTTCCATGTATTTATATCTTTCGTTGAGATAAGTGATTGCAGTTTTTTGTAATAATTTGGTTGGCCTACAATGAATGTATCCACGGTAATCCCCATCTTTTTTAAATTTTCATTCCAGTTAAGTGCTGGAGCTATTGAATTTAGCTGAGCAGATGTCATTTTGTTATAATTGGCATAAGGATCTCTTAATTCTTCCAATTTTTTATGAGCACCAGCCATTTCGGTTTCTAATGTAAGAATTGAAGCGGCCATTTGTTTTGCTTTAGCTGTATCGTTGTATACCATACCTAGCATCTTGCTTACATGAATTACATATTCAGATCGAATGTTTTTAGTTCGAGTATCTGTATTGAAATAGTAATCTCGATCGGGCAATCCTAATCCACCTTGCGAAAGGTATACCATGTTTTTTTCACTATTTTTCATGTCTTGACCTATGCCCATATCAAATGCAGGGTTAACGCCTAAAACTTGTAAGTCGGTGATCATGCCTGCTATATCCTGAATGGTTTTGATACCTTCAATTTTATCAAGTTGTGATTGCAAAGGTTTTACACCTAGCTGATCGATCGTGGTGGAATCCATGGCTGAGTAAAAGAAATCACCTATTTGTTGTGCTGGTGTGCCTTTTGCAGCATTGGTTGAGCTTGCTTCTTCGCTTATTTTTTTAATACGGCCATAGTTTTCTTCAGCTACTAAATTAAAGATTCCCCATCCGTTTTCACTTGCAGGAATTGGATTTCGTTTTAACCAACCTCCATTTGCATATTCAAAAAAATCGTTTCCTGCTTCTATGGTTGTATCAATATGCGAACCCAATACATCGCCCTGTGAATGATTTGTTTGTGGTTGATTAGTTGACTCCTTGCACGAAATCAAGAATGATAAGAAAGTAAGAAGTAAAATTGATTGAAATTTCATAGATATTATTTTTTGTAGTTTGCAAAAATAGCTTTTATCTTTATTAAAATTTAAACTTACTTCCAATGTTATTTAATACAGAGAAAAAAGCGCCTCATGATGCTGATCAACAGATACAAGATGCAAATCGTTATCTTGAAACATTGAGTCCGCTTGTAAATACAATATATAGCAATAGTGCAGTTCATATGATAGGTCAGGGCATGGGCATCATAAGCGAATTCATTATTTATGTTCTTGCGTTAGCTTGTTTTTTATTCTTGTTTATTATGAACAAAGTTTTTCCATTTTATATACTAGGGGAGATTATTGATAAGAAAATCTACAGAGATGCTTTACAAAGCAAAGGCGATATTGATGCGTTTCATATAGGTGTAAAAGCATTGGTTGTTATAATTGGATTATTATTAATTTTTTGGGCTATGGCGTTAGGTAGTGCACGAAGACATCGTACAATGTTGCAACAATCAGGAAAAGAATTAAAGAATTTAGAAACTTATTTTGTAGATAAGAAATCGTTACTCGAAAAATTAGTTTCGCATCATACTACATCCACTACTACCGAAGTAAAACCACCAATTGATACCAATACGGGAACTTAAAGTTTATTCCATTAAATCGGGTCTTCTTTCTTCTGTTCGTTGAATAGCCTGATCTTGTCGCCATTCATCTATTAGTTTGAAATTACCATTTAATAGTACTTCGGGTACGTTTAATCCTTTAAATTCAGCTGGTCTTGTATAAACAGGTGGTGCTAACAGACCATCTTGATGGGAATCTGTCAAAGCTGAAGTTTCGTCGTTGAGTACGCCTGGAATTAGTCGACCAATACTATCTACGAGTATAGCAGCCGCTAATTCTCCACCACTAAGTACATAATCGCCAATCGAAATTTCAAGTGTAATATATAAATCCCTGATACGTTGATCAATTCCTTTATAATGACCACATATCATCATCAAATTATTTTTGAGCGATAATGTATTTGCTATTTTTTGTTGAAAAGTTTTTCCGTCTGGTGTTAGATAAATGATTTCATCATATTCCCGTTCCGATTTTAATTTCTCTATCACTTTTGATAGGGGTTCGCACATTATCACCATTCCTGCACCTCCTCCATATTGCATGTCATCCACTTGACCATGCTTATTGATAGCATAGTCTCTTAACTGATGTAAATGAATATTAAGCAATCCTCTTTCTTTTGCTCGTTGCATTATAGAGTGATTCAATGGGCTCTCAAGTAATTCGGGCAATAAGGTAACAATGTCTATACGCATAGTATTATAAATCTAAAAGGCCATCGGCAATTGTTAATTGTAAAATTTTCTTTGCAGGATCAAATGCAAGTACAAGTTCATCAGAAAATGGAATTAAATATTCTTTTTCATGGTTGTGTACTTCTAATAATAGTTGTTGGCCATTTATCAGTATATCATTGATAGTACCTACAGGTTCAAATTCTTGTGTTTGTAGTTCACAACCAATTAAGTCTGCCCATTCATTATCCTTTGTAACATTAATTTCCAAACCTGGTGGGGCATAAACTTTTTTATTCAATATTTCTATAGCTTTATTTCGATCATCATACTCTTCTAGTTTGAGTATAATCTCAGTTTTACTAATTTCGTTTACTTCTTCAATGAAAAAGGGTATATAGCTT
The DNA here is from genome assembly GCA_947460175.1 of Bacteroidota bacterium. Classification (GTDB taxonomy): domain Bacteria; phylum Bacteroidota; class Bacteroidia; order Chitinophagales; family Chitinophagaceae; genus OLB11. The sequence continues at coordinate 7,438 of CANHGW010000005.1, read as the reverse complement.
TCTGGTAATAATTCAATCATGATGGCTTCCAATTCATCAATATCAAAATCATCTGGAAGATGATGTTCTAATATTACTTCACCTTTAACACCATGTAGTGAACGTATTTTACCTAGTAGAATCATAGTTAAGGGCAAATGTAAGTATCATTCCTGAATGATGATATCTAGATTTCAACTTTACATTTATAGAATTTTATTAAGCTTGTATTTCTTCATCCCAAAATGGAAAATAATTATGCCATTGTAAAGGATATTTTTGAATCATTGTATCTGTTTCTTGAAGATAATCGGCCAATATCAATGGGATGCCAGCTCGACCTCGTGGATATATTTTGGCTTTGCTTGCATAGAAATGAAAGTGTTTTGGGCCTTCTTTGGCAGCATACACAAATGAAACTGGCATTTCAAATGTAGTGGCTAATACAAATGGGCCAATGGGGAATTTAGCATCAGCACCCAATAGTTTGCCTGTAATCGTTTTATTTCCTTCTACATGTCTGTCTGCATGAATACATACAAACTCATTGCGTTCTACAGCTTCTTTGATTTCGTATATGTGTGAAATATCATCTTTAATTACTATTACATTGAAACTACGCTCTCGTACGCTATCCAAGTATTCTTTGATTTTTTGATGTTCACCATCATACATTACAATATTAATCTTTGTTTTCAATCGTTTGAGTAAATGTCCTGCTGCTTCCCAATTACCTACATGGGCACTGATCAGTAATCCACCTTTCCCTTCTGTCACCATATCATCGAGACAACTTCCTCCTTCATGATTTACGGTAAAAGGTAAAGGGAGGCCACTCATCATGACTATTTTGTCTATAATGGATCTGCCCAGAAAATTGAAGTTTTCATACATTGCAAATCGAGCTTTAAGAGAGGAATATCCAAGCCTTTTTTGAAAATAGTACATCAAGGATTTAGCAGCCTTGCCTGGTACAATAAAATAATAAAGAGTAACTAATCTTAATAAGGCATATGCAGGTATAATTCCTGCTGTCTTGATAATAGAAATAAAAATACTATACCCTAATTTATTTCCTCTGGAACCTCCCCAGTTAGCCATTATGCTACAGTTTTTTCACCAATCTTGGATTCTACGTAGTTGTAAAAATCTTGTATGGTAATCATTTTTTGAAAATCTTCTGGTTTTACTTTGAATCCGAAATTGCCTTCGATGCTTACAACAAGGTCAACATAGTCTAAACTATCTAAATCCAACGTTTCTTTTAAATTGGCTTCTGGTTTGATTTTAGAAGATGGTACTTCGAAATCTTCTTCGAGAAAATTATTTATTGTTGCAATGATTTGATCTTTTTCCATGATTAAGGTTGTATCCAGTCTTTGATGATAAGTGATGAGTTTGTTCCACCAAACCCAAAAGAATTCGACAAATATACATTAAATTTTTTTTCTAATGTAGTGGCTACTATGTTTAATTTTTCGCTGTCTTCATCTGGGTTCTCAAAATTGATATTTGGAGCTATAAACCCATTTTTCATCATTAGGGTGGAATAAACAACTTCACTTGCTCCAGCCATCCAGCATTCATGACCTGTCATGCCTTTGGTAGAGCTTATATAAGGCATATTTCCTTCAAATACTTCAAATATCGCCTTAGCTTCACTTGCGTCGCCTGCAGGTGTCGATGTGGCATGGGCGTTGAGGTATTCTATATCCTTGGCATGTAATCCTGAATCTTTTAAGGCCATTTTCAATGATCTAGCTGGACCATCCACACTTGGATTTGAAATATGGGCTCCATTGCTTGAAAATCCATATCCAATGACTTCGGCTAATATTGTTGCGCCTCTTTTTTGGGCACTTTCCAAACTTTCAAGGATTACGGTAGCTGCACCTCCACTCGGTACAAGGCCATCTCTATCACGATCAAATGGGCGTGAAGCTTTTGTGGGTTCATTTTCTCGAATAGAAAACGCTCCTAAAGCATCAAAGTTGGGCATGGAATATATATTGGTTTCTTGACCTCCACCACAAACAATCATATCTTGCAGGCCGTTTTTAATAATCATATAACCCAGCCCAATTGAGTGTGAACCACTTGCACAGGCTGCACTCAAGGTTAGATTGATTCCTTTAAGCTTGAATATGGTAGATAAATTCATATTGATGGTTGAATTCAATACCTGAAATACTGAGGCTGAACCTACTAGTACTGTATCTTTTTTTTCTCTTACTTTGTCAATACCTTCAATGACTGCTTGAGCACAACTGTCATTCCCATATATGATACCGACCTCTTTTTTTTCAAAATATTCTTCATCGATTCCAGCTACATCCATGGCTTCTTTGGTGGCTACATAAGCATATTCAGCTTGTTCGGGCATCATAATGCGAGCTCTTCTATCAAGATGATTTTTTAGATTAGGCTTTTCCAGTACGCCTGTAAGTGCACTTCTATAGCCGAATTCTTTTCGTTCGGGAACGTATTGGATACCACTTTTGCCTTGAAATAATGAGTTCTTGACCTCTTCCAAGTTTTTTCCGATGCATGAATATATTCCAATTCCAGTTATTACAACTCTATGATTCATTTGTATATTTCACTTAATTCTTGGTGTAAATGTAGAAAGAATTGAGTTTTATTACAATATTTACTTTACAAATGTTTTAGGCTATTTCAAGCTTTTCAAGGCCTATATTCATTTTTACTTTTCCAAACAAAACGATCGCTCTATTTTCTTTCAATGTTAGTATTACGCCAGTTTCTTTGCTTTTAAGCATTCTGACTTTAGTACCAATTTCAAGTTTAATTTTTATTGCTTCAATTTTGGTAGACTTAAATTTTTCTGTTCGCTCATACTCTTCTTGTTCCTTCTTTTTAGCCAATTCATATCCAGCCAATTTTACAAATTTATGTATAATCGGTTTTTTATCCTTAGATGATGCCCATTCTTGCGTTAATTGATGTAGTTTTTTACCATATTCAATTAATTTTTGTTTTTCTTCTTTGTTGGCTTTGTTTTTCTCGAGTGTTGTTTCGAGTTGTTCGGTTAATGATTGAAACTCTCTTTTTTCGGCCGTTGTTTTACCAAGTTGTTTCTGCAGGTCACGTTTGAGTTTGGCTATTACATTTTTTTCATGCTGTAATTGATTCAACAATTTATCCATACTCACTTTTTCCTTGCTAAGTTTAAGTTTAGCTTCTTGGATAATTTCTACAGGTAAACCTATTTTTTCGGCAACTTCAAATGTGAATGAACTACCTGGTTCTCCTATATGAAGTTGGTAGAGTGGTTTGAGCGTTTTTGTATTGAAGAGCATGCAAGCATTGTAAATTCCTTCATTGGTATTTGCCAGCAATTTTAAATTGGTAAAGTGAGTTGTAACTACGCCTTGCGCTTTTAATTCATTGAGTTTATTCAATATAATTTCAGCCATTGCGCCTCCCATATCAGGATCACTACCTGTTCCAAATTCATCAATTAAAAAAAGGGTATGTTCATCTGTATGTTTCAAAAAATGTTTCATCTTCAGTAATCGAGAACTGTATGTACTAAGTCCATCTTCGATACTTTGATTGTCGCCAATATCTCCGAATAATTTATGCTTGATACTCATTTCGCTCTTAGCAGAAGCAGGTATTAGTAACCCACATTGAAGCATTATTTGCAATAATCCTATAGTTTTTAATGTTATAGATTTACCTCCAGCATTCGGACCGCTGATTACCATGATACGATTCGTTTCATTGAACTCACAATGAATTGGTTGCGTCTGAATATTGTTTTTACTATTTTGAAGTAATAATACAGGATGAAACGCATTGACTAATTTGATAGTGGATTTTCCACTTGAAAAAATAGGTAATGTAGCATTGAGTGATTTTGCTAATCGTGCTTTTGCACCTGTAAAATCAAACTGAATCAGTAATTGGTAAGCAGCATGAATAAAATAATGATAAGGTCTTAAAATACCAGTCAGCGTTTTTAATATACGGTATATTTCCTTTTTTTCTTCGTCTTCTAGTTCTAATTTTTCATTGTTGAGTTCAATTACATTTTGGGGTTCTATGAAAGTAATTTTACCAGATGAGGATTGACTCAATGTAATTCCTTTAAACTCTCTTTTATGTTCGGCGAGTACACCCAAAACTCTACGACCATTTACAAAGCTTTCTTCAAAGTCGGCCAAATGCCCTAGTTTCTTTAATCGTTGTATATGTATGCGATAGGCTCTGTCACTTGTCTTTCGGTTTTCTCCAATACGTTTTCGTATAGATTTTAGTTCTTCAGAGGCATCGTCTTTTACAATTGCATCTTTATCTATTATTTGATTGATGGTATCAATTATAAACACATCTTTTTCGTGTGCGTGGATTTTATTTATTAAATATGGAAATACATCCCCTTTGTCTGAAAAGAATTGCATCAATTCATTGTAGATATACAGTAGGTTTCTGATTTGATTGAATTGTTGACCGTTTAATACAGAATTTTCTATTGATAATAAATGTGCTTCCTTATCAATTTCAGGATATGTAGAAAGTGGTATTGAATTGTCATGATGAATACTTAATAAAAATTCTCCTGTTTCATTTAGGTTTGTTTTTATTTGTGTTTCATCTGAAGAGGGTATGAGTTGTTGGGCAAGTTCTTTTGCTTTTTTTCCATGGCAATAGGTTTCAAGTTCACCAAGGATATAGGTGAAATCTAATTGTTCGGATAAATTGCTTGGATAAATAGTCATGAAAATTTACAAAGATGTTACAAATGTCCGAATAGTTTTTTTAATAGAAAATTTCATTATCTATTTGGTAATGGATTCGTCAATAAAGCTGGTGGATAGATAACTTTTTCTAAAAATAATCCATAAGAGGGTGGGCTAAAATCTGCTTGAGTGCAGTCTTTGGATAAAATAATTTGTTCGAAATCTTCAAGATTAATTTTTCCTCGACCTACTAGTAATTGTGTGCCTACCAATGCTTTTACCATTCCTCTCAAAAAGCGATTTGCTTGTACATGATATATGATTTGATTGTTGTCTTTTTGTTCCCAATATGATTCTATTATGGAACAATTAAATGTTTTTACATCTGTTTTTTTCTTAGAAAAAGATGTGAAATCCGTATGATTTTTTAATAAACTAGCTGCTTGATTCATTTTCTCAACCTCAATATGAAATGGAAAATGATACGAACTGTCTTTTAGAAATGGATTTTTAGAAAATGATATATGATAAGCATATTTACGCCCTGTAGCATCGAATCGTGCATGTGCTGAATCAGATACAAGAAAAATATTTTTGACAACTATGTCTTGATGTAAAATAGAATTTAAACTATAAATAGTAGAAGTTGGAATAGGAGATTCTATATCCCAATGTAAGAAATTTTGATAGGCGTGTACGCCTGCATCGGTTCTACTAGAAGTAGTAGTTACAATCGATTGTTTGAAAAGTATTTGCAAGGCTTTGTCTAATTCGCCTTGTATAGTCAATTCATTTTCTTGTGCTTGAAAACCGCTGAAAGCGCCTCCTTTGTATGCAAGTTCGATAAAATAGCGAGGCATTGATTTGTTTTATAATGGCTTAAAAATCCCTTATTAGCTTTTTTTAGATTCAGCTATTATTTGATCTTTGGCTACAATAAACTTTTCTAATTTATTAATAGGAATACGCAAATGTACTGGAGTAGCTGAAGTAATAATGTCTGAATCAAAACTTGGATTCCAACGTTTCAAGCGTACGATGTCTTCATCCAAAACTTTAGAAATTGCGGTCAATTTATAAGTCCCTTTTACTTTCAATACAGCCATTTGATCTAATTCTTCTTGCGAAAATTTAGGTTTTTGAGTTTCTTTTGTTTCTCCAGGTTCATCTGCACTTGCAAAACTACTAAGGCTTGAAAAGTCAGCTTTGGGAGCTTTAGCACCACGAGGTATTTCGCCCATGCTTAACACATTGCTGAAGCGATCTAAAAAAACTGAAGTTGCAATAAATGCCATTACATGATTTTGTGTTTCTTTAGGTAATTTTGGTTTGATATCCCAAAAACTTCTACCTGAACCACTATTAATAGCTCGAAGTACTGGAGCAGGTCCACAATTGTAAGAAGCAATTACTAATAACCAATCATGAAACATGCCATGCAATTGTTTTAAATAGCGAGCTGCCGCATTAGTACTTTTATAAAAATCTTTACGTTCATCCACTTGGGCATCTACTCGCAAGCCAAGCATTTTAGCAGTACCTTCCATAAATTGCCACGGGCCTACAGCACCTACTGGTGAAACTGCATTGCAATTCATAGCTGATTCGATAATGGCTAATGATTTCATTTCACGAGGTACATTGTACCGTTTCATCACATTTTCTATTAATTTGAAATAGCCTTTATTCGCACTTTGCATACGGGTTAATCGACTTCCATGATTGTTGTGATAATTTTTTACATAATCTACAATGAAATCGGTGTAAGTGCCATAGATGGATTTATTGACAGAGAAATTACCAGTTGAACGAGGTTTTTCGCTCATGTCATTCACTTTACGCTTTACAAATCGAGCACTATCTTGCTTGCTCATCATAGTTGCAGGCGATACTTTCGGTTTGTCTTGTCTTATAATCGTGGCATTTTTCGGTATTTGCGAAGGATCCACTTTGATACTGATAACAGTATCCTTGTTAGTAGCCCATACAGATTGAGTGACAATTAATGCCCATGTGATTACAATAAAATTCTTTATGAAAGATGTTTTATTCATTCCCCCCAATAGTGTTTTTTAGTTATTAAATTAGGAATAAAGACTAAGCGTCTTTCTCCTTCATGCCTGTTTCAATTTCACTTTTGATATTGTCTTTGGCATCTTTGAACTCGCGCATTCCTTTGCCTAAACCACGCATAAATTCTGGAATTTTCTTACCTCCAAACAATATCAACACTGCAAGTACTATGATTATCCATTCAGAACCACCTGGCATACTGAATAAAAGAGAGTTTAATAATGTCATGTCTATAATCTTATAAGGACAAATATACCAAAATATGTTTGATTTTTGAAGAGGGGATATGTAAAATTCAAATTTTAACAGTTAGATACTTCTAATACAGATTTAATATACCAATTCTACTCTGAGACTCGACTCAAGAAAATATAGTCTAACTTTTAAATGCTTTCTAAAATAATTAAAATTTTATTGCCTTTTGAAACTTCGTAAAGATTTAAATTTTCCACTTTTTTCTTGATAAAAAGTGGAGCAAAAAATCAAGGCTGTCGAAAAATAGCTAAAAATGACCGCTTTTTGTCGGAAACAAAAAAGCTATTCATCTGATACTAAAAATTGGCTGTGGCTTTTAGATTAAGCGACTAGTCATTATTTGACATATTGCGATTGTTTTTGTTTCTGACGCCAAAAAACAGTTATTTACTTCGGGCAATTTTATTTTTTTGTAATAGGACTCA
>CANHGW010000004.1 GCA_947460175.1 Bacteroidota bacterium | reverse complement strand
TGTAAATACTACATTACCAACTGTAGATGCAGGAACAGACAAAAACCATGATTGTAACACAACAAGTTCAATGATCGGAACTACAGCAATCGTAGGTAATACCTATAGCTGGAGCCCTTCAACTGGTTTAAGTTCTACAACAATTGCTCAACCAACTGCAAATCCATCAGTAACTACAACTTACACAGTAACCGTAACAGGTGCTAATGGATGTACAGCAACGGATGCAGTAGTTGTGAATGTAAATACTACATTACCAACTGTAGATGCAGGAACAGACAAAAACCATGATTGTAACACAACAAGTTCAATGATCGGAACTACAGCAATCGTAGGTAATACCTATAGCTGGAGCCCTTCAACTGGTTTGAGTTCTACAACAATAGCTCAACCAACAGCAAATCCATCAGTAACTACAACTTACACAGTAACTGTAACAGGTGCTAATGGATGTACAGCAACAGATGCAGTAACTGTAAATGTTACTTTGAATCCACCAGTTGCAAATATTACAGGTAATTTAGAGGTATGTAATGGATCTACTACAACGTTAACTGCAACTGGAAATGGTTCATATACATGGAGTAACAATAGCAATGCAAATTCAATAATAGTTGGAGCAGGAACATATAGTGTAACTGTAACAGATGGTATTTGTTCAAGTGTAAGTACAGTCACTGTAAATACAATACAAGGTACTATAGGTAACTATGTTTGGAGTGATTTAAATATTAATGGAATTCAAGACGAGTTACCTTCAGCTGGTATCAACAATATACCTGTTGAATTATGGACTCCAGGACTTGATAATCAAATTGGAGGTGTTGATGACATCATGTTGCAATCAACAACAACAGCAATTGATGGTTCAGGAAGCCCAGGTTACTACAATTTCATTGTATGTAATAGTGGTAACTACTATGTTAAGTTTCCTTCAACTGTTGATGGAAATGTATTAACAAGTTCAAATCAAGCTGGAGGAGTAGATTTAAATTCAGATGCAAATCCTGGTGGTTTTTCTCCAATCTTCACAATAGACGTGAATGGGACTGGTATAGCTAAAAATAATAATACTATTGATGCAGGATACATTGCGTTGAAATTCATTGGAAACCGTGTTTGGTTTGATAATGATAGAAATGGTACGCAAGACCTAAATGAAATTGGTGTAGCTGGTATTACAGTTTCTTTATTTGATGATTTAGATCGTCAAGTTTCAAGTACTGTTACAGATGCATATGGTTATTATTATTTTAATAATTTATCAGGTGGAACATATAGTATTGCATTTACATTGCCTAGTGGATATGTATTTACTACAAAAGATGCTAATCCTGACAATGCTTTAGATAGTGATGTTAATCCTACTACTGGAATTACAAGTCCATTTACTTATGTAGCAGGCACAATCGATTTAAGTTTTGATGCTGGTATCTATATTCCTACACCATTAACTTCTGAAGTGGGTGATAAAGTATGGAATGATATAAATAACAATGGTATTCAAGATCTAAATGAAACGGGAGTTGCTGGTGTAACAGTTACATTGTACGATGTAAATAATTTGCCAGTTGCTAATACAATTACTGATGCAGATGGTCTTTATAATTTTGCGAATGTAAACCCTGGAACTTATTCAGTTGGATTCTCATTGCCAATTGGATATATATTCTCAACACCAACACAAGGAGCTGATACTGAAAAAGATAGTGATCCTAATACTACTTCTGGAATCACAGCTACATTCACTGTTGTTGCTGGACAAAGCAGAACTGATATAGATGCAGGAATACATACTCAGCAAAATACTAGTGCTTCAATAGGTAATTTTGTGTGGAATGATGTTAATAACAATGGCATTCAAGAACCTAATGAAGCTGGTGTAGCTGGAGTAACTGTAACTCTATATGATGGAACAGGTACAAATGTAATTGCTACAGATATAACAGATATATTAGGTAATTATACGTTTAATGATTTGCCAGCAGGTACTTATTTAGTTGGATTTAATAATTTGCCAAATGGCTTTACATTTGTAACTCCTGGTCAAGGTAGCAATATTGCAGAAGATTCTGATCCTGATCAAATTACTGGAAGAACATCGGTTATTAATTTATTAGCTGGTCAAGTAAATACAACAATTGACGCAGGTATTTACAATACTTCGGCTCCTTTAAGCGCACTTGGTAATTATGTTTGGTATGATCGTGATTTAGATGGTCTACAAGATGCCAATGAAAATGGTGTACCAGGTGTGACAGTAAGCTTATATAACAATTTTGATGTGTTACAAGCTGTTACAATTACAGATAACAATGGTTTCTATATTTTCAATGGTTTGAATGCAGGTACTTACTATGTTAACTTCTCAAACTTGCCAGTAAATTACAAATTAGCGCTTTCAAATGAGGGAACTGATGATACTATTGATAGTGATCCATTGATTACTACAAATAATACAGCAATGATTACATTGGGAGTTAACGAAGTGAATTTAACTGTGGATGCTGGAATAGTAGTAAACAATGGCAGAAATAACAAAGGTGCAATTGGAGATAAAGTATGGAATGATGAAAATCAAAACGGAATACAAGATATTGATGAATTGGGTGTACAAGGTGTAACAGTTACATTATATCAAAGCAATGGTATCACTGTAATCGCAACTACAACTACCAACTCATTGGGTGAATATATTTTTACAAATCTTGACCCAGCAGATTATGTAGTAGGCTTTACTAGCTTACCATCAGGATATACATATACTACGAATGATTTAGGTGGTGATGATGAATTAGATTCTGATGCTATTTCTGCAAATGGAGGTAAATCTAGTATTATCGCACTTGAATTAGGAGAAATTAACCTTACAGTGGATGCTGGTATTTATCTAAATACAGTATTAGCAAGTATTGGTGATTATGTTTGGAATGATATCAATCAAAATGGATTACAAGATCCTAGCGAGCCAGGTATTTCTGGTGTAACTGTGAAGTTGTTTGATAATTTAGGAAATGTAGTAGCAAATACTACGACTGATGGAAATGGAGCATATCAATTTACTGGGTTGACAGCAGGTACTTATTCTGTTGAGTTCTCTAACTTACCTGAAGGTTATTCATTTACCTCTAAAGATGTAGTTGGAAATACCAATGATAATAAAGATAGTGATGTAGATCCTATTACAGGTAAAACTTCATCTATTGTATTGACAGCAGGTCAAAATAATACAACAATTGATGCGGGTATATTTACGCTTAAATCTTCATTAGGTAACTATGTATGGGAAGATTACAACAATGATGGTATACAAGATGCTAACGAACCAGGTATTTCTGGAATTACAGTAACATTGTATGATCAAGCTAATAATCCTATAACTATGGCAATTACTAACTCAAGAGGTGCTTACAATTTTGTAAATCTTGAGCCAGGTACTTACTCAGTAGGCTTTGGTAACATTCCAGTATCTGGATCATTTAGCCCTTCAAACGCAGGTACTGATGATGCAGTTGATAGTGATCCTAATTCAACAACTGGACGTACAGCTCCTGTAACATTAGTAGCAGGTGAATACAATCCAACATTAGATGCAGGTATACACTTACCAACAGGTGCTGGTTTAGGTGATTATGTTTGGTTAGATTTAAATAGCAATGGTGTACAAGATCCAAATGAACCAGGTGTTCCAGGTGTTACAGTAACATTATATGATGTAAATATGGTTGCTTTACGAACAACTATTACAGATCAAAATGGTGCTTATACTTTCAGTAATCTTGTTCCTGGCGATTTCAAAGTTGGTTTCAGTACTATACCTACTTATTACCAACCGAATGGTAAACCATATCAATCTTCATTTACACTTGGTAATTTAGGTAATGATTCTACAGACAGTGATGTGGATGCAGGAACTGGTATTACAGGTACATACACAGTAGTAATAGGACAATACATACCTACAGTAGATGCTGGTATTAAATTAGACTTCGTATTACCTGCGCTTGATTTGAGAGCATTTGCAAAAATGGAAGCAAACAACTTAGTAAATGTTTCTTGGAAAACAGAATACGAAACAAATACTAGTCACTTTGAAATCGAAAGAAGTCTTGACGCTGTTGAATTTGTAAAAGTTGCAACGAAGACAGCTTCAGGAACAACAATCGGTACATCTAATTATGCAGTTAACGATGACATCTCAACTGTTCAACGTAAAGATGTAATCTATTACAGAATTAAAATGGTTGATCAAGATGGTAAATTCATGTATTCTAACATTGTGAATGTGAAAACATTAGAAACCGATGGCGAAATCATGGTATATCCTTCACCATTTACTTCTTATGTGAATGTATTGTATCAAACTGATAATTCAACTACAATCAGTATCAAGATTACTGATATTAACGGAAACGTTGTATCAAGCAAATCAACTGATGTGACTCCTGGTAAAAATATTATTTCAATGGATAACCTGACTGCATTAGCATCTGGTATGTATATGATTATGATTACAGATACAGAGAACGGTACAAATACTTTCTTTAAACTGACTAAGTAATATTCATTTTTTAATAAGTAAAAAGGCTGCCATGAATGGCAGCCTTTTTTGATTGTAATTAGTTTGGTTTAGCTAAAAAAGTGTTAAGATAGGTACTATGCAATACATAATACTAAACTATACATCATCTTTGTGCTAGAATTACAAATTATGTCAATCATCAATGTAGATAATATACAAAGTCAAATGAAAAAAGGGGTACTGGAGTTTTGTATTCTTTCTATCATACAGCGAGGAGAAGTATATCCTAGCGATATCACGCAGGAATTAAAAGAATCGGGTATGCAAGTATTGGAAGGTACATTATATCCATTGCTAACTAGACTTAAAAATGCAGGTTATTTAGAATATCGATGGGTAGAAAGTCTGTCAGGACCTCCACGTAAATATTTTTCTATGAGTGAATCGGGAAAGGAATTCTATTTATCACTTGAAAAGACCTGGAACGAAATTTCAACCGCAGTCAACATTATCACAAACCCAACCAAATAAATAAAGTAAAATGGATAAAATAGTATTAATCAATTATCAAGGAAGAACTTTTTCGTTTGAAGAAAAAGCATACCAACTATTTCAAGACTATGAAAATAAACTAAAAAACTATTTTTCTAAAGAAGAAGGTGGAGATGAAATTATTTCAGATTTACAACTTCGAATGGCTGAAATCTTAGAACAACAATCCATGGGGAAGGAATCAATATCAAATGCTGATATTGAAAGCCTAATGTCGGTTATCGGGAATCCTTCTGATTTTGAAAATGAACACACTGAAACGAATCAAGAGAAATCGAAAGAGTCCAGTAGTAAGGAGAAAAAATTATTTAGAAATAAAAAAGAAAAAATTATTGCAGGTGTATGCAGTGGCATTGCAAATTATTTTGCTATCGACCCCATCGTCGTAAGACTCATGTTTATACTCTTGACATTGTTTAATGTGGCCACGTTATTTACTTTTAATTTAGGTATACTAGGCTATATTATATTGTGGGTAGTACTTACACCAAAAGATTTAGCACCTAATATTTCTAGCAAGCTCTATCGAAACCCAAAAGATCAAGTGCTCGGAGGAGTATGTAGTGGATTAGCTCAATTTTTCAATACAGAAACTTGGATTATTCGACTCGTCTTTATCTCACCGATTGTATTAGGCTTTGCAAGTAAACAAACATTCAATCAATTTGAATTTAATATCATTGGAAATGCCTTTTATTCTTTATCATTCATTAGTTATTTGATTTTATGGTTCATCATTCCTTTGGCAAAATCCTCAACCGATTATATGCTTATGAAAGGAGAGCCTATCAACATTACTACAATACAACAAACAACCACTATGCAAACAATAACCAATACCTCTCAATCTGGCTTCAGTAAATTTTTAAAAGTAATTGCCTACTTAGTATTATCACTTATATTGATGATTGCGATTCCATCTGCTATTGGATTAGTGGTAGGAATTTTTTATTCCTATAGTTTGGCAGATATCGTTCTTTTTTCTGATTACAATAAAATATTAGCATTGCTTTCCATTGCATTTTTTCTTGTATTGCCTATAGTAGGCTTAATCATTTGGATTATACGTAAAGTCGCTGGAATACGATCTTCAAGTAAAATCTTGCGTATTACATTTATTGGTCTGAATATTGTAGGGTGGGCGGCTACTATTTTTTTAATCGCATCTTTAGCAAATGATAATAAAACATATACTACATCCAAGACGCAAATGCTTGTTGAATCTACTTCTGATACTTTATTTATCAATGGGATGGATACAGCAACTATATACAATGAAGCCGTGTTTTATGAATTCAATGAATTTGATCATTTGATTGACAAAAAGAAAGATGTCAATGAAATTAAAGCAGTCCGAATTCATTATAGAGTATCTACTGATTCCCTCATTCGTATCGTAATTGAAAAATCAGGCTCAGGTGCCAATAAAGACATCGCATTGAACAATGCAACCAATGTGCAGTTTACCCCAATACTAGAAGGCAATGTACTGAAAATGCCACATGTAGTGAAAGTTTCTAATAAAGCTCCTTATCATTTTCAAAATGTATTAGTAACAGTTTATTATCCTAAAAATAAAACAGTCATCACATCGGGTGAATTAAAAAAGCAGTTGAAACATACCTTTAGAGCCGATAGAAGTGGCATTAATATTCATATCAATGAGGAGGAAAATGAAATTTTGAACTGGGAGGATGAGCCAAATGAAGTGATACGTGTAACCAATGATACATTGACAATCGTACATGATAATGACGAAAAACAAGAGCAAATAAAGGAGGCCCAAGAGCAATTGAAAGAAGTAAGTGAAAATAATTTAAACCAATTGAAAGAAAAACAAAAAGAACTGGAGGAACTACAAAAGCAATCAAATTTAGAGATTGAAAGAGCTCGAAAAGAGCTAGATAAAGCAATCAATGATAAAAAATAAGACGATTGTTATCATTTTTCACATCCTTAGTTCTTAACAATTTCGTAATCGACAACTAATAATAAATCATTATACTAAGACTACTTTTGTAAAAATTCCTTTATGGAAAAAAAGTTAGGAAAAGTATTAGTAGTTGACGACGAAAAGGATATTCTTCAAATTGTTAAATACAATTTGGAATTGCATGGATATGATGTCCAAACTGCTGAGAATGGGGTCGATGCGATTGACAAAAACAAATCATTCAAACCAGATTTAATTTTACTTGATATCATGATGCCTCACAAAGATGGTATACAAACATGTATCGAATTAAGAGCAAATCCCGAGAATGATAATACACTTATCATATTTCTTACAGCACTCTCCGACGAACGATCAGAAATACGTGGGCTTGAATTAGGCGCCGATGATTATATCGCAAAGCCCATCAAACCTAAGTTGCTTGTATCAAGAATACATTCAGCTTTCAGACGTATAATTAAAGACGATTCAAAGACGATTATTTTCCCGAATCTAGAAATCAATCGTGAGAAATTTATGGTAAAGCATAATAGTGTAGAAGTAGCACTTCCTCGAAAAGAGTTTGAATTATTCGCATTACTTGCATCTAAACCTGGTAGAGTTTTTCTCCGAAATGAAATACTAGAAAAAGTATGGGGCAATGATGTAATAGTAGGAGATCGTACTATTGATGTACATGTACGTAAAATAAGACAAAAGTTGAATGTCGATTATATTCAAACCGTAAAAGGTGTTGGATATAAATTTGAAATCTAAGGGTTCATCATTGTAATATTCTTTTCAAAACACTTTTTAGATTAATTTTACAAAGTGCTAATCAAAAAAAATAGTTCCCCCACTTATATTGCCATTCTCACTGGATTGCTAATTTCATTTTTATGTGGAATCATAGTATGGGTTACAGCATTGAATGTAATGTATGCGGGTTTATCTTTCATATTCATTTTTGCAGTTGCTTCTTATTTGATTTACTCAGTTCTGAACAATTTTATTTATCGAAAAATAAAGCTCATTTATAAATTTATTTCTCAAACTAAAGCAACAAAGCGGGAGGAATTTTATGCAAGTGAATTATTGCCTCAAAAAACCTTGGATGAAGTAAACGAAGATGTAGAGAAATGGGCAGAGGAACGTAAGGGAGAGATAGAGCGACTTGAGAGTAATGAACAATTCAGAAAAGAATTTTTAATGAATTTGGCTCACGAATTACGCACACCTATTTTCTCCTCACAGGGTTATATACATACATTGTTGGATGGGGCCTTGCATGACGAAAATGTAAATCAGGTATTTTTATCCAATGCAGCTAAAAGTATCGATCGGCTAGCCGATTTGGTGGATGACCTCGATGAAATATCTAAATTAGAATCCAATCGTATCCCATTGAATAAAAGTGAATTTATTATTCAAGATTTAATCATGGATGTGTATGACGAGTTAGCTCAAAAAGCACAACTTAAAAACATTACACTGAAAATTAAAAAAGGCTGTGAACGACCGGTAGAGGTGTTTGCTGATGTTCAAAAAATAAAACAAGTATTGGTAAATCTAATTGAAAATTCGATCAAGTACGGTAATGAACATGGTGAGACCACTGCAGGTGTATATGAAGTAGACGAAAAAAATGTTTTTATTGAAATTACAGACAATGGAATGGGCATGGCCGATGAGCATATACCACGTGTATACGAACGATTCTACAGGACCGATACAGCTCGTACGAGAAGTGTAGGCGGAACAGGACTAGGTTTGGCTATTGTAAAACATATCATAGAAGCGCACAATCATACTGTTACTTGTAGAAGTAAATTGGATGTTGGTTCTAGTTTTGGATTTACATTGGATAAGAGGATGAAGTAAGAACGATTATGTTACTATATTAAAAAAAGCATCCATAAAAATGGATGCTTTTAAAATATAAATAAGTATTTCTAAAAATTATTCTTGGTATATCGCAAGCTTTTCAATGAAGGGTCTAGTTCAAAGGCTTTGTTGAAAAATGATTCGGCTTTACTTGTATTGCCCGCTTTGTAAAAAGTCATTCCCTTGGTATAGATTACATGTGCATCATTGGGATTCAATTCAAGCATCTCATCCAATACATCACGCGATTTATTAAAGTCACCTTTTTTCATATAGGTTTCTGCAATCGAAAGATTGATTTCTTTATCATACGGAGCATATTCTTTGGCTTTGATATAGTACTCAATAGCTTTGTCATAATCTTTCATTTCAATGAATGTAAGGGCCCAATTATCATAGAATACTTTTGATTTGTAATATCCTTTGTCTTCGCTCAATTGATACAGTTCATTGGCTCGTTTATAATAATTAGCATCGTAACAACTGTTGGCAGCTTCAAATAATTTCGTAGGATTTTCTGGGTCTAGCACGATTGCTTTTTCATAATATTTCATGGCATCGCCATAGTTTGAAAGTTGAGCATAGCAAGTGGCAATTTTGAATGGAATATCCATATCATTAGGCAATGCATTTTCTGCTACTTGATAAAGTTTGATCGCTTTAGGAAAATGCTTTACTTCCATAAATGTACGTGCAAGCATTTTGTTGATTTGTCCATCGGTTGGTTTCAACTTCATGGCTTGTTCAGCATATTCTACACCTTTTAATTTTTTCGGACTCATGCTATACATCTCAGCAAGTCGTGCCAAGTATGTAAGATTGGTTGGCTCTTTAGCAAGCATTTCTTCATACAATGGGATAGCTTCAAAAAAAGTTTTTCTTACATATTGTGTGATGGCCATTTCGGCTTTATACACTGCATTTTGTGGATCGGCCTGTAGCGCTTTAGATAGTTGTCGCCACGTTTCTGTATAGTTATCTTTTTGCTTGTAGCTCATTGCATTCTGATAGTATTCTTCAGCTGTTTGAGCATGCATTGTCAACGAAAAGGATGCAAACAATGCGAGTAGGGTGTATTTTTTCATATATAGCTTTTTCTATTTATAGATTAATTGACAATTATTGTGCCAATAAACATATAAAAAAGTTATATATTATACAAATGTGATAATTGGTCTTTCTACCAATTCACTTTTCTAAAAATAATAAAAACAGATTATAACAATTAATCTTCCAAGGCTTTTACACTGCGTAAAAGTCTTTTCCAGCGTATGCCATGTTTGTCGTAACTCATCCATATAAACCACGCTTTACCTACTACATGATCTTCAGGTACAAATCCCCAAAAACGAGAATCCAACGAATTGTGACGATTATCACCCATGAGCCAATAGTAATTCATAGCAAATGTATAGGACGTAGCTACCTTGCCATCAATCGTATATGGGTATTGTTTCATATCAAGGGTATGACCTTCATATTCTGTGATGATGGTTTTATATAATGCAATATTCTCAGGAGTCAATGTAATAGTAGTTCCTTTTTTAGGTACCCACATCGGTCCGAAATTATCTTGATTCCATTTGAAATGTGTGGTGTCCATTGGGAAGCAATCTAGCTGTGGCGTGCCTTTCGCCATGCGACCACCTACGGTGTCGGCCAATCGTACAAGTACATTGGGAATAGCTTTGAGGTGAGATACATCTTCGTCGGTCAAACTATAATAGTTCGGTATAATTTCGTTGCGTTCGTTGGTGATATTATAGATATTCAAATCATCTTTGATATCTTCACCAAGGTCATATCCAGTTGGCATCATACCTACTTGGTATACAAATTGTTGATATTTGGGCTTGTAGGCTGGTTGTCCATTGATAAATAAAATACGATCCTTGATTTCGAGTGTATCACCTGCTATAGCCACACATCGTTTAATATAATTTTCTTTTTTATCGACAGGTCTATTATTTTCATGATCCTGTGGCCAGTTAAATACGACATCGTCGTTGCGTTCAATATTACTAAAACCCCAAATACGCTTATAAGACCATTTCACTGCTTCGCTGTACGATTTGCCACCTGTAAAGGGCATCGTATGATGTACAAACGGAACTGCCAAGGGCGTCATAGGCAATCGAGGGCCGTAATGCATTTTACTTACAAATAAATAATCATTGACCAAGAGCGATTTCTCCATAGAAGGAGTTGGGATTGTATATGCTTCGATAAAAAAAGTACGAATAATAGTAGCAGCTACAATTGCAAACACGGCAGCATCGAGCCACTCTCGTAAAAATCCTTTTTTAGGTTTTGGTTTGCTTTGATCTTGTTTGCTGAAAAAAGGGATATTCATGTATGTAGTTTCTGATTAAGTGAGTAAAAGTACTACATTGAATGATAATAAAAAGTGAAAGTTAACTTATTGATTGCAAGTTTTGTGAGTACTAAAATCATGCTTAGGTACGTTATTTGATTATATCATAATGTACATAATTGAAAATGCTATGGAAGGAAAAGTGAGAATATTGGAATTTGTCAAATACAACTTAATAGAATTAATATTAATTGCACTTATAGTTTTAGTAGAATTTCTTGATAAATCGATTCACTTTTTATTAATAATACCAGCTTCATTACTTGTTGTATTAATTATAAATCGATCAAGGTGGTTGGGTATTTTGTTTGGCGTATGCTCAGCGGTTTTATCACTTTGGGCATTTGCTGCTTTTATTTCTGAGTTGAAAGAGATGATCCATTGTCATGCAAAGTGGGATCAAATGCAACCATTGATAATAGGTGGTATTATGTTTTCTGTTTCCTTAGGTATTAGCTCTTTTTTATTTTTTAAAAAGTATGCTACTTTCGAAGAAAGGCCATCGTTTTTTAGTAAGGGTCTACATCAAGGATAACTTGTACTTGTGAAAAGCTTTTGGTTGTGGTCAATAAAGCAATTTTGTGTTTCAAGTCGTTTTTGAGCTGTTGTATGATATTGGTGTCTTTATTTATTTTCAATAATATTTCTTGCAGGTATAAATTGCGAACTCGTGCTATTGGGGGTTCGGCCGGTCCAAAGACAACTATTTTTGGATTTTCTATCATGCCTTTTGCAAGCATATTAGCCGCTTCTAATACGATTTCTTGTTTTTTGTGTTTGAGAGTGATTTTGATTAATCGTGTAAATGGTGGATATAAGAATTCCTTACGCATATCCATTTCTTGATTGTAAAAACTAAGATAATCATGCGATCGAACTTGTAAAATAGTAGGATGATTGGTTTTGTACAATTGTATAATCACATTGCCGATAGCATCTTTTCGACCCGCCCTGCCCGATACTTGTTCGAGCAACTGAAAAACCCGTTCGTTCACCCTGAAATCAGGATAAGATAATAGACTGTCAGCACTTAATACGCCTACTAAATTGACATGTTCAAAATCAAGCCCTTTGACCACCATTTGTGTTCCTACTAGAATGTCTATTTCGCCTTTCTCAAATTGTCGTATGACTTCATTGTATTTGTTTTTAGTGCGCATTACGTCCCAATCAAATCGTTGTACACGTGCATTTGGAAATAGTAATTTTATGTCATCTTCTACTTTCTCTGTTCCAAAACTTTTAGATACTATTTTATTCCCACCACATGCAGGGCATATTCGGATATAAGGTGATTTAGATCCGCAATAATGGCAATGCAATTGATCCGATATTTTGTGATAGGTCAACGACACATCGCAATATTTACAATGCGGAACCCATCCACAACTCATGCACATCGAGAAAGGAGAATAGCCTCTTCTGTTTTGAAAAAGTATCACTTGTTTTTTATTTTCAAGTGAAGATTTTATTGCATTGATTAGTGACAATGAAAAAATTCCATTCTGTCTTTTTTCTATAATTTCTTGTTTAGTATCAATCAATTTTACTGTTGGTAAAGCTGCATTGCCATATCGTTCGTTGAGCTCTACCAAGGTGTATTTACCTTGCTGAGTATTATAATAACTTTCGAGCGAAGGGGTCGCAGATCCTAATATGATATTGGCTTTATATGTATTGGCTAAATACAAGGCGGCATCTCTAGCATTATATCGTGGGGCAGGTTCTTGTTGTTTGTAAGAACTATCATGTTCTTCATCCACAATAATCAACCCTAAATCTACAAATGGTAAAAAGATAGCAGATCGTGCACCTATTACAACATCATATTGTTTTTGTTGGATTTTTCGCCATACTTCTACACGTTCGTTGTTGCTGAATCTAGAGTGATACATGCCTATTCTGTTGCCAAATACAGATCGTAATTTTCGTATAATCTGAGCAGTCAAGGCGATTTCGGGCAGGAGATAAAGCGCTTGCTTACCTGATGCGATACAGTCTTCAATTAATTTGAAATAGATATGAGTTTTACCGCTGCCCGTTATTCCTTTTAATAGGACAGGCTTATGGACGTTGAAACTTTCAGTTGTTTGTTGATATGCTTTTTCTTGCAAACCATTCAGTGTATTAGATACTCGTTCGCCTGTATATTCAAATCGTAAGCGATCAACTTCTATTTTTCGAATTTCAAAAATACCTTTATCACACAATGATTTTAATTGAGCGCTTGAAGCCTCGGCTAGTTTTAATAAATCAGATTGAAGAACCCCGTGTTCTGTTTGATTGAGATGAAGATACGTAAGAAGTATATTGAGTTGTTTTGGTGCTTTATCAAGTTGATTCAGCAATACTTTTAAGTTCTCTTCTTTTTCATATACGGGTAAAATAAACACATAGTTTTCTTTCTTGGGTTTGTAATTTTCATTGAGGTTTTCATAGACGCTTACAAGCCCTTTATCGATCAATGAATTCACTACTTTCCAAGCAGAAGTATCCTGTACAATTTTTTGTACTTCATCTAGTGTGATATCGGTTGTTTTTTTTAGCAAGGTTTATTTTTAATAATAGATTTGAATTAATTTTTTCACCGTGTTTTTGAAAATTGAATAAATAACAAAGAATAAAATCAATGCAAATGCGAAGGTAATCCAATGAATGAAAAGACTTGATTCAATACTCATTTTCAGAAGTAAAAAATGGATGCCAAATTGAATAAATGATAAAAGAACAAGAGAGCATAGTATTAGAAATGCTATTGATTTTAAAATAGAATGTGTAAAATGATGATGAAGTATAGAAGGTTTATAACCCAATATAGAAAGTAAATGAAGTTTGTGTGATGAGCGAGTGATTTTCAATTCGAGGTAGAGCGACATCAAGAAAAAAGCAAGTGATGTTACAAATAATCCTAGAAGACCAACAGAACCAAAAACCAATTGAACAACAGATTTTATCTTACTCATTTTCAGTTTTTCGTTTTGAGTAGAATAATTATTGGTTTTTAAATATTGGGCTAATGCAGGATCATCCGCCTCTTTTGTTTGTAGAATAATGCGAGAAGTATGTTGGGGTTTATTGTCACCAAATTTTTGATTTGCATATTTCATAAATGAAAGCGGGACAAGCACACTTGAGTAGCGTTGCGAAAAGCCAGCAATTTCAGCACGATAAACTTCAGTATTAGTCGTTTGACCAATAGTGAGTTCAAATGAAAGTGCTTGAATGCTTTCTTCACTTAATTGTGGTAAACCTTGACTCAATGCAAATCCGAAATTGTATAGATTTAAAAAATCAGAGGATAGTATAATGGGAACCGTTTTATCTCCTTCGTTCCACTGCCATGTAAAAGGTTTTATATCTAAATAATTTTCAGGTACACTTTCGAAAAATAGTTGCGTATAAAAACCTAAATCACCCGTCGTAGATGCTGCAATTGGAAATTGGTTGGATACAATAGGAGCAAATTCTTGAATTGAGTGTATGGATTTGAAATCGTTGATTTCACCTTCGGTAAAATAGGATTTGCTATTGTCGCCCATCATCGAATTAGTAATTACCTTATTGATGACTAAATAATCGTATTGATCTTGTTTTTGTTGCTTGCCATTTAAAATTTCAGATACATTGATATAAAGTTGAATAGAAAGCAGCAACAGAAAAAAGCCAATAAACAATGCAGTCATTGATAGCCATTGTTTATTGCTTGCGTTGTCTTTTAATATTGTAGCTATGATATTCATTCAATCTTATAGTTGTAGTTTTTGAATGTATGGAAAATAATCATCATCTTCTAAATCTGTATGAATGATACTTGCATTTCTTTTTTTACATTCTTCTAATATCAAAGAGGATGCAATGAGTCGGTTTTCATTATCCAAATGGCTAAAGGGCTCGTCGAGTAAAAGGATATCAAATGGTTGCATCAAAGCACGTACAATTGCTACTCGTTGTCGCTCACCATAGGACAAGGTACGGATAGGTCGTTTAAGTGTATGTGAAATATTTAATTGGTTGGCAAAAGTTTCTGTTTTTTCTGTTGGATAATAATTAGTTTGCTGTCTTTTTATTTCGATATTTTCAAAGGCAGCAGCATCTTCAAATAATTTTAAATCCTGAAAAACAACACTAATTTGTCTAGCTCTCCATTCACATAATTCATCGGTCGTAAATTGAGATAGATTTTTATCATTGTATAGTATATCGCCAGTATATTTTTTTTGTATTCCATACATGCAATGTATCAACGTGCTTTTACCACTTCCCGATGATGCTTTAATATGATAATGACCACCTTGCTCAAACTGTACATGCTTATTCCAAATATCCGATTCAGATAAAGGAAGGTAAGATATGTTTAATTGTTGGAGGGTAATCGACATGAATCACAAAGGTAATCCTATCTTGTTTCTTTTAATTTTTGTTTGTATATATTTTATTGCCGTTGAATATGGTAAAATTACCAGTTATGTTAATTTTCTTTGAATAATTATTCTTTAAACTATTTTTACTAAAAATATAAAAATTATGAGACCAGCATTTGATGAAATCAAAAATGAAGCCATCCGAAAACTAGATAAAAAGTGGGGCAATGCAGCAGTTGCTATACTTGTAGTAGGAATTATATCTGCAGCAGCCAGTATTATACCATTTGGAGGTATTGTTACAGCTGGTCCATTTGCATTGGGCATGGCTATTTATTTTTTAAAATTATCTCGTGATGAGTCAGTCGATTTAAATAATATTTTTGATGGATTTAAAAATTTTGGCAATGCGATTGGAGCTTATATATTAATGATGATCATTGTTTTTTTAGGTATATTATTATTAATAGTTCCTGGTATTATTGCAGCCTTAGCATTGTCGCAAACGTATCGTATTATGAAAGACAATCCATCTATGAGTATCACGGATGCAATGCAAAAGAGTCATGAAATGATGAAAGGGCACAGAGGAGATTACTTTTTATTCAATCTGAGTTTTATAGGTTGGGCTTTCTTATGTTTACTCACTTTAGGATTGGGCTTTTTTGTGTTAGCGCCTTATGTATCTACATCCAATGCGATCTATTATAATTATTTAGTAGGCTATCAAGACAAACAAATTGATAAAATTGGTTCTGAATTGGTAGGATAATTGTAACATTGACAAAAAGAATTTTTATTGTCATT
Organism: Bacteroidota bacterium; assembly: GCA_947460175.1. Lineage (GTDB taxonomy): Bacteria > Bacteroidota > Bacteroidia > Chitinophagales > Chitinophagaceae > OLB11. The sequence goes on along the minus strand of CANHGW010000004.1, from coordinate 88,745 downwards.
TATACAACATGTTTTAGATCAGTTCATAGCTACACCATTTTGGGAATGGATTGCATTTCTGTTCGCATTAACTCAGGTATTTTTAGCCTATCTTAATAAACCGCAAAATTTTTATGCAGGCATTCTAAGTGTGGTTATATATGCTTGGCTATTTTTTGAAGCAGGACTTTATGCCGAAAGCCTTTTGAACCTCTATTATCTTGTCATAAGTATTACAGGGATATTTATTTGGACACGTACTTCTAATCCTAATCCCATTTCATATTCTACAGCGAAGCAACTATTCATCGCCTTTACGATTTTTGTAGTCTCTTTGGGAGTTATATTTTATGTCTTAAAAAATTATACACCAAGTACAGTGCCATTCCAAGATGCTCTTGTAGCTTCAATAGCATGGTCGGGTAGCTGGTTATTGATGAAACGTAAAATCGAAAATTGGTTGGTCCTAAATGTCTCCAACCTGATTGCTATCCCACTTCAATATTCTAAAGGATTAGAACTCACTTCTCTTTTAACGGTAGTTTATTTCATTATGGGAATTGCTGGATATTGGAAATGGCGAAAAATTATCAAGGCGAATTCTGACGTAATTGCATTATAAATATATTTAATGCGTTATTATTTCAGAAAAAAATGAATAATAATTGCTTACTAATGGGAAATTAAGTTACCTTTGCACCCGAATAAAAAAAGAAACCTCTAATACTTTAAAGATGTCAGTATTAACAACAGAACGCAAAAAAGAATTATTTAAAACGCATGGCGGTAGCGAAACCAACACTGGTTCTACTGAAGCTCAAATAGCAATGCTTACAGAACGCATCAAGCATATTTCTGGTCACATGCAAAAAAACAAGAAAGACTTTGGTACCAACCGCGGCCTAATCAAATTGGTAGGCGAGCGTAAAAGTCTTCTTTCCTACCTTTCAAAAACAGATTTGGAAGGTTACAGAAAATTACTAGTAACTCTCAACTTAAGAAAATAATTTCAAAAAGTATTCCCAACTCAAAAGGTTGGGAATTACTGTTTTATGGGTGAGATTTATTTTAAAGGTTCTAATAGCATTTACAATAGCTATTTAGAATTTCTAAAATCAATAAGAATGTTGTGAAAAGGTTGATTTAACAGCCTAATTATTTCAAAATTCAAGATTTTTCTCTCCTTTAATTCAATCTTCATACACTGTCTTTGACAGTATAATTCAATTTAAAAAATAACATCATGTTCAATTTAAAAACAAAAACATTTGATATAGGCGATGGTCGTCAAATCACAATAGAAACTGGAAAATTAGCTCGTCAAGCCGATGGTTCAGTATTAGTAAAAATGGGAAATTGTGCTTTATTAGCAACTGTAGTTGCCAATAAAGAACCTAAACCAGGTCAATCATTTTTTCCATTATCAGTAGATTATCAAGAAAAATTTGCATCTGCAGGTCGTATCCCTGGTTCATTTTTCAAACGTGAAGGACGATTAAGCGACAACGAAATATTGATTTCGCGATTAATAGATCGTGCATTACGCCCTCTTTTCCCAGATGATTATTTATGCGATGTACAAGTGCTAGTAACATTGGTTTCTTCTGATCCAGAAATTATGCCTGATGCATTGGCTTGTCTAGCTGCATCTGCTGCATTGGCTGTATCGGACGTGCCTATTCAAGAAATTATTTCTGAAGTACGTGTTTCACGTATCAATGGTCAAATGATTATCAATCCGACCCGTGCACAAATGCTTGAGTCTGATATGGATTTCATCATTGCGGCTACTGAAAAGAACATTATGATGGTGGAAGGTGAAAGTAAAGAATGTTCGGAAGAAGATTTGATACAAGCCATCGAAGCTGGTCACAATGCGATAAAAATTCAAGTAAAAGCTCAGCAAGAATTGTGGGAACTTGTAGGTTCTCCTGCCAAAAGAGATTATACTAAGCCGTATCGTAATGATGAGTTGAATGAGAAAATAGCTGCTTTTTCTACTGAAAAAATATATGCTGTTGCAAAATCTGCAGCTGCTAAGCATGATCGTAGCGATGCCTTGAAAGCAATAGGTAAAGAAGTAGTAGAACATCTTGGAGAATTAACACCTGAGGATGCAGCTTTAGTTGGATATTATTTTCATAACATCGAAAAAGAAGTAATTCGTAATATGATGTTGGATGAGCACGTTCGTTTAGATGGTCGTGCACCAGATGTAGTACGTCCATTGGAAATGGAAGTTGATTACTTACCTTCTCCTCACGGCACTGCCTTATTTACACGTGGTGAAACGCAATCGTTGAGTACTGTCACATTGGGTACACCTGATGATGAAAAAATGATTGAAGATGCGAACGGAAGTGAATACAGCAGTTTTTATTTACATTACAATTTCCCTCCATTCTCTACTGGCGAAATCAAACCAATGCGTGGCCCTGGCCGACGTGAAGTAGGTCATGGTAATCTAGCACAACGTTCGTTGAAACAAGTATTGCCATCGAAAGAGGCATTTCCATATACAATTCGTATCATTTCTGATATTTTAGAAAGCAACGGTTCTTCTTCAATGGCTACCGTATGTGCTGGTTCATTGGCTTTGTTTGATGCTGGTGCACCTGTTCAAAAACATGTATCAGGTGTGGCTATGGGATTAATTTCTCGTGCCGATGGTAAATGGGTCGTATTGACAGATATCTTAGGTGACGAAGATCATTTAGGTGACATGGATTTTAAAGTAACTGGAACACGTGATGGTATTTGTGGTATCCAAATGGATATCAAAGTAGACGGATTAAGCATGGATGTAATGCGTAAGGCATTAGCTCAAGCAAATCAAGGTCGTATGCATATCCTAGAAGCTATGTATGCTTGTATGCCTGCACATCGTGCCGACTTGAAACCGCATGCACCACGTATGGAATTCTTAGCTATCGATAAAGAATTTATTGGAGCTGTAATCGGGCCAGGTGGTAAAATAATTCAAGAAATTCAACGTGAAACAGGTACAACTATTTCTATTGAAGAAGTTGGAGACAAAGGTCATGTGAAAATATTCTCTAAAGCGAAGGAAGGTTTAGACAAAGCAATGTCTTGGATCAAAGGTATTGTAATGCAACCTGAAGTAGGAGAAACCTATGAGTCAGTTGTGAAATCAGTGATGCCTTATGGTGCGTTTGTAGAATTCTTACCTGGCAAACAAGGTTTGTTACATATCTCAGAAGTAAGTTGGAAACGACTCGACAACTTAGACGGTGTATTGAAAGAAGGTGATAAGATCAATGTGAAATTAACAGGAACTGATCCTAAAACCGGAAAATTCAAATTCTCTCGTAAGGTTTTACTACCAAAGCCTGAAGGCAATGAAGGTGGAAATAAACCCGAAGAAAATAATAATTAATAATTCATGTAAAGCCATCTGAAAAGATGGCTTTTTTGATTGCGGCTAGTTGTTTTTTATGGAATGTGATATTTGATTGCATCTATCTCATACAAACAAGAAAAACATGAGACAGATTATTTTAGTATCTATCCTTTTGATAGGCATTCAAACAAACGCAAGCAATATTATTAAAAATTCAAACGTAACGGATGTAACTATTTATCGTAGTTATGCCAAGGAAACACGTATTGGTTCTACATCGATACCCCTAGGTAATTCAGAAGTCATTATCACCAATATCACACAGGCTATTGATGAAAATTCAATACAAGTAGGTTGTAAGAATAATGTAAAAATTTTATCAGTTTCCTCAAGGCTCAATTACATCACAGATGAAAATGGTTTGAATCCTGGCAAAATAAAAGTATGGCAAGACTCTGTGAAACTATTGGATAAAAAAACACGCTATATTCTAAAACAAAAAGAAGCTTATGAATTAGAACTAGGTGTATTAAATACCAACAGCAAGCTTGGTAGCAATGCCGAAAGTATGAAGCCTGCTCAATTAAAAGAGTTATTAGAATTAAATCGTATCAAACAAGCCGAGCTCAAAAAACTACTTTTCGATGCCGATGAAGAATACAATGAGATGCGTGCTACGATTGCTCAGTTTCAAAATCAAATTAATCAGTCTACTACGAATGCTATCGGAAAACCCGTAAGAGAGATCGTGTTAAAAGTATATTCAAAAGTTGAAGTCAATACGCAATTCAAAATTTCTTATTTAGTTACTAGTGCTAGTTGGACACCTACGTATGAGATACGTTGCGAGAACACTACGAAACCATTGGTCTTAAATTGTAGAGCTAAAATAAAACAGAACACTGGGTTTGATTGGAATAATGTGACCATAAAATTATCTACAGCTAATCCAAATCAAAATCACAATAGACCAGTGTTATATCCGATTTATGTTGATTTTATGCAACTTGATTATTATAGAAATCAATTATCTCTCGAACAAAGCAATTATAAAAATATGATGAACGAAAAAGCGCCGACTGCACCAACTTCAGTACAAATGATGGCTACGGGTAATAGCGCCTATTCGCAAGATGACTTCAGAGATGGGTTGAAACTAGATGAAAATATGATAACCATATCGGAAGGGGATATGATGGTAGAATATGAAATAGAGCAGGCGCAAGATATTGAAAGCGATGGTCAGGATCATATCATAGCCATACAAGAATTAACAATGCCAGCCACTTATAATTATCATACAGTACCGAAACTCGACAATGGTGTTTTTCTATTGGCTCGAATAACAGATTGGGGCAAGTATAATTTATTAGCAGGAGATGCTACCTTGTTTTTCGATGATATGTATGTAGGGCGTTCCTATATCAATCCCAATATAAGTTCAGACACCTTGTTGATATCGCTCGGCAGAGATGAAAAAATAAATGTAAAACGGATCAAACTGAATGACTTATGCGTGACTAAAAAATTGAGCAACAAAAAAAGAGAAACAAAAGCATATGAGACCATATTGAAGAATAATAAAAATACAGCTGTGGAAGTTGAATTACTCGATCAATATCCCATTTCTCGTAGTAGCGATATAGAGGTTTCGCTCGATGAAGCGGAAGGGGCACAAGTGACCAAAGACTATGGTAAATTACTTTGGAGAATTAAGTTGCAACCTGGAGAGAGTAAAAAGATACGAGTCGTATATACCATGAAGTTCCCAGAAGATAAAATGGTGGCGGAAAAGAATTAAATACAGATTATATCTAAAAGTTAAAAGGCAGCTACTCAGCTGCCTTTTAGTTTAAAATTTAATCTCTTCACCTGTATTCTTATCAAAGAATTTATATTGTATAAACTCATAGCCTTCGTCTTCAATGAGTGTAAATGAACCATATTTCTTTTTCCATTTTGCAAAAATTGAATTCCATAATAATCCTTTACAAAGATGGGATTTTACGATAGGATGAACCACTAATTCCAATTTAGCATTCAGATTCGTATTCAAATATTTTACATGCTTTTCGATATCATCCAATAGCAATTGAGTCGAACGTACTTTGCCAGTGCCTTGGCAACTAGGGCATGTTTCGCCAGTGGAAATATTTATTTCGGGTCGTAATCGCTGACGGGTAATTTGTAGTAAACCAAATTTAGATAAAGGAAGTACACTGTGTTTTGCACGGTCTTCTTTCATATAGCGTTCCATTTCATCAGCTATCTGTCGGCGATTTTCGGCATTGCGCATGTCGATAAAATCAACAATGATAATTCCGCCTATATCACGCAAGCGAAGTTGACGAGCAATTTCTTTGGCAGCATCTAAGTTAGTATTAAGAGCAGTTTCTTCTTGGTTTTCACTCGAGAATTTGTGACCGCTATTGACATCCACTACATGAAGTGCTTCGGTATGTTCAATGATTAAATAGCCTCCACTATCAAGCATTACCGTTTTGCCAAAGGATGCTTTTACTTGCTTTGAAATCCCATAATGATCAAAAATAGTTGCTCCATTTTGATAAAAACTTACGATGCTTTCTCGACCAGGTGCAACATTGGCGATATATTCGCGGGCATCTTTTACAATAGAATTATCGTTGGCTATGATTTTATTGAAATCTTTATTTAATAAATCACGCAGTAAAGAGGTGGTCTTGTTTTGCTCGCTCAATATTTTCATAGGTGGCTTTGCACCATTGAGATTGAATTGAATAGCCTTCCAGGCATCAATAATGTTCAACAAGTCTTTATGTAATTCGGCTGTTGATTGACCTTCAGCTGCAGTACGTACGATTACGCCAAAGTTGTTGGGTTTAATACTTTCGATAATACGTTGAAGACGCTTGCGCTCTTCGGTTGAATGTATCTTTCGGGATACATTTACAAAATTATTGAAAGGGGTTACAACAATAAATCGACCAGGAAGTGAAAGTTCACAACTAATACGAGGTCCTTTGGAAGAAATAGGTTCTTTGAGTATTTGTACCAATACATTCGGTTTGCCTACGGCTACTTCTGCTATTTTACCTGTTTTAACTATTTCGGGTTCAAGATTGAACTTCGAAAAGTCGGCAAGAGGAGTTGACTTATCATTCATAGCCATTTCGGTAAATTTTACCAGGCTTTTGAAGTAGGGGCTCAAGTCAGTATAATGCAAAAAGGCATCCTTTTCGTGACCTATGTCCACGAAAACAGCATTTAATCCGGGCATTACCTTTCGGATTTTCCCCAGATATAGGTCTCCCACGTTGAAGCTACCACCTGAATTATCATAATGTAATTCAACTAGTTTTTTATCTTCTAGAAGTGCAATCTCAACGCCGGCATCCGATGATTGGATAATAAGTTCTTTGTCCACTGGAACAGGAGTTTATCACAACAATAATCATACATGCATAAACAAATCAGGTATGTTGCCATGAGACAATACACCTGATGTTCGTTCAGTTATTAGAAATAATCTATTTCTTTTTATGACGGTTCTTTCTCAAACGTTTTTTACGTTTGTGTGTTGCAATCTTGTGACGTTTACGTTTTTTTCCGCAAGGCATGATTAAAAATGTTTTTGTTAAAAAATAATTTATTTAAAAGTCTTTATATAGTTATCTATTTCTTTCGAAAAATCTGGATTTTTGACCAGTTTTTTACACTGTTCAAAGAGTTGAATGGCTTTCTCTTTATTCCCTTGACCTTTGTAGGCTTCGGCTAAGAAATACATTGCTTCCGTGTTTTCCGGACGTAATGAAAGAACTAGTTCTAATCGTTTGATTGCTTTATCTAACTGTCCAGACTGAATGGCCATCTTACCTAGAATGATGTTTGCCGAGATATTGGTACTGTCTTGTGCAGTCACTTCTCTAAGCAGGGTAACACCCTTCATGGTTTCGCCGGTTCCTTCAGTATAGCAGGTAGCTAAGGCAATTTTTGTGTCTACGTTGTTGGGATTGAGTTCTAACGCTTTACTAAAACATTCAATGGCTTCCAACGCTTGCCACTTCCTCACCGATGGATCTTCTGTTTTTTGCAGAATAGCCATTAGTAAATTTCCTGCGAAGGTGACACTTTTTTCTGTATTTTCCAAAAAAGCAGCCTTTTTATAATATTGCGCAGCACAATTTAATTCGTTTTGCTTTTCCCAAAACTCTGCTACGTCTTTATAAGCGACTGCTGTATTTTCCTTTTCTGCTTTTAGTGTAAGCGATTCAATTTTCGATTTCAAATCGGGCGAAAGCTTGCTAGTATTGGTTTGTGTGTATTTTACAATATCTATAGCTTCAATAGCCTCTGATGGATTCATTGGGTCGTGCTGATGTTCTGAGGAAGATTGAGCGACTTGATTAGTCGTTTTATTTCCTTTTTTTCCTTTGGTGTCTCCCAAAAAATAAAGGGCTACAACTAATAAAAGCGCGCCCCCAATTAATAAATATTGATTTCTCTGCACTGATTTTGTTTATACAATCGACTAAATATCTTCTTTCACAACTTCAATATTTGAAGTTTTTATCTTTTTCACTTCGTCTATAAATTCTTTTGCTGGTTTAAAAGCTGGAATAAAATGTTCCGGTATATATACGGAAGTGTTCTTTTTTATGTTTCTACCTACTTTTGCGGCACGCTTTTTGGTAATAAAGCTACCAAAGCCACGTATGTAAATGTTTTCTCCTTCTGATAATGTGTCTTTTACATTGGTAAAAAAACTTTCTAAGGATACGAGGACATCCACCTTGGGTACGCCCGTTTTTTCTGATATTAGGTTAATTAAGTCTGCTTTTTTCACTGTAGAGTTATTTTAAAGTTACTTTTGTCGCAAAGTAATATAAAATAATTTGAAAAATAGCTATTTTTTCAAGCTTTTTTCAAATAATTAAGATATCAAATGCTTAGTACTCAGCAATTTAGTCTTCTTTTGTTAAAATGGAATCATGATTTCAATCGAAGAAATATGCCATGGAAAGGAATAAATGACCCTTACAAAATATGGTTGAGTGAAATTATTTTGCAACAAACAAGGGTTGATCAAGGAGAGAAATATTACAATTCTATTACAACTAAGTATCTAACTGTGAGTGATTTGTCTTTGGCTAAAGATGATGAAGTCTATAAACTATGGCAGGGATTAGGTTATTATAATCGATGTAGAAATATGCTTCACACAGCAAGGCATATTCATCAAGAATTAAATGGGATTTTCCCAAAGCGATATGAGGATATTCTAAATTTAAAAGGGATAGGGGATTATACAGCCGCAGCTATCGCTTCATTTGCATATAATTTGCCATATGCTGTCGTAGATGGAAATGTAGTAAGGGTTTTGAGTCGTGTTTTTGGTTTGAATCAAAGTTTCTATGATGCAGCAGGGAAAAAGTTTTTTCAATCGTTGGCTTTAGAACTTTTAAATAAAAAAAAATCGGCTGAATACAATCAAGCTATCATGGATTTAGGGGCTACAGTATGCAAACCTCAATTGCCTGAATGTAATCAATGTCCTTTTGAAAAGAAGTGCATTGCAAAAATTGAAAATCGAATAAATGAATTGCCCGTTAAAAAAGAAAAACTGAAATTAAAAGTACGGCATTTTCATTTTTTTGTATTTGAAGATAAAACAAGTTTTTATATCCTTAAACGCACCTCCAAAGATATTTGGAATCAATTATATACTTTTTATATGATAGAAACTGAGAATGAAAAGGTCAAAAGCAAGGACAATATAATTTTGAAATCAATTAATAATTCACCTCAGGTTTTTCAACAGGTATTATCACATCAAAAAATTCAAGGGTACTTTCATATAAACAATAAAATCACCGAAAAGGAGATTGCTCATTTAAATGTATTTAAAATTAATAAATATGAGCTAGAAGCTTATGCATTTCCGCGCCTATTAATTTCTTTTTTTCAAAAAAACAATTATCTTTAATTCGCGAATATTGAAAAATCTACTTAAAACAATGCATTATGAGAGGTGTAAATCATGTTTTTTTGATTGGTAACTTAGGGAAGGATCCCGAAATACAATATATTGAAGGTAATATTCCTGTTGCAAAATTTCCACTTGCTACAACAGAAACATTTAAAGACAAAAAAGGCAATACAATCCCACAGACAGAATGGCACAACATAGTATTATGGCGAGGATTAGCCGAACTTGCAGCGAAATATCTTCACAAAGGGAGCTTGGTACATATAGAGGGAAGCCTTCGCACAAGATCGTGGGAAGATAAAGATAAAAATCGTCGATTCATGACCGAAATTATTGCATCTAATCTTGTCATGCTAGATAAGAAAAGTATTGAAATACGACATGATCATGATGAGTCAATTTCCTTGCCTTCACATGATATAATAGATGTTCCAATCCCACCTGCTACAAATGATTTGGCAGATGAATTACCTTTTTAATATATTTGCACCAAAACAAAATAGCTTTTAACTTAAATAAGCTGTTTTTATTATTCATAAAACTTACCAACCATTGGACCCTGACTCGGCAAATACAACATTACTCAATTTATTATTATCGACTGAAAGTCTGAGCACAAACATAAATGTAGTGCTCGCCTTACTTATAATTGTTTTACTAGTTTTTACAGCGTTGATAGCCGGATCCGAAGTTGCTTTTTTTTCACTTTCGGCAAGAGATATTAATTATATAAAGCAAAAAGAAGACTCATCTTACAATTCAGTATTAAAATTACTCGAAAACCCTAAGCGGTTATTAGCAACATTGCTCATAGGGAATAACTTATTAAGTATTGGAGTAATTATTAGTACCAATATGCTTTTCAAAAGCTTATTTGATATAGAATCCATTGCCCCTTCAATTCCTCCTGGCTTAATAACGTTTATTAATATTTTTCTTCAAGTAGTGTTGGTCACTTTTTTCTTAGTCTTATTTGGCGAGGTATTACCCAAAGTATATGCTACCCAAAATAATTTAAAATTAAGTGTATTTACAGCTCCATTTATTTTGCTGTTGGATAAACTATTTAGCCCTTTGAGTAATTTTTTAGTCAATTCTACTTCATTCATTGAAGGTCGATTTTCTTCCAAAGCCAAAAAAGATATCAGCAATGAAGATATGGAAAACGCCATTGAACTTACCGTAGGGCATAGTGCTAGTAAGCAAGAGGTGAATATATTCAAAGGGATTTTAAAATTTGGCGAAATCACTGTAAAGCAAATCATGCGTACTCGAATGGATGTATTTGGGTTGGAACAAAGCTGGACCTATGAACAAATGAAAAAGCAGGTTATGGATACTGGTTTTTCTCGATTACCCGTATACGAAGAATCGCTCGATCAAGTGAAAGGGGTACTTTATACCAAAGACCTTTTAAGTCATATAGATAATGATAATTTTGATTGGCATACCTTGATAAGACCTTCCTATTTTGTACATGAATCCAAATTGATAGAAGACTTATTGAAAGAATTTCAACATAAACGCATCCACATGGCAATAGTGGTGGATGAATTTGGGGGCACTTCGGGTATTGTTACGCTTGAGGATATCATGGAAGAAATCATCGGAGAAATCAAAGATGAATTTGATGATGATGAATTACTTGCTAAAAAGATAGACGAAAACAATTATATTTTTGAAGGTAAAACATTGATCAATGATGTGTGTCGTATAGTTGCAATTCCGGTAGAGCGTTTTGAAAATGTAAGAGGGGAGAGTGATTCGTTGGCAGGTATGGTACTGGAGATAGCAGGTAAATTTCCGAAGGAAAATGAAGTGATAAGTTTCGAGAATTATGATTTTACTGTAATTCAATTGAATAATCGTCGACTACTCAAAATTAAAATGACTATCAATCCTGCTGAAGAAAATATGGAGGATTAAATACTAACCCATCGTTTTTTGCGTTAATATCAATATGCCAGGCTTTTATAGCTAAGCATTCATCACTTAAATACTATAATTCATAGAATAAATTTTACATTTAATCATCACAATTCTAATCTATTTTTAGGTTACCTTTGAAAAACACGATTTGTAAAAATGAAATTAGCGTATTTATTAATTGCATCTTTATTGGTATTTCAAGTTGAATATCTGCATGCACAGAATCAACCTGCAACGAATAATATTTCCAAAATAGAAAAAGGAACCTCTGTTTCTTCATTTCAGAAAGAAGCATCTTTTGATTCACTTTCGATGTTTAAAATTGAAAAGAGAAATCTATTGAGTAGTGCTATGCCTGAAGTGAAAATGATTTCAATTCAAACACAAAAAATTAATCCAACAGTTGCTACTAATTCGTATACATTTCCTACAAGCTGGACTCCGAAAGTGAGTATAGGTATTGAGAGAAAACAAGCAGTCGCATTTATTTTGGTGCCACAATGTATCAAGCTTGCTGATGGTAGTATAGAAAAATTAATTAGCTATCAACTACAAGTAGAGGAACAAACTACAACTTCCAATAAAACAACCGGAAACAGAATCTACGCTACAAATTCTGTATTATCCAATGGTACTTGGTATAAAATTGCTTTGGCAAGTCAGGGAATATATAAAATCGATTATAATTTCATTAAAAATAATATTGGTGTTGATCTTGCTGGAACACCTTCTGCTAATATTCGATTGTTTGGCAATGGTGGAGAAATGTTGCAAGAGAATAATGCAATAACTCGATCAGATGATTTAGCCGAAAATGCAATAGAAATGTTTGATGGAGGAGATGGCGTTTTCAATTCAGGCGATTATTTCTTATTTTATGCTAATGGACCTCATACAATTTTAAAAGATTCATTGAATAAACGATTCTCACATACATTCAATATTTACAGTGAAAGCAGTTACTATTTTCTCACATTTGATAATGGGCAAGGTAAGCGTATTCAAACCTTAGCAACGCCCACAACTTCAAATACGAATGTAACTAGTTACGACGATTTTTATTTTTATGAAAAAGACTCAGTCAATCCTGGTAAGTTTGGTAAAGTATGGTGGGGCGATGAATTTAATGATCAGCCTGGGCGCTATCTTACCAGAAATTATAATTTAAATTTCCCTGATGCCGATTTGTCTTCGATGGCCTATGTAAGAACAAGGGTAGGGGCTATATCCTATTCAGGACTAAGCACGATGAATGTATATGCCAATGGTGCAATTTTACAATCCATCAGTTTGGATAAAATAGGTGTAAATTATAGCGATCCTGTACTGAGAGTGTCTGATATTACCTCTGATTTATCTATCAGTTCTCCTTCACTCGGATTGAATTTTACATTTACAAAAGGAAGTAGCAGTGCATTTGCTTATCTTGATTTTTTTGAAGTAAATCTTCGTCGTAATTTAATCTTTAATGGGTATCTCAACTTTGCGGATTGGAATTCTGTAGCTAATGGTAATACCGCAATGTATACTATACAAAATGTAAATGCCAATACACAAGTTTGGGATGTGACTTCACCACTTGTACCTTCAAAAATGAATACGACTATAAGCGGAACAACAATGACATTTATTCAAGATGCTTCTTCATTACATCGATTTGTAGCAACCGATGGAAGTGTAGCCAATACGCCTACCTATATTGAACGTGTAGCTAATCAAAACTTGCATAATTCCACAGCCAAAGATTATATCATCATTACACAACCATCTCTCAAATCAGAAGCTGATCGATTAGCCAATTATCATGCTGCTAAACGAGGCTATCGAACATTGGTAGTCACGCCTCAGGAAATTTTCAATGAATTTTCTTCTGGTTCTCAAGATGTATCTGCAATGCGCGATTTCCTTAAGATGTATTATGACAAAGCTTCTATCAATTCAATGCCAAGTTATGTGTTGTTATTCGGAGATGCCTCATACGATTACAAAAATCGAGTCACCAATAATACCAACATAGTACCGGTATATGAAACATTCGAAAGTGTCAATAAAACTTCAGGATATTGTACAGATGATTTTTTTGGATTTTTAGATGATGATGAAGATATTAATAATTATTCTTTCACACATACCAATGTGCTTGATATTGGTATAGGACGATTTACAGTAAGTACATTAGCCAAAGCAACTGATGTAGTGAATAAAGTGATTCATTATGATAGTCCAAAATCATTTGGACCTTGGAAAAATAATATGACATTTAATGCAGATGATGGAGATGGTGCAACCCATTTGGAAGATGGCGAATTGATGTCAAAATTTGTTGCTGATTCTCTACCTGTTTTTAATAATTATAAAATATATGTAGATGGCTATGTGCAACAGTCTACACCAGCAGGTCCTCGTACACCCGATGCGAATAAAGCCGTGGTTGCAAATCTATACAATGGAACGTTTCTAATGAATTACAATGGTCATGGCGGTCCCTTGGGTTGGTGTGAAGAACGAATTTTTTCAATGGATGATGTCAATTACTTAACTAACTTAAACAAACTACCATTGTTTATTACTGCTACATGCGACTTTGCACCATTTGATAATCCAACAATTAATTCCGCTGGTGAAATATTATTGACGAAAGCAGATGGTGGGGCTATTGCATTGATGACAACTACTCAACTTGTATATGCTGATCAGAATCGAATCATGAATTTGAACTATCTTAAAGAAGGTTTTGGACCCATGGCCGATGGCCGCTATCCAGCCTTAGGAGATTCGTATCGACTGTCTAAAAATTTGCGTTATGTTACTAGCCTTGATGAGTATACGGCTTCTAACTTTAGAAAGTTTGCATTGTTAGGTGATCCAGGATTGCCACTCGCTTTTCCCAAACATAGAATACATACCGATAGTATCAATGGGGTATCGGTTACAGTTGCATATGATACTTTAAAAGCCTTGGGGAAATATACTATTACAGGACATGTGAGCGATTTAAACGGCAATTTTTTAAGCAATTACAACGGTGTTGTCTATCCAACTATCTATGATAAGCCAAAAAAACTTACAACCTTGCAAAATGACGGAGATAGTCCAAAGCGTGATTATTATGTTCAAAATAACGCAATTTATAAAGGGAAGGCGACCGTAAAAAATGGTAAATTCACGTTTACATTTGTTGTACCTAAAGACATCAATTATGCAATTGACTTGGGTAAGATAAGTTACTATGCCAACAATGAAACTGAAGATGCCAATGGCTATGACAAAAAAATATACATAGGAGGAAGCGCAGCCAATGCTGGGACTGATAATGCAGGCCCCATCATCAAGGCATATATGAACGATGAGAAATTTGTAAATGGGGGAATAACTACTAAAAATTCTACTATGTTGCTCAAATTATTTGATGATAATGGTATTAATTATACAGGTAATTCAATCGGTCATGACATCACTGCTGTATTGGATGGCAATGTTCAAAATACCTATGTATTAAACAATTTTTTTGAAGCTGATTTAGACGATTACAGATCAGGTGTTGTTCGTTTCCCAGTCAATAATTTGAGTGAAGGCATGCATTCTATGATGATAAAAGCTTGGGATGTATTCAATAATTCTTCTGAAGTAAAGCTTGATTTTGTAGTAGTAGGTTCAGGTGAGGGCAATTTAGATCGTGTATACAATTATCCTAATCCATTCTCTACTCGCACCCAGTTTATGTTTGAGCATAATATGCCCAATGAAAACATCTACGTGACAATCAATATCTACTCAATCACAGGGAAGGTAGTGAAGTCGATCCGTACCATGGTCAATACACCTGGTACGCGTGTCAATGATATTGAATGGGATGGGAAGGATGAATTGGGCGATAAACTAGGAAATGGCGTGTATATATATAAATTATCCGTGAAATCTGCTAGTGGATTTTCAGATAGTAAGTTGCAAAAAATTGTGATTTTGAATTAGGAAATCAATATTTTATCATATCTTCGCCATCTCAATTCTACTATTTAAAACTTACTTTTGCCTATAGAGAAAACCTCTACTTTTAATTAAATAAAATAATGACGGTAAAAACAATTAAGTTTTCAATATGTGTTGCCCTTGGATTGGCAAGCAGTAACTCCTTTGCACAAACTAATTTAGGAGGTTCTGATACTGGACCCCAATATAATACGATTACAACAGCGGTTCCATTCATGCGTATCAGTCCAGATGCACGTTCTGGAGCTATGGGTGATGTGGGTATTGCACTTTCTCCCGACGCCAATGCACAATTTTGGAATGTATCCAAATTGGCTATGTCTGATAAAGAAGCAGGGGTGTCGATAACCTATACACCTTGGTTGAAGGATTTAGTTCCAGATATATTTTTATTTTATGGATCCGCTTATGCAAAATTTGGTGAAAAAGACAATAAAAATCAAGCTATCAGTTTGAGTATGCGTTATTTCTCATTGGGTGATATCAACTATACCACTATTGATGCACAGCCTGCCGGTACTGGTAAGCCTCGTGAATTTTCATTTGACTTAGGTTATTCTCGTAAGTTATCTGAAAATTTATCCATCGGTTTGAGTGGTAAATACATCCATTCCAATATCATTAATGGTGCTGCAAATAATACTGGTGTGATTTTTAAACCTGGTAATTCATTTGCTGTTGACTTTGGTGCATTTTATACCAAGCAACTTAAAATGAACGATGAAACAGGTCAAGCTTCATCTATCAATGCTGGCCTTGCAATCACTAATTTGGGTTCAAAGATTTCGTATACCAACGATCGTAAAGATTTTATACCTACGAATCTTGGTTTAGGACTAGCTTACAATTATAATATAGATGAATTTAATAAATTAACTGTAGCATTGGATTTTAATAAATTGTTGGTCCCTTCACCACAATTGACTGAAGATTCTGCAGGTAATTTTATTCAAACCTATCCTTTCGACAAATCGTTGATGAGTGGTGTATTGGGTTCATTTGGCGATGCACCTAAAGGAATGAGTGAAGAATTGCAAGAAGTGATGATGAGTATAGGTGCTGAGTATTCCTATCAGAATCAATTTTTTGCTCGAGCAGGTTACTTTTACGAAAGTAAATACAAAGGTGATCGTAGATTTTTAACAGTAGGTGTGGGTGTTAAATACAGTATGTTTGGATTAAATTTTGCATACTTAGTGCCATCTGGTTCTGGTATCAACCGAAATCCATTATCTAATACACTTCGCTTTTCATTAGTCTTTGATTTCGACGATTTAAATAAAATAGTATTTGGTAAAAAAGAAGACGGAGACGATAAAGGAAATGAAAAGAATGATCGTAAAGAGAAGAAAGACAAAAAATAAGAAGTCATTTTTTAAATTATAAGTAATAAAAAAAGCTATTGATAAAATAGCTTTTTTTGTTCTACAAAATCAAACACTATGTATAGAATAGGCTATGGTATCGATTATCATCAAATGACAGAAGGGCGAGAGTTTTGGCTAGGAGGAATTCTCATACCACATACCAAAGGCGCACTAGGACATTCGGATGCCGATGTGCTTTTGCATGCTATATGCGACGCCATGTTGGGTGCTGTGAATGCTGGAGACATAGGGACTCATTTTCCCGACACAGATATGGCCTACAAAAATATTGATAGTAAAATATTGCTACGCAAAAGCAATGATGTACTACTAAGTAAAGGCTATGAACTGGTCAATATTGATAGTACGGTTTGCCTTGAATTACCAAAAATAAAACCTCATATTGCTGCTATGCAACATGCTATTGCGGAATGTATAAATATGGATATAGATGCCATTTCAATCAAAGCGACTACTACCGAAAAACTAGGTTTTGTAGGACGAGAAGAAGGCATCGTTGCGCATGCAAGTGTGCTGGTGAAGAAGATTGAATTGTAATCAATTCCTCAAATTTTTACTACCTATCAAATACACTTTGATACTCCCTACAAGTATGGGTGTAATGATAAACACAGGTAAATGATTCTTATCGTCTGTTACCCATACTTCCATTTTTTCACCACCTTTGAATAAGGTGCCTTCCAGTAGATTAGGGCGGAACTTGATAGTATTATAAGTGCCGTATTTGGTAGTCAATTTTTCTTTACCTAAGTAACGAATATAGGTAGGATATACTGCATCATCTAGAAAAAGTGATAGTGGGATTTTGTCGCCCGGCTTGTAAAGATTAAAATCAATGTTGCGAGCGTAATAAATTGCCGATAATACATCTTGCACACAATCTGGAATCTTGAAAACACCATTGGTTGAAACTGCATTTTTTTGCTCATGCTGAAATAATACTGAGTTATAAATGCGATTATTAGCTTCATGTACATCGCGTACAAATTTTTTGGGAAGCATGGTAGATGTGTCAATATAACTTTCATACACATCGCGTACCTTGTAGAACCAATCGTAGGATTTATAGGTTTTACCAGCACCCGTCACATGCCATACAGGTTTGTTTTGCAAGGTTTCTAGTTTGTTGGAAAATACCGCTTCGCCTGCACCTATATAAGCCCCTGCAAGTGTATAATATACTTTGTAAGTTAGTTCTTCACCTGATTGGGTACTTTGATTTTTAATACCACAAAAATGACTTGATTGAGCAATTGAAATAAATGTACTAAACAGTAAGCTTGCGTATAAAAAGATAAATTTAAAATACATTATTTATAATCATCTTGTGAGGTCCCCTTATCTGAATTATCAAATTTGTTTTCTTCTTTGATATCCTCTTCAGGTGGAAGCCCTCTTGATACATTCATAACGGCTTCAGCTCGTTGTAAGCTCAATTGATCTTCTGTATCACATTCATCCATGCCTTCCATCGATGCTGGTTTTTCAAATTTATCAACTGTACTGTAGCCTAATTTTTCATCGGCTTGAATTCGTTTAAAAAATTCACCCCATATTGGCATGGCAGCTCTAGCACCTTCGCCCAAGCCTTCACCCACAAATCGATCCTCGCAACCAACCCAAGCACCTGCAAGCAGTTGGGGAGTGTATCCAATAAACCAAGCATCCGCTTCACTATTGGTGGTACCTGTTTTGCCAGCACATTCACCTTTGATACCCCAGCCTGGTTTGAGACGTTTACCTGTACCTATCAATACGGTACCCATCATCATACGTATCATTTTGTATGCTGTGATTTCATTGATTACCTCTTTACGTTCTGGTACAAATGATTCGAGTACGTTGCCATTGCGATCTTCAATACGAGTAATATAAATAGGTTTGGTATTGATACCATAGTTAGGGAACATAGTATAAGCTCGTAGCATTTCGATCACAGATATATCATCAGCACCAAGACAAACCGAAGGGTATGCATTCACCTTACTTACAATACCAAGTTTTTTTACAAAATCAACAAATGAGTTGATACCAACAAGTTTTAAAATATTGACGGTTGCATTATTTTTCGAAAATGCCAAGGCTGTCTTCATTGGCATAGCACCTCGGCTTTTATCGGGTCCATACCATCCATGGCCAGGAAACATCACTGGGTTCAATGAAATAGATTGACAAGGTGAATAGCCATTGTCTACTGCTAAGCAATACAATAATGGTTTAATAGTAGAACCCACCTGACGTTTTGTATTGATATTGACGTGGTCATACTGAAAGTATTTATGATTAATACCCCCAACCCATGCTTTTACCTCTCCAGTAGAAGGGTCCATCACCATAAATCCAGTTTGAACAAAACCTTTCATATATTTAATACTATCGAGCGGCGTAATAGTGGTATCTTTTTCTCGGTTATTATTACAAGAAAAAACTTTCATTTTGGTTTTAGTATTGAAATTGACCATGATGGCTTTTTCATCCAAGCCTTCTTCTTTTAATGTTTTATAACGTTCAGTTTCTCTTACTGCCCGCATCAATGTTTGATTATGTTTTGCCCATCGGCCAGAGCCTACGCTTCTGAATTTACCAAACATCGCTTTTGCTACAGATTCTTCTGCATACTGTTGCATAGTAGTATCAATAGTTGTGTATATTTTCAAACCATCTTTGTATAGATTTAATCCGCGTGATTTACACCATGCTTTCACATCTTGTTCTACTACCTGACGGAAATAAGGTGCAACGCCATCATGATGATTGTCCATGGTAGGCGCAAAATCCAATTTGATAGGTTGATCTTTGAGTTGTTGTGCTTCGGAGGCAGATATTTTAAAATTTTTGACCATTTGGTCTAATACAGTATTTCTTCGATTGGTTGTACGTTCTTCGTGTCTAACAGGATTATACATCGACGAGCCTTTTAGCATACCCACAAGCATAGCAGCTTCTGCTACGTTGAGGTCTTTGGGCATTTTGTTAAAATAGGTTTTTGAGGCGCTTTTTATTCCAAATGCATTGTAACCCCAAGGTACTGAGTTTAAGTATAGCGTTAGTATTTCTTGTTTAGTCAAGTTTTTTTCGAGCTTCACAGCGACTATTTGCTCTTTAAGCTTTTCAATAATACGTTCTGCAAAGTTTTTGGAACCCTGATCTAATAAATGTTTTGCCAACTGCTGAGTAATGGTACTTGCACCACCACGTGGACTAAATGTAATTACACCAAATAATGCACGGCCTATGGCTTCGGCATCCACTCCACTATGTTCGTAAAATCGTTCGTCTTCAGTGGCAATTAATGCATCAAATACATGCGAGGAAATTTCGCTGTACCTCACTGGATCGCGGTTTTCCAAATAGAATTGACCAATTTTGGTATCGTTACCCGAAAATATTTCGGAGGCTGTGGCCGATTTTGGATTTTCGAGTTCTTCCATCTTAGGCATATAGCCTAGCCATCCTGCATTGATCATCCATATAAGAATGTTGAACCCAACAATACCTAACAATAAACTAATCCATAAAAATTTTATACTTCTCTTCATAATGAGTGTGTATGCAAATACATTAGCAAAGCTATTAAAATGTATGTTACAAAAAATAAAAAACTGGCTTTTATTCAGATTGGATTATAATTGGTTGAAAATGAACTTAATTCATTTTGTATGGGGCTATCAAATCAAACTCAGGAATGGTAACATTAAAGAGTTTTTTATTCAACATATTTTCCATTTGGTAAGTGCCTGCCATACGGCCTATATCGGTACGTATACTTGCTCCCGACATGTATTGAAACGATTCGCCAGGTTCCATGATGGGTTGCTGACCTACTACACCTTCGCCTTCTACATCCCGGTGACTGCCGTTGCTATCAAATATTTGCCAATGTCGTCGTAATAATTTTACAGGGAAATTGGAATTGTTATCGATCGATACTCGATAGGCAAAGGTATATTCATTGAGCAATGGATTGGATTGATCTTTGTTGTAAAATGTTTCTACTGTAATGCAGATTCCTTCTGTGATTTGTTGTACCATTCGTGTATGTAAAAATAAGGTAATTTAAGAATTAGCAAATATTTTTTTCGTCAATATTGATTCGAGCTAAAAAGTCAAGGTCTGATTCGGCCTTTCGAGCTTCTATTTCAAATGGGTTATTACTATATCCAAATCGAATGGAATAAAGAAGATACTTTGTAATAAAAGGGATAAAACCATGTTTTTTCCATTGTAATACATGTGCTATTTCATGTCGTAGCCAAGGCGTATTATGTATCAGTTGCTCTTTAGTGGCATTGTATAAATGAATGTTGGGGCCTATCACAATGGCGCAATTGGCTGCGCCTAATTTGTAAGCAGCTATACGTGCTATCCATGAGTTTTCTTTGATACGTATATTCATCCTCAAGGGATTATTTCCAAAGTTTTAAGATTTGTTTTGCATGATCTTTTGATTGTACTTTTACAATGATGTCATGTATTTTGCCATCTTCATTGATTAAAAAAGTCGTACGAAGTACACCCATGTACTTTCGGCCATACATACTTTTTTCGCCCCAAACTCCATAGTCGTTGAGTGTTTTCATTGTTGTATCTGCAAGTAAGGTGTAAGGTAATTCGTGCTTGCCAATAAATTTCTGATGTGAGGTTTCATCATCGGGGCTAATGCCTATGATTTCGATGCCTTCTTTTTTCAATAAATTATAATTGTCGCGTAGGTTACAAGCTTCTACTGTGCAAGTTGGGGTCATGTCTTTTGGGTAAAAGAACAAGACTATTTTTTTACCTTTGTAATCTTTAAGACTTACCTTTTTGCCATCTTGATTTTTCAATGAAAAGGCTGGTGCTTTCTCGCCTGGGTTTAATGTAATCATAGTTTTTTTTTATCGTGTCAGCGTATAGCTGACTGTTTTTTTATTGTTGTTTTCGTCGAAAGCTGCTAACATAAATTGATGAGTTCCTTTTGGAAAATAATCGTCAAGTTCGTAATAATAATTATCTCCTCGCTGCACGAGTCGTAGCCATTGTCCATCACAAGTCGCTTCGCAATTGGCAATTGATGTTGTTTCGTCTTTCACTACAAAATTAAGTCGCTTACTATTGCCAATATTATCACCATTCTTTATAGTCGATGTAATTGTAGGGGCTTTGTCATCAATGACTATTTCGTATTCGCCAAAGTCTCTCACTTGCACGATTACCTTGCCATCGAGGAGTTTTCCTGCTTTTCCTTTTTTGTTAGTTTCGCCAGTGTAAGGATATTTGACTACAGCAATTTTTTCGCTCAAGGAAGCAGATAGGGGAGATTTAGGTTTCAGTTTCAAATCGAAATAGCTATGTAGAGGCACATAAGGATAATGAACTTGATAGATATGCGAATAAGGGTTAGAAGAATTTTTGATAGATGTTTTAAAACAAATATCATCGTATAAACAATCTTCTTTTAAACTTAATTCAATATTGCTATTCGAAAATTTGTTGACTTTGCCTTGTGTGAATTTAGTTTCACATGTTGGGGTATTCACCATTGAATTTCCTTGAAGATAAAATTCTGTAGAAGTCGAATTATACTTTGTATCGTATACTTCGATTCGTATTTTTTTGGCAATACCATCGCTTAAATCAATCACTCCATTGCTGTTGCTAAACGATTTGTACACATTCAATTTGTCATTAGGCAATTTACGACATAGCTGAATCCAAGAACCGCCATTTTTTTTCACTTTGTAATCAGCTATAGCATTCATATATCGTGTAATATCATAACTGATATTGTCCATTTGCCAACCAAAAAATGGTTGACCATCCACAAAGACACGAGTTTCAAATATGCCCAATGTACCTGTAGCCACTGCCATATAATCATCTCCTCGTATACCTACAAAAGCTTTAGATGAATTGATTTGGATTGTTTCTTTAGTAGGCTTGTAATCGTTGCCAACCTTGGTGATATTGACTAATGTAGGTTTTTGCTCGTATATGCTTTGCGTGCCATCATAGATCGCAAGTTGTTTGATAATAGGGGGCTTGTTGTCAGGTATAGAATTATAAAATAATAATCCATTCAATGGGGCTTCGGTTTTTGTGTCACGTATTTCCATATGTAGGTGAGGTCCTGAGCTTGATCCCGTATTTCCACTCCATGCGATTGACTTACCCTTTCGTATTGGAAATTCATGAGGAGGTATCATGAGGTCTTGTTTCCAGCTTTTAGTTTCATATTGCTTGCGTCTTACATAGGCTTCAAGTTCAGGGAAAAAACGATTCAAATGAGCATAGAGTGATGTATACCCATTGAGGTGTGTTACATAAATTGCATTGCCAAAGCCACCGGGTTCTATTTTTATTCTTGAAATAAAGCCATCTTCGATGGCATGCACTACAAGATTTTCTTTTCCAAATGTGCGTATGTCGATGCCCGAATGAAAATGATTCGGCCGGCATTCGCCAAAATTGCCAACCAATGATACAGCTGTATCAAGTGGGTATCGAAAGCTACGATTCGGATAGTCTTTTGAAGAGAAAAACTTTTGTGCTGTTGCACTGACTGAAACTAATGTGAGTAAAAAAAGTAGGAGACTCTTCATGCAAAATTGCTTTTTGCAAATGTAAGAGTTGTGATTGAAACTAATTTTATGATAACGACTTATTACGAAGCTTCTGAAATAGGAGTTTCAGTTTTTGTTATGATAGGCTCATCGTGTTTTTTCAACATATTTTTTTGAAATACAAAAATACTAATTACACCAGTTGAAATAGCTGCATCAGCAATATTGAATACAGGCCTGAAAAATTCAAACGATTCGCCACCCCAAATAGGAAACCATGTAGGATAAGTGCCTTGAGCAATTGGAAAATAAAGCATATCAACTACTTTGCCATGAAACAACTCGCCATAACCTTGTCCCCAAGGTACAAATCGCGCTAAATGAAAACTGCTTTCTGTAAATAGTTTGCCATAGAAAACACTGTCAAACGAATTGCCCAATGCACCTGCAAGCACTAAGGCGCCACAGAATATGAGACCATTAGAATACTTTTCTTTGATAAGGGTATTTTGAATAAAATAAAAACCCCAACAAACTGCAACTAAACGGAATAGTGTTAAAAATAATTTTCCATAATGTTCGCCAAATTTCATTCCAAAAGCCATGCCTTCATTTTCTATAAAATGCAAACGAAACCAATTGCCTAACACATTGACCTCTTCTCCATAGAAGAAATGTGTTTTAATATAAATTTTTGAAAATTGATCAAGTAGCAATACAGCGACTACAACTAGGATAACATGTTTTAACTTCACGCAAATTATTTTAGCAAAAATAAAGGGAATTGCCGAATCACCTAATGTAACTTAATTTATAATTGAAAAATTATGAAAGTATTATAACAAACCAGTTGTCAATAATGCAATAGTACAACCCGTAATGACTTGAATATGATTCGCTTTCGCAAGTGATTCTAATTCGGGATTTTCAGTACCAGGATTAAAAATAATGCGTTTCGGGTTTTGAGAAAGTATATAATCGTAGTACTTCTTTTGTCTATCTGCGTTTATAAATAAGGTAATGGTATCAGAATGATGATTCGTTGCTAATTCTGAATCGTCGTGGAGTGTTATGCCATCGATTTGACCTTTGCGATTGGCAACTGCAAAAAGATTAAAACCTTTGTTGGATAAAAATCGAGTAGCCATATAGCTAGTTCGTGCTGGATTGTTCGATGCGCCTAAAATCAATATTGTATCTTGAGTTCTCATGTTTATACTAAGTCTGAGAATGGTAAATCAAAATGCGTGCCAATAAAAAAATTAATCTTTGATAATCATTAATTTATACATTTAAAATAAACATATAAAAAAATAATTAATTTAAAATTAGTCCAATCTAAACATCTGATGTCTTTTTGGAACTTCAACATCCTTGAATCCTTTTTTGATCAATCGTTGTTGGAATTCGGCTTGAACTTGATATTCACCATGTACTATAAACAAGGTTTTGACTAATTCGGGATTTTGGCAAGCTAAAAATTGACATAAATCATCGTAATCGCCATGAGCACTCATACTTCTAATGGCAGCAACTTGGGCTTTTACATCATATTCTTGTCTGAAAATTTTCACTTGTTTTTCGCCTCTCATGAGTTTAGCCCCGAGTGAGCGAAATTCGCAAAAGCCTGTCATTAATATAGTATTTCGAGGGTTTTCAATATTGTTGGCAATATGATGTTTGACTCTGCCTGCTTCGGCCATGCCTGATGCAGATATGATTACTAGTGGTTCTTTACGATTATTAAGATGCTTAGAATCTTCTACTTGTGTAATGAATTTTAGTCCTTTAAATTCAAATGGAAACTTATCATGTTTCATTAATTCTTGTACATGTTTGTTATACAACTCAGCATGTTTTTTTACGATTTCAGTTGTTTTATTTGATAAGGGACTGTCTACATAATAAGGAACATCAGGTAAGCGACCTTGAGTTTCTAGCTTGTTGAGAGCGTAAAGGATTTCTTGGGTTCGGCCAACACTGAAAGCTGGAATGATCAACTTGCCTTTATTTTCAATACAAGTTTCTTGGATATACTTCAATAATAGTTCTTCTGTACCATCAATGTCTTCGTGAAGCGAGTTGCCATATGTACTTTCAAGAATAATATAATCTGATTGAGGGAAAACCTCAGGTGAGCGCAATATCACATCTCGGTAGCGACCTACGTCTCCACTGAATGTAATAGTTGTAACTTTTCCTTCTTCACGTATAGTAACATGAACAGCAGCACTTCCTAAGATATGACCAGTATCAGTATATTGAAATGATATGTCATCATCAATATGAGTTACTTCGCCATAAGGAACTTCCTTAAACAATGGAAATACATTGTTGGCGTCAGCCACAGTATAGAGAGGCTTAATATAAGGTAATCCTTGTGCTGCACGACGCTTGTTTACAAAAGCCACATCGGACTCCTGAATAAATGCTGAATCTAATAATAGAATTTCGGTCAAGTCGGCTGTTGCAGGTGTGCAGTAAATAGGACCTTTGAACCCTTCTTTAACTAGTTTTGGCAAAAGTCCTGAATGGTCTATATGCGCATGAGAAAGAATCATATAATCAACCTCCATTGGATCAAATCCAAAATGACTATTATGTTCAAGTGTTTCATCGCCTAGGCCTTGAAAAAGACCGCAATCCAGCAATACTTTTTTGCCATTTTTAAGATGAATAAGATGTTTAGAGCCAGTGACTGTTCGGGCAGCACCATGAAATGATATTTTCATTTATTCCTTTTTTTAATGATTTTCTAACGTTTTAATGTATATTAGCGTCTAATAGATGTAAATGTATGCATATTTAACTAATTGAAATATTAATTAGAGATAGTATTTATGCTTATTTTTTACTTAATTTGTACAATTAATAGACTAACATGAAGATTCGAATTACTTTATTGATGGCTGTTGTCGTGATGCTTGGTATGAGCAGTTGTGAAAAATATAATCAGATTGACAATTCATCTACTGTGAAAACACCTTATGTGCTTTTCATTGGAGGATACAATGGTACCTTGCATAAAACCAATGAATCCTTGTATTTCAATACATGGTTTCCAACTGATAATTCTTGTATTCGACAGGTAGTAGTTGCAGATACTAATATCATGTATCTGAAACATAATTTTTATACAAGTCGTGACAATGGATTGTCATTTCCAATCAGTAATGATCATGCACTTGATTTCATTGATGAATTTTATAAATATTATTATCCTAATTCAGCTTTATACGATAAGAGTGCTAAAAAAGTTTATTTGTGTACAAAAACTGGTTTAGAAGTTAGTACCGATTTGGGTTACACATTTACAGCTGAAACGGATTGGGATGTTACGAATACGGCCATGCCACCAGCAAAACCACCAACATCCATTACTCAATTAGATAATGGTACACTTTTTTTAATGTATGATTCTAGTTTGCATTTCTATAAAGCTCCAGGAGCATCATGGAAAAATATGTTGGCTGATAATGTTAACGATTTGCCTCGTGACACTACTTGGTATTTCTCACATTCACATGATACATTGATTGCTATTGATTTCTTTGGTAAGTATGGTGTGCAGTATAGTACCAATAATGGTGCTGATTGGGCTGCAGTACCAGGTATTCCAAAGCGTCACAAATTATTGTTTGGTAATCAAGCTTTCGGAACGGAAGCCTTTTATGTAGGTATTGACAGTGGTGGATTATACAGAATGAATGCTACTAATTTTTCGTCAACAAGTGCAGGTATACCATGGTATGCTAAAGTAAGTTATGTAGAAGGGAAACGTGTAGTATATCGTACAGATGTAGCTCGCTATTATCAATTCTGTGCTACCGATCATGGATTGTATATCAGTGAGACCAATGGGTTGGACTGGAAGCTTACAAGAAGTGGAACATACTCTACACTAAGATAGTCAGAATTACGTTTAGTAATTATGAGATTTTTAATCCAGTTTTTTTTCTTTCTATTTTTTTCTTTCAACTCATTTTCGAATGATACACTGATATGGAAATTTTCTATACCTGTGAAAGCAACTTTATTTTCAACTGACCCCAATGGGAATATTTATATTGTTCGAGATGATAATTCATTTATAAGATACAATTCTATTGGAGATAGTACAGGCTTTTTTAATGAGATAAAAAAAGGAAAAATAACGCAAATAGATGCAACAAATCCTATGAGGGTATTGCTTTATTTTTCTGAGTATGGCCAAATAGTAATTTTGGATCGATTACTTACGAAAAAAAGCACCCTGAAACTTCCGTTAATAGGCTTGTTTAATGTGAATTGCATTGCAAATTCTGCCGATGGGAATATATGGCTGTACGAACCAGTAAGTGGTACATTGATGAAGATAGACGATGTGCCTTCTATACGGTTTACTACTACGCTAAAAAATATAATAGAAGAAAATATTGATCCTGTATTTATGGTAGAGCAAGACCGGTCATTATTTATCGTGGATAGTATTCAGGGTATAAAAAAGTTTGATCAATTTGGATTTTATCAATCAGGATTTCCATTTCTTACAAATGAGGTACAATACATCAATCGTTATTTGGTGTATTATAAGCATCCATTGTTGTATTCCTATAATACACAAACATTCAATGAAGCAACTTTGAAATTACCCAATCAAGAAGATATCTTACAAGTAAGAACAGAACGTAACAATGTATATATACTCAGAAAAGAATCATTGGATATTTATCAATTAAATGAAAACAGATAATCCACAGAGAGTTCTTTATTTTTGTATCAAATCTATTTTTCTGAATCGACTACTATATTTTTTGTTGTTGTTTTTCATAGTGCTGACAATGTGTGGTAAAAAGGCATATGCTCAATCAGATAAGGAGAAATCTCAAAAGCTATTTATTAAAAACATTGTCTTTTATGGCAATAAGATAACAAAAGATAAAATCATAG
This sequence comes from Bacteroidota bacterium, assembly GCA_947460175.1. Classification (GTDB taxonomy): domain Bacteria; phylum Bacteroidota; class Bacteroidia; order Chitinophagales; family Chitinophagaceae; genus OLB11. Next base: position 60,659 of record CANHGW010000004.1, on the reverse strand, counting down.
CACGTGAAATGAGTATACAATCTGGAGATTCAATCAATACAGATGAGTTGGAATCCTTGCTGGAATTTAACAAACGTAGAATTTTAAATTTGCAATTATTTTCAAGAGTCGAATATTGTATTGATCGATGGGATTCGAGTGGTATAGAAATTGAATATACTGTTACTGAGATATTGTATTGGCTGCCAAGCCCTATCTTTTCATTAGCCGATCGAAATATTAATGTATGGTGGGTGGAAGAGAACCATAGGTTAGATCGAACGAATATTGGATTGGAATTGACTAGACTCAATTTCAGGGGGCGCAATGAACGGATTAATGCTATTGTCCAAGTTGGGTACAATAAAGTATTTAATCTTGGATATCGTATTCCATATATTGATAAGGGATTAAAACATGGATTAAATTTTGGCGTAAGTTATTCTACTGGTCGTGAAATAAATTTCATGACTGATTCAAATAAAATATTATTCTATTCAAATGAACAATACCCTTATCAGAAATTTCAAGCACGATTTGGAACCACATTTCGAAAAAAGTATGTAGCCATTCATGAATTGCAATTGAGTTATAATTTTTTTTCAATCACACAGAGTTTATTTGATCGAAACCCAGATTTTTTAGGAGGGAAAAAGCGCGTAAATTATTTTGAATTGATGTATAATTACGAGTACAACAATACAGATGTGAGGGTATACCCAACGAATGGAATGGATTTCAGAATTAATATTTCCAAAAAAGGACTTGGTATTGACAAAGATATCAACCAATTTATGATTTACAATGAAACTTCATATTATAAAAAGCTAAGCAATGCGTTTTCTACATCGTTTGTATTCAGAGGCCGACTGTCGTTTGATGATAAACAACCATATATTACAAATAGGGCATTAGGATACAAAAACGAATATGTACGTGGGTATGAATATTTTGTTATAGATGGTAGTCATTATGCCATTTTAAGATCCAATTTAAGATATAAGTTGTTGGACAAATTAATATCACAGAATATCGTGAAATTTATAAAATATATCCCTGTTCGATTATATGCAAAAGTATTTGATGACGTAGGCTATGTAAAGAATCAATTTCCGGGTAATAGTTTTTTAAACAATAGATTTTTAAATGGGTATGGAGCAGGCTTGGATATTGTAATTTCGTATTATGCTAAATTCAGAATTGAGTATAGTTTTAATCATTTAATGCAAAATGGTTTATTTTTACACGGATCTAAAGAATAACACATGCAGATAGCTATTTACAACAGAACATTTGATGAAGAAGATATTTCTCTTTTTCAGCAATTGGTAACCTTATTTGTTGATAATAATATAACAGCTGTTTTCTACGAAGATTTAGCGAATCGACTTCATTCCAAAATAGAAATGCCTTTAAAGTATGAAGTGTTTTCTGATATACAGCCACTCAGTGCAAAAGTTAAATTTGTATTTAGTCTTGGTGGTGATGGCACCATGCTTGATATTGTAAAGTATGTTGGCGATAAAAATATTCCCATACTTGGTATTAATCTTGGTCGACTTGGTTTTCTGGCTAGTACAGTGGCCGATGAAATCAGTTTTGCGGTTGATTCATTAATCAAGGGCGCTTATATACTCGATCCTAGAACCCTGATACATTTAGATACGAGTATTCCATTGTTTCAAGATGCGCCTTTTGCACTGAATGAATTTTCTATACATCGAAAAGATAGTTCTTCATTAATTAAAATTCATACCTACTTAAATGGAGAGTTTTTGTGCACTTATTGGGCTGATGGTTTAATAGTTTCTACACCAACTGGATCTACAGGGTATTCACTGAGTTGCGGAGGTCCTGTTATTTTTCCTCAGGCAAATAGCTTTGTAATTACACCAGTAGCACCTCATAATTTAAATGTGCGTCCAATTATCATTTCAGACAATAGTATTATTTCATTTGAAATAGAAGGGAGAGCAGATCATTTTTTATGCACCTTAGATGCTCGATCTGAAACTATTGATAGTACTGTATCGCTAGCTGTAAAAAAAGAAAATTTCCATATTAATTTGATTCGTCTCGAAGGGCAAAATTTTTTGAATACCCTTCGAACAAAATTATATTGGGGTGTGGATCACAGAAATTAATTACTCTACGGTAATTGTATAACTTTCCATTACAGCATTGTAAAGCATTTTTTTAGTGGCTTCGTCAGCTATTGTATGAGCTGCTTCTTTGGTCTCGGCCTCTATGAATAAGGTAATATGTTTACCAATGCGTACATTTTGAATTGCCTGAATTCCTAGGCTATGAAGGCTTTCGTTGACTGCTTTTCCTTGCGGGTCAAGAAGTTCTTTTAATGGCATTATATTGACGTGTGCTGTAAAAATCATGCTTCTGATGGTTTATGGGCGAAAGATAGTGCGATGTAAAGTAAAAATGAAAAGGGGATCGCTAATATTTTTAAAAAGGGTAAAGAAATAAGGGTTAAGCCAATCCAAGCAACTTGTACCCAATTCTTTTTTATAGAAAACTGATTGAATTTTAAGGTGAATAATTTGATTTTACTTACCATCAACCAGCACAAAACAGCTATTATAAGATATAAAATCCATGGATTTTGCATTGAAAGTCCTATGCCAAGAGGGTTATATAAATTGATAAGTGGAAACGAAGCCACAGTAAGCCCTATAGCTGGAATGGGAACACCAGTAAAATAAGTTGTAGTTGCTGGGGAATTATTAAATCGAGCTAATCGGAGTGCTCCAAAGCAGGCTATTAAAAAAGCAGGACTCATCGATAACATTGAAATATCGATGGCATTAGGATATTGCATCCATCCGGCCCAGAGCATTTTCATTATAATCATACTTGGAGCTACCCCAAATGATACAACATCTGCTAAAGAATCTAGGTCTTTTCCCAATGGAGAAGATACTCCTAGCCAACGTGCTACCATACCATCAAACAAATCTAGGATACCTGCAATCATAATGAAGATGCTACCATAATAAGCTTGTGTATTACCAATAATCCAATAAGCTCGTTCACCCTCTAAATCAATTTTTAAGGGCTCTGAATTAAGAATAAAAGCGATTGCGATACAGCCACAAAATAAATTGCCTAGTGTAAGAATATTGGGAAGGTGCTTCATAATTAGTATCAGCAAATATACAATTTCTAAAAGCTAAAGAAAATAAAAAAAAGTCGACAAACTGTCGACTTTTTAAATATGATTTGAAAGTTTAAAAATTAATTTTTCTTTGCATTTTTAGCTTCGATACTTAATGTAGCATGAGGTACGGCACGTAAACGAGCTTTGTCGATTAATTTACCAGTTTCACGACAGATGCCATAGGTTTTGTTTTCAATTCTTACCATAGCTTGTTCCAAATGGCTAATGAAGGTTATTTGACGACTTGCCAATTGAGTAAATTGCTCACGCTCCATTGAAGCACTTCCGTCTTCCATGTTTTGGTATTTATTTTCAGTGTCTTCTGTGCCACCTTCATCTTTACGCATGATTACACCTTGGAGGTATTGTAATTCAGCTTTTGCTGTTTCCAATTTTCTCATTATTAATTCTCTGAATTCTTGTAAATCTTCGTCGCTATATCGGTAGCTTGGTCCTGCTTTTGTATCGCCCATGTCTAATATTGATCTTGTACTTTCTGGTTCGTATTTTTTTACTAAAGTGTCTTCGGATTTTCTTTTCAATTCTGATGTCTTTCTATGTGCTATTACCTTTCCTGTATCATTTTTCAGATTAGGAGTGCCAAATGTATTCGTTTTAAATACATCTGATTTTTTAGGTAAATTATTAAAAGAACTTGTTATAATTGTTTTTGTAGGGCCCGATTTTTTTCCTGCTTTGTTCACACTCGATTTAGTCGTTGTGGTAGTTGTATTTCTAGTAGGCTCAACTTTAGGGGTTTCTTTTTTTACAACTTCTTTCGCTACAGGTTTCTCTGGTGCTTTTGCTACAGGTTTTGCAGCAGGTTTTGCAGCAGCTTTCGCTACAGGTTTCTCTGGTGCTTTTGCTACAGGTTTTGCTACAGGTTTTGCAGCAGGTTTCGCAGCAGGTTTCGCTGGAGATTTTGGAGCCGGTTTCACTGGAGCTTTTGCAGCAGGTTTCACTGGTGCTTTTGATACTGCCTTTACGGGGGCTTTGGGTGTTGCTTTTTTTGCCATAGGTTTTGCTGTAGGCTTAGCTACAGGTTTTGCTGCTTTTTTAGGAGCCGCTTTTTTAGGTGCAGGTTTAGCTGCGGGTTTAGCTGCAACTTTTTTAGGAGCAGGTTTTGGAGCTGCTTTCGCAACTGGTTTTTTTGCAACTGGTTTAGCTGGTGCTTTTGCAACAGCTTTCTTAGGAGCAGGTTTTGCATTTTTCGCAACGGGTTTTTTAGTAGCCATGGCGTTTTTTAGGTTTTAGAAATAAATACTTTAATTATGTTGTCATTGACCTCTATATCAGTCCCACTCTGTATTTCAGAAGAAAAACTGATGCTGTCAGCCAAAATTTCCGTGCAAATATAGGAATTAAAATGATTTACAGCGTTTTTTAACAATTCAGTATCTTCAATAGTAACATTGATACGATCGGTTAAAGCAAAATCACTGTCTTTTCTTATTTTCTGAATTTTATTTACAAATTCTCTAGCAAGGCCTTCTTGTTCTAATTCTGAAGTAAGTGTAATGTCTAATGCAACTGTCAAAGCGCCTTTATTAGCTACCAATAAGCCTGGGATATCATCGGATGTAATTTCTACATCTGATATGAAAATTTCAACTTGCTCTTCATCTATAGTCAAATTGTATTGACCATTTTTTTCTAATTCATTGATTTCTGAAGGAGTGAATTGGGCAATAAGAGCAGCAGCTGATTTCATTTTGCCGCCTAATCGGCTTCCTAAGGTCTTGAAATTTGCCTTTATTTTTTTCTTGATTAGATTGTTGTCCGCACTTATATATTCTATTTCTTTGATATTGACCTCGCTTTTAATTATAGATTCAACTGCTGTAATATGATTTTTAACAGATTCATCCATGATAGGAATAATCGCTTTTTGTAAAGGCTGTCTTACTTTGATATTAGCTTTTTTGCGCAAAGAAAGTAAAAGAGAACAGGCATCTTGAGCCAATTGCATTCGATGCTCAAGATTTTGATCAATATCATCAAGTATGATGTGTGGGAAATCAGTTAGGTGAACTGAAATTGATGATTCTCTTCCTGTTACCTTATTTAAGCTTGTATATAACCAATCACTAAAGAAAGGAGATATAGGCGCGATAAGTTTAGATAATACCTCCAAACATTCATACAAGGTTTGATAAGCACATATTTTGTCAAATTCGTATTCTCCTTTCCAGAATCTACGACGGCATAATCTTACATACCAATTACTTAAGTGTTCATCCACAAATTCATCAATAGCTCTTCCTGCTTTTGTAGGTTCGTAATCGTCCATGTATTCTTCTACCTTACCTATCAGCGTATTCAACGATGAAATAATCCAACGATCAATCTCAGGTTTGTCTTTAAGTGGTATATATTGCTCTTTATATGTAAACCCATCAACATTCGCATACAGAGCAAAGAATGTATAAGTGTTATAAAGTGTATTGAATAGTTTTCGTTGAGATTCTTCAATGCCTTTTATATCAAATTTCAAGCTATCCCATGGAGAGGCATTGGTAACCAAATACCAGCGAGTAGCATCTGCACCATATTGATCTATCGTAGCAAATGGATCTACGACATTGCCTAGTCGTTTACTCATTTTGTTGCCATTTTTATCCAATACAAATCCATTGGCAATGACCGTTTTGTAAGCAACAGAATCGAATAATAAAACACCTAATGCATGTAATGTATAAAACCACCCACGCGTTTGGTCCACACCTTCTGCAATGAAGTCGGCAGGGAATGCTTTTACTTTTGATGAAGGGTCGATAGAATCTTTTTCAAATGGATAATGCCATTGAGCATAAGGCATGGCTCCACTATCAAACCAAACATCAATTAAGTCTGGTTCGCGATACATTTTTTGACCAGTCGATGACTTTAAAATTACATTATCAATATATGGTTTGTGTACATCTTTCAAATCCTTTTCAGGACTTTCTTCATGCATCATTGATTTTATTTCTTCAATGCTACCACAGCAAACTTCTTCTGTTCCATCTTCACTACGCCATACTGGTAATGGAGTACCCCAATATCGACTTCGACTTAAGTTCCAATCTACCATGTTTTCGAGCCAATTGCCAAATCGACCTTCACCAGTTGCTTTTGGCTTCCAATTGATGGTTGCATTTAACTCTACCATTCTGTCTTTTACAGCAGTTGTACGTATGAACCAGGCATCTAATGGATAATAAATAATTGGTTTGTCGGTACGCCAACAATGCGGATAAGAGTGTTCGTATTTTTCTACTTTAAAGGCTTGACCTCTTTTTTTCAATTCGATAGATATATCTACATTGACATCTTGATAATCTTTTTGGTCTTTGTAGTTTTTTACATATCGACCAGTGTATTCTCCAGTTCCATCTATAAATTTTCCTTCACGATCTACGAGTGTGATGATGCCTAAATTGTTTTTTTGTCCTACTTTGTAATCATCTGCTCCGAATGCAGGTGCAGTATGTACGATACCCGTTCCATCTTCTGTAGTAACAAAATCACCACATATAACTCTGAATGGTTTGGCATCTGGAGTTTGCTCATTTATTTTTTCAAGGGAATTGGATTCAAATGGTAATAATTGTTCGTATTGAAGTCCTTCTAGTTCGGTTCCTTTGTAAAGACCCAGTACTTGATAGGGAATTAGTTTAGTCTCAGCTGTATAAATCTCAAAATCACCGTCTTCTGCCTCTGTTTTGAAATACTTAGATATTAAATTTTCGGCAAGTATTACAAATTGCAATTCGTGCGTGTAAGGATTGAATGTTTTGACTAAACAATAATTGATATTGGGGCCTACAGTTAAACCTAGATTGGATGGCAATGTCCATGGAGTTGTCGTCCAAGCCATGAAGTAGAGTTGTACGTTGTCAGTTGGAAGTAGAGATTTGATTGAATTTACCAATTCCTGTTTCTGTGCCGATTGTTTGCTGACTTCTGCCAACTTAAACAACACTGTTGCGCTTGTATCTTTTACGTCCTTATAGCATCCTGGTTGATTCAATTCATGAGAACTAAGTCCTGTACCTGCTGCAGGGGAATATGGCTGTATGGATACGCTTTTATATAAATATCCTTTTGTATGAAGTGTTTTAAGGCACCACCACAAGGATTCAATATAGTCATTTTCGTAAGTTACATAAGGGTCGGATAAGTCTACCCAATAACCCATTTTTTCGGTTATGTCATCCCACTTGTCTTTAAATCGACCAACTGCTTCTCTACATTTTTGATTATATTCTTCTACCGATATTTTTTTTCCTATATCTTCTTTGGTTATACCAAGTTCTTTTTCAACACCCAATTCTACGGGTAAACCATGTGTATCCCAACCAGCTTTGCGATTTACTTGAAATCCTTTCATGGTTTTATACCTACAAAACAAATCTTTGATTGTTCTTGAAATTACGTGATGTATGCCCGGCATACCATTGGCACTTGGTGGTCCTTCGTAAAAAACAAAGGATTCCTTGCCCTCACGATGTTGAACGCTTTTTTCAAATGTATTTTCTTCCTTCCAGCGAGCTAATATTTCAGACTCTAGTGTAGGTAAATGAAGGTGTTTGAGTATATTATAAGTATTATCTGACATGATGCTTAAAAATGGGTGCAAAGGTAATTAAAAAAAATACAACAGCAATTTGTAAGAACTATTGCAATCGATTCAAATTATATGAGTCTTTTACTAGCTTGAATAAAAAAAACTGCTTTCATTTGAAAGCAGTTTTACTAGATAATAATTGAAATGTTAGTTTTGACGTGGTGCTCTGAAATTGCCCGTTGCAGTGTATGTATTTCCGCTTGGATTTCCTGTGAGATTCAATGAGAAAGTACCTATTACATCGCCAGGGAATAAAGGAAAGCTTGTATAATTTACACTACCTGAAACTACAGAAAACTGTGTATCGGTAAATGTTCCAATTCCATAAAGTGTAGAACCAATAACTAAATGTGACCCTACTGTAGAGTCATTTGCTTGTATATACACAAAACCAGTACTACCGCTAGCTGTAATGGTTGAATAAGCATTTGCCATTGCACTATCAACCATTGCGGTTACATTGTCAACAGGGGATAAAAAGTTTTTGGTTGCGCTTACAAGTGTAACAGTGTTGGTCAAGGTGATGTTCAAATAAGGTGTCACATTGCCACAGGCTGCTTGATTGCCAATGATATTGTTTCCAGATACAACAGTACCTGTAGTAGAACCGTATACATTATTGGTTAAATCGTAAGCATAATACGTAAGAACTCCAGTAGGTGTACATGGAATGGTATATGAAAACTGACCAGCTGCATTTGGCACAATCACTAGACCAAGTGGTTGTACTAACAAACTAGCATTTGAAATAGGATTATTTGCGCAGTCTACAATAGTACCAGCGATTGTAGCCGATGCAGGGCTTGCAACATTTACAATGATAGTTCCTAAATTTTGATTGATAGCTCCTGTAGTAACAGTTTGAGTGTACATTGGTGTAGAAGCGCCACATACATTGATGTTTGAGAACACTTCCATTGTAAGTGTGGCATTTGAATATACTAATCCTCCTACCCATCCGCTTGCATTTGTAGTGCCATATCGTTGATCAAGGTTTGTCGTGTTTGTTAATTTTACTGTATAACCTGATAGAGGATTGTTGTTCTGATCAATCAATGTCATTTCAAGTTGAATAGCAGCTTCAGGCGTATCGCAGTTCCAGAAAGAAAAATGCTTTACAGTCCCTACATATTTATTGCCTTGCAACATAGCACGACCTTCTTCTACCCAAATACCTTTTGCCTCATCAAAATACCAAAGAGCAATTGATGCAGGAGCGCTCGAAACACTAGAGGTAGGAATATCAAGACTGATAGTCGCTTCTTGAGTTTCGGCTAATTGTAATGCGTTGCCATTGGCATCGTATAACTCAGCCACTAACATCCCAAAACTACGAAGCATGTTTTCGTTTTGATCTGTAGAAATACCTCTTAAATCGCCCGGCATCGTATTTCTACCCAAAGAGGTAGTAGGGTCGATGCGTTTAGCGTATACATAAACTTGACCATTGTAAGGCAAGCCAGTTGCTTTATTTTTTAAGGCTGATGCAGGAAACGTAATGCTTAACCCATTTCCAGTGCTGATGGTTCCACCAGCTGATGATACATAGGATTGTGCATTGTCTTTTTTCATTAAAGTTAAAATCACTTGGTGTTTATCACCTGCTTTCACCATCATAGAACGGAACCCATTGAAAAAGCCTATTTTGCTTGCTTTGATACTAGTATTATGTTCAGGGGTATTGATATTGTTGAAAAAATACAAACCATTCACATCGGTCTGTGTGGTGTATCCACTCGTAGTTACAGTTGCATTTTCGATAGGAGCACCGGCTTCATCTAGCAATTGACCATAAAAGGATGCTACCACAATTTTACTATTGTCGTATACATTAGGATTCGTATTGATTTGGTAATCGGTTTTATACTTACACGACTGTAAGCCTGTAAGTGAAAACGTAATAATGGCAATTAACCATAGAAGAAGATTCTTTTTCATCATAAAATTGTTTTTAATGTTTGTGTACATACGATAGACGAAGCTGATTCGGTATTCGTTTGCGAGAAAGGGCGAAGTTATTAAATTGAGTTGGGAAATGGAAGAGATTGGAAGGAAACATAAACACTACTCTTTATAATCCAGCGGAAGTTTCTTTATTCTACGCAATGGGCCACTACAAAAGCTATTATGACAATTCACGCAGGAATTAATCACAGCGGTGTAGTTTTCACGTTGATGTTCTTTATTGCTCATCAAGGTACGATATGCGATTTCAAATTGAGAGGCATTGTTGTAAAATAGCTCTACTAAGTTGGCGGAATCGGTAGGTTCGGCAGTCCAGAAAGGCATCAACGGATATTTCACTGAATCAACCGTTTTGCCAGCATTGATTTCAAGACGCATACTATCACAATTATTAGCCATGGTTCGCATCATCAACGCCATTGGCTTTGGATCATTGGGATCTTTGATGGTTTCACTTTTACAGTCTTCTTTTTCTGCTTTCTTAGCTTGATTGTTTTCATTGCATGCGACAGCCAACACACTTGTGATGATACAAAGTGTAATAATTATTTTTTTCATATAAAATGCTTATTTAAGTATAACGCCTTTGGCTTCGAAAACCAATTCTTTCAATGGCTCGGTAATTTTTGCAATGTCTTCTTTTGATTTACCATCGTCTTTTGCATATTCCTGCAAATCGGCCACAGAGGTAACTTCTACTTTTGCTATACCATCTACTATAGCTGTTAAGCCTGCACCATCTTTAGGCATAAAGAATGCATAGTCTTTAAATGTAACTCGCAGTGATGTCCCATCATTATTTTTTAATTCCATCCAGCAACCTTTCTTTTGGCAAACAGCATCTACCTTGCCACTCAATTTGCAATTCAATTCAGTTTTGTCACCCATCATTGCTTTTAAACTATCAGAAGGAGTTGCTCCATCTTCCGTTATTTTTTCACCAAAAAATTGGGGGGCTTTAGCAGATACTTCTGTTTTTGCAGCATCGGTTTTCGTTTCTTTAGATTCATTATTAGCACAAGATGCCAATAAGGCAATAGCTAAAAAAGGAAGGATGATTTTTTTCATGATCGAAATAATTTGTAGACAAATATATAATTTTAAAACTGAAAAACAGAAGCGATATTTAATCTTACTTTATTAATATGAATGATTTTCGTGCTGTTTATTGAGTCTTCGTTTTAAAACCTACGGGATTTCTTTTTGGAGGTGCATCTTCTTTTTTATCTCTTAGTTCATCAATGAGTTTAAAAATAGTTTCTATTTCATCATCGTGCATTTTTACATCAAAACCAAGGTTCATTATTTTTTTATCTATCTTTTCTAATTTAAAAAGAACTTCTTTGTTGTCCAAAACAGCATTTCGAAGTTTTGTAAATAATCGTATTATTTGAATATTCACTTCGATAGCCCTATCACTATTTAATACCAATGTGATTTGTGTCGTAGACCAAATCTTACAGTGGTACATACCGATAGGAAAGATGTTTAGTTCAATGAAATTGGACTATTACATATTTCACGGTATAAAACACTTGACAACATAGCTACGCCTTGTTCTGTAAAGGCAAACGGCATTATTCTTAAACCTCCCCAACTTGAGGTCACAATTTGTGACCTCAAGTTTCCCCATTCTATTTCTGTAAGAGAAAACATAAAGTCTTCAGGAAATCGAATAAGATTTCTTTTAATACGCTGATTTAAAATTTTTGTTTCAACACCATACATTTCAGCCAAATCTCTATCGAGCATTACTTTTTGTCCTCTGATATGGTATATTTATTGACTATTTGTCCGTCTGTTAATAGCATAAAGTAGGTTATTATTAATTTTCAAATATATTAAATATTATAAATTGGATGTAGCAATTTGCGAGATCCAATTTACTCCACCAACTTCAAAAACTCTTCTTCACTTAAAATTGTTACTGTACCTAATTTCTTTGCTTTTTCAAGTTTGCTACCAGCATCTTCACCTACAACCAAGTAATTTAATTTGGTGCTAACACTACCAATAATTGTTCCTCCATTTTTTTCTGCAATAGCTTCAGCTTCGCTTCTTTTCATAGAAAGTGTGCCTGTAAATAAAAATGTTTTACCTACTAAACTACCACTCATGGCTTCATTTTTTTGTGTATTGGCTAAACAAACGCCTTCCTTTTCCAAGGCTTCTAAAATGGCTCTGTTATCATGATGTGAGAAAAATTCAACAATAGACGTAGCTACTTTTTCACCCACATCTTCAATAGTCAATAAGTCTTCTTTTGTTTTATGATATAAATCGGTTAAATGTGAAACCGTTCGTGCTAATGCCTTTGCAGTGGTTTCTCCAACATAACGAATGCCCAAACCAAATATCAACCGATGCAGAGGTTGTGACTTTGATTTCTCAATAGCATCTTTTAAATTCAACATCGATTTTTCGCCAAATCCTTCTAATGTTTTTAATTGGTCATAAGGCAAATGATAAATGCCCACAATGTTTTTTAAAAACCCTTGCTCAAAAAATCGTCTGACTAATGCATCACCTAAACCTCGAATATCCAATGCATCTTTTGATGCATAGTGTGCAATTTTTTCAATGACTTGTGCTTCGCAATTGATATTGGTGCAACGCCAAACAGCTTCTCCTTCTGGTTTATAAAGTTGTTCGTTACAAACAGGACATGCTATTGGAAAAATAATTTCCTGTTCACTTCCATCTCTTAATTCAGGAAATGATTTTACGATATATGGAATGACATCACCTGCTCGTTCTATCAAAACAGTATCGCCTATCATCAATTGTTTTTCTTTGATGACATCTTCATTAAACATCGATAATGATGAAATCGTTACACCACCAACAGCAACAGGTTCAATTTTTGCCACAGGTGTAACGCTACCTGTTCTTCCAACTTGATATTCTACATTGAGTAGTTTGCTGGTGGCTTGTCGTGCTTTGAATTTAAATGCAATAGCCCAACGTGGATGATGTGAAGTTTGTCCTGTTTTTTCTTGCAAATCCAATCGATTTACTTTGATTACCATACCATCAATTTCATAGGGAAGATTATCTCTTTTTAGTTCAAATTCTTGTACATAATTGGTAACTTCTTCAATAGTTGAAAATGTTTTTATATTTTCCAATGAAGTCTTAAAACCCAATGATGACAAGGATTCTAGCATACCTCGATGTGTTTGCATGTGAGGATGTGTTTGCTTGCCTTCTTGCAATGAAGTGTAGCTAATGTTATACAAAAATGCATCTAAATTTCGTTTAGCTACTTCTTGTGGATCTTTAATTCGAAGACTTCCACTAGCTGCATTACGTGCATTGGCTAATGGTTGTTGTCCATCTGCAATCAATTTATTATTGTATTCTTCAAATCGTTTTTTAGTAATTACAACTTCGCCTCTTATTTCAACTTGCTTTAAATTGAACTTACTAATTTCAGCTTTAATTGGAATAGAACGAATTTGTTTTGTATTCAACGTAATGTCATCACCTTCAGTTCCATTGCCTCTGGTGGCACCTCTTGTAAGAATATCATTTTCATAAACCAATGAAATACTTGCTCCGTCAAATTTAGGTTCAACACAATATTCTACTTGCGTTTCACCACTTAATTCTTTACATTTTCTATCCCAGTCTAATAGGTCTTCGGCATTGTAACTATTTTCTAAACTCAACATAGGTACCAAATGGGCAACCGTTGGAAAGCTTGTGTTTAAGCCTTTTGCAACACGTTGAGTAGGAGATGTTGGTGAAATGAAAATTGGATTTTGTTCTTCAAATGTTTTTAACTTTTTGAATAAAATATCATACTCAGCATCTGCCAAAACGGGATTGTCTTGTACATAATATTTCCAGTCGGCATATTCAATAATTTCTCTTACAATAGTCAAATCATTTTCATTAATTTCTTTAGTTTGAAAATGTTTTGCTTGTTCAATAAATTCTTTTTCTTGTTGGATAGAATACATATATATACTTTTTTACTGATGGGCAGTAACACACAAAAATAGTTAAAGAAATACTTAACATTCAAACATCAGTGAAAATCTGCGCTATCTGTGGCTAAATCTTTTATCTATTCGTATTTCTTCTTTTGAAATCATTTTCACTTTTTTCTTGAAATTAGGATGTAGCGGGTTGAGTAAAATATTATTTTCACGTTCTACAATGGATGAAGGTATTTGAAGTGCAATGGTGTTTCTTTTTTCTAAAAATATATCTCCAATATGTTTTGTAGCATTGATGCTTGGATATGAATTCCAATTTTTAGGTAATTGCTTTGTATTAATTGTTTCAATTTCGTTGTCAGGGATTTCTAATGTAAGTAAACAAAAACCAGTTGGTGCAATGGATGCAGGCAAATGTGCCAGAATCTCTAGCATAGATAATGCAACAGACTGTGAGGTGTATATCATTTCACGCCCTGCTGAATTCCATCGACCACTCTCTAGATATGCTCCATATCCCGATAAGTCATCGATGTATTTACATTTACTAATTCTATAAACTATCATTAGGAATATACACCTTGTTCTATTCGTCCAAGAATATTTTTAAGCATTTGAATACCGAGCGATGTATCAAGAAATTCTTTTGGTTTTTGCTGACCTAAAGCCATTATAGGACTATTGATCCAACTTTTAAAATTGCTTAAATTGCCAAATACTTCCACGCCATAATTATACAAATTATTGAGCTCAATGATTCGCTCACTTTGTTCAATATTTAAATGTGTTTTGTCATCGTAACGACGCAACGTTCTTTCAGATACATGAAGTATACTTGACATTTCGTCTAATGAAAAGTCCATCATTTGCATGGTTTTATCCAATGCTTTTTTGGGAATTCCCTTTTTGATTAAATTTAATACATCCATTTCTGAACTTGTATTTGAAATGTAACCAATTTTCATTGCAGGGGAATAGGCAATTGCAGCTTCTTCTACCATCAACGATTCATTCTTTAGTACTTTGTTCGTTTTTTGATTTAAAGGGTTCATTTGCATCGGCATTTGACACAAATTTACGGACAAATTTCCGTACTATAAAATTATTTTTATTTTTTAACTAAATTGAAATAGTGCTATAAGTTAGAATTTGGATTGAGTTTTATTTTGAATTTCCAAGAAGTACTTGCCATGCATCATCTATCTTACCTTCACTTAATAAATATTTTGCATCGGTATGAGCATCTATTTTAGGAACATAAACAAATGTATTATCAATTAGCGGTAATGACGTTACATTGGCTAATTGGCCTAAGTCGTTTCCTGATAATATAGTACTAGTGCGAATGTCTTCTGGCAAATGATCGATGCCCATACCTAAATTCATGTTTGGTTTTGGAACGGTAAATACAGCATCGCCACTTGCTCTGCAATAATAGTCGCCGCCCATACGAGCCACTAAATCTATTTTATGTGGGTCGATTTGTTGTGCTTCATTTAATACATCATCGTTGATATGCATGGCCACCATTTCACAAATAATCAAATTGCCAGCACCACCTTCTTGTCCAGTTTCTATGACTTGCTTCACAATGCATTCCATATTCACAGGACTTTCTTTTACCAAAAAGGGTTTTACTTTATCAGCTTTCACCGGAGTAAATCCTGCCTTTTCAAATTCAGAAATTCCTTTTGGGTATTCACAACTAGCCAAACTCATTTGTTGAACCATTGCATAGTTAACTACACTGATGACTACTTCTTTCGTTTCAATGCAATTTTCCAATGTGTGTTTAATTGTATTATCTCTCACCCTGCGAGCTGGTGAAAATATCAATGTAACTGGATTGCTCCCAAATACATTAAAGAAACTAAATGGTGATAAATTAGCATTGCCTTCGCTATCAATAGTAGATGCAAAACATATAGGTCGTGGTGAAACAGAGCCTAAAAGATAAGCATGTAATTGTGCTGTTTTAATGGAGCCTGGTGTTATAGTCATTTATTTATTGTTACAGGTTTTGAATGTTATAGGTTTTGAATGTTACAGGCTTTGAATATTTATAGGTTTTATGTTTTTGATTCTTTATTAAGTTTGTTTAAATATTTCATAAAGTTGCCAATTTGGCCAGATAATATTCTTGTTTTTAAAATTAAAGCTTCAACTTCTTTTTCTTCTGAATAATTTATTGAAATTAAAAATAGCAAACAATTTCTTACTTCACCACAAGAAGCTTTTGCAATGGCTAAAAAGCGATAAAATTGACGATTATTGCTATATTCAAATCCTTCTGCAATGTTGTTTGAAACGGACAAGGTAGCACGTTTTATTTGATCTTTAAATGAAAAGTCTTTTTGGATTTTAAAGTTAGTTTCACATAAATTAAAAATATCTTTTCCTAAATCATGTGAATTTTTCCAAATATCTAAGTCCTCAAAAGATTTTATTGTAGCCATTGATTAATAACTTTATTTAGCGCTTTAAGATGTAAAACGTTGCAACCTTCAAAACTTGTAAACCTTCTAAAACTTCTTCAACGCTAAAATCGAAAAATCAGTCTCCACTTTTCTAATTGTATTAGATAAATGTCCAAGTCCATCAATAGCCATTTCAACTACATCGCCATCTTGAAGCCATTGTACTTTATAATTTGGGTCGTTTAATAATCCTGTGCCGTTTAATTCTAATAAACATCCAGTGCCAACTGTTCCACTTCCAATTACATCACCTGGTAATATATCTACACCATAAGCACATCGCTCGAGTATTTCAGCAAAAGTCCAGTCCATTGATGATACATTACCTTCGCTCAATAATTCACCATTGACCCAACATTTCATCCCTAGGTTGTAATTATTTCCTACATGATTCTCTTTACAAGGTACTTTATAAGATTCTAATTCGTCTGGAGTGACTAACATCGGTCCTATCACAGTAGAGAAATCTTTACCTTTTGCAGGTCCAAGATTTAACAACATTTCTTCCATCTGCAATGTACGAGCACTCATGTCGTTCATAATCATATAACCACCAATATAATTATCCGCCTCGGCAGCTTTGATGTTTCTTCCTTTTTTAGAAACCACAATTGCGACTTCCAATTCAAAATCCAATTTTTGAAAATGATCGGGCATACACTCAATATCGCCAGGTCCTTGAATAGCATTATGATTGGTGAAATAAAAAATTGGATATTGATCAAACTCAGGAATCATATCAACCTTGCGATTGCGACGAGCAGCTGCTACGTGTTGACGAAATGCATAACCATCTCTACAGCTTGTAGGATTTGGAACTGGCGCCATAATACGAGCTTCGTTATAATGGGTATATTGATTTTCTAAAATTTGACCTTTCTTTATTTTGACTTCAAGTTCTTTCAATTTGTCTATTGAGTCTTCCCAATGATTCAATAATTCTTTCATTGTTGCAGGTAGCAATATATCTGCATCACTTATATTGTATAGTTTATGGTCGATTAAAATGGCTAAATGTTCATTGCCCTGAATTGAGTGTGTTACCAGTTTCATTTTTTAATTATTTGAAACGCAAAGGTAGTCTAAAATGAGAATTAGTCAATTCACAAATTAGATAGAATATAGACACTTAGAAATAATATCAAGAGGAAATTCTTGTTGAAAATTATTTTTTCTTTTTATATCTAACCAGCACTTCAGCAAAAACAGGATGATGCACTATATCCTTATCAATAAATTTCAAAGCAGTCACTTTTTTAGGATTTTCTTCCAGCGCTTCTTCTAAAAACAATACGGCATCTTTCGTTTTACCCTGAGCAAGTAAAATGGCTGCTTTGTAATAAACAAATTCAACCTTATAAGAATAATGACTTTCTGCAATGACTAATTGAGCAAGGGCCTCATCATAATAGTTAGCTATATAAAGTGCTTTTACCAATGCTTGCCAAGTCGATTTAATATCGGGTCTAAGCTGTACTGCATTTAAATAACAAACCAAGGCTTCCTTTTCGGCTCCCATTTCCATTAAGCAATTGCCTAAGGCCATACAATAGGAAGCATTATTTTTATTAATATGTAAAGCAACTGAATATGCTTTTATAGCTTTCTCCCATTGTAATTCTTTTGAATATGTTTCGCCGATTTTGAAAAATATTTGATCGTCTTGTGGGTTTAGTTGCGATGCTTTGCGGTAATACTGACGAGCTTTTTTGTACTCTTTTTGTTTTTCCCAACAGTAGCCTATAGCATCCAATATAACATCTTCGGGTTTGGCAATAGATAAATGCATTTCCAACACTTCGATTGCTTTATTGTATTGTTTCAATTGCATATAAGCATCTCCCTGATTGCGATAAGCGTATTCAAATTTATCATCAATTGCAAGACAATACTCGTATGAATCAATTGCTTTTTCGTATAATTTTAATCCTTGATAAGCCACGCCAAGATTATACCATGCCATAGCATTAAACGGTGTTTCTTCCAGTATTTCTTGATGGAGTGTTATGCTATCTTCATGTTTATTATTGATTTCGGCCCAAAAACAAATTCGCAATAAGGCGTCTTCATTGGTAGGTTCGTATTTTAATATACGTTTGAGTGTAGCATATACTTTGTCAAACTCTTCTAGTTCGTCATATATTTCAGAAAGCTCTAATAAGATATCTGTTTTATCAACGCTTTCAAATTGGTCGGCATGTTTTTCGAGTATATCAACGGCCTCCGAAAATCGATTTTGCTCAAGCAATATATCAGATTTTAAGAAAACACATTCAATATTGTTGGGGTCAATATCATCAATTTGGTCAAGTACTTTTAAGGCTTGTCCATATTTTTTTTGATCCATCAGTAACTCAGCCTTTCGAAGAAATAATGCAGATGAAAAAGGATAAAGTGTTGTAGACACGTCACAAGCTAGAAGGGCATTTTCCCTATCATTGTTTGTTTCAAAAAAGTCGATGAGGTATTCGAAGTCGTCTTCGGTAATCAATCCATGAGGTTCGCCACGTTTGATTTTATGAAATTCTATCAATAAATCTTCAATATCACGAAAATCATCATCAAAAAAATCGTCGTTATACATGTGCTACGTTTTTTCGTTATTGTAAAATTAAGGTAAACATAGAGATTATTTCTTTTGTTTGTTCAATATTAATTGTTTATTAATCCACGTACATGTTTATAACATTTAGATTTGAGGACTCGAAAAGTAGATTATCTTTGTTATTCAAATTTTTATCATATGCAAATGGTCGTTCAAATACATAGTATATTACGTTGGCTTGTTTTGATAGTAGCTATATATGCTATTGTGAAATCATTAATGGGTATGATGAATAAATCATCCTTTACCGAATCTGACAATAAAGCTGGATTGTTTCTAACTATAGTATGTGATATGCAATTACTGATTGGATTAATACTCTATTTTGTAGGAGAAAAAGGTTTTAAATTAATTCAAGCAAATGGGATGGCAGAAGCTATGAAAAATAGCTATATGCGATTTTTTGCTGTAGAACATATTTCTATGATGCTATTGGCAATAATTTTAATTCATATTGGCAGATCAAAAACTAAAAAGGCAATCAAAGATTCGTCTAAGCATAGTGCTGCTTTTTGGTTTTATTTAATCGGTCTTATCTTGATTTTGTCAAGTATCCCTTGGCCATTTAGACCAGGGTTTGAAGGATTAAGCTGGATGTAGTTTTGTAAGATTTATTTTAAAATACAAGTACCATCATAATGTTGAGTGAAATACTTTCCTTCATTGTCAATAGAACAATTTGATGCAGCATCTTCCTTGATTCGGCCTGATACTTTTACTGTTTCTACTTTATTAGGTGTACCGACAGGGTGCCATGCAGCCATCGGTACATAAGTGCACTCGCAATCATAGTCTTTGCTTTGTAAACAAGAACTCAATGATGATAATACGATAAAGCCAAGTATAAGATTTTTCATGATGTGTTTTTTACTTTGCAAATGTAATTAAAATCAAGAAAAATAAATTTTTTAAAGGAATAAGATGCATTAGCATATTATTCATAATTCTAACCTAAGAAATAAAGATTTATTAACCTAACTTTGCGGTCCTATGTCTGACGCTATTCAGCACGAATGTGGCATCGCCTATTTAAGGCTACGCAAACCCCTCTCATTTTACCATCAAAAGTATGGAACAGCTTTTTACGGACTCAACAAATTGTATTTGTTGATGGAAAAGCAACACAACCGTGGCCAAGATGGTGCGGGTATCGCAACTGTAAAGCTCGATACGCCAGCAGGTACGCCTTATATGAAGCGTATTCGAAGTAATATAGGACAAAGTATTGCAGATATTTTCAAGCAGGTACAGAAAGAAATCGAAGATGTAGAAAAACTGCAACCCGACATACGCCAATACCCTGATTTATTGAAGGGATACTTAAGCTATATGGGCGAAGTGATGATGGGGCATTTACGATATGGAACACAAGGGCGTAACAATATCGAATACTGTCATCCATTTATCAAATCAGATATAAATCCGAATCGAAATTTGTGTTTGGCAGGCAATTTTAATTTAGTCAATACGAAGGAGCTTTTTCATTTTATACACAAAGATGAATTGATCAATATGAAGGCTGATAGTGATTTGGCGGCTATGATAGAAGTAATTCACCATTACTTGCGTGAAGAAGAAGAGAAAAATCCTGAGCATATCAATTGGAAAGAAGTGTTAAGTAAGGCTACCAATCTTTTTGATGGTGGGTTCGTAGCAGAAGGCATTTGTGGCAACGGAGATAGTTTTGTATTAAGAGACAAGCATGGTATTCGACCTGCATATTATTATATCGATGATGAAATAATTAGTGCTGCCTCTGAGAGACCTGTATTAATGACAGCTTTCAAAGCAAAATTGGAAAATATACATGAAGTGCCTCCAGGACATGCGTTAATCGTAAGAGCCAATGGAGATTATTCAATTGAAAAAATTCTTACTTCAGCAGAAAAAAAGTCATGTAGTTTCGAACGTATTTATTTTTCACGAGGTAGTGATGAAGAAATTTATAAAGAAAGAAAACAACTTGGTCGTTTATTGTCCGAAAAGGTATTGAAAATGATTAAATATGATTTGAGAAATACCATTTTCTCATTCATACCTAATACGGCAGAGACGGCTTTTTATGGCTTAATCAAAGGTGCAGAAGCCTACTTAAACGAAATTAAAATTCAACGAATACAAAGTTGGGATAAAAATTTTGACGAAGAAAAATTGCGTGAAATGATTGAACGCCGAGTTCGAATTGAAAAAATTGCAATCAAAGACGTTAAAATGCGAACCTTTATTACTGAAGAAGGTGCTCGCAATGAAATGGTTCAACATGTGTACGATATTACATACGGTACAGTACGTGCTGGAATTGACTCGCTCGTTATCATAGATGATTCGATCGTTAGGGGAACTACGCTACGTGAAAGTATTATACGTATGCTTGACCGATTAGGGCCTGTTAAAATTTTTGTGGTTTCAAGTGCTCCACAAATTCGTTATCCAGATTGTTATGGAATTGATATGAGTAAAATGGGTGATTTTATTGCCTTCCAAGCTGCCATTGAATTGTTGAAAGAAAGCGGGCAAAAACAATTATTATTAGATGTATATACCGAATGTGTACAGGCTGAAAAGTCAAACAAGTTAAGTTCTAAAAACTTTGTAAAAGCCATTTACAAACCATTCTCGGTCGATGAAATCAGTAAAAAAATTGGTAGTATGCTACGACCTGAAGATGTCAATGCAGAAGTTAAAGTGATTTATCAAACTATAGAAGGTTTACATGAAGCATGCCCTGACAACAAAGGAGATTGGTATTTTACTGGAGATTATCCTACTCCAGGTGGTAATGCTGTTGTAAATCGAGCCTTCATGAATTATATGGAAGGAAAAGATGGTCGAGGCTATTAGAGTTAACGCTGTTCAATTATTAAATACTAGTTGTTAACAAAATTCTATATGGAATTTTCTGCATCTTTGTGTCTACTAATAACCATATGTATAATGTTTTCAAAATGAAAACTAGTATTTGGTCTCAATATTATTTCTATGCGTAAACTTTTTTTATCTATCCTACTCGTAGCATCGCTACATATTTCATTTGCACAAACAAGTATGACTACAAAATATGACTCAAAATGGAAATCAGTTGAAGCTGCTTTTCAGAAAGGCTTAAATAAAACGGCTCAAACCGAAATTGAAAGCATTTTAAAATTGGCTAAAGCTGAAAACAATGCTGAACAAACTATTAAAGCATTGTGCAATTATAGAGTGAGTCTTCGGGATAGAGATGAAAAATCTCGACTCAATGATATTTTATTTTTTGAAAAGGAATTGAAAGAAGCCAAGTTTCCTACTAAGCAAATCTTGCAATCAATGTTAGGTGATTTGTATTGGACTTATTATCAAGAAAATCGTTGGAAAATATTAGATCGAACTACTATTGAAATTCCAAATGAAAAAAAAATAAATTCCAATATAGATATCGAGACCTGGTCTGCAGATGATTTTTACAATAAAGCATTTGAAAATTATACTACTTCGCTTTCTGAATCTGAAAAATCAAAAACATTTCCATTAAAGAATTTGAACCTCATTTTAGATAAAGGTAAAAACACAGAAACTCTTCGTCCAACATTATATGACCTTTTAGTACATCGAGCCATTGATTATTTTACTAACGAAGAAAATGAAATTACCAAACCTGCATATGCATTTGAAATCAATGATGAAAAAGCATTTGCAGATGCAAGTATATTTTCAAAAACAACATTTAATACATCTGATAAAACATCTCAAAAGTATAATGTCTTAAAATTGTATCAAGATATTATAGGATTTCATTTAGCAGATGCTGACCCAAGTGCCTTGATAGATATAGATATAACTCGACTTCAATTTGTAAAAGATAAAAGCATTTTACAAAACAAAAATGAATTATATTTTGATGCATTAAAATCTATTTCAACCAACTATCCAAACAATACACAAGCAGGTATGGCAATGGTTTTGATGGCTGAAACATTTACACAAGGACAAGCTCGAAGAGGAAAAAGAGGAAGTCAACCACAGGTAAAAAATGAAGACAATATCAACTATGTTGAAGCAAAAAAACTTTGCGATGCTGTAATCGAAAAGTTTCCTAAAACGGAAGCTTCGTCAAGAGCTGAAAGTTTATTGCAACAAATTGAACAACGAAGTTTAGGCATTAATGTAGAGAAGGTAATTATTCCAAATCAGCCTTCATTGGCAAAGATTTCTTACAAAGAAGTAAAAACCTTGTATTGTAAGGTAGTGACTGTTTCTATGCAAGAAATGAAAGACAAAACCTATGATTACAACAACGATTATCAAGTCATTGCTAGTAGAAAAGGTATTAAAAATTGGTCAGTTAATTTACCTGATAGACATGATTACAAAGGTCATAATACTGAAATTAAAATAGATGCGTTGCCTTTAGGAACCTATGCATTAATCGTTTCAGAAGATGCTAATTTTGATAGTAAAAAATATTATGCAGCTGCTTTTTTACGTGTATCAAATTTAGCCAATGTTCAATTGACAGAGCAGAATAAAGATGGTACTGGTATTTATGTAGTGAATAGAACTACGGGCGAACCCATTGAAAATGTAACCATCAAAACATGGGTCAATAATTACGATTATGAAAGTAGAAAATATAAGGCAAAACAAGGTCCAACCTTTACAACCGATAAAGATGGGTTTGCAAAAATGTTAAGGGTAAATCCACATGAAGGTGGTTATGCATTGGAATTAATAAAAGGTGATGATGTGTTATTTTTAGATGATAATATTTACATCAACGAATATTATAAACAACCAGATAATGATTATGTAAGAACATTTTTGTTTACTGATAGAAGTATTTACCGTCCTGGTCAAACCATTTATTTTAAAGGTATTTCGGTAATGCAAAAAACAAAAGGCGATACTAAAACCTATGAAGTTTTAAAAGATAGAAAGACATCCGTAACATTAAAAGATGCCAATTATCAAGATGTAAAAACGATAGAATTGACGACGAATGAGTTTGGTTCATTCACTGGAACATTCACAGCACCAGATGGTTTATTGACTGGACAGTTTCAAATCGTTGCTGAAAGTGGGCAAACCTTTTTCAATATTGAAGAATATAAACGACCAAAATTTGAAGTGACATTTGATACCATCAAAGGCACTTACAAATTAAATGATGTTGTAAAAGTAAAAGGTTTAGCCAAGGCATTTGCAGGCAATAATATTGATGGTGCAACTGTAAAATATCGTGTTGAACGCAACGCTCGTTTTCCATATTATTGGTGTTTTTACAGATGGGGGCAACCGTCAAGTCCGAGTATGGAGTTAACCCATGGAACTGCTGTGACTAAAGCAGATGGCTCGTTTGACATTGATTTCAAAGCCATTGCTGATGAAAGTATTGATGCACAAACAAAGCCCATTTTTGATTATACCGTTTATGCCGATGTAACCGATTTGAATGGGGAAACTCGAAGTGGTGAAACCCATGTATCTGTTTCATATGAAAGTTTGTTGTTGAAAATAGAAACACCTGAACAAGTTGATTATAACAACTTCAATGCAGTGAAAATTTTCTCAACTAATTTAGCCGGAACGCATGTTCCATCACAAGTAACATTGACCTTAAAAAAATTAGTTTCGCCAACTAAAACCTATCGCAAACGATTATGGGAAAAGGTTGAAATTATTTCTATTTCTGAAACAGAATTTAGAAACGATTTTCCATTGGATGAATACAATGATGAGAATAATTATTTGAATTGGAAAGAAGAAAGAACAGTTTGGACAAAAACATTCACGACTACAAAAGAAGGATTAGAGTATTTGCAAAAAACAGGTGCAAGTCAGGGATGGTTTGTGTTAGAAGCTACTACAAAAGACCTGTCTGCCGACAAGGCAGGTAAAGATGGTAATGAAGTGATGGACAAAAAATATATTCGTTTATCAAACTTCACAAATCCTGAGGCTTTGCCTAATGAAAATTTATTGGTAACCAAAGTAAAAACCATAGTAGAACCTGGCGAAATTGCAACCCTGAATGTATCGACACCGTTTGATAACATAAATGCATTATGTAGTTATAAGAAACAGGCTAATATTGAGGAATTAGGTGGTGAACGGAAAAGAG
This sequence comes from Bacteroidota bacterium, assembly GCA_947460175.1. Lineage (GTDB taxonomy): Bacteria > Bacteroidota > Bacteroidia > Chitinophagales > Chitinophagaceae > OLB11. The sequence goes on along the minus strand of CANHGW010000004.1, from coordinate 35,811 downwards.
GTTTTGCATCTTATGATAAAATAGGATGGATGACCATAAATAAAAATAAAAAATTTGATTTTCAGATTTCGGAAGCTGATCGAGGTGGGTTTCATGTCCTATGTTGGTACATCAAAAATAATCGTTACTATTCATTTAATGAATTTATTGATGTGCCTTGGACCAATAAAGAATTAAAAATTTCTTTAGGAACATTTAGAGATAAAATGTTGCCTGGCAGTGAGCAAGAATGGACTTTGAAAATTAGTGGCAATAAAAAGGAAAAAGTAAGTGCTGAATTATTAGCCACCATGTATGATGCCAGTTTAGATGCATTTAAACCGCATAGTTGGCAAGGCTTTGACTTCTTTAGAGGAACCTACAATATGTTGAATTTTAATACTGCCTCTAACTTTTCAGTTGAAACAGGACGGCAATTTTACTTTGGTGGATTTAAAGAAGTTCATCCTTATGAGAAAATGTATAGAAATTTGAATTGGTGGGGTTTGAACAGTAATCTAAGTATATATTATAATAGAAATATAAAAATGGCTCGAGGTGGCAAAGCTGTCATGATGGAAGCTGATGCAGCAGCAGCACCCATGATGGCAAAGCCAATATCAAGAGAAGAAGGAAGAAATGAAGATGATGAAAGTTTGCAAACAGCAAACGTAAAATTCACACCACCGATTCAATCCGATTCTACAAAGCCACAACCCACAACCCTCAACTCTCAACCATCATTACGAAGCAACTTCCAAGAAACAGCATTTTTCTTTCCTCAATTACATACAGATGCTGAAGGAAATATTTTATTAAAATTTAAAGCACCTGATGCACTCACTCGTTGGAAACTAATGGCATTTGGCCATACCAAAGAAATGCAAAGTGGAACATTAAAAGAAACTGCAACTACGTCAAAAGAATTAATGATAGTGCCGAATACACCACGTTTTTTTAGAGAAGGTGATAAGATGGTGTATAGTGCTAAGGTGACTAATTTGAGTGAAAAAGATTTGTCAGTTACAGCAGAACTTATTTTAGAAGATGCTATAACAGGAGAAAACGTAAATGAGTTATTTAAAAAATTTCCAAATACACAATTTCCAGTCAAGAAAGGATCAAGTCAAAATTGTGTTTGGCAAATAGAAATACCACAAAGTTTTACGAATCCTATTTTAGTAAAAACTATTGCAAAGGCAAATAATTTTTCTGACGGCGAACAAAATGTAGTGCCTGTTTTACTCAACTCAATGTTAGTAACAGAAACCTTGCCACTACCTGTTCGAATGAATTCAACGAAAGATTTTACATTTAAAAATTTATTGAATTCAAAATCATCGAATACCATTCGTCATTATAATTTATCGGTTGAATATACAAGCAATCCAGCTTGGTATGCCGTTCAAGCATTGCCATACTTAACCGACTATCCTTACGAATGTGCAGAGCAAACCTTTAATAGATATTATGCGAATGCATTAGCAACACATATTGCCAATTCAAGTCCGAAAGTAAAAGAAATATTTTCATCATGGAGTGAGAAAGATACATCAGCATTATTATCAAATCTATCAAAAAATCAAGAATTGAAATCGGCTTTATTGCAAGAAACACCTTGGGTTTTAGAAGCTAAAAATGAAGCAGACCAAAAACGAAATATTGCCAATTTATTTAACCTCAATAGAATGAGCAAGGAATTGGAACGTACTGTTCGAGAGTTAGAAATTATGCAAACACCCAATGGTGGTTTCACTTGGTTCAAAGGAATGCCTGACGACCGTTTCATGACACAATATATTGTTACAGGTATAGGTCGTTTGATGCATATTGGCATTACAGAAACTGGAAGCGATAGACGAATATTACAAATTGTAGAAAAGGCTTTGCCATATTTAGATGCTCGAATAAAAGATGATTATGATGAGTTGAAAAGAAACAAGGCTGATTTGAATCAACAACAAATTGATTATATGCAAATTCAATATTTATACATGAGAACGTTCTTTAAAGAAAATGAAATTGCACCAGCTTCTAAAACAGCATTTGATTTTTATAAAAAACAAGCTGCTAAATATTGGCTCAAAGGAAATCGTTATATGCAAGGCATGACAGCCTTGGCATTGAATCGTTTGGACGACAAAACCACACCACAAGATATCATTAAATCACTTCGTGAAAATGCGATTCGCAATGAAGAAATGGGTATGTATTGGAAAGAAAACAGTGGTGGCTATTGGTGGTATGAAGCGCCTATTGAAACACAAAGTTTGTTGGTAGAAACATTTAAAGAAATTGGTGGCGATGATAAAGAAGTAGATGAATTGAAAATTTGGTTGTTGAAAAATAAACAAACTACGAATTGGAAAACCACCAAAGCAACTGCTGATGCTATTTATGCTTTACTTCTAAATGGAACAAGTTGGTTGTCTACTCAACCTGATGTTGAAATCAAATTAGGAAATAAATTAATTCAAAGCAAAGAACAACAACAAGAAGCAGGAACAGGTTATTTTAAAACATCAATTCCAAAAGAAGATATCAATGCAGACATGGGGAAAATTTCTGTGAATGTTAAAAATAATGCTGAAACAGGAAAGAATATTGGTGGTACAACTTGGGGTGCAGTGTATTGGCAATATTTTGAAAATTTAGATAAAATAGAATCACATGAAACACCACTTTCATTGAAGAAGCAATTGTATAAAATTTCCAATTCTGATAAAGGCGAAGTATTGACACCCATTACAGAAAATAGTCCGTTGAATGTGGGTGATAAAGTAAAAGTTCGGATTGAATTAAGAGTAGATAGAGCCATGGAATATGTACACATGAAAGATATGAGAGGTGCATGCTTTGAGCCTATCAATGTATTGAGCAATTATAAATATCAAGGAGGCTTGGGTTATTATGAAGCTACCAAAGATGCATCTACTAATTTCTTTTTCAACTGGCTAAACAAAGGCACGTATGTATTTGAATATCCTATGTTTGTAACCAACAAAGGCGATTTCTCAAATGGTATTGCAACTATACAATGTATGTATGCGCCTGAATTTAGTAGTCATAGTGAAGGGATAAGAGTGAAGGTGAAATAGAAATTTCGAACACTGATTTTATAGATTTAATAGATTAGTAATGATAATGAAGTCTTATTGAAATTATGAATGTCTGATTGTTTGTAATATTTATTACTTTTGATTTATGAAAAAACTATTTTTATTACTTGTTATTTGTTTTCCTTTTTTGTCTTTTGCACATGGCTCCGATGAGTTTGAAATTGGCATAGATGCAAAAGGTGTAAAATTATCTGGCACATTAACAATGCCTGCACATGCACATGGTGCAGTTCCGTTGGTAATCATTATTGCTGGTAGCGGTCCTACAGATAGAGACTGTAATGGTCAAGGTTTTAAAAGTGATGCCTATAAAAAAATGGCAGTCCAATTTGCATTAAATGGAATTGCAACATATAGATATGACAAACGTGGTGTAGGGAAAAGTACTGTCGAAAATATGAAAGAGGAAGATGTAACGTTTAATGTAATGATAGAAGATGCCAAAACGATTGTTGCCAATTTTGATAAAGATACTCGGTTTAGTAAAGTCATTATTGCTGGACATAGCGAAGGTTCGTTAGTAGGTATGTTGGTTGTGAACGAAAAAAATAAATACATTTCCTTAGCTGGTAGTGGGTTTCCTATTGCTGTAACAATGAAGGAACAATTGAAGGGTAAATTAGGTACTATGGAGAAAGCTACCTTTGCTAAATTGGACAGTCTTCAAAAAGGAAAAAGTGTAACAAATGATTTGAAAGGCTTGGAATCTTTATTTCGTCCTAGTGCGCAACCATTCTTAAAATCATGGATGGCATTGAACCCTACAGCAGAAGTGAAAAAATTAAAATGTCCAGTATTAATATTAAATGGAACTAAAGATTTACAAGTTGCAGAAAAAAATGCAGTGGCTTTAAACAAAGCAAACCCTTCTTCTAAAATGGTGATTATTCCAAATATGAATCATCTATTAACTGAAATAGAATCTGATAAGGCAGAAGATAATTATGCATCTTATCAAAAACCAGAATTAGCTATTTCTAAAAAGATGATGGACGAAATGATATTGTTTGTATTGAAATAATATGTTTATTTTTTAATCAATTGAGTTCGTTCTACAGGTAATGTACTAGCAGGGATTGATCTTGGATTTTCGTTTCCAATATCTAATTTTTCATTCTCTACAGGTGCAGACATTAATACATTATTCGTTTGGTTAGCAGCAGGTATAGAAGCTTGAGGAGTTGAGGTAGTTGATTTGTTTACTTTAGGGGAACAAGCTGATAGCAAGAATGCAAACAGAAAAAAAGATAGTGTATAGAGACTTGATTTATAGAATGTCATATTGTTGATGGATTTATTTTTTACATGAAGAATAAATATAATCAGCCACTTTGGAAGTTTCAGTATCTGATAATTTTGCTTTGCCTGTCATGACAACCAAAATGGGTTTCCATTCTTGTGCTGTTCTGGAGGATGGCGCATATAGCTTATGACATTTTTTACATGAAGTAGAAAATAGTTGTTCTCCTTCATTCAAACGTTCCTTCATAGCCAATGCTGCATCCGCATTTTCAGTTGGTAATTGTGTAGAAGGGATACTTGCTGGCTTGGGTGGTTCAACTGCTTCAGGTTTTGAACTAGCGTTACTTTTTGTATTGTCATTGGATGCCGCTGTTGACTTCGATGTTTTGGGAGAGCATTGAATAGCCAATAAGATTGTTAGAATTGCAAAAGAAAAAACAAGGATTTTTTTCATGAAGTTGTACATTTAGATTTTAAAAATAGAAATAAAAGCTTAATGAAAAAAATATTTCCTTTTATCTTGTTTAGCCTATCGGCATTACTTGCGAATGCACAGAATTACAAATCAGATAGTTTGAATTTAAAATTGATGTCAAATCATATTTTAACAAACTATCAATGCTACAAGGATTTGCATGATTTATGTAAACATATCGGTCATCGTATCAGTGGTTCACCACAAGCAGCCGAAGCTGTAAAATGGGGCAAAGAGGTGATGGAAAAAATCGGATGTGATCGAGTGTATTTACAAGAAGTGATGGTGCCACATTGGGTAAGAGGTGAAGCAAAGGCTTCTATTATTCCTTCCAAAGGGAAGCCAATTTCCATGTTGATATCATCCTTGGGAAATGCAATTGGTACCGGTGCAGGCGGTTTAAATGCGTCCATTTTACAAATCAATCATATTGATGATTTGAAACGAATGAACCCGAACGATGTAAAAGGAAAAATTGTTTTTTATAATTTCAAATTTGATCAGACCAATATCAATACATTTGAAAGCTATGGCCCATGCGTGTATTATCGATGGGGAGCGCCTAGTGAAGCAGCTAAATTGGGTGCAGTTGGTGTCGTGATTCGTTCGGTTTCTTCGGCATTTGATGATAAGCCTCATACAGGAAGTATTGCCTATGACAAAAAATATCCTTCGATTCCTGCGGTGGCTATCTCCAACCTTGATGCCGATCAGCTTGAAACTATGTTGAAGACCGATCAGCATATTTCAATGCAAATGACCACCACTTGTCAAATGTTGCCTGATGTAATGTCGTACAATGTGATAGGAGAAATAAAAGGAACCGAACATCCTGAAGAGATTATTTGCTTTGGCGGTCATCTCGATTCATGGGATATAGGCGAAGGCGCACATGATGATGGTGCAGGTGTAGTGCAAGCAATGGAAGTATTGAGAGTATTCCTAGAATTAGGCATTCGCCCAAAACGAACGATACGTGCTATTTTGTTTATGAATGAGGAGAATGGATTGCGTGGTGCCAAACGATATGCAGAACTTGCAGAGCAAAATAGTGAACATCATATTTTAGCAATAGAAAGTGATGCAGGAGGTTCTACACCATTTGGTTTTTCCATGACCATGGAAAAAGAAAAAAGAGAAAAAGTAAAACGATGGTCTAACTTATTATTGCCTTATGGCTTATATAGTTTTGATCGCGAAGGTGGTGGTGCAGATGTAGGCCCATTGAATCGTAAATTTAAAACACCTGTAATGGAGTTGATGCCCGATTCGCAACGCTATTTTGATATGCATCACAGTGAGAATGATGTGTTTGAAAATGTACATCGTCGTGAGCTCAGTTTAGGTGCCATTGCCATGGCTCAAATGGTTTATTTAGTAAGTATGTATGGCTTGTAATTGATTGTAAATAGATATGTTTAAAGAAGCAATTGAATTTATTGGGGAAGGCAATGTAATAGGAGTTGAATCTATTATGCAAGCAGGCTCAGACAGGCATTATGAACGTATATTGACCAACGGGAAAAGCTATATTCTTTGTCACAATGAAAATGTGCAAGAGAACAATACCTTTATCTATTTTACACAAATCTTTCATGAAGTAAAACTTCCTGTACCTACTATTTATGCTGTAAGTGACGATCGGAAAGATTATCTATTAAGCGACAATGGACGTAGTTCGTTACTCGATGAAGTAATGAAAAATGGATATACAGATGAGGTGAAAAAATTGTATGAATTGTCATTGTCACAGTTAGCCCGTATGCAAGTGGAAGCCGATAAGCTCATGGATTATACGTATTGCTTTGCGGCTAAGCAGTTTGACAAACAAGCTGTATTAGCCGATTTGAATTATTTCAAATATTACTTTCTCGACTTACATAAAATCATATACGACAAAGCATCCTTGAATCTTGAATTTGAACAATTGGCAAATGAAGTAGCTGCCAATGCGAATCAATATTTTATGTTCCGCGATTTTCAAGGAAGAAATATTTTGATCGATCATCAGCAACCTTATTTCATAGATTATCAAGGTGGTATGAAAGGGCCTTTGCAATACGATGTAGCCTCCTTGCTATGGCAAGCCAAAGCTAATTTGCCGATGGCATGGCGTACTGAATTGTATCAATATTACAAAAATGAATTAAGTCATTTTATTGCAATTGATGATAGTCAGTTTGATAAAGATTATAGTCAACTATTGCTCGTGCGATTAGTGCAAGTATTAGGTGCTTATGGACTGCGGGGATTGATTGAAAAGCGAAGTCATTTTTTATCGAGCATACCACAAGGATTGCAAAATATAGTTGCATGGATGAGTGAATACAACTTGCCAAACTACTCAGTGTTAACCCATGTACTACAACAATTAACTACAGAAGAATTTATAAAAAAATATACCAACGTGAAAGCAACATCCGATACCAAATTAACCATACGAGTCAATAGTTTTTCTTATAAAAAAGGAATTCCACAAGATGCTAGTGGCAATGGTGGTGGATTTGTATTTGACTGCCGAGGGGTATTAAATCCAGGTAGATTTGACGAGTATAAAAAACTAACAGGAAGAGATAAGCCAGTGATTGATTTTTTAGAATCTAAAACACGCATGCATGAATTTTTAGCTGCTGCCAAGCAAGCTGTAGAAATAAGTGTAGACGATTATCTTGCTCGTGGATTTGAACATTTGATGATTAGTTTTGGTTGTACCGGCGGACAACATCGCTCGGTATACAGTGCCGATGCTATGGCAAAGCACTTGAAAGAAAAATACAACTTGAATGCTGTGGTGACACATGTAGAACAAGAAGCGAAAGGGTGGGTGAATTAAAGAAGATTTACAAATCCCCCAACTGTGGTCTCAATACAATTTCTTCTACTACTGCCTGTGGCGATAAATGAAATACACTCCAAATGATATCGGCAATATCCTTGGCTTTCATAATGCGGTTTTCGTCAATATTGCTTCCTTTCCAGGAGTCACTCATGGTAGCGCCTGGGTTCACAGTGGTTACTTTTACATTATAAGGTTTCATTTCTTCACGTAGGTTTTTAGAAAAACCTTCGAGTGCATATTTGCTAATGCTATACGAACCGCCATGTGGATAGGCCTTCAGTGCTGCTACAGAACTCATATTGAATATATGTCCTTTGCGGTGCGCAATCATAGAGGGTAATAATGTACGAGTAAGATGATACGCACTGTAAAGATTGGTAGCTATCAAGGTTTCCAAAATGCCATCAGCTTCGGTTGATACATCGCCGGGTATAAATCGACCAGTATTATTCACTAACACATCAATGGAAGAATAGGCAGTTAAAATTTCATTTCCAAAATCAATGGCTTGCTGTGCATCACTCAAGTCGCAAGCAACAGCCAATATACATGCATCAGGATTGATGGATTGTAAATACTGTTTGGTTGCTTCTAATTCTGTTTTGTTTCTCGCACAGATGGCTATGTGAAATCCATTTCGAATAAATTTTTCGGCTATGGCTTTTCCTATTCCTTTGCTAGCTCCTGTAATGACCGCGTACATGATAATTGAGTTTTGTATTATTTAGTAAAGATAACTTAAATGCACATGAGATAATTAATGTTGTGTTTGTATTTCTTTCATGATATGTTCCAATTCAGAAATCATCATGGCTGTAGCGCCCCATACAATCGTGTCTTCGCCTAATTCATACACAGGTGTTTGTATAGTTGTATTCAATTGACTAGATGGTACAACTGTTTTTTCATTTTTAATTCGATCATCAAACAACAATTCGATGGGCAATTGAATAATCTCTTGTACCTCACGCTCAGAGGCTTTATAGTTTTGTAAGGTGCTTACATAGCCAATCGTAGGTGTTACTAAGTAATTGCTCGGTGGTATGTACAAGGGTGATAATGTACCAAGCACATTGATTTCATTCATGGGTACGCCTATTTCTTCTTCACATTCTCTACAGGCTGTATAAATGATATCTTGATCAGTCGCGTCCTTGCGACCTCCAGGAAAACTAATTTGTCCGCTGTGATGATTCCCATCTTCAGTACGACGAATGAGTATGGTATTCCATTTTTTGTCGATGATAAATAATAAAATCATGACGCCACCGTGTCGGATATTATCAGGTAAATCTTGTTGTCGAGTTCGACCTTTTGGTGCCATTTTAAATTGTGCAATTTCACCTGGCAAAGGATGCAAAAGCCGATCTTTTAATTTTTCTATTAAGTCTATCATTTTTTTAATTTTTTAAAAAGAATTATTCCTATTCTCCCATCCCTAATTTCCCAACTCCCAACTCCCAACTCCCAACTCCCAACTCTCACATCTCAAATCTCAAATCTCACCCCTCATCTCTCAACTTCAATTGCACTACATTTTCTACATGATGGGTATGCGGAAACATATCGACCGCTTGCGATTTGGTAGCGATATAATGTGAAGATAAAAAGGCTAAATCTCTCGCTTGTGTAGCAGGGTTGCAACTTACATAAACAATGGTTGGTGATTTTATTTCGATCAGTTTTTCCAATAACTTTTCGTGACAACCTGCTCTGGGTGGATCTATCACGACAACATCTGGTTTGCCATTTAAATTAAAAAAAGCATCATTGCAAATTTTGATTACGTCACCTGCATAAAAATGCGCATTCGAAACTTGATTATTTTCTGCATTGATTCGAGCATCTAGGATAGCATCTTCCACGGTTTCTACACCGATAATAGTTTTTACCAAAGGTGAAAGAAAGATACCAATACTACCGGTGCCACAGTATAAATCATACAGTGTTTCTTGACCAGTACATTCAGCAAAATCACGTGTGATACGATAGAGTTCTTCTGCTTGTTTGGTATTGGTTTGAAAGAAGGATTTCGGACTAATTTTGAAAGTAAAAGCTATATCATCGTTGCCAGTATGTAATTTTTCTTCAATGAATTCTTTGCCTGCATAGCATATCACATCCTGATCATATATGGTATCATTCATTTTCAGATTGATGGTATAATTCAACGAAGTAATCGAAGGAAATGCTAGTTGTATTGCCGACATTAAATGTTCAATAGCAGGTTTATTATCTTCACCAAACACAAGATTGATGAGAACTTCACCGGTACTTGCAACACGTATCATCAAGGTACGTAACAGCCCATGATGATTTTTGATGTCGTGATAAGTGAGTTGATGTTGAAGTGCATAATCTCGTACAAAATTTTTAATGGCATTGGTTGGTTCGGGTTGCAAATGACATGTGTTGATATCAATTACTTTATCAAAATATTTGGGTGCATGAAATCCTAATACATTTTTATCAAAAGGAAGTCCTTCATTGAGTTGTTTGGAAGTAAGATATTGTTTGGTCGAAAACGTAAACTCCAACTTGTTACGATAATGTGTAGTTTCGGCTGCGCCTTTGATAGGTAAATATTCTTGCACTTCAATACGACCAATTCGTTTGAGTTGATCTTTGACTTGTTGCTCTTTATACTTCAATTGCAATTTGTAGGGTAGCATTTGCCATTTACATCCTCCACAGATTCCGAAATGTTCGCAGAAAGCATCCACACGATCCTTGGAATAGCTTACAATTTCATTCACATTGGCTTCTGCCCAATCCTTTTTATTGCGATGTACAAATACATTCGCTACGTCGCCAGGTACAGCACCCTCCACGAAAATTACTTTCTCCTCGTGTCTGGCTATACATTTACCTTCAGCAGCATAGTTTTCAATCAAGAGATTCGGAATTACATATTTTTTTCTTTTGGCCATGTTATTGTATTAGTCATTGAGTGTAAAGTACCTTATTACCTAAATGATGTGTTAAAGTGGTGCAAATGTAACAACTCTCTATTTCTTTCCTGCGTCTACTTGATGTATTTTCGAACACTTTTTAAATATCCACAATGAAAAAAATAATTTCAGTACTCGCATTATCGTTTCTTTTTGCGACCAGCGCTTTAGCCAAAGATGGTTATTCTATTAAAGTAAAATTTGCCGATGCGAAAGATTCATTGGTTTACCTATGCCATTATTTTGGTAAAAACACTACCGTATTTAAAGATGACTCTGTAAAATTGAACAATAAAGGCGAAGCAATCTTTAATTCAGATAAAAAAATAGTAGGAGGTATTTACATGTTATTATTTGCCGATAAATCAGCTTCAATGGAAATGATTATTTCAAATGGGGATAATTTTTCGCTAGAAGTAACAAAAAGTAATATTTACTCAACTGCAAAATTTACAGGTAAATCTGAAAATGAAGGTTTCTATGATTATCAGCGTTTTTTGACTACTTATGGTAGAGAGTACCAAAAAATTGAAGGAGAATTAGCGACCGCTAAATCAAAAAAAGATAGTACCGCTGTTTATGATAAATTGAAAACAAAAGGCAAAGAATTGATTGCTTTTAGAGCCAATTATTCACAAAAAAATCCAAACACTTTTTTAAGAAAATTATTTGATGCAGTAGATGAGCCCGAAATACCAACCGAATTGCCTATACTACCTGATGGTAAAAAAGATTCCTCCTATCCTCGTATTTTTTATAAAACACATTATTGGGATAAATACGATTTCAGAGATGACCGTTTGATTTATACACCGATTTACGAACGAAAGTTGGAAGATTATATGACAAAATTGGTGATTCCTGTACCTGATTCAGTAGAGGCAGAGTGTGATAAATTGTTGACCAAAACCAAAGGCATGGAAGAAGGGTTCAAATACACGTTGTGGTATTTGACACGCTGGACCGAAACGAGCAAGGTGATGGGCATGGATGAGGCCTTTGTATACCTTGTCGAAAACTATTACATGAAAGGCATGGCTACATGGATTGATTCGGCACAATTGGAAAAATACATCAAACGTGCGAGAGATATTGCTCCTAACATGATTGGACAGCCTGCTATGAATTTGCTTATGCAAGATACTACAGGTAATACAACAGTCCCATTGAGCTCTGTAAAAGCCAATTATACCATTTTGATTTTTTGGTCGCCCGATTGCGGACATTGCAAAAAAGAAATCCCTCAATTCGATTCACTTTATAAGGCAGTCCTTAAAAAGTACGATGTGAAATTTTATGCAGTAGATGCTGACCTCGAGACCGACAAATGGAAAACATTCATCAAAGAAAATAAGTTAGGTGAAGGTTGGATTCATGTGCACGACCCAAAACGTGTTACAAACTTTAGATCATTTTATGATGTATATAGTACGCCTACCATATATTTGCTAGATGATAAAAAAGTGATACGTGGGAAACGTATAGATCATAATAATATAACAGGCCTTATAGAATGGCTCGAAAAGAAGAAAAAAGAAGAAAAAAAGGATAAATAATAAAACAATTAATTTTTAAACGTTCTAGTAGTATGAAGAGATACATTTTAGCAATTACAATGATGAGTGCCTTATTTACAGGCTTCCAATCACAAGCTCAAAAAAGTGCAGACCCTGTTTTGTTCACCTATGGAGGTAATAACGTAACTAAGAGTGAATTTTTGAGGATGTATACTAAAAATATCAATAACCAAAAACCTGATTTTAGCGAAAAAGCCCTAAGAGAATATATGACGCTTTATAGTCGATTCAAGATGAAAGTGGCGGAAGCAGAGCAATTGAGAATGGATACATTGCCTAATATCAACAATGAATTAGGAACCTATAAAAAACAATTGGCCAAAACGTATTTAACCGATAATGAAGTAACTGATAAATTAGTATTGGAGGCCTATGACCGCATGAAAACAGATGTAAGAGTGGCTCATATTTTAATTACAGTACCTCGTGGATCGGATGATACAGTAGCTGCTTATCGAAAAATTGATAGTCTTTATAAAGCGATTCAGAATGGTGCAGACTTTGGGGCTGTTGCAAAAGCAATGAGCGAAGATAGACCTTCAGGTCAAAAAAATGGCGATGTTGGTTTTTTTACAGCGATGCAAATTCCAGCTTATAACTTCGAAAATATGGCTTACAGTACACCTGTAGGTGCAGTATCACAGCCATTCAAAACGGCCTTTGGATATCACATCATTAAAAAATTGGATCAACGTCCATCAAGAGGTGAAATTCAAGTAGCTCAAATTTTGTTGAATGTGAAAAAAAGTGGTGGTGAAGCGGCCGACAAAGCAGGAAAAACAACGGCTGATTCCATTTTAACAGCACTTCGTAAAGGTGGTAATTTCGAAAACATGGTTGAAAAATATTCGGATGATAAATTTTCAAAAAATACTAAAGGCTTATTGGCTTCGTTTGGTGTAGGACAAATGATGCCTGAGTTTGAAGATGCCGCTTTTGCACTTAAAAAATCAGGGGATTATTCTGAGCCAGTAAAAACAGAATATGGATACCACATTATCAAATTAATCAAAAAAACACCTTTGCGACCATACGATTCTATGCGCAATGAATTGAAAAAACGAATTGAAAAAGATGGCCGTATTGATGTAGCACGAGATCAGTATACCTACAAAATCAAACAAAAACTAAACTACAAAGACAATCCAACAGCATTGATGGAACTTATCAATGCTATACCAGATAGTACCTTGCGCAATGGTACATTCAATGGAAGTACTTATGGCAAATACACTAAAAATTTGTTTGAAATGACAGGGACTCAGTTTACACAAGCTGATTTTGCAAACTATATTCAAGATTATACCAAAGGGAAAATATATGGCGCTAAAGAATTGACACTGAAATCCTTGTTTAAAAACTATGCTGAGAAAGCATTGTATGATTACCAAGAAAATAAATTGATTGATGAAAATGATGAATACCGTAACTTATTGACTGAGTACAAAGATGGCATTATGTTGTTTGAATTGACTGACCGAAAAGTATGGAGCAAAGCATCGCAGGATACTACTGGGCTCGATAAATTTTATCAAGAAAATAAAAGTAAATACATGTGGCCTGCTAATATCATCAAAGCAAACTTATACCGCACACAAGACGAAGAGTATGCAAAGCGTGTAGTAAAAGCATTAAACGATCCAAAAGTAAACCAAACTCAAGAAGAAGTTGGAAAAGCTGCTAATGGTGACGGACCACAAAACAAAGTGGTATACGAATCAGGAAAATTTGAACGTAGTCGTTTCCCGGAAAAATTAAAATTAGAAGCAGGTAAATATGCTCCTTATTACAAAAATGACGATGGCAGTTATTCTATTGTAGATGTAAAAGAAATCTATGCAGAACCAACACAGAAAACGTTGAGTGAAGCACGAGGTTATATAATTTCTGATTATCAAGAATATCTTGAAAAACAATGGATTGCTAACTTGGAAGCAACTTATCCAGTGTCAATCAAAGAATCGACGTTGAAGAGTATGATTAAAAAATAATACAACTTCATATTAATAACTTAAAAGGTTAGGCAATGCCTAACCTTTTTTTTAACACATTTTTCATTTTTTTTTAACTTCATCTCAAACCGACTTTTTTTATTTGTAAATAAATTTGTGGTTCAAAAAAATAAACGATATGAAAAAAATAATTCTTGTAACATTTGCAAGTTTGATTGCATATCAAACTTTATCGGCACAAACCAAAAAAGAAAAAAAGGAAATTGAGGAAGAAAAAATAATACTCAAGGATTCCAAAAAAGGAAATAGTCCAAATATGACGATTGAAATCCAAGATGGTGATGTGTATATAGATGGTAAAAAAGTAGAAGGGGATACAAAAGGTGATGGACCACGCGTATTTCAGAAGAAAATTATTATCAATGGAAAAGATGTAACTGACGATCCCGAATTTCAGGATTTTTCTTTCCCATTTCAAGGCATGGATATGGAATCCAATGATAAACCCATGCTGGGTGTGAATACCAAGCCATCCAAAAATAATGACGGCGCTGAAATAGAGAATGTAGTACCTGGTTCGGCAGCTGAAAAATTTGGCTTAAAAGCTGGAGATATCATTACGAAGGTCGATGAAAAAACGATTCTTACACCCAAAGATCTAGTGGATGCCATAGCAGGCTATAAAGCCGGGGATAAGGTCAACATCACTTTTGAGCGAGGAAACCAATTTCTTACTAAAAATGTACAATTAAGCGAACGAAAAAATAGTATGACATTCAATGGCACTATGCCCTTAGATCAAGAAGATTTCTTTAAAGGATTTGGACGAATGTTTGATCAAGGAGATAGTCCTTTCAACTCATTTGGTTCGCCTAGCAATAGCACTTCTCCCAAAATAGGTGTGAGTGTAGAAGATAGAGCCGATGGCGATGGAGTAATGGTCAATGAAGTGACTGAACAGTCTGCCGCAGCAAAAGCAGGAATTAAACAAGGCGATGTGATTACACAATTTGGGTCAAAATCGATTGGCAATGTGGATGAATTGATGCAAGCCATAGGAGAGAATCAATCCAAATCGAAGGTAGACATAGAAGTAAAACGTAATGGGCAACAAAAAAATATGCAATTGGAAATGCCTAAGAATTTAAAGAAAAGGAATTTGTAATGATAAGTTTATAATACCAATAATCCAGATTTTGTGTTAATTACCTTTAAAAAAATATTTACAAATACTTGATCTTTTTCGCCTTTAAAATGCTGATGATGGATTTATATAAACATTAATTGCTCTTCCAAAAAACTATCTTTTTTGTATGGATAAGTATCTACAAGATATTGTAAGGTTTCTTGAATATTGTTTGCTTTTATATTGATATCTTGATTTGGATTGTCATACCATTGGGCAATGTGATTTGAGAATTTTTCATCGATAGCATCTAATACACATACTCCCATTTTAGATAATGCGGCAGCATTGCATTGTTGTTCATAATGATCTTGAATTGGAATACTCATGAGTTTTTTACCAAGAAATAATGCTTCAGAGGGTGTTTCGAAACCACCTCCAGTAATCAGTCCATGGCAGGATAAAAGACTTTCATTGAAAAGCTTTTGAAAGATAGGAAAATATGTGATGTTCTTTTCTTTGTAACTATTTTTGACTGAAGATAAATACCAATGAAACTCAATATGGGGTAATTTTTCAAAAGCTGCTTGAAGGCAATCTTGCTCAAAAGCTGGAAGATAAACTGTAATATGTTTATGGTCGGTTACTTTTTTATTCATAAGTTCTTGTTTGATTACTGGAGGAAATATAAAATCATCATACGATTGAAAATGTAATCCCATATAGTTTGAAGATGATGAATAATGTTTTAATACTAATTCGCCCATATTGTTTTTCTTAAGTGGTCGTGGTGATTTGTCACTTTTAAAACTAGCTTGATGTCCAAATTGAACTGAATTTCTTTTTTGAAATTTACATGCTAGTGAGGTAATACATTCAAAATCATTGATAATGATATCATACTGCTTTAATGGTAATTCATATGCTTCTTTCATAATCTTTAGGGGTTTGGTGTTTTTGACAATATCCAAATAGTTAAGGCCGCCACATTTGCTATAATGTAAGCTAAGTCCTTTGCTTTTATATTTAACAGGAAATGGAGTGTCGATGGAAGAGTTATTGCCACTTACAAAAAAATCCACATCACCTATTTTAGATAGATAGGGATATAATTGAGTAGCTCTGCTTAAATGGCCATTTCCTGTGGCTTGAATTGCATAAAATATTTTCATATTGTTTTATTATTTCTAAAGGGCTAATATTTTGCTTAATAAATCAGATGCGTATTCTGTTTCATTGTCTACTTCTTCTACAATCAACGATCGGTTTTGATTGAATTGATAAATACTCCATGATGAGTTGCTGTATTCAAGAGCTGTAAGGTTTTCGACCCAATCACCGCTATTTAAATAATGCACAGATCCTTTTTCGGTTGTTACTATTCTGCTTTGCTGTTTATGAATATGTCCACATAATACATAGTCAAATCCTTTTTCTATTGCAAGTTCTGCAGCTATGGTTTCAAAATTGTTGATCCATGATACAGCTTTCTTAACACTATCTTTTACCTTTTTAGAAAAGCTCATTTTTTCTTTACCCGCTTTCTCCAAGCACCAGTTTACGAATCGATTGATAAGGATTAATAAATCATAACCCTTGCCACCTAATTTTGCAATGAATTTGGCCGATCCATTTGTAGTGCTGTCAAAAATATCACCATGGAAAACCCATGCTTTTTTATCTTCTAGATCCAACACATATTTATCAACCAATTTTAAATTGCCAAATTCTAAATCGGTATATTTTCGAAGCATATCATCATGATTGCCTGTGATGTAAATTACCTCTACACCATTATTTGCCATCTTCATGATTCTTCTCAAAACATTCATATGTGATTTGGGAAAATACCGTTTGCTAAAATTCCAAATGTCTATAATATCTCCATTCAGGATTAATTTTTGAGGCTGTATCGATTTTAGGTAAGTTAAGAGTTCTTTGGCGTGGCAGCCGTATGTGCCCAAATGGACATCACTAATTACAACTACATCTAATGTTCTTTTAAGATTCATTTTGATGATGCAAAGATGAAAATTACATTTGAACATTTGGACAATGCATTATTATCGAATTGTAATCACCGAAAATTTAATCATTAAGATTCATTTTGATAACATAAATGTAAAGAGTGTGTAACAGTTGAGTAATACCCATCATCTACTTTTGTAATTATGGGATTTCGGAGTATACTGTTGATGTTACTTGTTGTTAGTATTTGTGTGTCATGTAATTCAACCAATGAAACCATAAAGATAAAAGGATCCGATACAGAAGTGAATTTATCTGTACAGTTAGCAGAAGCGTTTCATGTTGAACAAAAATCTATATTCATTTCAATTTCTGGTGGTGGTTCTGGATTAGGTATTGCTTCTCTTCTAAACGGTACTGCCGACATGGCCAATTCTTCAAGACGAATGAAGCTTACTGAAATGGAATTATTTAATCAAAAGAATATTCAAATAGATTCATTCATATTTGCACAAGATGCCATTGCGTTTGTAGTTTCAACAGAGATACCGATTGATTCTATTACTATTGAAACATTAAAAGGGATATTGAGTGGAAGTATCAATAATTGGAATGAGATTACATCCGTCAATAAAAAAATTAATATTTATGGTCGACAAAGTAATTCTGGTACACACGAATTTATTAAGCACAAATTAAATATTGAATTTAGTGATAAAGCAAAAGAAATGAATGGCAATGCACAGATATTGGAAGCGATTAAATACGATCATTCTGGTATAGGGTATGTAGGAGCAGGATATGTATCTCGTCAAACGAATTCTAATTTAAAGGTATTGTGTATTAAAGAGAATGATTCTGCGAAGTCAGTTTCTCCATTGGATGCAGTTCAAATAGCGAAAAGTAATTATTTTTTCCAACGGCCATTGTATCAGTATTATAAAAAATCTTCGTTTGAAAAAATTAAAGAGTTATTGGCATTTGAGCAAAATACTAGTGGCATGAATATCATACAAGAAGCAGGCTATTATCCTATCAATAAATAAAAATGAGTATAGAAAAAAGAGAAAATAAAGATGCATTTTTTAAACTGTTGTTTAAGGTTACAGGCTTGCTTACAATTATACTTTTATTTGGCATTTTTTCTATGTTGATTTACAATAGTATTTCGTTTTTTTTACATAAAAGTCCAATTGATTTTTTCACGGGGAATCAATGGAGTCCTGGAAGTAACAACGAAAATTATGGTATTCTTCCATTACTAGTAAGTACAGGATTAGTTTCCTTAGGCGCTATGGTAATTTCAATACCTATTGGTATTTTAACAGCCGCATATTTGTCTGATTTTGCACCAAAGAGAGTCCAAGCTATTTTGAAACCTATTATTGAGATGTTGGCATCGGTTCCTTCTGTTGCCATTGGATTTTTAGGAATTGTACTTGTAGGGCCAGGCATTGCAAATATTGTTGGATTGCAAAATGGTTTGAATGCATTGAATGGTTCTTTTCTGTTGGCCATTATGGCATTGCCTACAATCATTACCATTAGTGAAGATGCAATTAATGCAGTGCCTAAATCGCATAGAGAAGCTTCATTGGCATTGGGTGCCAATAAATGGGAAACATTGTATCAAGTTACATTGCCTGCCGCTATGCCTGGTTTAATAGCTGCAATCATGCTTGGACTTGGAAGGGCATTGGGCGAAACTATGACCGTATTAATGGCAACTGGAAATGCATCAGCATTCCCAAAAGGCTTTTTTGATTCCATACGAACTATTACTGCTACCATTGCAATTGAAATGGGGGAAGTGCCTTTTCAAACAACCCATTATTATGCATTATTTGCGATAGCTGCAGTCTTGTTTTGTATTACATTCATCATTAATCTCATTGGTGAAAACTATGCCAATAGATTGCGAAATTTTCATTCATGATAAAGCAAGTAAAGAACTATATAAATTGGTTTATTTTGCTAATAAGTACAGGAATAGTATGTGCCATTTTAGGCATTGTATTGTTTGATATTTTTTCAAAAGGATTGTCATCTGTTTCATGGCATTTTATAAGCCAATTCCCAACGAATGGTATGACAAAAGGCGGAATACTACCAGCTATAATCGGAACACTCATGTTAACCATGATAACTACTTTATTTGCAGTTCCATTTGGTGTATCATGTGCTATTTATTTAAATGAGTATTCAAAGCCTTCGATATTGACCAATATCATACGAGCATCTATCCGAAATTTATCGGGTATCCCGTCTATTATTTATGGATTGTTTGGATTGGCTTTGTTTGTACAAGCCATGCAATTAGGCACTTCGGTATTATCTGCAGGACTCACCCTTGGATTACTCTCATTACCATACATTATCACAACTACAGAAGAAGCCTTAAAGCAAATTCCTAACTCAATGCGAGAAGCTACACTTGCATTAGGGGCAACTCAATTTGAAACAATCAAAGATGTGGTATTACCCAAAGCATTGTCTGGAATATTAACAGGTGTGATACTTACATTGTCGAGAGCTGCAGGTGAAACAGCACCTATTTTATTTACGGGAGTGGCTTTTTATATCAATGATTTTACTACCTCATTGAATCAAGAATTTATGTCCCTTCCGTACCACTTGTATATGTTGTCTACTCAACATCAAGCAATCGAACAAGTAAGGCCGTTGGCATATGCTACAGCCGTTGTTTTGATTTCATTGGTTTTTATACTAAATCTAGTTGCCTTCTACATTCGATTTAAACACAGAACACAAGATTAACATGAAAGAAGAAATTAAATTATCAGCAAACGATATAAACTTATTTTTTGGAAACAAACAGATATTGAAAAATGTGTCTATTGAATTTCAAAAAAATCAAGTCACTTCATTGATAGGTCCATCAGGATGTGGAAAATCAACATTGCTTCGATCATTCAATAGGATGCATGATTTGGTGAATGATGTAAAAATAGAAGGGATATTCAAATTGGATGATATTAATTTGTATGACAAAGCGTGTTCTGTCACTGAAATAAGAAAAAGAATCGGAATGGTTTTTCAAAAGCCGAATCCATTGCCTAAAAGTATTTATGATAATATGGCTTATGCATTGAATATTCATAAGTTTCCCAAAAATGAAATTCCTGATATGATTGAATCAGCATTACGTGAAAGTTTTTTATGGGATGAAGTTAAGGATGAATTGAAAAAGCCTGCGACTAAATTATCAGGTGGACAACAAC
Source organism: Bacteroidota bacterium (assembly GCA_947460175.1). Lineage (GTDB taxonomy): Bacteria > Bacteroidota > Bacteroidia > Chitinophagales > Chitinophagaceae > OLB11. The sequence continues at coordinate 15,341 of CANHGW010000004.1, read as the reverse complement.
AACGATTATGCATTGCACGAACAGTGGTTTTGAGACCAGAAGTGATATTGATGGATGAACCTTGCTCAGCATTAGATCCAATCAGTACTCGAAAAATTGAAGATTTGATTGTGAAATTAAAAGAGGATTATACGATTATAATTGTAACGCACAATATGCAACAAGCGCAACGTATATCTGATAAAGTGGCGTTTATGTATTTGGGAGAATTAATAGAGTTTGATTCATGTGACACAATCTTTAATCATCCAAAAATGGAATTGACTCAAAATTATATTGGAGGTCATTTTGGATAAATGAAACAATGCTGCTATTGTATAGTCAGCTTTTCAATAGCTAGTAATTCGCCTTCTCTCATTACCTTGATGTAATACATCCCTGGCGATAACATCAAACGATTGAAGCTCAACTGGTTATTGCTTACACGTAAATGATCGTTGAAGAGTGTTTTTACAATACGACCATTGATGTCATACAGATAAATACTAACCAAGCCTGTTTTATTATTTTTAAATTCAATCGTAAAAGCATCACTTGCTGGATTTGGATATAGTATTGAAGTGGAAGGTTCTTCAATGTCTTGTGTGAAAACAGGTAAAGGATTTTCGCCGGTAATCAACTGAGCTATCCAAGTACCAAAGGATGCACGACGAGGAAGTGTATTGGCACCATAAGCTGCTGCCATCCAAGCTTGTGGAATAGGAGAGTTGTATTTACGACATATGCCAGTATAGTCACCCCAGCGTTCAGGTGAAGTGGCATAGTTAGGAGGGAATAATATATTCACAACAGTATCACCTGTTTTCACAGTTTGAAGTGAGCTCCAAGTCAATGCATGGTCAACAGAGATTACACCACATTGAGGAGTCATGCTTGAGTCTGATTGCAGATAGGCAATCACGGCGCCTTGGTCTAGTGAGTCATATCCAAATGAAGCAATAGCTGGATAGGATAGGTCGGTTCCTTGTTGACCAAAGGATACTACATCAGCTCTATTTGAATCAAGCATGATACGACCATATTGAATGCCACACCATCCATTTAAGATATCGGCACAATACGTAAAGTGTATAGTTCTGTTGAGTGAAAATGCATTTTGAGTCCAAGCACTTCCTGTATACAAGGAATCAATATTGTTTGTAGTAGGATCTTTTTCAAACGCATTGGCGCATACTTCATAATGTGGAATTGCATATTGTGATGCTGTCATTGATTTGTTAGGTGAAAGTAAGTTGCCATTGATTTCGAATAAATAGACATGCGAACCAGAATCAGGCATGAGACTTACAAAATACATTTTGTCTTTGAGGCTTCGTCCTTGTCCATCTTGTGCTGGATACAAGGTAATCCCTTCTTTACTGTCGGGAGTGTAGATATTATTCCATAGTCCATAGTTCAACGTAGTACCAGCATAGCCTTCTGTTAAACCAATTTGATAGATATAAGATTCCTTGAAAAGATAATTGGGCGCATTCCCAAAACGATTGCCATTGATAAATAAATCATCGTCGCTGATACCGATAGTAGGATAGTCGGTCCATGTGCTATCATTGTATGGATTGCCACTTAGTTGATAAATATTCCATCCATCTACAGGGTTGTTTGTTTTTGAAAAACAAACTAATATTTTTGAAGTAGTAGATGAAAATCCGTGCAATAGAACTATAATGAACCGATCATGTTTATTATCATATACTACTCGAGGGTCAAATTTCGCCTGGTTTAATGCTGCATTATTTACAAACGCATCCCATGTTTGATTTTGCACAATGGCCGTACCCGCTGTATCGTAATATTCTACTCCATAATTTATACAACTAACGATTATGCCATTGTTGGAAACTGCTACGGTATTATCAGTAGGTGTCCATGTTTTTAATTCATTGCCTTTGAAATTTGTTCCTATGGTAGGATTGGTGGCTGTTGTTTTGTTTAGATTCGTTGTGCCAAAATTATGTTCTGCGATTGATTCTAATTTTTCTTTCAACTTTTGTTGTTTTAAAATGCCTGTATTTTTTATACCGCCTTTACTTTTTGCATACAAACTTTGAAAGTTTATATTCCAATGCGGCGCACTCAGATTAGACGCATCAGTACTTGAAAATAAAGGTGTAGATTGTATACCCGAGAAAGTGCCAGTTGTAGATTTGGTTTGAGCACCCAAAAACTGACTAAGAAGAATGAAAGAAATAAGATATATAGTAGTTTTCATTTCAATGTATTTTTATCGAAGATACAACAAAACAAGATTGAATGATGAAGAGGGGTATTTTTTAAATCTATTTTGGTTTAAAAATAATTGATATACCCAAAATGAATTTTAGAACTACGCAATTGTAATGAGGTTTGATTACGAGCTCCAACGGCATAACTAATATTAAATAAACCTGCTCGCGTTTCGAAGGTCATTCCTGCTCCAAGACTATAAGGGTTGTCATTCAATTTGATTTGATTGTAATTGGATTGGATATGACTTATATCACCAAAAAGAAAAAAGTATGAGTTGGCCGAAAGTAAATAACGAGGTTCGATTGTCAATACATGGTATTGATTCACAAAAAGACTTCCTTCATCAAAGCCACGCAATAATCGATAACCACCTATTTGATAGAGTTCATTGCGAAACAATGGATTGGTGCTATAAGTAAACCCACCTGAGTAGATACTTGCCAATATCAATCGTTTGCGGAGCGGAACGAAATAGCTGAATTGACCAAATAGATTGTATTTATAACTTTTAGTAGCAATGCTATCATACAGGTATGCAAAAGGTTTGTTGGCAATAGGATCGAAGGTAGTTTCAATGGTTGTATTTTTTATCAAATTGCGAAATGAAACTCCGCCGTTCACTAAAAGCCTATAGCCTTTGCGAGGATTGATTTTGTAATCGACTCTATTGAGCAATAATTCTATACCAAAAGTACGATAGGTAACATCGCCATTGGCAGGTAAGGCTCTTGTAGCAAGTAAGGAAGGAATATTAATGCTGCCAACACGATTACTCGCCAATTGATAATAGGCTTTTATTTGATCGGATGCATTGAGTTGATACAATAACCCAAGTTCTCCATTGGTCGTTTTAAAGGTGGTATCTTTTTTGTAAAAATCAAATTTTCCAGAAATTCCAATAGGTGTATTGAGTAAATATGGAAGTTGAAATTGAATATTGTATCGTGGTGATTTGTATTGAAGGTTTTGCCAATTGATTTGAATTTGTTCGCCTTGTCCTAATGCATTTACAAAGCCAAGTTTAATATCGCCGGTTAAAAGGAATTTGCCACCAAGTTCGTCATTGTTGGGAAGAAGCCCTATTAATACATCTGCACGATTGGCCGATTTGTTTTTGAGGTAAAGATTCAAGGTTGTTTTAGCAACATTAAAATCAATTCGCCACGGATAGGACTCTGTGAGAAATGGAAGTTCATTGATGCGTTTATTGATTGCTTTTATTTTACTTTCATTGTAAAGCATTCGATTTTTAAATCCTAAATAATGCATTACATAGTTACGAGAAATATTTACATCTTCGTTGATGATGATGGTGTCGAGTCGAGTGATGGGTCCTTTATTCAACGTCAATACACCTGATACATTCCCATTGGATGAGCTTATGCTATCTAAATACAAATGACAAAAAGGGAATCCATTGTCTTCGTAATAGGTAATTATTTTTTCAAATACTGGATACAGTTTTTTTACTTCCACAGGTTTGCCAAAAAATTTCTTTTCGTCAAATCGACTTTGATTTAGCAAGTTGGATGGGATGTTGTTATTTTTAAGATGAGCCCACACATATTTTTCGCCAACATATACAGAGGCGATTACTTCTTTTTCAAGATACTCGATGCTATCAATACTCGCTGCAAGATAGCCTTGTTTGTAAAGTTCAAGGTGAGCTTTTTGAAGAGATTCGGTGCATTCGGTAGGTGAATTGTATTGTAAGGGTATTGATGTCAATGATAGAAATGTATCTTTGTACATCCCTTTAAGTACGAGTGATACGACTTGTGCATTCATTTGAAATGAAACTAATAGTAAGATAACTAACTGATAGATAAGTTTCATGTTCATATTTCTAATGAGTCGCTTGTAGTTGATTTTATTTTTGAATAAAATATTCATTGCAAAGAAAGTACTTTTACAGCGAATCATTATTTCTTGTATGGCAGGTATTTATTTTCATATTCCATTTTGCAAAAAAGCATGCCATTATTGCAATTTTCATTTCTCTACAAGTTTGAAGTACAAAAACGAGATGATTGAATCTTTATTGTGTGAGTTGAAATTGCGAAAAGAATATTTGAATGGTGAGAAAATAGAAACCATCTATTTTGGTGGAGGAACGCCCAGTTTGTTAGAAGTAAGTGACATTGATCGATTATTAAATGGCGTATACGAACATTATTCGATAGATTCCATTTCGGAATGCACCTTAGAGGCCAACCCTGATGATGTAAGTAATGATAAAATAAAAGCGTTCAATAAAGTGGGTATTGATCGATTAAGCATCGGTGTACAGAGCTTTTATGATGAAGACTTACTATATATGAATCGTGCACATAATGCTCATGACGCTTTGCGATGTATACAAATAGCACAAGATGCTGGAGTAGAAAATATAAGTGCAGATTTGATTTTTGGATTTCCAATGCTTACCCACGAAAAATGGCATAAGAATATTGAAACAATGATGAAGCTTGAAATACCTCACTTATCTTGTTATGCAATGACGGTAGAACCTAAAACAGCTTTGGCATCATTGATCAAAAAGGGCAATGAAAAGCCAGTGAATCATGAACAAAGCGCCGAACAATATGAATACTTAATGTATAAAATGGAAGAACATGGATTTGAACATTATGAGATATCAAGTTTTTCAAAACCTAGCAAACATGCAATTCATAATAGTAATTATTGGAATGGGAAACAATATATAGGCATAGGACCATCTGCCCATTCGTACAATGGAATTAGTCGTCAATGGAATATAGCAAATAACATAAAATACCTACATGGGGTAGAAACTAAGCAATTGGATTTTGAACAAGAAATTCTTTCGCGAGAAGAAAAAATGAATGATCAAATTTTGACGCAACTTAGAACTTCAAAGGGAATTTCAATCAACGCAATGAAAGAACAATTATTCACGCATGAATGGAATCTATTCGATCAAAAATTAACGCAATTGACCGAAACTGAAATGATTCAACTTAAATCTGAAAATATACATTTAACACAAAAAGGAAAATTGTTTGCCGATTGGGTGGCAAGTGAATTGTTTTTGTAATTCATTAACAAAATTCATTTTCAAACACGTTTTGGCTTTTGTTTATACCAATTCAAACGAAAAGAATGGTTATAGCTTTCGTCAATACTAAAAAAAGGTATATTCATTGTAAATAGTCAAACAAACTCAACTTATTTTACAGAGAAAGTTTATTTGAATTAATATTACTTAAATTCTATTAGCATATTAATAACAAAATATTTATTGCTTAAATAATTAATTTTTTAGAAAAGCACTATGCAGGTATAAAAAAAATAGTGTCTTTATTATATGTAAAGAACAATTAATTATACATAATATTAATTATAATACTTAATTAATTTATATATATAAAATAAATTATATACCTATTTGAAGTAACATTTTCCAAATACATTTATAATTTGGTAAATTAATTGTTTTAAATATATTTGCAAACGAACGTGTTATTATAACCTACTGTATAGCATTTTCTATTCTTTCACTTAAAAACTACTTTATGATTAAAAAAATCAACAAATTTTTCAAACATTTATTATTGGCATTCCTACTACTCGGAATGGCCACAAGTCAGCTACATGCCGAAGGAACTTCTACCGTTTCTCAAAACAGTTCAGTAATTACGGCGTTGTCTTTATTGCCTAGTCAGAATCGGGGGACTTTTTTAGGATGCCCAGCTGACAATAGGTTATATTTTAGAATTTCAGATTTTAATACTGAAAATCTTTATTATGGGTTTAGTTGGAGAAATTATTCTTCTACAGTAGCACTCAATCCGGCTATTACCAATGTTTACATGAGAGTTTTTAACCCACTTGGTACTCAAGTCGCACAAATCAATTTACCTTCTAGTGGAAATGGGTTTATTTCTACATGGAATGAAGCTAGTCTAGGTGCCAACATTGCTGGTTCTGCACCTGGAGGTTATACTCCCTTAACTTTTACACCTACCATGAATGGTGAGTATTGGGTTGAGATTTATAGAAGTGATGATGGGGGCAATACACAAGCTAATACAGGGACATGGAGCTTTACACCTTTTTGGGATATGCAAATAGCAACTTCTGCTGGTACAAGATTTAACGGTCGTATACATTGTGATAAATTTGCATTTAATGCTGTTAATCCAACTCAATATTATACTTCTTATGATCAAGATGCAGCACCTGAAATATACGCTTGGTCAGCAGATAGTAACATTATTAAAATAAATTTCACCTCTGAATTCAAGCCTATTGCCTTTGATGTGGCTGTTACAGAATATGGTGTAACAAATACAAATAACTTTGCAGTGGACCGAAGATCCCAAAATAATGCTGTGTCACCTTCTTTTTCTAATGGGTATACTTTATTTGTAAATACCCCAGATCCAGCCATTTATCCAGCAGGAGTTGCACCTCAAAATCCGCAATTGCAACAACCCATTATAGTGGGATGTAGTGCACCTTTTCAAATTCGATACACTGTATTTGGTGCAGGGGATGTTCGTTTGCTTCTGGATTTAAATGGAGTGGACGGCTACCAACCTAATACTACCGATGTCGCTTTAGAGCAATTTGGTGCTGTGCCAGGTTTAAATACAATTTTATGGAATGGATTGGATGGCTTAGGTGCTCCAGTGCCTTCTGGTACCCAATTCAAGATGGTTTTGACATATTACAAAGGTCGTTTCAACGTGCCTTTATATGATGCCGAAATCAATAAAAATGGATTAATATTTACAACAATTGCACCTATATTTAACCCCAATATCCGAGTATTTTGGGATGATTCTCAGTTGACAAATGTAGGGAGTTCGTGTTCAGGAAGTGGTGATAATCAAAATAATGTCACAGGTGCAGGATTAGACAATATATTCAATGGTTCCATCTCCCCTTGTCATGCATGGAATGGTAATGGAAATATATCACAAACTATTCCAGCACCTGCAGTAGGTGCCAATGAAACAACCAATTTACAATGTGATGATTTTGGAAATGTACGTACAATTAATACCTATGGGTGGGCGATTTTTGCTCAAGATTCAGCAACTGTTTTGTTTGCCTGCTTGCAAGCATCAGGTACAATTTGGAATGATATAAATAACAGCGCCAATGGAACGAATTCAAATATTTTTACTGCTGGTGAAAATGGAACTAATTTAGGAAATACTTTGTATGTATCTCTTGTTGATCCATTAACAGGAACTGTATTGCAAAGTGTTCCTGTAAATCCTGATGGCACGTATTTATTTACAGCAGTGCCACCAAATGCGATTGGACTAGAAATAGTTGTTTCTAATGTAGCTGGTGTTACAGGTAATGTGCCTCCAGTTCCAGCAATAGATCCAAAATGGCAAAACACGTCACCATTGTTTCAAACATTCAATTCAGGTACAGTAAATTTAACAGGCTTTGATTTTGGTGTTCGTACACAAGATGTAACGCCAGATATCAATCAAACAATTGTGAATACTCCTGTATCTGGATCTGTTGCAACCAATGATAATGTTTTACCTGGTTCTACATTCACTCCAATAGGTAATATGGCAAATGGTGGTACTTTGGTTATGAATCCAAACGGAACATATACCTATACTCCAGCACCTGGATTTGTGGGAAGAGATAGTATTAGCTATGTAGCTTGTTCACCAACACCAGTTATTTGTGATACTACTACATTAACTATTGTCGTGACTCCATTAACTTCAAACAATAATAATACGGTTATTGCGCAAGACGATCATGCAACTACACCAATCAATACAGCGGTTATAATGTGTTTGTTGTGCAACGATAGCGATCCAAATGGTAATGCCATAGGAAATCCAACGGTTCTATCCAATCCTGCAAATGGAAGTGTGGTAGTAAATCCAAATGGAACCGTAACTTATACTCCAAATCCAGGTTTCTTTGGTGAAGATGTTTATACGTATGTAATTTGTGATAATAATAACCCATCGGCTTGTGATACAGCAAATGCATATGTAACTATCACAACCGATCCTATAACTCAAAATCAGACTTATGCTAATGATGATGCATACACTACACCAATCAATACACCTCTTGAAAACAGTGTAGCGGGCAATGATACCGATCCACAAAATGATGGAGTAACCTTTACATTGGTTTCTGGAACATCGAATGGTACGGTAGTTTTAAATCCAAATGGTACATTCACGTATACACCTAACCCAGGATATACAGGACCTGATCAATTTGTATATAGCAAATGTGATACTGGAACTCCGGTGGTATGCGATACAGCAACAGCCTATATTACAATCAATACTCAACAAGATGTAACGCCAGATATTAATCAAACTTTAGTGAATACACCAGTAAGCGGTTCTGTAGCTACTAATGACAATGTGATTCCAGGAAGTTCGTTCACACCAATAGGTACTATGGCCAATGGCGGTACGTTGGTAATGAATCCTGATGGAACATATACTTACACGCCAGCACCTGGATTTGTTGGAAGAGATAGTATAAGCTATGTAGCTTGTTCTCCAGCACCAACTGTGATATGTGATACAACTACGTTGACTATTATTGTTACTCCGTTGATTTCTACTTATGGAAATACAGTCTTGGCTCAAGATGATCATGCTACAACACCTATTAATACACCGGTATCAATGTGTTTATTATGCAATGATAGCGATCCGAATGGTAATACTATCAGTAATCCAACAATCATTGCAAATCCAGCCAATGGAACAGTAACAGTAAATCCAAACGGAACAGTGACCTACACCCCAAATCCAGGATTTACAGGTGAAGATGTATATCAGTATTATATCTGTGATAATGGCACTCCAACCGCATGTGATACAGCTTATGCTTATGTAACTATTGTGGGAACACCTATTACTGATAATCAAACTTATGCAAACGATGATGCATATGTAACGAATATCAATACCCCAATTAACAATAGCGTTGCTGGCAATGATACCGATCCTCAAAATGATGGTGTTACATTTACATTGGTAAGTGGACCTTCAAATGGTACATTAACATTGAATACAGATGGGTCATTTACCTATACACCAAATGGTGATTATACAGGTCCTGATCAATTCTTGTATAGTAAATGTGATAATGGAACTCCAGTAGTATGTGATACAGCTACTGCTTACATTACAATTCATGCACCAATACAAGATGCAACACCAGATATCAACCAAACTATTGTAAATACACCAGTTAGTGGATCTGTAGCAACAAATGATAACGTAATACCAGGAAGTACATTCACGCCAATTGGTACAATGGAAAATGGAACGTTAGTGATGAATCCTAATGGTACTTATACCTATACGCCTAATCCTAATTTTGTAGGTACTGATAGTATTAGTTACGTAGTATGTTCACCAGCTCCTGTAAATTTGTGTGATACTACAACGTTAACTATTGTAGTAACCCCATTGTATTCAAATATTGGAAATATGATTATAGCTCAAGATGATCATGCTACGACTCCAGTAAATACACCCGTAACGATGTGTTTATTGTGCAACGATAGCGATCCAAACGGAAACACGATTAGCAATCCAACAGTGATTGCAAATCCTTCAAATGGTACCGTGGTTGTAAATCCAAACGGAACTGTTACATACACGCCTAATCCTGGATTTACAGGTGAGGATGTATATCAATACTATATCTGTGATAATGGCACACCTACTGCTTGTGATACAGCTTATGCATATGTTACCATTGTAGATAATCCAATTACCAACAATCAAACATATGCAAACGATGATGCTTACACAACTCCTGTGAATACGCCAATCAATAATAGTGTCGCTGGAAATGATACAGATCCACAAAATGATGGTGTTACATTTACATTAGTAACTGGACCATCAAACGGAACAGTCGTATTAAATCCTGATGGATCATTTACATATACTCCTAATGGTGACTATACTGGCCCAGATCAATTTGTATATAGCAAATGTGACAATGGTACTCCTGTGGTTTGTGATACGGCTACCGCATATATTACCATCAACCAACCTCAACAAAATGCTAATCCTGATATCAATCAAACAACTGTGAACATTCCGGTATCTGGAACTGTTGCTACAAATGATGATGTAATTCCTGGAAGTACATTTACACAATTAGGAACAATGAGTAATGGAACTTTGGTATTAAATACTGACGGTACTTATACCTATACACCTAATCCAGGATTTATTGGTAGAGATAGTGTTCAGTACATAGTTTGCTCACCAGCACCTATTAGTTTGTGTGATACTACTACATTAACAATTATTGTTTCACCTGGTTTCAAACTAGGTATAAATACAGTCATTGCTCAAGATGATCATGGTACGACACCATTTAATACTCCTATTACAATGTGTATCAAGTGTAACGATAACGACCCTCAAGGAGATGCTGTTGGAGCACCTGTAGTAATTTCAAACCCTTCGAATGGTACGATTGTTGTAAACCCGAATGGAACAGTAACGTATACGCCAAACCCTGGATTTACAGGAACAGATATGTATACATACTATATCTGTGACAATGGTAGTCCAATTGCATGTGATACTGCAGATGTATATATCGATGTAACAGGAATACCACTTTCTACAAATCAAACATATGCCAATGATGATGCGTATGTAACATCGGTAAACACACCAGTGCCAGGAAGTGTAGGATTAAATGATACAGATCCTCAAGATCATCTAGTGACTTTCACTCAAGTATCAAACCCTGCAAATGGAACAGTCGTATTCAATACTGACGGAACATTTGTATACACACCTAATAACAATTACGATGGACCTGATCAATTTATCTACAGCAAATGTGATAATGGAATTCCTGTAGTATGTGATACAGCAACTGTCTATATTACAATCTTCAAACCAAATGCTGCTTTACCTGCAATCATGAATCAATTCGACGTAATTGCCAATGATTGTAATGCTCGATTAGAATGGACAACAGCACAAGAATTCAATGTTGCACGATTTGAAATTGAACGAAAAGTTGAGAACAGTAATTTTGAGATGATTGGAACTAAAACAGCTGTTGGTTTGAGTCAAGTGCCTCAAACTTACACTTATACCGATAAAAATGTAGCCAAAGGAAATACGGAGTATAGATTACGCATTGTAGACATTGATGGCAAATTTGAATATTCAGCAATTCGAAATGTGAATATTAGTTGTACTGCAATTAGCGACATTAAATTGTATCCTAATCCTTCATCTACCTCTACCACTGTTTCAATCAGCTCGCCAGATGAATTGATGTATGAAATCAAAATGATAGATGCTGTAGGAAAATCAGTGTTCAACTCAGCTGTAGATGTAAACAATGAAACCAAATTGGTTACTATACCTGTAGAGCATTTAGCATCAGGAATATATTCAATCATTGTTTCTGACGGGCAAAATGAAGCAAAAGTCATTCGTTTTCAAAAAACACAACGATAGTTTTTAGTTGGTAATTTCAATACAAAAGCCGCTCATTGAGCGGCTTTTGTTATTATAATGAATTCTAAATAAAAAATATAATATTGCTTATTTTATAATTCATCTTGATCTTGCTTAACCCCAAGTTTTGTGAAAAAAACATTCTTTTCATTTTGAGATATAGGAATGTTTTCACCATTAATCAATTCTATACTACTATCGTTCCCTTTTTTTAATGATTTTATATAAAGCGTATTGATAATATAACTTCGATGAACTCTAAAAAAATGATCTTGGCCTTCTAGCATTTTTTCCATTGCACTTAAGTTCTTACTTACTTTGATATTTTTGACAAGTGTATTGATATATGAGTAACTAGCCTCTGCTTTAACATAAAGAATTTGATCTGTATTGATAGCAAGCCAACTATTTTTTTCAGGGACAAATATAGTTTTGCCATTTTTATTATTTAAAATAAGATTCAATTTGTTGATTTCATCATAAGGATTGACAGTGTTTGATGTTGCTTCGAAAAAATTAATTACTTTGTCAACGGCTTTATCAAGCATGTCGATATCGATTGGTTTCAACAAATAATGTAGCGTTTGATAATTAAATGCTGAAAGAGAGTATTCAGAATAGGCAGTTGTAAAAATTACAAATTTATAAAAGCCCTTTGTTTGATCTAATACGGTAAACCCGGAATCTTTACCAAGTTTAATATCCATAAACAATACATCAGGTTTTAATTCTTTGATTTTTCTATAGCTTCTTCTGCATTTGTAGCAAAGCCCACCAATTCAATCTCATCGTATTTTTGTAATAAAATTTCTAATGTTTTAATAGAATGTGATATGTCTTCGACTATAAATGCTTTAATTTTCATTGTTTAAAAAAATGTTGTAGGTAAAATAATAATTGATTCAAACCCCTTTCCTGTCTTTTGAAATGTTAAGTTGTTAAGTTCTTTTTTTGTCGTTTTGTTTATTAATTCAAGTCGTTCATTAATAATATCAATGGCATGATTTGCCTTTATTTTTTCAATTTCATTAATTTCAAACCCCTCGCCATTGTCAAAAATAGTAATTTTTAATTGAGATGTATTTATTTTTTCAAAAGTGATTTCAAGTAATCCCATCTGATTTTTACGCAAATCCATACCATGATTGATGGCGTTTTCTACAAGTGGTTGTATCATCATGTTGGGAATCATACAATTTAATGAATCTTTTTCTGACAGGCAATTATTGATTGTATATTTAAATGAATGATCTTTTTCAACAGACTGTATGTATAAATATTCTTGTAAAAACTGGATTTCTTCATGAATGGAAATTGTACTTTTTCTAGAAATAATAAGCATTTTACGAAGCAGACTTGAAAAATGAGTTAGGTATTTTGCTGCTTTGTCTTTCTCTGAGGTAATAATGTAGTTTTGAAGTGGGGTCAGTGCATTAAATATAAAGTGAGGATTTAATTGATTTAATCGAGAGGTACTTTCAAGTTGTAATAGTTTGCTTTGCTGTAATTGATTGTTGAATTTTATTAGTTGTAATTTCCTGGATATCCAACTTGCAATAAAAAATATCAACAATCCCGATAATAATATGCTTATTAAAATGAAAAGCTTAGTCTGGTAAAATTGCGGTTGAAGGTAGTAGAATATTCTATGATTAATATTATTTTTTAACTGAATTAAAATGGTATAATTTCCTGGCAATAAATTATTAATATTTATAGAGTTGTTGGTTAGTTTGGTGTTTTTAATAAGGGTATCCTTGCCTAGTAATAGAGAATAGGTTCCTATTTCAAAATCCGAAATGAAATTATTAAGCAAATCAAAATCAATTTTAAATTGATTCGACTTTTCCCATTTAGATGAAAAGCTATTAGTATTATTATCAATAGAAATAAGGGAGTTGTTGAAAGTGGCTTTTGTTATGATTAAATTGGTCTCTTCATTGTTTTTTAACGACAAATCAGATTTAGGTATTATAAATAACTGAGAATTATTTAATAGGATAAGTTGTTTATGATCGCAGTAGGCATTTTTGATTTTTTCATTAATCATGTCCTTTTGAAATTCAAACGATGAAATGTTTTCAAGCGAAATATTGAATATTTTATATCCATGTTGAGTTATCCCAATTATATTGTTATCAAGCAATAAGAGCGATTTGATTAATTTGTCTGTATATATTTTTTCAATACTTTTATTCGCAATATTGTATTTGTAGATAATCCCATTGCATAATAAAAATAAATAGCTTTTTAATAAAATAATTGAGTTGACAGATGTAGAGTCAATTGCTGTATTGGTTATATATTTTTGAAATGATATTTTTTTATTAAGATTAAACGTGAATAATCCAGATTGTGAAGCAATCCATAAATTTTCATATTCATCTTTTTCTATTTGATTAATCCTGATTGAAGTAATGATTCTTTCTAATTTTTTAAATCCCTTCGGTAGATACTCCATGTGAAAATTATTGATATACACCTTTTGGCCATTTAGTGTGTATACTCTCACCGAGCTTTCTTGTTGTGTAATTGGCAAGGGAGTTGTGTTGATTAATTTATTTTCTTTAAATTGATATATAGATTTATTGTTTGTATAAAATGTAAATCCATCTAATTTGTATAAATTATTTTGTTTGTTATAATTTGATGTAGCTTTTACCAGTAGTTTCAAGTTTCCATTGATTAAATTCAATTCGTATAAATTAGCATTCATATCAGATATAAAAAGTATATTATCGCATGGCGATAATACATTCACAATATCAGATAATGGCTTGAAATTTTGTTTAGATTTGGTAGTTACAAATTTATTGATTTTTAACAGCTTTCCATTTAATGTACTTATCCATATGTTTTGAAACTTATCTTGAGTGATTCCTGTACAAGGTTCTTTATTATAAAGAGTATCTAATCGATTATTGTTAAATCTGTATATGCCATAGTTTTTACCCATTATGGATATTGCAAATTCATTATCATTAAATTGAAAATAGCGTAAGATGGATCCTTCCAATTTATATTTTTCTATATCTATTATTAATCTAGATTTTCCATTGCCAATTTTAAATATTTCGCTATTTAAAAACAAAAATTGATTATTGTATAATAGAGGCTTTTCGCATGAGTTTAATTTTTTATTTAATTTTTGTTGATTTGAATCAATAGTTTTTATTGCAATAAGTTTTTTATATACATCAAACTGATTAATCTGTTTTTCTTTAAGTATGAGTTGATCGTCCTTTGTCAATCTCAATAGTGATCGATATGTATATTCTTCAGCAGCTATAAATTCTAATTCATTATTCGCATTTGTATAGGCCGAAAAAACGCTGTAGTTGTTGTTGCCATAATTTATTTCTTTAAATTGATGAGTTCTTCCATTTGTAATTTTTATAATTTTATAATTGAGTGGTAAAGCATATATATTATTTCCGTCTTTGTAGAAACCAATAAATTGCCTGTTGTTACCAATTAAGCTAGGGTGGAAAACTTCAATTTCAGCTCCATTATAAATATAGAGACCATTATCTGTGGCTATATATATATAGCCATTTGTATCTGTTTCAAGTGAGTAAATTTGACTATAAGGTGGTACACCTTCCTTAGTTGGAATGGTTTGAGTTA